>CAYNYG010000043.1:0-33534 GCA_964401365.1 uncultured Planctomycetales bacterium | reverse complement strand
GAGCCCCCGTCAATTCCTTTGAGTTTTAGCCTTGCGGCCGTACTCCCCAGGCGGCACACTTAGCACTTTTGCTACGACCCGGACTGCGATGAGTGCCTCCCGGATCTAGTGTGCATCGTTTACGGCGTGGACTACCAGGGTATCTAATCCTGTTTGCTCCCCACGCTTTCGCGTCTCAGCGTCAGAATCGGCCCAGTGCCCCGCTTTCGCCTCAGGCGTTCCTCTAGATATCTACGCATTTCACCGCTCCACCTAGAGTTCCAGGCACCTCTACCGACCTCAAGCCCTGCAGTATGCCCAGCCATTCCCACGTTGAGCGTGGGGATTTCACAAGGCACTTGAAGGGCCGCCTACACGCGCTTTAAGCCCAATGAATCCGAACAACGCTTGCCACCTCTGTCTTACCGCGACTGCTGGCACAGAGTTAGTCGTGGCTTCCTCTGGCCCTGCTCAACTACGCGGGATATTCACCCGCTCGCTTGCTAGGACCTCACAGCAGTTTACATCCCGAAGGACTTCGTCCTGCACGCGGCGTCGCTGGGTCAGGCTTGCGCCCATTGCCCAATATTCGTTACTGCAGCCACCCGTAGGTGTCCGGGCAGTGTCTCAGTCCCGATGTGGCCGACCGACCTCTCAGTCCGGCTACCCGTCGTTGCCTTGGTGAGCCGTTACCTCACCAACTAGCTGATAGGACATGGGCCGCTCTCAGACCCGCAGGCCTTGCGGTCCCCGCGTTTGGTCTCCAGGCCATGCGACCCGGAGACATCATCGGGCATTAGCAGCACTTTCGCAAAGGGCCTTGCGGCCCGCTGTTATTCCCGTGTCCGAGGTACGTTACCCATGCATTACTCACCCTTCCGCCACTAGACGCATATTGCTACACGTCCCGTACGACTTGCATGTCTTAGCCACGCCGCCAGCGTTCGTTCTGAGCCAGGATCAAACTCTTCAAAGAGTTTTGAGTTCTCGGACGCCGGTAAGCGCCCGTGAATCTGGCTTTGGGTTTCGCGGAACCCCGCCTGCATGCGGGGAACCACGCGGACCGCTTTGCGCGGACCGCTTACACACCCTCAAGGACAGTCGCTGCCCTTGCGGATTGCGCGGCTCGTTCGGTCTTGCAGCCGAACCAGCCGCGTCACACGTTCGCGGCTCTCATCCACTGTTCACTTGTCAAAGATCTTCCCGCCTTGCGACGGGCCACTCATCTTAGCGGTCCGTCTGCGCATTGCAACCCCCCTGCCGATACATTTTTCACGTCGTCGCCCCGTGTGAGGCCTCCGGCCCGGCGGCGCTGTGTCAACGGCGGCCGCCCTGTCCGCCGCCAGAGTCAGCCATATAATGTAGTTCGGCCGACGCGCTTTGCGTTCGGTCCATCCGGTGGAGACGCCCCATGAGAATTGCGACCGGAACGCTTGTTCGTATCTCATTGTCACTCATGATCTTACTGTCGATCGCCGGCGGATGCCCGCTCCTACCGGACCCCAATCCCAACCCCACCCCGAATCCCAACCCCACCGATCGCGGCAAGCGACCGACCGGGACCGCAGCCCTGAAGTCGTTCAATTCGCCCGACGAGCTCCTGGCGTATTTCAAGAATCAGGCGCTTCAATCCACCGCGTTCGGCGGCGAGCAGATGTTCGCCAACAGCGCCAGCGGTGACTCCCGCGGCGGCGCACCGCCCGCAAGCCCGACCAGCTTCGAAAGCGATACCGCGGCGGGCGGAGCGGCCGGCGACTCCGCGTCGAACGAATCGACCGGCGATGACGGCTCGGGAGACGCGGGGGGCGATTTTACCGGAACCAATATTCAGACCGCCGGCGTCGACGAGGCCGACGTACTCAAGACGGATGGGACCTACCTGTTTGTCGCTCGCCGCGGCAGCCTGCGGGTCGTCAAGGCCGCGCCCCGGGCGGAGCTGGCCGAAATCGGTCAACTCGTCCTGCCGGACAGCGAGTACATCGACTCGATGTACCTGTTCGGCTCCAAGGTGCTCCTGCTGAGCGCGGCGTACGGCGACGCCGACGGCGTGCCCTTCCGCGGCCACGACATGGCCTGGTACCCGATCTGGTTTGCGCCGCAGGCCGTCCTTTACGAGATCGACGTAAGCGACCCCGCGGCGCCGAGCACGGTGCGGCGCGTGGAGCTGGACGGGCAGATCGTCAACTCGCGGCTGGTCGGGGAGCGGCTGATCGTGGTGCTGCGGGTGACGCCGGAGTTCCCGCCGGGCGCGACGCGAGGCCAGATCGAGAGCAGCACGCTGGAGGACGTGATGCCGCAGGTGCGAAGGGCGGGCGGCGCGGGGGCGATGGTGGAGTGGGCGCAGTGGTACTGCCCGACGATCCCGGAAGGTTACGACATGAGTGCGGTCGTGACGCTGGACGCCAACAACCTCGAGACGATCGTGCATTCGGTGGCGGTGATGGCCAACGTGGGGGTGCTGTACGCGTCGACCGGCGCGGTCTACCTGACCGACACGACGTACGACTGGTGGGGCTACCGCGAGAACACGACCGTACACAAGCTGGCCTATGACGACGACGGCGCGGCGCGGTACGTGGCCAGCGGGACGTTCGCCGGCCGGCCGCTGAACCAGTTCTCGATGGACGAGGACGGCGGGTATCTGCGCGTGGCGGCGCACGTGGCCAACGGCGGCTGGATGGTGGCCGAGCCGGGCGGACCGATGGTGGCGGTGATCGACGCGAGCGGCGCCGAGGACAACGGTTCCGGCTCGACGGGCTCCGGAAGCGCGGCCGGCTCTGGCGGGGCGACGTCCGACGACGGCACGGCGCCGGACGACGATGCGACGACGTCGTCGGACGAGACGCCGACCGAACCCCCGCCGGCGACGGACCTGCCGTACAACGCGGTTTTCGTGCTGGCGGAGGACGCCGGGAAGCTGAACGTGGTGGGCGAGATCCGCAACATCGCGCCCGGGGAGCGAATCTACTCGGCGAGGTTCCTGGGATCGCGCGGCTACCTGGTGACGTTCCGGCAGATCGACCCGCTGTTCGCGATCGACTTCACCACGCCGAGCGCGCCGCGGCTGCGCGGCGAGCTGAAAGTGCCGGGCTTCAGCGAGTACCTGCACCCGCTGGGCCCGAACCACCTGATCGGCGTGGGGCGATCGACGGCGCCGGACGGCACGGCGGTACCGTTCGGGATTCAGATATCGCTGTTCGACGTGACGGACATGGACAACCCGGCGGTGGTGGAGCAGGCCACGATCGGCGGCTACGGCAGCTACTCGGAAGTGAGCGGAGATCACAAGGCGTTCACATACTTCGAGAGCCGCGGGCTGATGGCCATTCCCGCGACGCTGTTCGGCAGCGGAGCGGATCCGTGGGACTATCGGCAGACGTTCCAGGGGATCCTCGTGTTCCGCGTGGACGCGACGAGCGGATTCGAGGAGCTTGGGCGGATGGACTCGGTCGCGATCGACGTGGGCGGCGGGTACTCGTACATCGCGTGGACGCGATCGGTGTTCATCGGCGACGACGCGTATGCCGTGACGTCGGAAGGCGTTCGAGCGGCGACCGTGCCGAACTTCAACGAGACGTCGGTGGTCACGCTGCAACCGCTGGGCAACGAGTCGCCGTATGGCTACGGCGGAGGCGCCGGCGAGGCCACGGACGGCGGAGCGCCGCCGCCTTGAACCGTGAGCCGATCCTGGCGATCGGCCAACCGCGCGTCGCCGCGGGTCGATGGGTTCGGCCCGCGGCGATCTTGTGCGCCGAATGCGCGCGTCAGCCGCGGGCTTCGGCGCGCAGCAGCTTTCCCAGGTGCAGGCGCAGGGCCGTCTGCGGCGGGTACTGCGTGAGTTGATAGAACCCAGGCGGGCAGTCCGCGCCTAGCGCGTAATAATCGACGTCGCCCACGCGGGCGCGGTAGACCGCGTAGCACTGGCCGTCGCAGTCGAAGAACGCCGCCGGCTCGACGCGGAGAGCCGCTCCGGGCGCGTGCTCGCGGAGCAGCTCGACCACGCGCTGGCGCGCGTCGCGCGGCTCGACGAACTCCTCCACGCGCCGCACTTCCAGCCGCAGCATGTAGCGTGTGCCGAGGTGGAAGCTGTAGGCGTCGTCGGCCCGCAGACCGTAGGCGGGGAAGTAGGTCGGCTCGGTCTGACCGATGACCACGTAGTGGCGCTGGCCTGTGGCGTGAGCGGCCGGCTCGGTGAAACCGACGGAGATGCGCGGGCCGGGGTCACGCGACGTGCCGGGGCACGCGACGGGCCCGTCGGACAGCTCGAACGAAAAGACGGCCACGCGCCCCTCGTCGTCGACGGGATGCTCGTCGAAGGCGCCTTCGAACGTCAGCCGCTGCGGGGCGCGCGGACCGAGCTGTCCGGCGAGGTAGTCCATCGCGGCCTGCTGGAGCGCCTCTCGTTCCCTGGGCGACATGCGGGGGACCCTTTTTTACGCCGTGCCTGGGCGTCCCGGTGAACATCGTACGTTGCAGGCGGCCGGGTGTCGCGGGTGTCCGCAGCCGTGCGGAGGCGGATGCGAGCAGAATTCGGGATGCGCGCCGTGGGGCGGCGGGGGTCAAGCCCGATTGACATGCAACCGATTCAGAAGCATGCTATGGGGCGTCGTTGCGCACCGATGCCCGGGCCGGTGGAATCAGACGCGCGGTCGCCGGTTCGGACAGGTGCGCGGGCCCATTCAACCGACGCGATTCTGACCAGCGTGGACGGCTTACACTCGCGACACCCATACGCCCGGACGCGCCGTGCGCGGCACCGCCTGCTGCCGCGCGGGGGGGTGCTCCCGCTGCTGGTGGCGGGATGGGGCCTGGCCCAGGCGAGTGGTCAGGAGCGGCAGGAAACGCAGAGCTTCATTCAGCAGCGGCGGATGCTGGAGCAGGCGGCGCGGGAGGAACGGGCCCGGGTCGCTCCGCTCAACGAGCAAGTGGACGTCCAGTGGGGCGGGTGGTTCGAGTACTTCACGTTCCACATCGACGACGGCGAGCAATCGTCGCGCGTGCTCCAGCGACCGGGGCTGGCGGTGTGGTCGCGGATCACGGCGGACCAGGGCGCGCACGAGGCGTTCGTGCGGATGCGCCTGAACTATTCCTATTTCAACCGGGGCGACGAGTTCGACCTTCAGCAGGACTGGGAGGGTCCCAACTTCGACCGCGCCTGGTACCAGGTCAACGTCGGCCGGGCGCTGCGTCTGACGCAACCGGGCGACCGGTTTCAGGCGTCGGTGCGCATCGGGCGCCAGGACGTGCGCCTGGGCACCGGGTTCGCGCTGGACCTCCCGCTGGACGCGGTTACGCTCGACGTCAAGCTGACCGACATCCGCGTCCGGGGGCTGCTGGGCCGCACGATCGGGAGCTTCCCGAACGTCGACCGCAGTCCGCGCGTGGCCGACCACAGCAACCGCCGCTTCTACGGCGTCGAGGCCAGCTATACCGGTTTGCAGCGGCACGTGCCATTCGTCTACGCGCTTTGGAACCAGGACCATACAGACGAGCGGTACGAGGACTGGTTCCAGGAATACAGCTACGACACGCAGTACTTCGGCTTCGGCTCGCGCGGGTCGCTGAGCGCCAACCTGATGTACTGGGCCGAGGCCGTGTTCGAGCAGGGACGCAGCTTCGGCGACGGCGACTTCGTGCGGCGCGACCGCGTGGAGGCCTTCGCGTGGGACGCGGGGCTGGAGTACCTGTTCCAGCGTGCGATGCGGCCGCGGATCGCGGCGGAGTACTTGTTTGCCAGCGGGGACGGCGGGCGCTACGCGAATCCGACCGGGGCGCTGGGCGGCAACACGCTGGACCGCGAGGACACGGGGTTCGTGGGGTTCGGGTTCCGCGATACGGGCTTGAACGCCGGCCCGTCCCTGAGCAACCTCCACGTCTGGCGGATGGGCGGGTCGCTGGCGCCGCTCGACGAGAACGACTTCTTCCGCGATCTGGAAGTGGGAGCCAACGCGTTCCTGTATCACAAGAACCAGCGCGCCGGAGCGATCAGCGACCCGACGGCGGACCGGCGCAGCGGGTTCCTCGGCTGGGAGATGGACACCTTCGTCAACTGGCGTCTGGCCTCGGACGTGTCGTGGACGGCGCGCTGGGGCGTGTTCTTTCCCGGCAGCGCCTACTCCGACCGCGACACGCGGCAGACGTTCTTCACCGGGCTTACCTGGAGCTTCTGATGCGCCGCGCACCTCGAACCGCGTCCGCGCGGCCCGTCGCCACGGCGGCGCTCTGCGCCGTGCAGGCGTTGCTGGCGGCCGGGTGTCACGTCACCCTGCCGCGGGGCGCGACCTCGCAGCCGGCGGTCGAGGCCGGCAGCGCCGAGCTGCTGGCGTACGCGGCGCAGCAACCGCTCGTCACGGCCGAGACAGGCTATCGGGTGATCTACGCGTTGTGGAAAGGCGAGTCGTTCGCGGGTGACTTCGAGTCGCTGACGGCGGCGCTGGCGGCGAGGCGAGTCGTGGATCGGAGCTGGCGTCTCGCGGCGGAGGCCTGCCTGGACCGCTCCCGCGTGGCGTACATGGTGTGCCGGGCGATCGGCATCCGCAGCGGTGTCAACTGGACTCTCACCGGGCTGGGTCGCTACGCGTGGCGCGAGCTGCAATACCGCAACATCGCCGGACCCGGCAGCGAGCACCCGCTGATCGCGGGCGGCGAGTTCGTCGGGCTGATCGCGCGCGCCGACGACTACGTCATGTCGCGCCGCAAGGACCTGACCCGCCGCGCGGAGCTGGGCGAGCGGCCCAAATAACGAACTTGCCACCGGCCCGCGGCGCGGGCCGGACCGTTTCCGCAGTCGGAGAATCCGCGCGTGCCGGCGCGAGGCGCCAACCGCACTGGCCGTCGCCCGTCGCGTCGAGGCCGGGTCTGGCGCCTGACGATCGCCGTGGCGGCCTGCGCGCTGGTTCTGGCGCTGGTGTGGGGAGCGGGGCGCCTCTGGTTCGAATACCGGCTTGCACGGTTGATCGCGCGCGGTCTGGAGCTGACGCCGTCCCAGGTCCTGGCTGACGCCGGTGCGCGGCTGCGCGCGTGGGAGGCGGCACTGTCGGCCGTGCAGCGAGACGAGGTGGTTCGGCGGCTGGTGGCGCGCTACCCGCTGGGGGACGCGCGGGTGCGAGCCCTGCTGGCGCACCTGTCCGGTTGCGACTTCGGCGACCGAGGCGACGACTGGAACGCCTGGTTGAGGGAACAGGCGTCCGCGTCTGCCGACGTCTGGGCGACACGCAACCGGGTGCAACTTGAGCCGCTCTGGAGCGCGCCGGTCGGCCTCACATCCTGGTTCTCGACGGTGATCCCGATCGACGGAAGCGTATTCGTGGCGTCGCTGGGCGGGACGCTCGGGGAGCGGGGAGACGAGGCGGAGGGAGTGGTGCGCGTCGACGGCTCTACGGGGCAGGCAGCGCTCATCTTCCGCCCGGCCGACCCCGGGCTGCGCGAGCTGGTCGGCCTGTCAACGGCCGACGACAGCCTGTTTGCGAGCTGCCAGAACGGGTACTGCTATTGCGTCACGCCGGACGGGGAGTTGATCTGGAAGGCGCGCGTCGGCCCGGCGGCGACCTCACCACCGCTGGCGACGGACGTGAACCGCGACGGAGTGCTGGACGCCGTGGTCATGGCGCGGGGCAACAGGGTGGTCGCGCTGAGCGGCGTGAACGGCCGGACGCTGTGGGTGACGCCGCTGGGTGAGGACGGCGGTGATGAGACCGTACACCGAGCGGGGCTGGCGCTGGCACCGGGAGGAGGGGAGGCGATGGAGATCATCGCCTCGACGGCGGGCGGCGCGGTCGCGCGGCTGGACCGGCGTACGGGAAGGCGGCGCGGGCCGTTGCGCTCGCTGAACGGCGACCAGCGCGGCGCGATCGTGGCCTGCGATCCGCGGCACTTCGCCGGGCTGACGCTTGCGGCGGCGACCCGGGCCGGCGCCGTGTGGCTGTTCCGCATCGATGGGGAGGACATGGAGCCGGTCCTGGGCCCGACCCTGGCGCTGAGGCCCACCGTCAACGTCTTCGCCACGCCGCGCACCCTGACGGCGCGGAAGCCGCGGCTGCTGCTTGCGTGCGTGGGCAGCAGCGGGACGGCGAGCGCGAACTCGCTGTGCGCGTTCAACGAGGGCGGGCTGGTGTGGCGGGTGCCCGCTCCGGGGAACACGTGGGGTTCGCCGGCAATCGCGGACCTGGACGGCGACCGACGAAGCGACGTCGTGCTGGCGGCGTCGGAGCGACTGGGGGACGGATCGCGCGGCGGGCTGGTAACGGTGGTGAGCGACCAGGGCCGGACGCTGGCCCGGTACCGGCACAACGCCGCGGTGGAATGCTCGCCGGTGGTGGCGGACGTGAACGGGGACCAGCGGCTGGAGCTTCTGATCTGTGATGACGACGGAATGATGCAGTGCTACGCGACGGGCGCGGTGGGGCCGGTGGAATGGGGGACGTTCGGGGGCGACCCGCACAACACGTTCAACGCGGAGAACGCGTATTCGTATGGACAGGCGCCGGTGCGGTTCCAGTGGCACTGGCGCTGCCCGTGACGCGCGGCCAATCGGTCTGAAAAGGACGTCGGAGCGCCGCACGAGTGCGGCGCTCCGACGCGAATGGACTGCGAGCGACGAATCGCGGCTCAGCGCATCACGGGGCCAGGCAGGCGATGAATTCGTCGATGTCCTGCCCGTTGACGGACCCGTTTCCGTCGGCGTCGCTGTTGCAGGGCGAACAGGGGTCCGGGTTTCCGCTGAGCGCGTCGATGAACCCGCCGATGTCCTGTCCGTTGATGGAGCCGTCGCAGTTGGTGTCGCACGGCTCGCACGGCGCGCCCCCGGGGAGCGGGATGCGGACGATGGCGTCGCCGATGTCGGCGTTCCCGCCACCGCAGTAGCCGTCCGAGTTCCGCAGGGTGACGACGACGTAGACGGCGTCGTTGGTCATGATCACGTCGTCATTGCCGTAGGTGCGAATGTAGGTGTCATCGTTGAAGGTCCCGTCCCCGTTGACGTCGACCGGGTCGTTCTCGCGCGAGATTACGGTGGTGCCGTTGAGCACGAGGACGGCGTTGGCGAGATCATCGGCCGCATCGGTGACGCCGCCGACGACGGTGTCGCCGTTGGCGTTGCTGAGGTTGAGGAAGAAGGTGGCGGCGAAGCTGGAGTCGCCCCAGGTCTCGCCGGTGGACGGGGTGACGATGGGGTCGCCGGACTTGGCGATGACGGCACCGTTTTTGAGGACCCAGTCCTGGTCGTCGTCATTGTCGCCGCGGGCGAACCAGGTTCCGTCGGCCTGCATGTTGACCTGATCGAGGGGCGTGGCCTGGTCGGCCGGGGAGCTGAAGCCGGATCCGGGGACGATGGAGCCTTCCTGGACGACGATGGTGCCGTCGACGGCGGCGGCGTCGTCACCGGTGGTGGCGCCAGTGAGGTTCCCTTCCATCATGTGATGCGAGCCGTCGAAGTTGAAGAACGTGTCGCCGGAGTCAAAGGTCTCCCAGGTCTCGGTTGCGCCGCCGGCCTGACCGGCAGGGACGGTGACGCCGCTTTGGGCGATGACGGTCTCGCCGTTGTCGGCAAAGACGGCCGACCCGGTCGCGGCGCCGGCGATGGACCCGGTGAAGCCGGTCTTGCCGTTGGCGAAGAGGTTGGCGCTGTGGAGGTCGATGCCGTAGAGGACGCCGACCGCCATGCCGGGCACCTGGTTGCCCTCGCGGGCGACGGCGGTGACGGTGCCGCCGCTCCAGACAGCGAGGATTTCGTCGGACGCGGTGGCGGCGTCGGTGTTGGTGGCGAAGGCAACGTCGCCGCTGTCATTGACGGACAGCTTCTGGTCCACGAGGCCGACCAGGTCGGCGTCCGTGGTGGCGGTGGTGCCTTCCTGGACAATCACCGTGCCGGAAGAAAAGTCTGAGCGGAGGATGAACTCGTCAACCGTGGTGGCGCCGTTGGTGTCGCCGCTGAAGACCCAGTAGTTGCCGGACGGGCTGAGGTAGGGCCGGTCGAAGTTCTCGAACTTCGCGCCGGGGATGCCCGGGACGTCGCTGTTGGCGGCGGTGGCGATGTTGGAGTAGACGCCGGTGGCAACGCGCGAGGTGTCGAGCACGTTGACGGTGGCGGTGCTGGTGTTGTTGGTAAGCACGGGGTCGGTCTCGTTCAGCGTGACGTCGGCCGTGTTGGCGATGGCGCCGACCGAGTTGACGGTGACGACGACGTTGAAGCTGACCACCTGCCCGCCGGTGAGGGTCCCGATGTTGGCGGTGATCACACCAGCGCTGTGCGAGCCCGGCGGATCGACGGAGACGAAGTCGACCTCGGCCGGAAGCGTGTCCGTAACGGTGACGCCGGTGACGTCGACCGTGCCGTTGTTCTTGACGGCGATGGTGTAGGTGACGGTGTCACCGACGCCGAGGGGACAGCCGACGGCAGCGGTCTTGCTGACGCGGACGTCGAAGTCGAGGCCGACCAGGATGCCCGGGGCCCAGGTGGCGCCGCTGAAGACCTTGTCGGTGCCGAAGGGCTGGGCGATGGGGGTCTCATAGCCGGGCGTGCCGAGGTTGTAGATGTAGGCCCAGTTGGTCTCGTCGGCGCAGGGATAGAGCTTGCCGTTGGCGGCGGCCATGCCATCGATGTCCGTGTCCGGCGTTCCGGGCGTCTTCTCCGGGTAATCGACGACTTCAACCGCGGAGGGCACGCTGAGGTCGATTTCATAAAGTCCCCGGCCGGTGAGCCCGCCGGAGGTGCTGGTGCTGTCGTTGGTGGCGTAGAGCTTTCCGGTGGAGGCGTCATAGTCGAGCCCGCCGAAATCGCCGGCGCCGACCGACCAGAGCAGGGTCGTGGTCGCGGTGGCGGGATCGACGCTGTAGAAGCTCGACGTGGTCGAAGCGATCAGCAACCCGGTGTTCGGGTTGAATGCGAGCCCGCCGGAAATCGACGTGACGGCGCCGTTGAAGGCGGCGATGTCGGTCAGCGTGTGCGGCTCGTCGTAGGCGACGGAGTAGAGCCGCGACCCGCTCGTGAAATAAAGCAGGCGGTTGGCGTCGTCGGCGGCCATGCCGCGGATGCCGATGCCGACGGAGAACGGAGTCAGATAGGAGTTCGTTGAGAAATCGTAGATTTCGATGTTGGTGGAGGTGTTGTCGACACCGACCACAAGCTGAGCCGTGGCGAGCGACGCGCTCGCGAGCGTTGCCAGAACTGCAAACGTCCTTCGCATGCTGATTCTCCCTCACTTGAACCGGTTCATCGGTCTGAAGAACGTTCAGCATACGCAGCGCGGCTCGTCGCGGTCAACGAAAAAAACGGCTACCGGCGGCGGCGCGAAGCGGCATTTCTGAGCGTCAATCGCACGATAGTTGGGGTGGGAGCGCGCCGCAGTGAAGCGGGCACGACCAGCCCGGATTTTTTCGGACGTCGCGTCGCCCCGTACGCAGGAGAGGCCGCATGGACCCGCTCAAGGTCGGTCACGTCATCGCCGTCGAGGGCGACACGATCGAAGTGCAGATCACGCTGGCAAACCTGCGCCTGCAATACCACGGGACCGAGCATCGCGTCGGCCGGCTCGGGTCGTACGTCACCATCCCGGTGGGCAAGGCCATCCTGGTGGGGTACATCGTCCGCGTCGGACCGCGGGGCGAGATCGAGCCGACGCCCGAGCCCGAGGCGCCCAAGCGGGTGGCCATGACCGTGCAGCTCCTGGGCACGATCCGCCACGACCGATTCAGCCGCGGCGTATCCGAATACCCGACGCTGGGGGACGTAGTGCGGCTGGGTGTGGACGAGGACTTCGAGCTGCTGTTCGGGAGCTTCGACGACCTGGCGGGCAAGAACGCCCGGCGCGCGTTCTCGATGGGCAAGTTCGCCGTGGACCCCGACTTCCAGGTGAAGGTGCTGGGCAAGGAGTTCTTCGCCAAGCACGTGGCGGTGATGGGCAACAGCGGGTCGGGCAAGTCGGTGACGACGGCCAAAATCCTGCACGAGACGCTGCGGCTACCGCACGCGCAGGTCGTGATGTTCGACATGCACGGGGAATACCTGCAAGCGTTCTCGGGCGCCGACGGCAAGCCGGACGCGAACGTCACCTACCTGTCCGACCGAAACCTGGTGCTGCCCTACTGGATGCTGCGGTTCGAGGAGTTCGAGAAGCTGTTCGTGGACCCGAACAACCCGCAGAACCTGAACGCGCAGCTCATCTTCCTGCGTTCGGCGTTCGAGAAGCTGCGCCGCCCGGCGGCCGATCAGCTCGGGCTCATCAACGAGTACACGATCGACACGCCGGTGTACTACTCGCTGGACCAGCTCAAGACGTACGCGACGAACATGAACGCGGCGCGATACATCCTGGGCACCGAGAATTTTGCGTTTGCGCGGCTGCCGTACCGCAGCCTTCCACCCGAGCAGCAGGAGCTGCTGCTCATGACGCAGGAAATGGAGTTCAACGCGGGGAACGCGGAGGGCGAAATACCGCATGCCACGTATCACGGGCGCCTGCTGGGGATGGTGAACCTGCTGGAGACGCGGTTGCAGGACCGGCGTTACGACTTTCTGCTGAACCCGTTGCGGCAAGCGCGGAACAACGCATTTCTGCGCGACCGGATTCGGGCGGACATGACGCCGGCGGAGCTGAGCCGCTCGGTGTCGCACGTGGTGCGTCAGATGCTGGGGCAGACGGAGCCGCGGCGGAACCTGACCATCGTGGACTTGTCGGGGCTGCCGTTCGAGATGGTGGACATCACGGTGGCGGTCCTGACGCGGACGCTGTTCGATTTCAATTTCTGGTCGCCGCCGGAAGTGCGGCAGCCGACGCTCCTGGTCTACGAAGAGGCGCACAACTACCTGTTCCGCGATGCGCGCGGGCGGCGGACGTTCGCCCGCGACGCGGTCGAGAAGGTGGCCAAAGAGGGGCGCAAGTACGGGGTGTCGGCGATGGTGGTCAGCCAGCGCCCGAGCGAGATCAGCGAGACGATCCTGAGCCAGTGCAACAGCATGGTGCTGATGCGCATGAACAACCCGGACGACCAGGAGTACGCCGCGCGCGTGGTGGCCGACCAGTTCCGGGACCTGATCAACCTGCTTCCGAGCCTGCGCCCGGGGGAGGGGTTCATCATCGGCGACGCGGTGATGATGCCGATGCGTACGCTGATCGACCTGCCGCCGAAGCTGCCGCGAAGCGGGGACGTGGACTTCTTCGGGCTGTGGTCGCGCGGCGGGGAAGGGTGCGAACCGGAGCAGATCATCGATCGGTGGTGGCGTCAGGACCGTCAGGGAGAAGGCGCGACCGAGACGCGCATCCGGCCCGGGATGCAGGCGGTGGTGGACAGGAAGACCGGCGTGGCAATTCCCCCGGAGCGTGAGCTGACGCCCGGCGAGAAGAAGCTGGCCGAGCTGGCGGCCATGCTCAACACGGGACCGGGCGTCTGAGCCGGACCGCCGCGCGGCGAATCGCGGCCGTCGCGCCGCCGCACGCGAGTCTCATTTGCCCCGCGCGTAGTACTCCTTGTTCTTGTCGATGTAGGCCTTCCACTGCGCGGGCAGGTCGTCCTCCGGGAAGATCGCCTTCACCGGGCACTCGTCCACGCACAGGCCGCAGTCGATGCACGTATCCGGATCGATGTAGAGCATCTCCGCGCTGGCGAAGTCCGGCTCGTCCTTTCGCGGGTGGATGCAGTCCACCGGGCAGACGTTGACACACGCAGTATCCTTCGTGCCGATGCACGGTTCGGCGATGTAATGCGACACAAGCAGCTCCTGGCCCGAAGCGGCGGACACGCGCCCCTGCGGCGCGCATGGTACTATTCGGGGTGGCATGAGGGAACAGGGAACCGGGAAGCGGGAAGCGGGACGCATCGCGCGGCCGGTTCGTGCGGCGGTGCTGGCGGCCGCCGCGATCGCGGCCGCCGCTGCGGACCGCCGCGCGGATGGCGACGCCTTCGAGCAGGCGGATCGTCGCTATCAGCAGTCGTTCTACCAGCTTGCGATCGAGTCGTACGAGAGGGCGGCGGGCGAAGCCGGCGCGGACGCGGTCGAAGCGCGGCGGCGCGCGACGGCGGGCGTGGCGCGTTGCCTGATCGAGATGGGCCGGCCCGGCGACGCCCTGGCGCGGCTTGACGCGCTGGGCGCGGCGCCCGCGGCGATTCAGTCCGCGATCGACGCCGACCTTCTGACCGCGCGCGGCGCCGCCCTGGCCGCTGTCGGAGCGTACGAGGAGGCGGTGAGCTGCTTCCGCGCGGTGCTCAAGACCGACGCCCGTCGGGTGGAGGCGGCGGCGCGGGCGGGCGCGATTCTGGTTGCCATCGGCCGGCGGGAGGAGGCGCTGTCGGTGGTCGAGCCGGTGGCGGGCATGAAGGCCGCTGCGTGGCCGGACGACGCGGCCGGACGGGCGTGGCTGGCACGGGCGATGCTCATCGCGCTGGACCTCAAGCCGGGCGAGGACGCGCCGCAGCGGACGCGCACGATCCTGCACCGGGTGCTCCAGCCGATGTACGAGAGCCGGCACCGGGACCGCTGGCTGGCGCGGCTGGTGGGGGCGGAGCTGCTGGCCGACAAACACAACCTGATCGAGGCCGGAGCGGACTTCGACGCGGTCCTCCGGATGAACCCGAGGGCCGCCGACGCGCATGTGGGGCGGGCGCTCGTGGCGGCGCGCCGCGGCGAGACGGACGCGGCGGAGGCCGCGTTGCTCAAGGCCCTGGAGCTGAACCCGGCCCATGCAGGCGCGCTGCGCGGACTGGCCGACGTGCGCCTCGGCCAGTGCCGGGCGCAGCAGGCGCTGGCGGCAGCGGACCGGCTGCTGGCGGTGAACCCGCGCGACCTGGAGGCGCTGGCGCTGGCGTCGGCGGCGTGCACGCAGCTCGGCCGCGACGACGCCGCCCAGTCCTACCTCGAACGGGCAGCGGCGGTGAACCCGCGGAGCGCCGTCGTGGAGGGAACGCTGGGGCGGGCGCTGCTGGCGATGCGGCGACTGGACGAGGCGCAGCGGCGATTCGAGGCGGCGGTGGAGTTCGACCCGGGGGAGGCGCGGCACGCGATCGAGCTGGGGGACCTTCTGATGATGCGTGGGGAGGAGCGCGCGGCAGGCGAGGCGCTGCGCAAGGCGCGGAAGCTCGACCCCTACAACCAGCGCCTGATCAATCTGGTGAACCTGCTGGCCGACATCGAGCGGCTGGCGACGCTCGAAATCGAGCACTTCATCCTGCGCTATGACCCGCGCGAAGCGCTGATCCCTCGCTTCGTCCCGCCCGTGCTGGAGCGCGCCTATGCCGACGCAACGGCGCTCTTTGATCACCGACCGCCGGGCAAGACGCTGATCGAGGTTTTCCCGACGCACGGGCAGTTCTCGACGCGCATCAGCGGGCGACCGTGGGTGGCCACGGTGGGTGCATCGACCGGTCCGGTCATCGCCGTGGTGTCCCCCGCGGCCCGGCGGCCGACCTCGTACCCGTGGGCAGACTGCCTGCGGCACGAGTTCATCCACACGGTGACGCTCGGCAAGAGCCGCGGCCGCATCTCGCGCTGGCTGACGGAGGGCCTGGCCGTGCTGCATCAGGGCTCGGGGCTGGAGTGGGATGAGTGCGTGACGGCGCATGACCTTTACCGAACGCGGGAACTCGCGTCCGTGGAGGAGATCGACGCGCGTTTCGTCGGACGGGCCGCGGGTGTGCAGCGGGCGTATGGGCAGGCGCGTCTGATGGCCGATTTCGTGACGCAGCGCTGGGGCCAGCCGGCGGTGAACCGGCTGATCGAGGCATGCGCGACGGCACCCAATGAGTCGGCCGCGCTCCGGGAAGTGTTGGGCCTCGACGCGGGCGAGTTCCTTGTGGCGTTCGACGAGTGGCTGGGGCGGCAGGTGAAGGAATGGGGATTCCCGGAGCGGCGCTACCCCGGGTCCGCGGCCCTGGCCGATCGAGTCGCGGCCAACGCGGGCGACGCCGACGCGCTGGGCATGCTGGCGGAGACGCGCCGCGTCCAGGGCGAGGAGGCCGAAGCGGCGCGGCTGGCGGAGTCGGCCCTGGGAATCGACGAGCGGCAACCGGACGCGCTGCGGGCGGCGGTGCTGCTGCCGCCGGCCGGCGTCGGGCCACCGACCCAACAGGAGGAGCAGGAGCGAGTGGCGCGTCTGGTGCAGCGCGCGGACGCACTGCTGGAGATCGCGCGCGACGATCCGGCCGTCCTGGCGCAGGCCGCCGACCTCGCGGTGCGCATGCAGCGTCCGAACGACGCCGTGGAGCTGTATCAGGCGGCGCTGGCGCGGTGCGCGCATTGCACGCCGGCTCATGCGGCGCTGGCCCGGATGTACCTCGCGGCGAACGACGCGGAGGGAGCCTATCCGCACCTGGCGTCGTGGGCGAACGGGGACCGCGGTTCCATCGAACCGCTGCTGCGACTGGCGGAGCTCGCACTTTCCGCCGGAAACGCGGAGCGCGCGGAGGCATGCATTCGCCGCGCGATCGAGATTGACCTGTTCAACGTGGACCTTCACCGGCGGCTCGGCGCCATCCTCACGGCCCGCAAGGAGCCGGCCGCGGCGGTCGAGGCGCTCGAATACGCGGTACAGACACTGTCAAAGGATGAGGCGGTATGGGCCGACCTGGCGGCGAATTACGCAGCCCTGGGACGCCGGAACGAGGCGATCGCGGCGGCGGAGAAAGCGATCGCATTGAACGCCGACTCGCGGGCGCAGGAGATTCTCCAGGCTGAACAGGGAGGCGTCCCCTGAGGGCGGCTGTGCAACCCCGGACGCCGCTGCTGCTCGCCGCCGCGGTCGGCGTGATCAGCGTCAGCGCGATCGCACCGCGCGTCTGGCTCGTATTGCTGACGGACGGGCTCTATCCGGGCGCGACGCTGGCGGCGGCCGCGGGTCTGGGCACCTGGCCCGTGAAGTGGTTGAGATTGGAAGCGCAGGGGCGGGCGCGGGGGCTCCTGCTTGCGCTGGGTCTGGGAAGCGGGGTGCTTGGCCTGCTGGTGCTGGCGCTGGGAGTGGCGGGGGGTCTGAACCGCGTGACGGCGTGGGGGCTGCTGGGGGCCGGAGGTCTGGCTGGCGCGGCGCGGATCGCGGTGCGGGACGCGGAACGCGCGGGGAGCGCGGGGCAACCGTCCCGCGCGTGCGGGACGATCGCCGCGCTCGATGCGCTGCTGCGCGTCGTCGTGCTGTGCGCGTTGGTACCGTCAGCGCTGGTGAGCGGGGTGGGCGCGTGTCTGCCACCGGGCTTGCTGTGGTCGGAGGAGGGCGGCGGCTACGACGTGCTGGAGTACCACCTACAGTCGCCGCGCGAGTATTTCGAGGCCAGGCGGGTCGGGTTCCTGCCACACAACGTCTACGCGTCCTTCCCGCAGCAGTTGGAAATGTTGTATCTGCTCCAGATGCACCTGATGGGCGACGCGCACGACGCGGCCATCCCGTCGCAGTTGCTGCACGCCGCGTACGGATGGCTGGCGGTGGCGGCGGCCGCGGTGTGGGCGGCGCCGGGCTGGCCGGCCATCCTGACGGCGGTGGTCATGGGGACGGTGCCCTGGGTGGCGTTCCTGGGATGCCTGGCGTACGTGGAGAACGGCGTGCTGTTCTTCGCGACGCTGTCGGCCGGGCTCGTGGTCGAGCCGTTGACCGCGTGTACGGCGCGGAATCCGCGCTCGACGCACCTGGCCGCTGGGGTGCTGGCCGGGTTCGCCGCGGGCTGCAAGTACCCGGCGGCGGCGATGGTTGCGGCCGGCCTGTCGATCTGCATCGCCGTCGCGGGCGCGGGTGGATGGCGCAGTCGGTTGCGCAACGCCGCCGTCTTTGCGGCGGGCGCCGCCGTCACGTTCGGGCCGTGGCTGATGCGAAACGCGGTGTTCACGGGGAACCCGGTGTACCCGTTCGCGTATTCGTGGTTCGGCGGGGCCTCGTGGAGCGCCGACCAGCAGCGGCAATGGAACGCAGCCCACCGGCTCAAGGAGCTGGACATCTACCCGAACGCGCGCTGGCTGGTGCTGCGGCGGGAGCTGTTTCTGACAGGCATGTTCGGTCTGGCGATCTTCGGGATGGGAGTTGCGGGGGGTGTTGCGGGCGTCCTGGGCGTCGAGCGCCGCCGGGCGGCGTTTCTCGCGATCTGGGTCATGCTGATCCTGGGGGTGTGGATGGGGCTGACGCACATGCCGGGCCGCTTTGCCGTTCCGCTGGTCGTGCCGCTCGCGTTGTGCGTGGGCGGCACAACACGCCTCCGGCCGCGGGTCGTGGCGGCGGCGGTCGGGGCGCTCGGGTGCCTGGCGGCGTTCGACGGTGGGGTCAACCTGGTCAATGCACTGCGGATGGAGGAGCTTCGCCGCGGCGTGCCGTTTGCGGAGGTCGTGGGCGCGACCGGTGCGCTGGTCGAGGGGCACTATGTCAACCGGGCCACGCCGCCGGACGCCTACGTCTGGATCGTCGGAGACGCGGCGGTGTACTACGTGGACCGCCGGCAGCACTACAGCGTGGTGTTCAACCGCGACCCGTGGATCGAATTCGCCCAGGCCCATGACGACCCGCGCGCCTGCCTCGAGTGGCTGCGTTCGCGCGGCGTCACGCATGTGGTATTCTCCTGGGCCGAAATCCGGCGCCTGGCCGGCACGTACGGTTTCAGTCCCCAAGTCAGGCCGGAGTGGGTCGGGCGGCTCGTGGCCGCCGGCCTGCGGCCGTGCCACCCGTCGAGTGGGCCGAGCGGCACACCGTGGGCGGACGTCTACGAGGTGCCGCGCTAGGTCCAGCGGCGCGTGGTGCGGCCGCGTGCCAGGCCGGAGCAGGCGGCGCGGGAGCGCATCGGATCACCATGAAGCAGCGCCGATCACGCTGGGTGCTGACCACGCTGCGCCTCGTGTTGTGTGCCGTCGCGCTGGCATTCCTCTATTTCTCGGTGCACTGGCACGACCGGATCAGGCTGCGCGACGGCTCGAAAGTCCGGCTGGTCGCGCGCGAAGGAGACGGGTTCATCGTCGAGCGCGGCGCGGCGCGCGAGACGATCCCCGCCGACGGGGCGGCGTACGTCGTGGTCGAAGGGGCACGCGAGCCCGACATCGATCCGGGGATCGCCGCCGTCGTCCGCGAGATCGACGTGGCCGGGGCGCTGTTCGCGCTGGCGGTGTTCTTTCCCGCGACGCTGCTTCAGGCGCTGCGGCTGGTCTGGATGCTGGCCATGCAGGACGTGCGGCTGTCGTTCTGGCAGGCGACACGGCTGTCGTATGCGGGGAACTTCTTCAATTTCGCGCTGCCGGGGACGACCGGGGGCGACCTGATCAAGGCGTACTACATCACGCGTTTCACGCATCACAAGACCGAGGCGGTAACCGCGGTGTTTCTGGATCGCGTGGTGGGGCTGTTCGGGCTGGTGATGCTGGCGGGCGCGATGATCGCGCTGAGCGCGAATCCGCGGCAGTTCTCGGGCCTGGCGTGGGCGCTGGCCGTGGTGGTGTCGGGGCTGATGGTGGGTGCGGCGTTTGTCTTCAGCCGGCGCCTGCGGCACATGATCCGCCTGCCGCAGCTTGTGGCGCGGCTCCCGGCGGGCGAGCAACTGCTTCGCGTGGGGCGTGCGACCGTGGCGATGAGGCGGCACAAGGTCCTGGTCCTGCTGGCGCTGCTGAACACGCTGGCGCTACAGCTCATCGTGATGATCAGCGCGTTCTACATGGCCCAGGCCATGGGGATGCGCGGCACGATGACGTACTATCTCATCTACGTGCCGATCGGCTTCCTCATCGCCGCGATCCCGATCACCCCGCCGCAGGCCATCGGCGTCATGGAATACGCCTACGTGGTGTTTTTCGCGAAAGCCGGCCTGGCCAGCCCGGCGCAGGCGGTTGCGTTCGCGCTGGCGGTGCGGCTGATCCAACTGGTCTGGGCGCTGCCCGGAATTCTGGTCGCGATCCTGGGCGTGCACATTCCCTCGCGCACCGAGCTGGACCACATCCAAGCGCCGGACGAGGCGGCGCCGGCCGGCGCGCCCTGAGCGCCCGGGCGGTATCATCCCGCGCATGCCGCACGAAAGCGCGCCGATCCTATCCGTCCGCGACCTGGTGGTGCGCTTCCCGGCGCCGGGCGGCGGGAGCGTGACGGTGCTGGACGGGGTCAGCTTCGACGTGCAGCGAGGCGAGACGCTGGTCGTCATGGGAGGATCGGGGTGCGGCAAGAGCACGCTGCTGAACTGCCTGATCGGCGAGATCGAACCCTCGGCCGGGAGCATCACCTACCGGCTGGACGACCGCGGGGAAGTCGATTTCCTGAGCGCGGATGCGGCCACGGTGGATGAGGTGCGCAAGCGGGTCGGGATCCTGTTCCAGTCGGGGGCGCTGTTCAACTCGCTGACCGTGGCGGAAAACGTGGCCCTGCCGCTGCGCGAACATTCCCACGTCGATCCCAACGTCGTCGACATCGTCGTGGCGATGAAGCTCCAGCAGGTGCACATGCTGGACCATCGCGACAAGTACCCGGCCCAGTTGTCGGGCGGGCAGAAGAAGCGGGCGGGGCTGGCGCGGGCGACGGCGCTGGACCCGGTAATTCTGTTCTACGACGAGCCCAGCGCCGGGCTGGACCCGGTGACCAGCGCGTCGATCGACGAACTGATCGCCAACCTGTCCGAGAAGCTCAACGTCACCAGCCTGGTGGTGACGCACGAGATGGACTCGGCCTTCCGGATCGCGGACCGCATGATCATGCTCGACGCCGGGCGCGTGCTGCGCATCGGGACCCGCGCCGACTTCGAGTCCGTGCGCGCCGCCGCGCTGGAGTCGTTCACATCGGACGCAGACCG
The DNA here is from genome assembly GCA_964401365.1 of uncultured Planctomycetales bacterium. Lineage (GTDB taxonomy): Bacteria > Planctomycetota > Phycisphaerae > UBA1845 > Fen-1342 > CAYNYG01. The sequence continues at coordinate 12,834 of CAYNYG010000043.1, read as the reverse complement.
GCTGGTGCACCAGTTTGTGAACGGGCTGCCGATCAGCGATGAGCAGGCGGCCGACGAGTTCAGCGAGTATCGCCGCGTCCTGGAGCGCGGGTAGGCGGGGCTGCCGCGCGCCGCGATCGCGCGCCCGCGGACAGGCCGGACGCGTCGCGACTAGTCCGCGGCCTGCATCGCAGCGCGCAGAGCGGCGCCCACGCTCTCGATCGCGTGCGCGCGGTCCGCGTCCGTCAAACGGCGGAACTCGCGCAGCCCCGACGCGCTTTCGCGCGCCCAGTCGGCCGCAAACCTCCCCGAACGGACTTCTTCGAGGATGCGCCGCATCTCCGCCCGCACCGCCGCCCCGATGACGCGCGGCCCGCGTGTCAGGTCGCCGAACCTCGCTGTGTTCGAGATGCGCTCGCGCATGGCCGTGATCCCGCCTTCATAGACCAGGTCCGCAATGAGCTTCACCTCGTGGCAGCATTCGAAGTACGCCAGCTCCGGGGGGTATCCGGCCTCGACCAGCGTGTCGAACCCGGCCTTGATGAGGCTCGTCAGCCCGCCGCACAGCACGGCCTGCTCGCCGAAGAGGTCGGTCTCGGTTTCGTCGCGAAAGGTGGTCTCGATCGCGACGGCGCGGTTGCCGCCGACGCCCGCCGCCCACGCCAGCGCCGTCTTCCGCGCCGAGCCGCTCGCGTCCTGCGCCACCGCCACCAGGCACGTCACGCCCCGTCCGGCGACGAACTCGCGCCGCACTCCGTCGCCCTGGGCCTTGGGCGCCACCATCACGACGTCGACGCCAGGCGGCACCGTGATATGCCCGTAGTGCACGTTGTAGCCGTGGATGAACCCCAGCGCCTGCCCCGCTTGAAGCCGCGGCCGGACCTGGGCTGCGTACACCTGCGGCGCCGCCTCGTCCGGAAGCGCCATCACGATCAGATCGGCGTCGGAAACCGCGTCGGCGATCGGCAAAGGCTCGAACCCGGCCGCCCGCGCTTCGTCGAAGCGACACCCGCCGCGCTGCCCCACCACCACCCGGCACCCGCGGTCCCGCAGATTGAGTGCGTGAGCCCGGCCCTGCGACCCGTAGCCGAGAATGGCGACGGTTCGGCCGAGCAGCCTGTCGACCGACAGCTCAGGAGGCCGAAGCAGAGGGAGGCTCATGCAGGCGCTCCGCGGGTGGCGCTGCGGGCGGCGTCGGCGCCGGCGGCAGCCGCGCACGGTGGACGTTATCACGGGGCGGCGCGAATCGCGAGAAGGGTGGCCAGCGTCGGCAGGCGCGGAGCGGTCGGTCGCGGGGACGCGCATGGGCCGCTCGCGCGTCGTTCTTGACGCCGCGCGACGCCGCGGGGATGGTACGTGCGCGTTCGAGTGCGGGCCCAGCGGCGGCGCAGGCGCACGGTGTTCGGCGATGCTTCCCGGGCTCGCCGCGAAGCGTAGTCCGTCGGTCCGAATCCAGTCCGCGCCGACACCCGACAACAGGAGCCTCCTCATGGCCGACAAGGACATCAACGTCAACGTGGCGAGCGGCGGGGGCGACAGCCCGGACTTGGGGGAGATGCGGCCCTGGACGATGGTGCTCGAGGCCGACTTCCACAGCGAGGGCAGGCTCAAGAAACTCACGGCGATCGACAAGGAGAGTTTTGCGCAGGTGCTGGCTGCGGCGCGACCGCAGATCGCCATGGCAATAAAGGACCCGCTCGGATCCGGGGGTGGGGACTGGGAGTTTCGCCTCACGCTGGACTCGATGAACGCGTTTGCGCCGGCCGGCCTGCTTCCGCAGATTCCGCATGCGAAGCGCCGCCTCGAGCTGCGCGGACGGATTCGCGAGCGGCAGACCGGCCAGCTCAGTTCGGCACAGCTCGACGAGGCGGTCGGGCGCATCGACGACCCGTCGCTGCGCTGGGTCGGGTCGGCGCTGGCGGCCACCGGGGAAGCCGCCGCCACCGCGCCGTCCGACGCGGGCGACGACTCGACGGGGTCAAGCCTGCTGGACATGGTGGACGCGCCGACGGCGGGGGACCGCGTAGCGGCCGACGTTGAGAAGCTTGTGGCGGACGTATCGAACCGTGACGCGAAGGTGTCGGGCGGGGAGGCGGGTCGGCTGGGCGCGGTGCTGGCGCGGCTGGACACCGAGTTGAGCAGGATCGCCGACGCGGTGCTGCACCACGACGGGTTTCGGGCGATCGAGGGTGCGTGGCGCGGGGCGAAATACCTCGTGGACCGGGTCGACTTTCGCGAAGGAGTGCGGCTGGCGATCGTGGACGCGAAGCGCGACGAGGCGGTGGCGCGCTTCAGCGAGCAGGTAGTGCAGCCGTGCATGGACGGCGACATTCCTGCGCCCGGGCTGGTGCTGATGGACCATGCGTTTTCGAACACGGCGGTAGACATCGCGTGGCTGGACGAGCTGGCGCAGCACGCCGCCAGCCTGCCGGTGCCAGTGTTCGTCCCGGTGGAGCCGGAGTTCTTCAACGTGCGGACGGTGGCGCTGATCAAGAACCTGCCGAACCTGGCGAGCCTGACCGGGGAGTGGCAGTTCGCGAAGTGGAAGGCGCTGCGCGACAAGAACTACAGCCGCTGCATCGCGCCGGTGGTGGGGCGCTTCGTGCTGCGTGCGCCCTACGAGGCGTCGACGGCGCGGGCCGGGGAGTTTGCGTACAGCGAGACGGTGGCGTACGGGACGGACGTACTGTGGGGCGGCGGACACCTCGCGGCGGGCGTCTGCGCGGCGCGAAGCTACGCCCAGTACGCCTGGCCGACGCGGATGTTCGGCTCCGAGGCCGGCAAGGTGGAAGACCTGCCGGTGATTGCCAGCCGGACGCAGCCGGACACGACGTGGGGCCCGGGGGACGGGACGCTTCCCAACGACAAGTGCTTCGAGTTCGCCGACGCGGGGATGAACATCCTGCAATCGGTGCGCGGCAAGGACTACTGCATTCTGCTGGGCGGGGTGTCGATGGCGCGCTGGAAGAAAACGGCCGAGGTCACCGAGAACCAGGCGCGTCTGGAAGTCAGCGTGCCCTACCAGATGTTCTCCAACGTCATCGGCTCCTACCTGTGCGACGAACGGCCGCGGCTGCACGGGCTCAGCGATGCGGAGCTTCAGGCGCGGCTGGTGCTCGGGCTTCGCGGACTGATGGGGCTGGTCGATAACGACGCCGAGGACGCGGTGATGATCGGTGTGGCGCCGTCGGCCGACGATCCGATGCAGCGGGTGGTGGCCGTGCGGCTGAACCCGCCGGTGACGATCGTGCCGGGCGGGCTGCACGTCGAGATGGGCTTTTCGGTCGGGGCGTGAGCGCGCGCGACGTTTTCGACTTGTTGCGGACGCGCGACATCCCGCGGATGTCGCGGCCGGCCTATCTCACGGAGCTGCGGCACGCGTGGGCGTGGGGGGTCTTTGCCGGACTGATCGAAGGCAACACGGCCAGCATCGTCGTCGCCAAGACCTTCGCGGGCTCACAACTGCTCGTCACCGTGGTGTGGGCCACACCGATGCTGGCCAACGTCCTGAGCATCGTGTGGGCGGCGTGGGCCCGCGGACGCGCGAAGCTCGGGGCGGTGTGCACGCTGCTGGGGCTGTCGTCGCTGTGCGCCGGATCGGTTTTGCTGACCCCAACCGACTCCGCGTGGGGCGGATGGCTGTTCGCGGCGCAGCTCGCCGGGGCGCGCCTGTTTCTGGCGGGCGTCGTGACGCTGCGGGCCAGCATCTGGAAGTCAAACTTCCCCGCCACCCGGCGGGCGCGCATCACCGGACGGCTTCAAAAGCTCTGGATCCTGCTCGGGCTGCTCACCACTGCGGCAGCCACGGCGCTCTTCGACGCCGTGCCCGAGGCGTATCGCGTGGTGTACCCGGCGGCGGGGGCGATCGGCGGCGTGGCCATCCTGCTCCTGCTCGGACTGCGCGTCCGTGGCGAAACGGCGCAGTTGGCCGACTATCGCCGCCGCACGGAGACGGGGCGCGGGGCCTCGCTAGGGTCGAATCTGCGCGATGCGCTCCTGGTGCTGCGGCGTGATCGGGTGTACGCGGCGTACCTGTCGGCGCAGTACTGCCTGGGGTCGGCCAACTTCATCACGGACCCGGTGCTGGCGATCGTGGTGACCAAGGAGCTGGGCTTCGGCTACCTGACGTCGAGCGTATACCTCGACCTGCTTCCCAACGTGTGCGTGCTGGCGACCGTGACGGGCTGGGCGGTGTACTTCGACCGCGTGGGCGTGATCCGGTTCCGACAGACGCACAGCCTAGTGTGGATCTTCTCCTTCGTCGGGACGGCGGCGGCGCTGGGGACGGCGGCGGTATCGTCCCACGCACACTGGCCGGCGCTGCTGATCCTGCTCGCCAGCCGCGCGCTGTGCGGCGCCGGTCGGGGCGGGGGACGAATCGCCTGGAACCTGGGACACCTGCACTTCGCCGGGCCGCACGACGCCGAGCTGTACATGGGGATTCACCAGGCACTCACCGGACTGCGCGGCATAACCATGCCTTTCGTGGGCCTGCTGCTGTATCAGTGGATCGGGTGGGGCGCCTTCGCAGTCGCGGCGGGATTGGCCGTCCTGGGCGAGATTCAATTCCGGCGCCTGGCGCGGCGGCACCCGGAGCTGTCGCTGGCTCGCGCGTGACAGGCCGCGGATTCGCGCCGAGACATGCAAGCATGCGGCGCCGCGTGTGCCGCGCGGAGCGCTGGGCCGCCGGCAACTTTCGCGGTATCGTGCGTTCCGTTGCCGCGGTCGGCCGGCCGGGAGCGGCCGCGCCACCGGGGTCGCTCTACGACTTCCATACAAGGAGCGCCAGCGTGATCGTCCCACTTCCATTCGTCGCGAGCCTGGCCCTGCTCGGCGCCGATGCGCCCAACACGCTCACCGCCGACCAGCAGCGGCAAGGCTGGATCCTGCTCTTCAACGGCAAAGACCTGTCCGGGCTGGAGGCCGAGGGCGCGAAGGACTCGTTCTCCGTCGACGCCGAGGGCAACCTGGCGTGCCGCGGCGCGGGCGGGTGGATCCACTCCGTCAAGGAGTACCGCGATTTCCGCCTCACGCTGGAGTACAAGGTCAGCCCGGGGGGTAACAGCGGTGTCTTTCTGCGGGCGCGGAAGGAAGGCGACCCGGCATTCACCGGGATGGAGGTGCAGATTCTCGATGACGCCGGCAAGCCGCCCGACACGCACAGCACCGGCGCCCTGTACGACGAAGTCCGTCCCGACAAGAACAAGTCCAAGCCCGCCGGCGAGTGGAACGCGTACGACATCACCTGCCTGGGCAACGAACTGCGCGTCTCTCTCAACGGCGAACAGCTCTACGCGATCAACCTCGACACCACCCCCGACAAGCACAACCAGCAGGCGCGACTCTCCATGCGGGCCGCCACCGGCTTCATCGGCGTGCAGGACCACGGCAGCCCGGTCTGGTTCCGAAACATCAAGCTGCTCCCGCTCGACGCGAGCCGCTACCCGGGCAACACCTCCGGTTGGACGGCCGCGTTCGACGGGCAGACGCTCGACGGCTGGGAACCGCACGGCAAGGGCAAATGGGAAGTGCGCGACGGCGTCATTGTCGGCACGGGCGGCCCCGGATACCTGGCGACAAAGGCGACCTATCGCGACGTCGAGTTCAAGGCCCGGGTGCGCATCAACCCGGGCGGCAACAGCGGCGTCTTCTGCCGCGCCAAGGCCCCGACCGGTCCCGATCGCGTCTGGCCCGACGGCGGCGAGGCGCAGATCAACAACAACGACCCGGTATGGCGCACCGGCAGCCTCTACGGCGTGAACCGCGCGGCCGAGCTGTTCACCACCGACGGGACCTGGTTCGAGCTGCATGTGAGAGTGGTCGGGGAGCGCTGGGTGGTGCGCGCCGATCGGCGCGTCGTGCTCGACACGCGCTGCGATCGCTGGATGGATCCGGGGTTCATCGCGCTTCAGGCGCACGACGAGGACGGGACGGTCGAGTTTACGGACCTGTGGGTCCGGCCTCTGGAGTAGCGCGAGGCGGTCGGACGTGCCGGGCCGCGCCGCCCTCGGCGGATCGTGCCGGGATGGGGCTCACTTTCCCGCGTTGCGCTTGTGCTGCAACAGACCGTACCGCTTCATTTTCTTATAGAGCGTCGTGCGATCGACGTCCAGCGCGGCGGCCGTCGCCTGACGGTTCCAGGCGTGCGCGCGAAGCGCCGCTTCGATGATGCGGCGTTCGGGCCCCTCGAGGGCCGCGCGGAGCGTGGTCTGCCCGGTGGGCGCGACCAGCTCGGGTTCGCTTCCGCTGCCGCCCGCGATGACCGCCTCCGGGAGGTCCTGCGCGCTGATCTGCTCGCCGCGCGACAGGACCACGGCGCGCTCCACGCAGTTCTCCAGCTCGCGGACGTTGCCCGGCCAGCGGTAACGCTGCATGCACTGGAGCGCCTCGGGGGAGAACCCGACCACGTGCCGCCCGGTCTGGGCCGCGTACTTCGCCAGGAAGTGCTCGGTCAGCAGCGGGATGTCGCCCAGCCGCTCGCGCAGCGGCGGGATCTCGATCGTCACCACGTTCACGCGGTAGTACAGGTCCTGGCGGAATCGGCCCGCCGCCACTTCCGCCGCGAGATCGACGTTGGTCGCCAGGATGACGCGCACGTCGGTCGTCAGCGTACGGTTCGAACCCAGACGCTCGAACTGCCGCTCCTGAAGCACGCGAAGCAGCTTCACCTGAAGCGACGGAGACGCGCTCGATATTTCGTCCAGGAAGATGGTCCCGCCGCCGGCCGCTTCGAAGCGCCCCTCCTTGTCGCTGGTCGCGCCGGTGAAGGCGCCGCGCACGTGCCCGAACAACTCAGACTCCAGCAGGGTCTCGGGGATCGCGCCGCAACTGATCTCGACGAACGGCTTGCCGCGCCGCGCGCTGCGCTGGTGCACCGCCCGCGCCACCAGCGATTTGCCCGTCCCCGTCTCGCCGCGCATCAGGATCGTCGTGCGGCTGTCGGCCACGGCCTCGATCAGGTCGAACACGCGCTGCATCTGGTGCGTGCGCCCGATGACGTTCTCCAGGCTGAAGCGCGCCCGGAGCTGCTCGCGCAGCGCACGGTTCTCGCGCACCACCGCCAGGTGCTCCATCGCCCGGCGGATCACCGCCCGGATCACTTCGTCGTCGATCGGCTTGGTGAGATAGTCAAACGCCCCCAGGCGCATGGCCTGCACCGCCGAGGCGATCGTCCCGTAGGCCGTGATCATCACCGGCAGCGCGTCGCGCCCCGTTTCGCGCACGTGCCGGAGGATGCTCAGCCCGTCGCCGTCTCCGAGCTGCACGTCCGCCAACACCACGTCGAACGTGTTCTGACGCAGCGCCGCCCGCGCCGCCCCCAGCGATCCCGCCCCCTGAACCTCGTGCCCATCGAGTCGGAGCAGCTCCACCAGCGAACGCAGGATCGTGCGGTCGTCGTCCACCACCAGGATCCGCGCGCGCGACTCGCTGCCTGCGGCGCGGTTCCCCGGCTCAATCGCGTCGCGGTTCATCAGGTCACACGTCGGTAGGTTCGCCCTGCGCAGTCCGCTGGTTCGGGGCCGGCGCCCCGCAATACGGAAAGGTCACGTCATCACGCCGACGGCTTGGGAGCCGTTGCGCTGCAGCGCTCCAGCGGAATCTCCACCTCAAAGGCCGCGCCGCGTCCGGGACGTGGCCGCGCCGTGATCGATCCACCCAGCCGCTGCGTCACGATCTCGCGGCAGATCGCCAGTCCCAGCCCGGTGCCTTCGCCGCGCGGCTTGGTCGTGAAGTAGGGTTCGAATACGCGTTGCGGATCGGGCGGCAGGCCGTGGCCCGTGTCCTCGACCAGAATTACAACCCGGCGCCCGTGGTTGCGCGTTGTCACCGTCAGCGTTCCGCCGTCCGGCATCGCGTCCAGCGCATTGCGCACCAGGTTGGAAAGCACGGGGTACAACGCATCCGCGTCCACGCGCGGCATCGGCTCGCTCAAGTCCGACACCACCAGCACACGCCGCTGCGCGGCACGGTCCGTCACCGACCGCAGCACCTCGGCCGTCAGCGCGTTCAGGTCCGTCGCCTCGGATCGCTCCAGGGGCCTTCGCGCATACTCCAGCAGGTCGCTGACCACGCGCATCATCCGCCGGTGCGCCGTGGCCGACTCCGAAAGGCAGTCCTCGATCTGCCCCATGCCCGCCTCGCGTGCCAGCCGCAACCCCAGGTTGACGAACCGATAGCTCCCATCGAGCGGGCTGTTGATCTCGTGCGCGAGCCTCGCGGCCACACTCCCCAATGCGGACAGGTGCTTGGACGCCTCGGCGCCCGCCGCACCGCCGGCTGATCCCGCACCCTCGGTATCGACCATGACCAACGCCCCGCGCCGCCCAGGCTCCAGCTCGACCGGTTCCACCGAAACGCGCCCCGCGCCTTCCGACGCGGCCTGGTCGCGCGCAACCGCCACTCCCAGGACTCGACCCGCCCCAGACAAGATCGCGCTCTTGATCTCGTCGCGCCAGCGCGAGGCGGCGGATGCGCCGGCCAGCGCGGCCAGCCAGTCTTCGTCCCCCGCGAGGGCGCCCGTCACGCCTGCCGCCGCCCGATTACGCCACAGCGGGCGCATTCGGTCATCGACAATGATCACGCCGAGCGGCAGGGCGTCGAGGGCGCGCCACGCCAGCGCGCTGCCGGCGCCGCCCACGGCCGGGGCAGTCGCCGGATCAATCTCATTGGAGGCAGGTGACGCGCCCGCCGGTCCAGGCTCCGGCGTTCGCGCGAAGAATGTTGTCATCTATCCACAAGTATTAGATTCGAAGCGCCCCGCGTGTCAATGAGAAGCCCCAGTCGTCGGCGGGTCATTCAGGCGCGGCGCCGGCGCCGGCGCGGCGACCCGCGCGAGAATCCGATCGAGCGCTGCGTTCGCCGCGATCAGCTCCATGCGTACGTCCAGGCGAAGCACCACGGTTTTCGGACTGAAACCGGGCAGGAGCCCGCGCAGCTTCACCCAGTCCTTGCGCGTCGTCACGACGCCCGCCGCGCCGCGGTCGCGAACGGCTGCTTCGATGCGCAGCACGTCCGGCGTCCCATAATCATGATGGTCCGGGAATATCAAAGGTTCACACCACTTTCGCCCCACGGCGTCGATCATCCGCACAAAGCTCGACGGGTTACCGATGCCGCACACCGGCAGCAGCGGCGCGGTGCGCGACTCGTCCAGTAGCCGCAGCGCGCCGCGGGACTCGTCGCTGGCCGGATGAACCTGCGTCAGACCCCGGCTGACCATTGCCGCCGGGATGACCGGCGCCTGCGGGGCGTAGAGCGCCAGCTCGGCCCGGATGCGCTGCACGTCCGATTCGCGCACCAGGTTGGCGCGCGTGAGGACCAGGAATGACGCACGCCGCAGCCCGGACAGCGGCTCGCGCAACCCACCGGCCGGCAGCATCCGCGCGCCGCCGAATGGATTGAGCGCGTCCACCGCGACGAGGTCGAAATCGCGCCGCAGTCGCCGGTGCTGAAACCCGTCGTCCAGGAGCACGCACCCCGCGGCGTGGCGCGCGACAGCGGTTGCGGCGCCGCGGACGCGATCGGCGTCCACGATGACGGGCGTATCGGGGAGCGAGTCGTGGTATTCGAGCACCTCGTCGGCGGTCTTACCGGGCCGGGCGCCATAGCCGCGCGTGACGATCGCCGGGCGTCGTCCTGCGTCGGACAGGCGTTTGGCGATCTCGATGACCAGGGGCGTCTTGCCGGTCCCGCCGACGGTGATGTTCCCGACGCTGATGACCGGAACCGCGCACGCCCGGCTGGCCCATGCAACCCGGTCGTACCAGGCGTTTCGCACGCGCGTCGCCAGGCCGTATCCCACGGCGAGGGACGTGAGCAGCCCGCGCGGTACGCGCGCGGTTCGGCGTTCGAGGTCGTTGAGCGGACGGGACACGGCGCGGATTGAACCGCGCCGGGGGAAACACGTCCAACCACCGGCGCGCCCGACGCGTCAGTGGACGAGCAGAACGAACGTGGCCAGGTTGGCCAGCGTCAGCAGCCAGCAGGCAGCAATCATCAGACGCCGAACGCTCGCGCTGGACGCCGTCAGGCGTCGGCGCTGCGCGACCCAGCCGGCGAGGCAGGCGCCTTCCAACGCCATCCCGATCGTGGTCGCGGTCACAAACGGATTCCACCAGGGGCCCGCCGCGCCGGCCACGATGCGGATCATGGCGTAGACGAGCAGAAGCCCGCTGAACCCCGTCCCGCCGGCCAGGCCGATCACGCCGCTGACGAAGCCCGCAAACCGCGGCTCGGCCTGGTTCACCGAAAGCGTCAGCGGCGCGGCGCACTCCGGGCAGCGCGGCACCACCAGGTCCCGCAGGTTGTAGCCGCAGCCGGGGCAGGGGACGTCCCGGCCGGCGAGGAACTGCCGGAGATGCTCGTCCATGGCTCGCGTCAGACCGGCAACGCGCGGCGCTTGTACATCAGCGCGTTGAAGTCGAGGTCGTCGGTCGGCACGCCCAGTTGGCGAAGCATGTTGAGCGCCTGGGCGCGATGATGCACCTCGTGCAGCACCAACTGCGTGAAGATGTCTCCTGGCGACGCATGGACGATGAACGTGCGTCCCTCGTCGGTGACCTGGTACTCAAGCTCGGTGGTCCAGTCGCGAACCGCGCTGAGCGCCGCGCGGGTGCGGCCGGCCTGTTGTTCCCACGCGCTCTCCAGCGCCGGCCGCGCCGGCGGCGTTTCCTCCCGGATCGGCCAGTTTTCGTAGAGCGGCACGGGGTGGCCCAGGATGCGCTCGACGTAATACCATTCGCTGATCAGGGTGTGCGTCAGCGTCCGGGCCAGCGACCCGCGCCCGATCGCGAACTCGCGCCCGTATTGGTCCGCCGTGAGCGGGCGGACCCAGTCGAGGACCCGCTGCCGCGCCAGCACGAGGTACCCGTACGTTCGAAGCGGTTCCATGGCGTCATTGGACCGTCGGCGCGCGCGGCGTGCAACGGGCCGGGGCATCCAGCCGTCCCCACGCGCCCCAACGCGCGTACAATAGAGTGCGATGGAGGCATCCATGGCCAGCTCTTCGTGTTCGCACGCTCCGGTCCGCGCTCCGCGGGGCACGTCGCTCAGCTGCAAGGGTTGGGTGCAGGAAGCCGCCCTGCGCATGCTGATGAACAACCTCGACCCGGACGTGGCCGAGCGTCCGGACGAGCTGATCGTCTACGGCGGGTCGGGCCGGGCGGCGCGCTCCTGGGCGGACTTCGATCGCATCGTCGCGGCGCTGCGGCGTCTGGAAGACGATCAAACGCTCCTGGTGCAGTCCGGCCGCGCGGTGGGCGTGGTGCGGACGCACACGGACGCACCGCGCGTGCTGATCAGCAACGCGATGCTGGTGCCGAAGTGGGCGACGTGGGACGAGTTCCGCCGCCTGGAGGCGATGGGGCTGACGATGTTCGGCCAGATGACGGCCGGGTCGTGGATCTACATCGGGACGCAGGGAATTCTCCAGGGGACGTACGAGACCTTTGCGGCGGTGGCCCGCCGGCACTTCGGGGGAGGAACGGGGAGCGGGGGAGGGGGAACAGGGGAAGGAACGCTGCGTGGAAAGCTGGTCGTGAGCGGCGGACTGGGGGGGATGGGGGGCGCACAGCCGCTGGCAGCGACGTTCAACGGGGCGGCGTTTCTCGGAGTCGACGTGGACCGGTCGCGGATCGAGAAGCGCATCCGCACGCGCTACTGCGATCGCATCACGGAAAGCCTCGATGAGGCGCTCAAGTGGGTGCTCGCCGCCAAAGGAAACGGGGAGGCGCTCTCCGTCGGACTGGTCGGCAACATCTGCGACGTGCTCGCCGCCCTCATCAAGCGCGACGTCACGCCCGACGTGCTCACGGACCAGACCTCGGCGCACGACCCGCTGAACGGCTACGTACCCAACGGAATCCTGGGCAGCGCCGGTACGCCGGTAGGCAGCGGGCTCGGGCCGACCAAGCCGCACAACCACGGCGGGGAGCCATGGAGCGACGCGCGCTACGCGGCGATGCTGCGATTGCGGCGCGAGGATGCGCGCACGTACGTGCGCGAGTCGTACCGCACGATGAACGAGCACGTCCGCTGCATGCTCGAGCTCCAGCGCCGCGGAGCGGTCACGTTCGACTACGGCAACAACCTCCGCGGGCACGCGGTCGAAGCCCACGAGCACTACAAGGGCAGCGCGATCGATTCGGACGACCGGCCCTTCGGCGTGCAGCCAGTGGACGCGTTCCAGATTCCGGGCTTTGTGCCGGAGTACATCCGTCCGCTGTTCTGCGAAGGCAGCGGGCCGTTCCGCTGGGCGGCGTTGTCCGGCGACCCGGACGACATCCGGGCCACGGACGAGGCGGTGCTGAGCACGTTTCCCGAGGAAGAGCACCTGTGCCGCTGGATTCGCATGGCCGGGGAGCGGGTGGCGTTCCAGGGCTTGCCGGCGCGGATCTGCTGGCTCAAGTATGGGCAGCGGGCGAGGATGGGGGAGGTTTTCAACGAGCTGGTGCATTCCGGACGGGTGAAAGCGCCGATTGTCATCGGCCGGGATCATCTGGACTGCGGCAGCGTGGCGTCTCCCAATCGCGAGACCGAGGCGATGAAGGACGGGTCGGACGCGATCGCCGACTGGCCCATGCTCAACGCGCTGTTGAATACGGCCTGCGGCGCGTCGTGGGTGTCAATCCACCACGGCGGAGGCGTGGGCATCGGCTACTCGCTGCACGCGGGGATGGTGGTGGTCGCCGACGGAACGCCCGAAGCCCGGCGCCGCCTCCAGCGCGTGCTGACCGCCGACCCGGCGAGCGGCGTCATCCGCCACGCCGATGCGGGGTACGAGACGGCGCTGAAGGTGGCGCGCGACCGGGGCGTAGACCTGGCGCGCTAGTGCCGGATCGGTCACGTCCGAGCACG
>CAYNYG010000042.1:19922-34708 GCA_964401365.1 uncultured Planctomycetales bacterium | reverse complement strand
TGTCCACCAGGTTCTTGCCGATGTCGTGCACGTCCCCCTGCACCGTCGCCAGCACGATCTTGCCGCGCGACGTGTCGGCCGAACGCTCCATGTGCGGCTCGAGCCACGCGACGGCGGCCTTCATCGTCTCGGCGCTCTTGAGCACGAACGGAAGCTGCATCTGCCCGGCGCCGAAAAGCTCGCCCACGGTCTTCATGCCGTCCAGCAGCAGGTTGTTGATGATGTCCAGCGGGCGGTAGGACTCCATCGCCAGCGCCAGGTCCTGGTCCAACCCGATCCGGTCCCCATCGATGATCCGCCGCTTCAGCCGCTCCTCCACCGGCAGGTCGCTGATGCGCGACTTCGTCTGCACCTGCTCGTTCTCGCTGAAGAGCCCGATGAAACGCGCGAGCGGATCGCCGTCTTCCCGCGCGCCCGCTCCCGTCCCGTCTCTGCGGTCGTAAATCAGGTCCAGCGCCGCGTCCCAGCGCTCGTCGCTGATCTGGTTCCGCGGCATGATCTTGCTGGCATGCACGATGGCCGCCGTCAGCCCGCGCTGCCGCGCTTCATGCAGGAAAACCGAGTTCAGGACCGCCCGCGCCGCCGGCGCCAACCCGAAGCTCACGTTGCTCACGCCCAGGATCGACTGGCAGCGCGGCAGCCGCGACATCACCGCCTCGATCCCGTTGAGCGTCTCCAGCGCCAGCCGCCGGTCCGGCTCGTTGCCGGTCGTGATCGGAAACGTCAGCAGGTCGAAGAAGATGTCTTCCTCGTTCACCCCGTACTTGCGCGTCAGCAGGTCGTGAATCCGCAATGCGACGGCCAGTTTGCGCTCGGCCGTCTTGGCCATGCCCTCGATGGGGTCCTCGTCGATCGTCAGCGCGACCACAGCCGCCCCGTACTGCCGCAGCAGCCGCGCCACGCGGGCCATCTTCTCCTCGCCGTCCTCCAGGTTCACGGAATTGACGATGCACTTCCCGCCGCACAGCTTCAGACCCGCCTCGATCACCGGCGGCTCGGTGCTGTCGAGCATCAGCGGCGCAGTGACGTCCACCGCGTAGCGCGCCGCGACCGAGTGCATGTCCGGCACGCCGTCGCGGCCCACGTAGTCCACGCACAGGTCGAGCACGTGCGACCCCTCCTTCACCTGCTCGACCCCCATCGCCACCAGCCCGTCCAGCGCGCCCTCCACCAGCAGACGCTTGAACTGCCGCGACCCGTTCGTGTTGCTTCGCTCGCCGACGATCAGAAAGCTGTTGTCCTGCTTGTAAGGCACCGCGGCGTACAAGCTGCTGCATGCCGGCTCGTGCGTCGCGCTCCGCGGGCCCGGCGCCACCCGCCCGCTCCCCGGGCGCAGCGCCGCCACGACTGCCTCCAGATGCTCCGGCGTCGTCCCGCAGCATCCGCCCACGATATTGACCCCGTCGACCTCCACGAACTCCTTAAGCCAGCGCGCCAGCTCGGCCGGGGTCAGCGGAAAGTGCGCCCGGCCATCCACGAGCTGCGGCAGCCCCGCGTTGGGAAGCACGCTCAGCCGCCGCGAGCAGTAGCGCGAAAGGTAGCGCACGTGCTCGCTCATCTCCTGCGGGCCGGTCGCGCAGTTCAGCCCGATCACGTCGATCTCCGGGTAGGCCTCCAGCGCCACGACCGCGGCGGCAATGTCCGTGCCGACCAGCATCGTGCCCGTCGTCTCCATCGTGACCTGGCACATGAGCGGCACGCGCCGCCCCACCTCCTCCATCGCCACCCGGCACGCGTGCACCGCCGTCTTGGCTTGCAGGATGTCCTGGCACGTCTCCACCAGCAGCACGTCCGCCCCCCCCTCCAACAGCCCCAGCGCCTGCTCCGTGTAGCTGTCCAGCAGCGCGTCGTAGCCGATCTGCCGCAGCGACACCAGCTTGGTGCCCGGCCCCATCGAGCCGATGACGTAGCGCGGCGCATCCGGGGTCGAGACCCCGTCCACCGCCCGCCGCGCGATCCGGGCCGCTTCCCGGTTGATCTCCCGGCAGCGGGCCTCCAACCCGAACTCGGCCAGGACGTGCTTCATGCCACCAAACGTGTTGGTCTCGACCGCGTCGCAGCCGACGGCCAGGAAGGATCGGTGAATCTCCTCGATCATGTCGGGCCGCGAGAGGTTGAGCACCTCGCAGCAGTTCTCCAATCCGCGGTAGTCATCGTGCGACGGATTGCGCGCATGGATGCTCGTGCCCATCGCGCCGTCCAGGATCACGACGCGCTGGTCGACCAGTTCCAGGAACGGCGGACGGGGGTCAGGCAATGCGTGCTCCGGTTGCTTCGCGCTTGCGGTATCGACCGATTCCGCACGCCCGATCGCGCGGAATCCTGATTATAGACACGTTCCGCCCCGGAGCCGCTCGGGGCGGCGCACGCGCACCGTTTCGGGCCCGCCGCCGCGATGCAAGGCGACCGGAGCCCCTCGCGAGCCGCGGCCGGCGGCTCAGTACACCAACTCCCCCGTGTAGACCACCTCGAAGTCCGATCCCTTCACGTCCCCCAGAGCGCGCAGCTCGTCGTCATCCCACCGCGGGTCCGGCGCGCCCGATACGTACCAGTCCGATCCGTTGTCGGCCACCAACATCCCGTACCGCTTCATCGCCCGCAGGATCACCTGCACGTTCGGCGAGAACCCCCCGATCTCGAAATCCGCCTTGAGGCGAACCCGCAGCCCCATCGGCGGCCGGTTCGGGTCGGTCGAACTGCTCGCGAAGTGCGTCGCAGGCAGGATGAACGCCCTCTGCGTCCGCGAGCACGTGAACCGCAGCGCGTGGTTGATCTCGCCTTTCTCGACCACTTCGTCGTACCGCACCAGCCCCGCCAGGATCGGCAGCCCGGCCGCGTCCGCCGACGTCCAGTACAGCGGGCGCAGGGCGTTGGACGTCAGGTCGAAGATCGCACCCGATCCGGCCGTCCAGCTCTCGCCCCCGTTCACCGGGTACGCCGCGAAGACCTCGTAAAGCCGCTTGTTGTCCACGTCCACCACCAGCACGTGCCGGTCGCCGCCGCTGTCCGGCCCACCCTCGATCGGCGCGTCCGGCGGGATCGGGTACGGGCCCGGGTCGCTCTCGTCGTCGTACTCGAACGTAATCGGCACCTTCGGCTGGTCGCCACGCACAAGCACGTACGGGATGCCGATCGGCGCGCCCTCCCACTCCGTCCCGAAGTCCGGATGCAGACCCGTATTCAGTCCGATGGTCGCCAGGTAGTTGTCCGAGTTCGGATGCACCGGGTACTGCGAAACGTCCGTGTTCCACGGATTGTCCACCGGAAAGAGCGGCGGCAGCTCCAGCGGCACGGTCTGGTCGTCGCCGGGCTGCGCGGGTCCGTCCACCGGCGCCGGCGTGCCCGGCACGCGCTGCGCGCACGCCACTTTCGTGGCCAGAACCGCCCCCAGAACTGCGGCGGAGATCGCCGCGCGATGATCGACGCCCTTCATGTCGCACTCCCAGCGTGAAACGCATCCCGGCCCCGGGGATTCTACCCGACTCGCGCGGCGCCGCGTTCGCCGACCCGCGGTCGCCCCATGGTTCAGGCCGCTACGTGGGCAGCGCCTCCACGACCGCTACGCTGGCCGACATGCCCAGCCGCGACGCGCCAGCCTCCAGCATCGCCAGCGCCGCAGGCAGATCGCGGATGCCCCCGGCGGCCTTGACCTTCAGCGGTGCCGCGTGCTTGTGAAGCAGCGCCACGTGCTCGACCGTCGCGCCGCCGGCGGCATGGAACCCGGTCGACGTCTTGACGAAGTCGGCCTGCGCCTCCGCCACGCAGCGGCAACCCAGGATGATCTGCGCCTCGGTCAGCAGACGCGTCTCCAGGATCACCTTCACCACCGCGCCGTCGAACGCCCGCCTGGCCGCGTCGACCACGCCGGCGATGTCCCGGACCACCGCCGCCCGATCGCCCGCCATCAGGTCCGCCAGGTTCACCACCATGTCCACCTCGCGCGCTCCCTCCTCGATCGCCAGGCGCGCCTCGAGCGCCTTGACCTGCGGCGCAGACGCACCGAGCGGGAATCCCGCCACGCCGCACACCACCGTCGCGCTGCCGCGCAGCTTTTCCGCGCAGCGCCGCACCCAGACCGGGTTGACGCAGGCCGCGTAGAACCCGTGCGCCAGGCACTCCTCGCACAGACGGTCAATCTCCTGCCCGCGGGCCTCGGGCTTGAGCACGGTGTGGTCGACCCGGCGCGCCAGTTCGGCTCGGGTGCGCGGCAGCGGCATGCGGTTCCTCCAGCGTCGGTTCCGCCAGTGTACCGCCGTGCCTCCTCAGGCGGCAGGAATGTCGCGGCGACAGAAATGAGCCAGGCCCGCGCTCCACGCGGCGGCCGCGACCAGCATGAGCACCGCAACCCCGCGCGCCGGGAACACGCCGCTGCGGACGCACTCCAGCGGGCGATAGTAGTGCAGCAGCGTGAGCGGCGCGGCGCGCGACCACGCCGGAACCAGGGCCACCAGGAAGTTGAGCAGGAACGCGAAGAGCACCACCCCGATCGCGATCGCCACCGCCGGCCCGCGCCGCCCGGCCCACGTCGAAGCCAGCAGCGTGAGCGACCCGATCGCGGCCAGTAGCGCGGCGAGATTGACGCTGGGCATCCAGAGGCGCGCAGTGTCCACGGCCTCGGGCGGCGGAAACAGCGCGCAGCCCAGCAGGATTCCAAGCCAGGGCACAGCGGACAGCACCGTCGCCTCGACCGCAATCACCAGGGACCCGATCACCCAGACCGCCGCGCGCGAGACGGGCAGCGTCAGCAGCAGGTCCGCCGTCCCGCGGTCGATCTCGCCCGCCACGACCCGGGTGCCCGTCGCAATCACAAACGCCCAGAGCACGGCGAATACGAATGGGTGCGCCAGCCCCAGCGTGATCAGCGACGTGATCGTCACGCCGGTGGAGATGTCCGCGCCCACCAGCGCCGACACCAGTTGCTGCACGAACGGCACCCGCGACCAGACGGACACCACGTCCCGGGCGAAACGGCCGATGGCGAAAACCAGCAGCGGCTCGAACACCAGGATGGTCACCGCGCTCACCGCCCACACCACGCGCGTCTCGCGCAGCGCCTTGCGCAGCAGGGCCGTGGTCACGTTGGCGTTCGCCCCCCGGCGGCGTAGTAGGCCATGAACAGGTCTTCCAGGTCGGGCGGCGCGATCGTCACGTCCTCGACGCCCGCGCCGGACAGCCAGCGCAGCAGCGGCTCCAGGGGCCCGCTCCATGTGCCGCGCACCAGGCTGCCGTGCCGCTCGACGGCGGTTAGCCCGTCCGGCGCTTCGAACGCCGCCCCCGCGCTCAGCCGCACCTCGACCCGCCGCAGGGCCCGCGCTCGCAGCGCGGCGACGCGCTCGCATTCAACCAGTCGGCCCTCGCGCACGATCGCCACCTGGTCGCACAGCTCCTCCACCTCGCTCAGCGTGTGGCTTGAGAAGAGCACCGTGCGGCCGCCGGCGGCCACCGCGCGCAGCTCGCGAAAGACGCCGGCGCGCACCAGCGGATCCAGCGCCGTCGTGGGCTCATCCATGAGCAGCAGCCGCGGCTTGTGCATCAGCGCCTGAATCAGCCCCAGCTTCTGCTTCATGCCGCGCGAGTAGTGGCGTACACGCGGGCGCAGGTCGAGCTCGAACTCCGTCGCGAGCCGCCGCGCCTCCTCCGCGCCTGTCGAATCGCGGGCCGCGATCAACAGGTCCAGCGTCTGTGCCCCGGTCAGCCCGTCCCAGAAACGCACGTCCCCCGGCAGGTACCCCATGTCGCGCCGCAGCCGCGGACCATCACGCCAGGCGTCGCCTCCCAGCACCGTCGCGCGGCCCGAGGTGGCCCGGATCAGTCCCGCCAGCGTCCGCAGCACGGTCGTCTTGCCCGCCCCGTTGGGTCCCAGAAACCCGAAACACGACCCGGTCGGCACGCGCAACGACACGTCCCGCACCGCGTCGCACGCCCCGTAGCTCTTGCACAGCCGCTCGGTGACGATCGCGTCCATATCAATCGTGCACGGGCGGCATCCGCGGCGGGGCCGGGTCACGCGCGCGGGGTCACTTACCTTTTTTCTTCATCGAGGTTTCGCCGTCGTCGTCGGGTTCGTCGAACAGGTCGAGCTCGAAGTCGGTGTCGTCGAGGAGCATCGCCTCCTCCTCGCCCTTGGGCGGCGCTTTCCCCGCCGCAGCGCCGCCGGCCTTCGACTCGACCCGGACTGGCGCGTGCACGTCCTTCGGGACCCCGTCGATCTGCACCACGAAGTGCGCCGGCCCGACCGCCAGCTCGTCGCCGGCCTTCAGCACGTGCTCGGTCACACGCTTGCCGTTGACGTACGTCCCGTTGACGCTGCCGAGGTCACGCACCACCAGGTCCCCGTCGAGGAGGTTGAGCTCGCAGTGACGCCGCGACACGTCGCTCGTGGGCACACGCAGCCCGCAATCCGAGCGACGCCCGATGATCGTCTTGGCGGCCGTGAGCGGAAAATCACGCCGCCTGCCATCCTTGAAGAAAACCAGAACGACTTTCATGATTCGGGTCCAAGCGCTTATCGTACGCGGACGCCCTCGGCATGACAACGCCCGTCCCCCGATCGCTCTACGTCCACGTCCCTTTCTGTCACACCATCTGCGGCTACTGCGACTTCTACTCCGAGGTATTCGAGCGCGACCGCGCCGGTCCGCTGGTTGACGCGCTCATCGCCGAGACGCTCCGCCGCGCCGCCCCGTTCGGCGCCGGTTTCGAGACCTGCTTCGTCGGTGGCGGCACCCCCACGACCCTCCCGCCCGACGACCTGCACCGTCTCCTTTCCTCTCTGGCCGCGCACCTCGACCCCCGCGCCCGGCCCGAATTCACCGTCGAAGCCAACCCCGCCACCGTCACTCCCGAAGTCGCCGCGGTCCTGGCCGCGTGCGGCGTCAATCGCATCTCGATCGGCGCGCAGTCCTTCGATCCCTCCGAGCTGCGCGTCCTGGAGAGGATTCATCGCGTGCCTCAGGTCGCTGAAACCGTCGAGAACGCGCGCCGCGCCGGGATCGACAACGTCAATCTCGACCTCATCTTCGGCGTGCCCGGACAGACGCTGGGGCAATGGGTCGCCAGCTTGCGGCAAGCGATCCACCTGCGGCCGAGTCATCTTTCGTGCTACGGCCTGACCTACGAGCGCGGTACGCCGCTTTTCGCCCAGCGCGAGGCGGGACAGGTGCGGCCCGTGTCGACCGAGGCCGAGGCCGAGATGTACGAGACGACCATCGACCTGCTCGCGACCGCCGGCTTCGAGCACTACGAGATCAGCAACTTCGCACGCCCCGGCGCCCGCTGCCGCCACAACCTGACCTACTGGAGCAACCTGCCGCACGTCGCGATCGGACCGTCGGCGGCCGGCCTGCTCGATGAACAGCGCTACCGGAACGTTCCCGACACGGCCGAGTACGTCCGCGCCGTTGCCGCGGGCCGCGACCCGGCCAGCGAGCGCGAGCGGCTCGACGCCGGTGCCCGGGCGCGCGAAACGGCGGTGCTCGGGCTGAGGCTGGTCGACGGGCTGGAGCGGGCCGCGTTTCGCGAACGGTTCGGAAGCGACCCCTGCGATCTGTTCGCCGACGCGATCGCCAGGCACACGGCGGACGGACTCATGGTGACCGACGAGCAGGCCGTGCGGTTGACGCGGCGCGGCCTGCTGGTGGCCGACGCGATACTCGTCGATTTCGTCTGAACACCCCGCCTCGCCCCCCAAGGTCGCGCCGGGACCGGCCCTCGGGCCGGTCCAAGCGCGCCACGATCGCTCCGGCCTGAACTTACCCACCGCCAAGGCAATCGACGAACGGCGCGATGTCGAACCCATTCACCGATCCATCGCCGTTGGCGTCGGAGCTGCACGGTGAGCAGGTCGAGCCCGAGCCGTTCAACGCGTCCACGAACCCGCCGATGTCGAAACCGTTCAGCGAACCGTCGCAGTTCGTATCGCACGGGTTGAAGCCGTTGCATGGCGCAGGCGCGGCGGCGGCCACCCAGAACCCCCCCTGGAGGGAGTAGGTCCCGCCCGCCATTGTGCCGGCATCCGGTTGTCCCATCGTGCCGGCGACGGTGTACGCCGCGCTCGCCGAAGTCCCGCCGCCGCAATCAAACGTGTACCAGTTGCAGTCGTACACGTCGGCCCGGGCCGCGCCGGCGATCACCAGCAGCAGCGCCGCCCGCGTCCGCCGGGTTGTTCCGAATGAAAGCATGAGACCGTCTCCACGAGTTCGAAGCCGAAACCCTGCTCGTTCTGCGCCGCGACCGGCCGTGGCCGCGGCGCGCCTGAGCGTCCCGTCGCGCGAGCGTCACCGCGGCAGCACCAGCATGAGGATGCGCCCGCGGTCGCCCTCGAAGTCCTCCATCGCCTTGCCGATCAGCGTGCCCTGCTCGAACACCGGCCGGCCTCCAAGTTCGCCGATGGGTGCGGCGCGCATCGCGTGTCCGGGCGTGTTGCTGGAGGTGAGCAGATCGCCGATGCGGACGGCACCGCCCTCGCCGCTGATCTTGACCGGGACGATGCCGACCAGCGCCACGGGCAGGTGCTCGCGCGTGTCGGCGTGCGGCGCCGCGCCTGGATCGTCCAGGTCGGGGCCGTCGCCGGCACCCCCGCCGAGAAAGCCGGGCTTGGTCGAATAGACGCCGACGACCCGCGGGTCGTTGGCGTGCCGCGCGAGTGTCATCTCGCGCGGGCGGTCGCCGAAGACGACTACGTCGCCGGGTTCGAGCGTGCCCGGTTCCGCGGCGGGAAGCCGTTCGGCGAAATCGGCGCCGCCGCCGGTGAACGCGCCGTCGCACTTCACGTCGCCGCTGCTGTCGACGTAGAACTCGCGGTCGCCGTTGTTCCAAGCCTCGATGATAGGCCCGACGTTGGGCTCGTTGATGGTGTAGAGGGCGATGCCACCGCTGGCCGAAGCGCGGAACTGCCCGCCGTAGCCGCCCGTGCTGTCGGACTGGCCCAGGACGCCGTAGCTGACGCCGCTTGCGGCGGTCGCCAGGCCGGACACACCGATGGTCGGCGCTTCGCCGCGTACGCCGATGCCGCTCGTGGCGTAGCAGTGGCCGAAGACGCCGTAGCCATAGCCCATCGTCTCGCCCCAGACCCCGTAGCGGATGGGAGGGAACTCGTCCGGGGGTATGGCCTCGGTGCCGTAGTTGGTGCCGCGCACGCCGGCGGAGTTGGCCCCGGTGCGAGCGGCCGTGCAGGAGCCCCACATGCCGAACCCGACGGTGCCGCTGGAGCTCGCGGTGGCGGTCTGAACGGCGTGGACGCCGACGCCCAGCTCGCCGGCCGACTCGAAGAATCCGCCGAACATCACGCCGGTGGTGCTGGTGCTGGAGGCCTTTCCGTAGACGCCGCGCCCGTTGGCGGCGGCGCTTTCCCCCCACAGACCGTAGGTCTCGTCACCGGACGCGGACGTGGCCCAGCCCCGGATGGCCACGCCGTCAATGGTGGTGCCGTTGACGGCGTTGGTGCGGGCTTCGAGCGCCACGCCGTGGTTGCTCGTGTTGCTGATGGCGAAGTACCCGGCGCGCCCGGTCCCGGTCATGGTGGACTCGATCGAGTTGCCGCCCCCGCTGGAGGACGCTTCGACCGCTTCCGCGATGCTGGCCGCGTTGCTGATCGTGAAGACGCCGGCGTCGCCCGTGCCGTTGGTGGTCGAGGTCAGCGCGTCGTCCACGTTGGCCGCGTTGGCGATCTGAAACGTCCCTGCCCGACCCGCGCCGGCCGTGTAGGCCCACAGCGCTTCCTTGTCGTTGTCCGAGTCTGTGATTTCGAATATGCCGGCCTGCCCCAGACCGCCGTTCTGCGCGTACAAGGTGGCCGCACTGTTGGCGGCGTTGTTGTTGACGAAATACCCGGCCCGCCCGGCCGACCCGGTTTGCAGCGCGTACAGCGCCATGCCCGACCCGTTGGTCCGCGCGTGGAGCGCGTCGGTTCCGTTGCCCGCGTTGCTGATCTCGAAGTGGCCCGCCTTCCCGATCCCCGTGTTCGTGACCTTGAACGCTGGCAGGTTCGACGAGGCGCTGCCTTCGAAAGGCAGCACCAGGTCCGCCGCAGCGCAGGCGAAAATCGCGTGCGGCGCGGACGTGACCTCCTGCCGCGGCGTGAGCGTGGTATACGCGCCGCCGCTGTCGCCGGCCCGCACGCCGATCTCCAGCCACAGGTTGTCGCAGTCGAACACATTGCCGAAGTCCAGCACGACCGAGAACAGCCCGTCGGCCACCGCGACGTCCGCCGCGCTCACCGTGGGTCCGACCGTCGCCCCTCCCGCCGCGGCGTCGTACAGCTTGAACTCGAAGTCGTAGGCGCCGTCCGCCGCGCTGCCGCCGTCGTCGAGCCGACCCTGGTAGGTCCAGCGGGTCTGCGCTACGCTCAGCGGGACAAGGGCCAACACCAGCACGCCCGCGAGACCTCGCAGGCCACGCGGCGCCGCGGGCGCGCCAATCACTCGTGTATTCATCGTCGTTCTCCCTTCGCGACCGGGTCGCGGGTTGTCGCGGCACGCCGCTGCTCGGGTGGCCGCCCGGGAGAACGCGGACGATGCGCCGCAACCGGCTCACACATGCAGCGTTGCGGGCGAAATTGGTGAGCGGTAGGATCGCGCCGCCGGCCGAAGTGGCGGAATGGCAGACGCGCGGGTTTCAAAAACCCGTTCCCGCAAGGGAGTGAGGGTTCGAGTCCCTCCTTCGGCATCTCCTCCCGACCCAGCATGACCCGAGAAGTGACCCGCGCCTTGACTCTATTAAGAGCGTTGATACACTCTTTCAAGAGCCTATGCCGACTGCCCGATTCATCGTTCCATGGATTGTCTCCGCCGCGCTCTTCGCGGGCGGTTGCGACCGGGCCGATCCTTCAGGCGCGGCGGGTGCGACGCGCCTGAGGCTGGGCTACTTTCCCAACATCGCTCACGCCCAGGCGGTGCTCGGCGTCGCCGGCGGCGATCTCGCGCGCGCCATGGCGCCGGCCCGGCTCGAGACCAAGCTGTTCAGCGCCGGGCCGTCCCTGATCGAAGCCCTGCACGCCGGCGAGATTGACGTCGGTTATATCGGACCGGGGCCCGCGCTTAACGCCTTCGCGAGGTCGCGCGGCGAGGCCATCCGCATCATCGCCGGCGCCTCCGCCGACGGAGTCGGCATCGTCGCGCGGAGAGACTCCGGAATCCGCTCCATGAGCGACCTGCGCGGCAAGCGGATCGCCACTCCGCAGCTCGGAAACACCCAGGATCTCGCCGCGCGTCACTACCTCTCCCACGTGCTCGAGCAGGCCGACACGTCGAGCGTCCTGCCCATCCCGAACGCGGAACAGGCCGCAATGATGGTGCGCGGCGAGATCGACGCGGCCTGGGCGCCCGAGCCGTGGGCGTCGCGGCTGATCGCCGAAACGGGCGGCGTGCTCCTGGCCGACGAACGCGAACTTCGCGCCGGACGGCACGCGACCTTGGCGGTCGTGATTACGACTCCCGCGTTCCTGGAGCGGAACCGGGACTTGCTTATCCGGTTTCTGGTTGTGCACCGCGATTGGACCCGGCGCCTGGCGGGCGATCCGCAGACTCACCTTCCGGCGCTCGGGGACGCGCTCAACGCCCTGACCGGCAAGGCGCTTCCCGCCGACGTCTTCCAGGCCGCGGCCGCCCGGACGCATTTCACGATCGACCCCGGGGAGGATAGCATCCGCGAGTACGCCGCATGGACTCATGAGCTTGGCTTCGCGTCCCAACCCATTGATGTGAAAGGGCTTATCGATCCGACTCTGATGGCGTCGCTCGAGTAGTCGGTGTCGCGCGCCTCGCGCCGCGACTGCTCGCCGCGCCCCCAGGCAATCCGCGTCCGCAGCAGACGGACGTCCAGCGCGGCGCGCGGCCGCGGCGCGATGGTGCGGTTTGGCCGATAATGAGATCCGTGTCCACCCTTGCGCTGCCACCCGACCCGCACCCCGCCGCGCAGTCCGTGCGCGGGCGGTTGCAGCTTATCCACCTGACGCGCCGGTTCTCCGCCGGGGAGGCCCCCGCCATCGAGGACGTGAGCCTGGACTGCTTGCCGGGCGAGTTCGTCGTTGTTGTGGGCCCGAGCGGCTGCGGCAAGAGCACGCTTCTGAACCTGGCGGCCGGACTGCTGACGCCGAGCTCGGGCGAAGCGCGCCTCGACGGGCGCCGGATCGACGGGCCCGGGCCGGAGCGCGCCATGGTGTTTCAGGAGCACGGACTGTTCCCCTGGCTGACCGCCGTCGAGAACGTCGAGTTCGGCCTGCGGATGCGCGGCACCGCGCGCGCCGAACGCCGGCAGCGTGCAGCGGAGGCTCTGCGCATGGTTCGGCTTCCGGACGCGGGCGGGAAGCTGGTTCACGAGCTGTCGGGCGGGATGAGGCAGCGAGTCGCCATTGCGCGGGCGCTGGTGCTCGACCCGGCGGTGCTGCTGATGGATGAGCCGTTCTCTGCGCTGGACGCGCAGACGCGGACGCTGTTGCACGAGCACATGCAGGAGCTGTGGGCGCGGACGCGCAAGACTGTGCTGTTTGTGACGCACTCGGTGGGAGAGGCGGTGCGCCTGGCGGACCGGATCATCGTGCTGAGCACGAACCCGGGACGAATTCGGCGAGAAATCCGCGTGCCGATCGAGCATCCGCGCGATTTCGACAGCCCGGCCATCAGTGAGATCGTCGGGGTCGTGCGGCGCGAAATCGAGGACGAGGTGAACCGTGCGCATCTCGGAATGGCTTGAGCGCAGCAGCCGCTGGAAGCTCGTGACGGCGTGGGTGGTCGTGCTGGCCGGATGGGAGGGCGCCTACCGGATCATCGGCTGGCGCTCGTGGGTGTTCCCGGCCCCGAGTCACGTGCTCGACGCCACGCTGGCGCTGGGGAACATGCGCACCGCGTTCGGGGACGACCTTCGGCCCGGCTGGCCCTGGCCGGCGCAAGCTCCGTCCCGGGCCGCGCGGCCTGGGTCGTGGGTTGCCAGCCCGCTGCTGACGGCGCTGCTCACCAGCGGATTGCGGCTGGTGGCGGGGTTCGCGGCGGCGTTGGCGCTGGGCGGGAGCCTTGGTCTGGTGATGTGGCGCTACCGGCTCCTGGACGCGCTGCTGGGTCCGCTATTTCTGGGACTTCAAACGCTGCCGAGCGTGTGCTGGGTGCCGCTGGCAATCCTGACGGTGGGAATCAACGAGCGTGGCATCCTGCTGGTGCTGATCCTGGGCAGCGCGTTCGCGGTGGCGCTGGCGCTGCGCGACGGGCTGCGGCAGTTGCCGCCCATCTATAAGAAGGCCGGCATGATGCTGGGCGCGCGGCGCTGGAACCTGTACCGGCACGTCATGCTGCCGGCGGGCATGCCGGCGGTGGCCGGAAGCCTGCGGCAGGGCTTCTCGTTCGCGTGGCGCTCGCTGATGGGCGCGGAGCTGATCTTCATCGTGCAGCGCCGCGGGCTGGGGTTTCTGCTGAACATGGGGCGGGACTTTGCGGACGTGGCGCAGGTGGTGGCGGTGATGATGATCATGGTGGCGCTGGGGATGCTGGCCGACCAGCTTGTGTTCGCGCGGGTCGAGCGGCGCATCCGGACGCGCTTCGGACTGGTCTGACCGGGGGGGACGGCGGGGCTAATCGACGTAGACGGCCGGGCAGACGGCCCACGCCCCGTCGAGCTGACTGCCGCCGCTGCGGACTTTCCATTCGAAGTAGTAGGGGAATTCGGACGCCTCCAGCGTGACCGAGAGCCCGGCAGACCTGGCGAACGCGATGACCGGCGCCTGCCGGCCGTCAACTGTGATTCGCGAACCGCGCCACTGCGTGCCGGCGAGCGTGAGGTCCCACCGGACCGAGCCGCCGCGCTTGTAACCGCCGCCCAGCGACGGCACGCACCAGAGCCCGACGCGCCGGTGCGTAGCGATGACGTTGCCGCAATGAACCTGCGCTACGGGCTGGAACAGCTCGGCGAGCGAGCGGAAGCGGGGGGTCTGCGGGGCCGCCGCCGCGTTCTGCGCCAGGTCGAACGCGTCGTTGCACGCCCATCCGACGTCGCGAATCGCCCGTTCGTCGCCGAACGACACGCTCGCCCAGCGCTTCGTGGCCAGCTCCCCGCCGCCCAGCCCCACCACCAGGCCCCAGGAACCCTCGTCCGCGGCCTCCTGCCGGGCGACGATCGGGAGCAGGTCATCGCCGGACATGGACGCCGGGTCGTCGATGCGCCACACCATCGGGGCGCCGTTCAGCGCCGCGGGGCGCGCGCCCTGGCTGTCCACGCGCCACCCCAGCCCATAGTGCTTTTCGGTCGGCTCATCCCGGAAGAACTCCACGAACAACAGCGGCGTCGCGGTCGGCCCGCCATCCGCCGGAGTCGTCTGCGACGCAATGTTGCGCGCCAGCGCTACGAGCGCTTCGGCCGGCGCCAGCGCGAACGAAACCTCGTCCGCGACGTAGCTCTTGTTTCCATACGCTGCCACTTTCGCGTCCACCACGCGCCGCAGCAGCGGCGCGAACACCGCGGCTTCCACCGCCGCGACGCGCGCGTTGGCCTCCGCCAGCAGCTTCTCCATCTCGGCCGCCGGCGCAGCGGCGACGGGCGCCGGCGCGAGCATCGGCCGCAGCGCCTCGATCCAGCGCTCGTCGGCCCGTTCGGCGCCTCCCGACCTCCGGATGTCGGCGATGCGCTCGGGCGGTCGGCCGTCGATGGACGCCATCAGCGACGTCCCCTCGCGCGAAAGCTTGACCGTTCGGGCCGCGGCGCCCGCCAGCTTGCCGGCTTCCTCTGTCGCGGCCCGGTCCGCCTCGCCCTGCAAGGCCGTCAGGTCCAGCGGCTTGATCGGCACCGGCTTGAGCCTGGGCCGC
>CAYNYG010000042.1:0-19822 GCA_964401365.1 uncultured Planctomycetales bacterium | reverse complement strand
TGGTGATGTCAGCGACGGCCTGCGGCGCGCCGCCGTCGATCGACGCCATGAGCTTGTTGCCCTGCGCGGTGAGCTTCACCGTGCGCCGGACGCTGCCCTCCATCCCCTGAGCCTCCTCCTGCGCCGCCGCGTCGGCCTGCGTCTGCAAGGCCGTCAGGTCCAGCGGCTTGATCGGCACCGGCTTGAGCCTGGGCCGCAGGTTGGCCAGCCAGGTCTCCGGGACGGTCTCGGCGTTGTTGACCGTGGTGATGTCAGCGACGGCCTGCGGCGCGCCGCCGTCGATCGACGCCATGAGCTTCATGCCGGCGCGATCCACCGTGAGCTTGACGGAGCGCTTCGCGCCTTGTGGATCCTTGGCGGCCTCCTCGGCGGCGGCGGCCTCCGCGGCCGTCTGGAGCGGCTCCAGCGCCAGCGGCGTCGGTGTCGCCACGAGCAGGTTGAACACCTCGTCGATCAGGTTTCGGGCTTCGCCTTCGTCGCCGGCCGCCCGGCTCGCGGAGAGCTTCTTGCCGTCAAACTCGACCGTCAGTGTGCTGGGCCAGTGGTCGGCAGGCGCGTACTCCACGGTGACCGTGCCGTCCAGGCCGCGCTGTTGGGCGGCCTGGCTTGCGTACGCGAGCAACACCTCCTTGTCCTGGTCGCTGATGGGCACCGGGGGCGGCGGCGGCGGGCGGAACATGATGTAGCCGACGACGCCCAGCCCGACCGCGACGACACCCACGCCGGCCAGGATCAGGCCCGTATAACTTTTCGGTTCCGGCAGCCGGGCGTAGGCGGCCTTGATGGCTTCGGCCATCTCCTGGTGCTCGCGCGTCGCGAGCGGGTCGGCGGTGAAGGGTGCGACCGCGGCGCCGGCGTCAAAGCCGCGCTTGCGCGTCTTGAGGCGCGCGATCTGCTCGCGCAGCGAGGAGAGTTCGCGACCGATCTCGTCCTGGCGCGCCGCGATGCGCTTGCGAGCCTGCCCCGCGAGGTCCTTGAGCTGTTCGGCGACCGAAGCCGGAATCCCCGCCTCTCTCAAGTGCGCTTCGCACTCCTCGAAAACGCGCCGCAGGTCGCCCCCGCCCAGCGCCTTGCGCTGCGCTTCGACCTTCGGCATCCACGCGTGGATGCGCTTCGCCTCGGCCGCCAGCGCCTCGGCCCGCGTAAACTCCTCGGACCCCTTGCGCAGGTCGCGCTGAATCTCCCCCAGAGCCTTGACCACGCCCTGCGCGTCGCACGCCTTCATCGCCGCGTCGGCGGCCTCCAGCCCGCGCTTCACGCGCTGGGCCGCCTCGCGCGCCGCACGCTCCTGCTCGGCACGCGCACGGGTCTCGATGGCCTCGGCCCGCCGCCGCGCCCAGGGCAGGTCCCGCGACACCTTCGGCAGCAGGTCGGCCACGCGCTTGAAGTCCCCAGCCTCCAGCGCTTGTTCCGCCGCGGCCAGCGCCTCGAACACCGGGCGTCCGCGCTTCAGCGCGTCGCGCAGCTCGCGGCATTCGGCCAGCATGGCTTCGTCCGCAAAGCTCGACGTCTCCACCGACCCGACGCGCTCCTCGGCCTGCGCCAGCTCGCCCTTGTCGGCGCAAAGCCGCGCCTCGACCAGCAGCTTGCGGACCTCGGCCGTTTCCTCCTCGATGAACGCGTTACGGCGACGCTCGACCTCGCCCAGCCGCGCCGCGATCCGCTCGATCAGCTTGGGCGGATACTTGGCCGTGTCTTCCTGCAAGCGCAGCAGCGCCTGCACGGCCTCGTCGTACTGGTTCTTGGCGACGTAGGAATCGGCCCGCTCGATCCGCTTCTCGGCGGTCTGGGTCGCCTCGCAACAGTCCAGCAATTCGCGGGCCCGCTGCTGCGCGGCCGCGTCGAGCTGCGCGCACCGCACGGCCCCTTCGAGCAGTTCGCGGCAGCGGGCGAGGTTCAGCTCGCGCCACTGCTTCTCGGCCGCGTCGATCGATTTGAGCGCCGACTCCAGGGCGGCGGCGGCGGCGTCCGCCTCGGCCCGGTCACACCGCGCCTCCAGCTCGATCAGCTCCTGCTCCAGCACCGCCGGAAGCCCCGCAATGTTGCGGCCGGCCTGAGCCGTCTTTCGCACCGCGACGAAGTCGCCCTTGCTGAGCAGCTCCTCGGCCGTGCGCCGCATCTGCGCCCCGGCCCGCAGCGTCTCGAGCTGCTTGGCGACGCTGTCGCGCCTTTCCGTCAGCGCCTCGGGCAGCGGGCGGACGTCGGGCAACCGGTCCAGCAGACGCCGCATGCCCGCCTCGTCGGCGCGCTCGAACGCCGCCTGCGCCTGCTCGAGCTGCTGCACGAAGCGCGCCTGGTCGGCGCGGGCGTGGTCGATGTCCTGCCGCAGCAGGCGCGCCTGTTCAGCGATCGCGTCCGGGAGCGTCGGGTCGCCCAGGATCAGGTCGAGCCGCTCCGATGCCAGGTCCAGCTTGCCCGCGCGGCGATCGACCGTCGCCTGGCTCAGCTCGGCCAGCAACTGCGCCTGGCGCTCCACCGCGGCCTGGATGTCGGCGGCGACCTTGCCCGCCTCGTCGCGCAGCGCGGCCGGGACCCGCTTCTCCGCCGAGACCAGTTGCACGTATTGTTCGGCCTCCTCGATCGCGCCGCGCAGCAGCGCATCGCGGGCCATGTCGAGGTGGTAGCGCACCAGCTCGGGCACGGCCTGGTCCATGACCTGCTGGAGCTTCTCCGCCTCCCGCCGCTTGGCGGCGATCTCGGACCGCAGCCGCTCGTCCACGTGGGGCGAGGCCTCGACCTCACGCAGGATGCGACCCGCGCCTTCGACGTCCTGCACGTCCAGCAGCTTCTGCGCGTCTTCCAGACGCCGCGCCAACTGCGAGCGCAGCGCGATGACTTCCTTCTGCGATTCGACGACCCGGACGTACTCGGTCAGGTGCGAGCGCCACAACGCCGGTAGGTTGCCGCTGACATAGGGCCCGACGGCTTCCAGAAAGGCGTCCACGTGGCCGGCGTTCGCCGCGGCGATCGCCTGCCCGATCGCCTTCGACGCCGCTTCCCAGGTCTTCTCGTCCGTGTGCTTTCGCAGCAGCTCATCCACGTCGAGCCGCCGGGCCGGGTCGTCGCTCAGCAGATGCTGCACGAACTCCGACCACGCCAGCACCGGCGCGTCGCCCGTCCCGGCCACGCCCTTCCGCTCGCTCTCGAAGTGCGGCGCCCAGTCCTGCCGCAGCTCGTCGAGCTGATAGGGCTCGGGCTGGTGGTAGAACGTCGTGGTGGAGTCGGACAGCTCGATCCCGTAAGGGTGAACTCCGGTCGCCCATACGAACAGGACCACGCCCAGCGCAAAGAGGTCCGACTTCGGGTTGAGACGGATGCTGTCCTCGAGCAGCTCGTGTCCGAAGTAAGGCGCGATCCAACCCAGCTCGACGTGCTCGTCCTCGGCGACGACGCGCCACTCTCCGCTTACGCCCCCGGATTCGGCACGCGGCGACACCCCGCAAACCACGTAGCGGCGGGCTTTCACGCCGCTGACAGCCTCGTACGCCGCCGCGATCCCGTAATCACCGAGCTTGACGCGTCCGGTGGCGTCACGGAAAACGCTGCCGACCTGGATGCCCCCGTGGGTGAAGTTGGCCGACGTCGCGGCGCGGAGCGCGCGGTGGGTACACCACGACAGCCACCACATCGTCTGGATGTCGGGCCGCGGAGACGCACCGACCACCTGACCCGTCAGCGCGGCTGCGGCGGGCTCGTGCTGGATGATGAGCCGGTCTTTCTCGACCTGCACGTCGAGCGGAGACAGGACCGTATCGCACTTGTCGCTCAGGTCGCGCTGCCGCGTGACCGCTTCGCGAACCAGCTTGGCGAAACGGTCGCGCCCGGCCGCGTCCAGGTCCGCGGGAATGCGGACGATACGGCGGGTCGCGGGGGCGGACTGGAATAGCTGGGACGACAATCCGGCTCCGAGATCGGTCGCCAAGCCGGCCGACGACCCGATCACTGATGCATGCATGTTCGAAAGCCCGATATAATCGGCGTCCCGTGCGGGAAGTCAATCGACGCAACGTCGAGCGCGATCGCCGCTTGCTCGTACATCGGCACGCCGATCCGTCCAAGCCAGTTCGATGCGAGCGTGGGGCCATGGGCTGGGCGGAGACGTGCGCGGCCTGCAAGCGGCTGCGGTCGGGCCCGCGGAAGTGAACGGCACCGGCGCTATTTCTGCGGCTGGCGCGGCCAGATGACGAAGTCGCCTGTCTCCGCCTTCTGATCGTGGACCCCCCCGTCATCCTGGCCGTTGTCGCCCAGCGAATAGAGGCGGAACCCGCCGTCGCCGGTGCGCTCATAGCGGAAGCTGGTGTTCGTGAAGGGGTCGACGAAGGACGGGCTGGCGCCAAGCTCGTCGAGCGATTCGGGCAGGCGCCCGTTGCGCTGCTCAAAGGCCCGGATGCGCGCCACGGTCACCGCTCCGCGGCGCTCGGCCTCGCCGCGCGTGCGGATGAACTGCGAGCGGCTGAACGCCGGCAGCAGCGAACGGAGCACCGGATTGGCGGTGGCCTGCGTCAGCGACGCTTCCACCTCCCGCAGCGCGGCTCGGCCTTCCTGGTAAGGCAGGGCGGCGGCAGCGGCGATCCGATCATAGTACGCGTTGCCCTCGGCGATCGTCTCGTCAAAGTTCGCGCCGGCGAGGTTCCACGCCATCGACAACGAGGTCGGGTCGTCACCGCTGGACGCCCCGTACGCGAGAAACTGCTGGATGCCCTGCGGGCTGGGCCGCACTTCCCCGCTGTTCGGGTCGCGCTCGAACAGGCGCTGCGTGCTGTCCAGGAACATCACCCGCTCCGCCTGCATGGTCTGGCTCGGTGGCCGCGGCGCGCCGGCCTGTTCCAGTTCGCTTGCGATCGCGTCGAAATCCACTTCCCCCGCGGACGCTGACGCCGCCAGGTCGAGGATGGCGTTGTTGGCGGCGCTCTGGATGGCCACCCCCACGAGGCTCTCGATCAGCGTGTGGCCCTGCCCCGTCTGCGCGCCGACGCGGGCCGCGTCGAGGTAGTCCGTGACGGCGTCCGCGACGCGCCCTTCCGCCTGCGCCTGGCGGCCGCCGGCGATCATCGCCCGCGTCGCCTCGCGCACCGGCGAGAGGTTCGGCAACATCGCGCTGATCAAGTCGCCGTTCTCGCTCTTGAGCTCGTACCCGCGGTATTCCAGCTTCGTCGCGGCCCGAATGTCCTCCACCGCGGCCCGGTTCGATTCGATCCACGCGGCAATCTCGGGCGAGCGCAGCGCTTCCGCGTCGCCGCGCATCGCCGCGTCCAACAGCGCCCGGTCACCCTCGTAGCGGACCACCTTCTCCGCGGCCAAGTCATACAGCGGCGCGGCGCTCGGCCCGTCCACGCGCGACAGCCCGTTCAGCCAGGCCATGTAGTCCGTGTGCTGCCCAGGATCGGGCGCGGGGAAGTCGGCGTAAGGCTCGTTCAGCGGCGCGAGGTCCTCCGGCGCATCCGGCTGACCGGGGGCGATCCGAAAGGCGTCCGGAACATCCCGCGCGCCCTCGACGTCCACCTCAGCCACGCCCGCCGGCGCATCCATCATGCCGGCGCCGTCGCGCTCCGGATGCTCACCGGACTGGTCCTCGGCGTCGCGGATCTCGACGGGGGCGATCTGCTGGAGAACGTCCCCGTTCTCGTTCCGAATGGTGAGCTTGCCATCGGCGAACTCGAATACGACCCGCGGCGCGAGCGCGCCGGTGTCCAGCGCCTCGATCGCGGCCTGGATGTTGACTTGCGCTTCTCCGTCAGGCCCGACGACAAGCGTGTCCACCGCGTCCTGCGTGACCTCGTCCATGGCCGCGTCCGCGAGAGATTCGCCTTGCACATCGTCGGCCGCGTGCTCAGCGCGCTCGGCGTCCCCGGACAGCATCGCCAGCACGTCCGGCGGCAGCTCGTCGTCCGATGCCTCACCCGCCGCACGCACAAGCCGCAGCGACTTGAGGTCGACCCGGACTTCGCGACCCCAGGCCAGCGTGGCGACGAACTGCTCCGGCTCGGGGATGAACTCGAGCCGGGCGTCCTTGAGCCAGTCGGCGCCGCGCGAGCGGGCCTGTAGGTCGACATGGCGCCAATCGTCGCGGCTCAGCAGGTCGCTCAGGAGGAAGTGCCGCAGCAGTTGCCCGCGATCCCCATAGATCACCAGCGCGTTTTGCAGGCGGCCGCGCGGCGCCTCGCCCAGGGTCACCACGAAGCGCCCGTCGTTGCGGATGGCGGCGGCCACGGGGGAGCCTTCATTGACCAGCGGACGCTCCCAGCGCGGGCCGGGCTTCTCAACCCCCGACTCACCCTCGCCCGCCTCCCGCGCCATGAGCGTCGCGCGGCACGATCGGGCCGCGCTTCGGCCGGGCCGGCCGCGCTCCACCCGCAACGTCAGCCGGCCGTCGGCGGACGTGTACTCGCGTTGCGGTCGGCCGGTGCTGATGGTGACTTCCGGCTCGGCAAGGCTGGGAACGCTCAGAGCCGCGAGCGCGGCAACCACGGACGTGATCCTGACCGAGCACATCGCGCACCTCCCGTTCAACCCGCCCGTACCGGGCAGTTGATTATAACGCCGCGCGCAACCGCGGCATGCCCGAGCTCAGCCCGACGCTGCCGACCGCGGGGTCACGGTTTCGCGCTCGCATCTCCGCATGCGCCGCAGTACGATTCCGGCGTTCGGGCAGGTCAACCGGGCGAAGCCCCGAAGCATTCGGAGTTGCACATGTCCAGGGATCCCGCAGAGAGCATCCGCCTCCGCTCCATACTCATCCGTTTCACGGCATGCGCTTGCGTCACCGCGACCGCGCTCGCTGCCGACGTCCACGTCGACGACGACAACCAGACCGGCACGGAGGACGGCTCCGACCGCTTTCCCTACCGCACGCTGACCCAGGCGGTCGGCGCCGCGGCCGACGGCGACCAGATCCTCGTCGCCGCCGGCGAGTACAACGAATCCGTGCGGATCGAGAGCCGCAGCCTCGTAATCCGCGGGGGGTACGCCGGCGCCACGTCCGCGGCGTACGCGAGCGGGGCCGGTGATTTCTCGGCCTCCGACCCCGCCAGCAACGAGTCCCACGTCCGCGGGCCGGGCGGCAACGCCGTCTTCAACCTGCTCACTTCGACCGTCACCCTGGACGGCCTGCGCATCACCGCCGGGACCGGCTCGACCGAGGAGCTTCCGTTCGCGCGGCACGGCGGGGGCGTCTATTGCCGCGAGGGAACGGTTCGCATCACGTTCTGCACCATGGAGTCAAACTCGACGGTCGCCGGCGACGACTTCGACGCCGAGTCCCGCGGCGGCGGCGTCTACTCGCTCGACGCGGCGCTCACGGTCACCGGCTGCACCATCCGCGGAAACACCGCGGGTCGCGGCGCCGGCGTGTTCGTCAGCGGTGGATCGGCCAACATCGAGAGCAACACCGTCGAGAACAATGTCGGCGTCGGCGACCACGGCGGGGGCCTGTTCCTCGCCGCGCCGACCGTCCTCGTCGCCAGCAACGTCATCCGCGGCAACGAGGTGGGGCGGGCGCTCGGGTACGGGTGGGGCGGCGGGATGATCGTCGTCGGCGTCGGAACGAACGCGACCTGCTCATTCAACACCCTCACCGACAACTTCTCCGCCTCGTTCGGCGCCGAGTTCGTCGACGAGGGCGCGACCGCGCTGCTGGAGCACGAGCTGCTCTACGGCAACACCACCACCGCGAACTGCGGCTCCGAGGCGGCGAGTGCCATTTACGTCGACGGGGGTGAAGGCGTCGGTTCGACCGTCACCGTGCGCCACTGCACCGTGACCGGGAATCTGTGCGACGGCTCGGTCCGCGGAAACGGCATTCAGGTCGAGGGCCTGTCGAATGTCACCGTCGTCAACTCCATCTTCTGGAATAATTCGGGCGACGATTTCGCTGTCGACGGAACCTCCACACTCCAGGTCAACTACTGCTGTTCCCAGGAGGGCTACGCCGGGACCGGCAACATCTCCGACGACCCCCAGTTCGTGAACGCAGCGACCAGCGACTACCGCCTTCTGGCGACCTCGCCATGCATCGACGCCGGCGATCCGGCCTCCGATTTCACTGCCGAACCCGCCCCCAACGGCGGACGCGCCGACATGGGCGTCTACGGCAACACGGCCCTGGCCACGCCCGCGGCCGACTCCGGCAGCGACAACGGAAACGACAACGGCAACACCAACGACAACTCCGGCAGCGACAACGGAAACACCAACGACAACAGCGGAAGTGACGGCGCGAACGACAACTCCGGCGGCTCGGACAACGGCAACGACAACCCGGACGGCGACGACAACACCAACGAGAACTCCGGCGGCGACGACAGCGCCAACGAGAACTCCGGCGGCAGCGGTAACACCAACGAGAACCCGGACGGCAACGAAAACAACAACAGCGGCGGGGCGAACAACGGCAACGACAACTCGGGCGGCGTCGGCAGCGGAAGCGCCACCTGCCCGACGGCCTCCACCGCGGCCCTCGTCCTGCTTTCGCTGGGTCTGCTCGGTCGCCGCCGCCGCGACGCCTGACCCCGCTTAGCCGCCCGGAACGCGAATCTCGCCCGACATCGTCGTGATGCACCGCCCGCCGATCAGCACGCGCAGCCGGCCGGCGTCGCGCTGAATCAGCGCCCGTACCAGCCCGGTCCGCCCGCCGGGCTCGCCCTGCACGCAGTGGAGCGCCGCCGTCTCGCCCGAGAACGAGACCAGCCCGCGCTGAGCGAGCAGGGCCGCCAGCGCCCCGTGTGCGCTGCCGGTTACGGGGTCTTCATCGACCGCGAACGCGGGCGCAAAGAACCGCGAGTGCGTATCCGTGCCGCGCGTCAGTGTGTCGCGCGTGGTCACGAAGAAGCCGCGCAGGTTGTGCCGCTCGCTCCAGTCGCGCAGCCCGTGGAAGTTCGGACGCATCTCCGCCAACGACTGGAACCTGCGCACGGCCAGGATCAGGTCCCGGTCGCGCGTACGCATGATCGGCACGGCGGGATCGAGGTCCTCCATCCGCAGGCCCAGAAGCTCGAGCGTCTTCATCGGATTCGTGTTGTCGGGCTCGAGGCCCGCCTCCGGCGCACCCAGCCACCACAGCCCGTCTTCGTCGGCGCCCCAGGCCGCAACTCCCGACCCCGGTTGCGAACGCTCGCGCGCGGTCGGAATCGGCTCGAACCGCAGCCCCAGCCGGCCGACGAAGCGGGTCTGAAACTCGATCGTCGGCGGGCCGTAGGGCGACGCGGGCGCATCCAGGCGTGGCGCGCCCCGATCCGCCGACCGCAGCAGTCCCACCTCGCGCATCGCGTGCGCCGCCGCCAGCGTCGCATGCCCGCAGAATTCGACCTCGCGGCTCGGCGTGAACCACCGCAGACCGGGCGGCGTTGACAGGTCGTCCACCCCCGTCAGGAACGCGGTCTCCGCGGCGTTGATCTCGCGCGCGATCGCGACGCGCTGCGCGTCGTCCAGCCGATCGGCGCGCAGGACCACGCCGGCGGGGTTGCCGCTGTAGGCCGAGTGCGCGAAGGCGTCGATGACGAAGAATTGCAGCCCGGAGTGCATGGCATCCTCACGAAAGCTCGAGGGTTCGATCGGGGACCGGCGCCCTTCTCCGCGACGGGCGTATACTCCTCTCGCGAATCTCCTTCACCCGGCGCCGCGGCGGTTTGGGCTGGACCAGCGGCGCAAGCCCGCGACGGCCCAGCGCGGCGTTCCCCGCCGCAGACGGAGCAAATCCATGGCGTCGGAAAGCGCACCGGTCGTTTCCGTCATGCTGGCCGTCCCCGACACGCCTGCCGCAGTCGCGTGGTACAAGCGGGCGCTGGGGGCCACGGAGCTTTGGAACCTGGGATCGGTGGCGGGCATGTCCATCCGCGGCGCACCGTTCTTCCTGGGTCAGCCTGAGCGGAACGGGTGGGACACACCCGCGACGCTTCGCAGCACGACGCTCCGCGTCGAGCTGTTCTGCGACGACCCGGACGCGGTGATCGAACGTGCCGTCCGCGAGGGCGCGACCCGTGGCCGCCATGTCACCCGCGATCACGCGATGCCCTGGGGGACGCATCGCCAGGGCGGGTTCGTCGACCCGTTCGGGCACATCTGGTTCGTCGGAGACCGGTCGCCGCTGAGGCGGTTCCCGCCGCCGGAATCGACCTCACCCGGCCCGCACCCGGCGCTCTGAGGCGTTCCCGCGCGCGTCAGTCCGACTTGCCGCGCCGGCCGATCAGCGCCGCCACCGCCGCGTCCACGCCCGCGAACGCCTTCTCGTCGCCCAGGTTCGTGGCCGACACCACGGCGAAGTCCTTGTTCGGCGCGATCCAGACCACGGCAAACCACATCGTGTTGCTGCCGGCGTGCGTCAGCACCCGCCCACCGGCCCACGGCCGCTCGGCGAACGACCAGCCGAACGCGTAGTCCTGCCCGTCGCGCGGTTCGTGCAGGCGGCGGAACGTCTCGGCCTTCAGCAGCCCGGAGCCCCCCTTTTCGCCACGTAGATGGGCTACGACGAACTTCGCCCAGTCGCCCAGCGTGCAGTGGACGGTGCCGGCCGGGGCAATCGCGGGCGGGTTGTCGGCGTCGCGCCCGGGCTGGACGGCGACCGGTTTCCCGTCGCGGAGCACGTGACCGCGCGGCTGGTCAAGCCGGTCGGCGACCCCCGGCGCCCCGAACCCTGCCGACGTCATCGACAGCGGCTTGAACAGCCGCTCGGTCATCAGCTCCTCGAAGGGCTGGCCGGTGACTCTCTCGGCCATGGCGCCGGCGATGGCAAAGCCGGCGTTCGCGTAGAGGTACGCGGTGCCGGGTCGGTTCGCGGGCGCTTGCGTCAGCACACTTTCCAACAGCAGTCGGCGCGCCTCCGTCGGCGTACCCGCGTGTGCCCAGAGCCGGCCCCACAGCCCGCCCGCCCCCAGGTCGGCCGGCACGCCCGCGCGGTGCGCGAGCAATTGCTCCAGCGTTACGGCGCGAAAATCGGCGTGCATGCGCTCCTTGAGTTCGGAAAAGACGTCGGCCGGCGTCGACGACCATTGCAGCTTGCCCTCCTCGACCAGCAGCGCCATCAGCGTCGCCGTCATCGCCTTCGTGCACGATCCAATGTGGAACCGGTCGTCGACCGTCACGCGCTCGGGCTTGCCGAACTCGCGCACGCCGACTGCGGCGATCTCCGCGACGCGCTCCCCTTCGATGCGGGCGGCGACCAGCCCGGGAAGCTGGTGTTTTTCGCGGATGCGTTCGAGCACGTCTTCAAGCCGCGCAGCATCGCCCCGCGCGGTCGCCGCCAGCCCCAGCAGCACCCACCCGACCAGGAACGCGGCCCCGCCGAAGGGCGTGATCGCCCCCAGCGCCCGGATCTCGGTCAGCGCGATGCCGTACAGCGACCCCGAAAACAGCGCGATTCCCGTAAGAAACATCATGCAGCTCCATGCGGCGCGGCCCGCGCCCGGCGACCCGCCCATCCGGGACGCCGCCAGCATCGCCAGCGCGTGGTACATGTGGTATCGCGCGCCGGTCTCGAAGATCTCCAGCAGGTCGGCCGACAGCCGCGGCTTGAGCCCGTGGGCCGCAAACGCACCCAGCGCGACGGCCAGGAAGCCGTTCGCGGCCGCAACCGCCGTCCACCATCCGCGGGATCGCCTCATGCGGCGCGCCACTCCGGGCGATCTACAGCGCCGCGAGCAGTTCCTCGAAGTTACGCGCCTCCTTGAGGCTGGGCTGCACCTTGACCATCTTCACCTTGCCGTCGCCGTCGACGATCACGGTGGCCCGCTGCGCGCAGTTCAGGTCGGCGAAGTAGAGTCCGTATGCCTGGACCGCCTCGCGCTTGAAGTCGCTCAGCAGCTCGTGCTTGAGCCCCATCGCCTGAATCCACGCCTTGTGGCAGAACCAACTGTCGCAACTGATGCCGAACACCTTGGCGCCTTTGGCCGCGTATTTCTCCAGGTCACGCGTGATGCACTGGTTTTCCGTGCTGCACACCGGGCTCCAGTCGAACGGGTAGAAGCACAGCACAACCTCCTGCCCGCGGAACTGGCTCAGCCGCACCTCGGTCGCGTCCTGGTTCTTCAGCGCGAATTCCGGCGCAATCGCGCCGACCTTGATCGTCTCGGCCATGGAAACGCTCCTTCGGCCGACCTCCGGCCGCGTATGTGACTTGGCTCGACGGCACGTCGCCGCATGTGGGTGGATTATCGACGCACGCGCGAAATGTTCAAACCCGACGCGCGCGCAGGTCGATCTCAGCCGCGCAGCGCCGCCCGGTAGCACGCGGCCGTCGCGCGGGCGAAGCCCGCCCAGGTGAACCGTGCCGCCTGCGCAAGGCCGCGGCGCGAGGCAGCGTCGCGCCACCCGTCGTCCTCGAC
Organism: uncultured Planctomycetales bacterium; assembly: GCA_964401365.1. Classification (GTDB taxonomy): domain Bacteria; phylum Planctomycetota; class Phycisphaerae; order UBA1845; family Fen-1342; genus CAYNYG01. The sequence goes on along the minus strand of CAYNYG010000042.1, from coordinate 7,508 downwards.
CGCCCGCTGCATCGCCGCGGTCCAGGCGCTCACGTCGTGCGGATCGAGCAGCACGCCCGCGTCGCCGACAACCTCGGGCAGCGAGCTGACGCGCGACGCGATCACGGCCGCCCCGCACGCCATCGCCTCCAGCGGTGGCAGCCCGAAGCCCTCGTACAGTGTAGGCCAGACCAGCGCCGTGCAACCGCCGTACAGCGTCGCCAGCGCGGCGTCATCCTGGTAGCCCAGCGCGCGCACCTCGCCCGACGCCACGCGCGCCTCAATCCGCCTTCGCAGCTCCCCCAGTCCCCAGCCCGCCGCTCCCGCCAGCACCAGCGGGCAGCGCGCCCGCAGGCTGCGCGGCAGCGCGTCGTACGCGTCCAACAGCCCCGCGACGTTCTTGCGCGGCTCCAGCGTGCCCGCGTAGAGCAGGAACTGCTGCGGCAGGTCCAGCGCGCGACGCGCAGCCCGAACCGACTCGGCCGACGGCACCGTGAACGCGGGTCGCGCAGCCTGGTACGTGACGTCGACGCGCTCTTGCGCCACACCGAACCGGTCCGCCAGCTCGCGCCGCGTGAACTGGGACGCGGCGATGAAGCGCGTGGTTCGCCGCAGCCCGGCGGCGAACTCGCTCTCGTACCAGCGGGCCCGATCGCGCGGGTGCCACTGCGGGTGCAGGATGCCCGACAGGTCGTGGATGGTCGTCACCGTCGGACGGTCGCAGGCGATCGGAATGTGATTCGGCTCGTGGTAGAGGTCGTATCCCGCCGCGCGCCGACGCAGCCCGGCCGCGTAGACTCGCTCCGCGACCCGCCGCACCCACCACGGCCAGCGCCGCAGCGGCGTCGCGGCACGGCCCGCGCTCCGCGGCGGAGCGGCGCCTCGCCGCCGCGAGTACGGCTCGATCCGCACCGATGGATGCGCGCCCAGGTGTTGAAGCAGCGCGGCCGCATAGTGACCCACGCCCGTCAGCGGGGGCCGCAGCACGCGATCGTTGAGGATGACGCGCAGGGTTGGCGTGTCCGTCGTTGCAGCGTCCGGCGCGCAGGGAAGGTCCACCCCCTGATTGTCGCCGCCCACCGACTCGCCGCAACCGCGGCGCGCCTACGCGATGGGCAGAGAGTGCAGGACCGCGGTGATAGTCGTGGCGGTCTCGTCCTGGCTGATCAGCGACTGGAAGAACGCCGCGATGAACGTCGAGAACAGCCCGGTCGTCGCCGCCTCCACGCCCGACAGGACCGTTTCGCGCGCGTTAGGGTCGCAGCCCTCAAGGACCAGCAGGCTGCCTCCGGCCGCCAGCGACACGTACGCAATCCGGCAACGCATCAGGAAGGATCGCACCAGCCATCTCCTTTTCAGCGGGCCGGCGATCGCGCGTCCTTATGCCCGCCAGCACTCTCCATCTATCGGAGCACGGCAGCGCTCGGATGAGTTCGGCGCCGCGCACGCCCGCATCTGCCCCCGCGAGCTAGTCGCCCTCCTTCTTTCCCCCCGCGTCGTTCTTGCGCTTCCCGCCGTCGGCACCGGCCTTGGACTTGGCCTTGGCCGCCTCCGCCGCCTGGCGCTGCGCACGCGTCGGAAGCTTCTCCAGCCGCGGCTTGAGCTGCTTCTCGAAGATACGATCCAGCGGCTCGACCAGCTTCCCGCGCGTTTCCGTCAGCTCGGTCATCGCCTTTCCGCGTTCCTTGGCGTCCCCGCCCGTCGCGCCTTTCAACGCCTCGATTCGCTTGTCCAGCGCCTCGATCTGTGCCGCCTTGCTGCGCAGAACGCTGGCCGCTTGTTCCTTGCAGTCCTTCAGGATGTCCAGCGCCTTCTGCGTCTGGCCCGGGTCCAGCTTGTAGCGCTCGATGAACTCCCGTGTGTACTGCTCCCAGCGGCTCTCCGGCTCGGCCTTCGTCTTGCCGCCCCCCGCATCCTTATCCCGTCGCCCGCCGCCCGGACGCGAGATCTCCCCGTTCGGCTGGCCCGGCGCTTCAGGCCGCGGCCGCGGCGTGATCGCCGGCTCGGGCTGCTCGGGCCGGTCGTCCCGGCCCTCCATCTCGCGCTCCCGTGCGTCGTCAGGCTGCGGCGTTCTCGGAGGCTGCACCGCCGCGGCGCCCGGCGGTGGCTCGAGGACCGGTCGATCTTCGGCCGGCGGCGGCGCACCACCCGGCTCCGGCGCCGGCACGTCGCGCGGCGCGTCCCCGCGGCTCGAGTCCAGACCCGGCGGCGTCACTTTGGTATTCACCACCGCCTCCGGCGCGTCCCCGTCCGGCGAAGACTCGGCCGGCTGCGGGACCTCGCGGTCCGGGTCCGACGGCACGGGGACCGCCCCCTCCGCCTGCGGAGCCGGCGGAGCGGCAGGCGGCGTCGCTCCCGTCGCGCGACGATTCCGACCACCCGCGCGCGCACCCGCGCCCGGACGCCGGCCCGTACTGCTGTTCCGCTGCGGTTTGCGGAACTCATCGACCGTCATCTCGCCCGTCACGATGCGGTCGAGCTGTGCGTGCGTGTGCGCGAAGTTCTCGCTCATCTGGACCAGGTCTTCGTCGTGGATGCGCTTCTGCTCGTCCGACAGAATGTTGCGCCACTCGTCGTTTCCGGCCACGATCAGCCGCTTGGCCTCCTCGAAGATCGGCATCGCCCGCTGCCCCCACGCCACGAGCTGGTCCTGCGTGATTTCGCCCCCCGCCCGCGCGTCAAACAGACCCTCCATGAGCGAATTGACTTCGTCCCCGTGCGCGCTCATGAAGTCCGCCGCCCTCTGCGTCAGCAACTGCTTCGTGTACGCCCCCTGCTCTTCGGTCAGGTCATAACGCCGCACGAGAAACTGCGTGTACGTCTCGACCATCACGTTCACGTTCAGCAGCCCGGCCCAGCGGCCCTTCTCCTTGGTCTGATCGTCCGAAAAACCCGGCGCACCCAGCGCCGCCGCCAGCCCCAGCGCCGCCACCCACCGCCCGCACTTGGCCCATCGCATGACAGTCTCCGTTCCGCGTCGCACCCGTCGGCGCGCCGCACGCGCGCACCCGTCAACATTCTATTATACAGTCTCGTGCTCCGCGGGTTGCGTCCGGCCGCTCCGGCGGTCCCCGCACCATGGCCGCGCGACACGTCCGGCAGGACAGCATGCCAAGCCACGCCCTCGATCCGCCGCGCCTGATCATCTTCGACCTCGACGGAACGCTGGTCGACTCGCTGCGCGACATCGCCGACGCGCTCAACGAGTGCCTCGAGCTGCTGGGACTGCCCGCGCGCCCGGTCGGCAACTACCGCTACATGGTCGGCGAGGGCGTGCCCACCCTTTGCCGACGCGCCGTGCAGGGGGACCGCCCCGACCTGGTCGCGCGCCTCGCCGAACTGGCCCGCGCTTTCTACCGCGCCAGCCCCCTGCTCCACACGCGCCCCTACCCCGGCGTCGCCGAGCTCATCGCCACGCTCCGCGCCCGCGGGCACGCGCTGGCAGTCCTTTCCAACAAGCCGCACGACATGACCGTCCGGGTCGTGCGCTCTTTCTGGCCCGACGGGGAGTTCCGCGCCGTTCGCGGGTACACGCTCGAGTCGCTGCGGAAGCCCGACCCGGCCCAGGCGCTGGACATCTGCCGCGAGCTGGCCGTCGAGCCGCGGCGGACCTGGCTGGTCGGCGACACGCCGACCGACATTCAGACGGCGCGCCGCGCCGACATGACCGCCGTCGCCGTCGCCTGGGGCTTTCGCCTGCCGGACGACCTGGCCGACGCCGACCGGGTCATTCATCGGCCGGCCGACCTGCTCGACCTCCTGCCGTAACCGCGCTACTCGATCGGGCGGCCCTGCGCCGCGCCGGGCGACGTCTCCACCTTCGACGCGTCGCCCCGCGGCCCGCCTCGCTTCAGTTCGGGTTCCTCCGGGTGCGGCCCCAGCCACTCGATCCGGCCGCTATCGAGGTCGTAGACGGCGCCGACCACCCGCACGTGGTCCGCCGCCAGCGCCTCGCGCACTTCCGCGCTGCGCGTGAGCAGGTCCGCGATGCTCTGAAACACGTTCCAGCGGACCGCCTCCCGGATCAGCGCCTCGCCCTCCAGCTTGGCGTCCTTCCGCCGCGCCGCCTCCACCGCCGGGCCGATGTTGTCCACCAGCTCGCGCACGCACCCGTGCAGCTCGGACTTCTGGCACACCGCGGTCACCGCCCCGCACTTCGTGTGTCCCATCACCACCAGCAGCGGCGTCTTCAGGTGCCCCACGCCGTACTCCACCGACCCGATCTCGTCCGTGTCGCACACGTTGCCGGCCACGCGCACCACGAACACGTCGCCGAGTCCCTGGTCCAGCACCAGTTCCGGCGCGACGCGCGAATCGGAGCAGCACACCACCGTGGCGAACGGGTGCTGGCCGCCCGCGATTTCCGCGCGCCGCGCAAGGTCGCTGTGCGGGTGGCTGCACTTCTCGGCCGCGAACCGGTCGTTGCCCGACACCAGCTTCGCCAGCGCCTCGGCGCCCCGCGGACTGGGCGCCCCGGGCGAGGCGGCGTCGTGACCTGCCGGGTCGTGCGACTTGCCGGCACGCGCGGCCGCGTCCCCACCCACCGGCTTCGCGTGCGCGGCGGCGTGTTCCGTCGAATCGGCGTGCATCCCGGCCGCGCCCCCTATCGTCACGCCGGTGGCGGCGTCCGGCGCGTGAGGGTCGGGCGCCGGGCCCACGGCGCCCTCCGGCTTCCGCGGCGCGGCGGTCACCAGCAGGGCGTGCTGCGGATGCTCGCCGAGCCACTCGACCTGGCCGGTCGCGATATCGTAGATCGCGCCCTCGATCCTGAGCTTCCCCGCCGCCGCCAGGCCGCGCACTTCATCGCTTCGCGCCAGCACGTCCTGGATCGCCTGGAACACGTTGGAGCGGATCGACGCCGCGATCAGCGCCTCCAGACCGATGTCGGGCTGGAGCCTCCTCACCGCCGCCACCGCCGGCCCAATATTGTCGACAAGCTGCGGAATGTGACCGGCGACCGGCTCCTGCGAAGCAACGGCCGTCACCGCGCCGCACTTCGTGTGCCCCATGACCAGCAGCAGCGGCGTGTGCAGGTGCCCCACGCCATACTCGATGGTGCCGATCTCGTCCGTGTCGCACACGTTGCCCGCGACCCGGATGACGAACAGGTCGCCCAGGCCCTGGTCGAAGATGCGTTCGGGCACGACTCGGGAATCGGAACACGTCACGATCGTCGCGCACGGGTGCTGTGCGGAGGCCACCTCGCTCCGCCGTGCCGCATCGAGCCGCGGGCGCGAGCCGCGGGCCTCGACAAACGCCGCGTTGCCCGCCGACAACGCCTTGCGCACCGCGGGCGCAGCGGCGCCCGATTCACCGTCGCCCCCACCGATCCAGCCCCACGCCAACCCCACCGCCAACCCGGCTCCCAACCCGATGCTCATCGCGTCACCTTTCAGCTCAAGGTTCACTCGGCGATTCGACGGGCGCCGTCCCGGCCGCGGGGCGCAGCGTCCGCGCATGCGCCGGCGCTCGGCACACGCTGCCGATCGGCACGTTGTGGCGGACGATTCAGGAATCCCGCGCCAGACCCCGCGGTCCTCTCTCGGCGCCTAGGACGGTTCGTCGGCCGGCTCGTCGGTCGGCGGTTCCCCGTCCAACAGGCGGGTCTTCACGTCGCCGCCGGGTGTCAGGCGACATTCGATGACGCGATGGGTCCGGGAACAGGTCATGTGGACCGTCCCCTCCGGCATGTCGAAGACGTGGTTTCCGCCGCACGCCGGGCACTCGACTCGCACCTGCATCGACCCAACTCTCCCAGGCCCCCGGTGACGGTCGCAACGCCCGATAACACGCGGCGCCGACACATCTTGTTATTCGCGCTCGCGAGGATAAGCTCTATCCGACGATGAGGCAATCACCGCGGCAGGCCCGTCAAGGCAGCGGGCGGGCCGATCCACGTTGTGCGCTGGGACGCTGATAGGCACGCAGCACGTTTCGCCGTCGGGCCGCACGTCGTCCGCAACCGCTGGGATGCCGCCGAGCGTACGTCGCCGCCGCGCTGCGCGCCGGCGCACCCCCGCAACCCAGTGCGCCAGGAGACTCCCCCATGGGCCGCCACGCCGCGAATCCGTTCAACGCACGCGACACGCTGCGCATCGGCAGCGATGAATACGTCGTCTACCGGCTCGACGCGCTGTCCCGCGAGGGCGTCGGGCACATCGATCAGCTCCCATACTCCATCCGCGTCCTGCTCGAATCGGCCTTGCGGAACGTCGACGGGTTCACCGTTCTCGAAGACCACGTGCGTGCCCTGGCCAACTGGGACCCCTCACGCCCCAGTCAGCAGGAAATTCCCTTCAAGCCGGCGCGAGTCGTGCTCCAGGACTTTACCGGCGTGCCGTGCCTGGTCGACCTGGCGGCGATGCGCGACGCGATGAAGCGCCTGGGAGGCGACCCGGCCCGCATCAACCCGCTCGTGCCCTGCGACCTGGTGATCGACCACTCGGTGCAGGTGGACGAATTCGGCACGGCGACCGCACTGACCGTGAACGGGGACCGCGAGTTCGCCCGCAACCGCGAGCGCTACGAGTTCCTCAAGTGGGGACAGCAGTCGCTGAGCAACTTTCGCGTCGTCCCGCCCGCGACCGGGATCGTACACCAGGTCAACCTGGAGTATCTCGCGGCCGGCGTGCTGGAGCGCGACGGCGTGGCCATGCCCGACAGTTGCGTGGGGACAGATTCGCACACGACCATGATCAACGGGCTGGGCGTGCTGGGCTGGGGTGTGGGCGGCATCGAGGCCGAGGCCGTCATGCTCGGCCAGCCCGTGTTCATGGTGATGCCGCAGGTGGTCGGCTTTCGCCTCACGGGCCGCCTGCCCGAAGGCTCCACCGCGACGGACCTGGTCCTGACCATCACGCAGATGCTGCGCAAGCACGGGGTGGTCGACAAGTTCGTCGAGTTCTGCGGTCCCGGCCTTTCGGCGCTGAGCGTGCCGGACCGCGCCACCATCGCCAACATGGCGCCCGAATATGGCGCGACGGTCGGCTTTTTTCCGGTCGATCGGGCCACGATCGAGTACCTGCGTTTCACCGGCCGCGACGAGACGTGCCTCGCGCGGGTGGAGGCCTACTGCAAGCTCAACGGCCTGTTCTGGTCGCCGGGCGTCGAGGAGCCGCGCTTCAGCAGTCTGGTCGAGCTGGACCTGTCGGCGGTGCAGCCGTCGCTGGCCGGTCCGCGCCGCCCGCAGGACCGCGTCGTGCTGGGCGAGGTGAAGCGGAAGTGGCGCGACGAGCTGGAGAAGGGCTTCGGCAAGTCCTGGTCGGAGCCGAAAGAGACGAGCGGCGTCGAAGTCCGCAAGAACGGCGACGCGTTCCGGCTTCACCACGGCGACGTCGTCATCGCCGCCATCACGAGCTGCACCAACACCAGCAACCCCGACGTCATGATCGCCGCGGGTCTGCTGGCGCGCAACGCGCGGCGGGCCGGCCTCGCGCCCAAGCCGTGGGTCAAGACCTCGCTCGCGCCGGGGTCGAAGGTCGTGACCGACTATTTCGACAAGGCCGGGCTCACCGCCGATCTCGAAGCGC
>CAYNYG010000041.1:0-37530 GCA_964401365.1 uncultured Planctomycetales bacterium | reverse complement strand
GTCCCCTCGCGGAAGAAACCCGGCACGTTCTACGCCCTGCCGCAGTCGCCGCAGCAGCTCAAGCAGTTGCTCATGATCAGCGGCTTCGACCGCTACATGCAGATCGTACGCTGCTTCCGCGACGAGGACAGCCGCAAGGACCGCCAGCCAGAGTTCACCCAGCTCGACGTCGAGATGTCCTTCGTCCAGACCGACGACGTGCTCCGCGTCGCCGAGGGATACCTGGTGCGCGTCTGGAAGGAAGTGCTGGGCGTCGACCTCCCGGTCCCGTTCCCACGCATGTCCTACGCGCAGGCCATGGCCGACTACGGCATCGACCGGCCCGACACACGCTATGACCTTCGCATTCGGGACGTGACCGACATTTGCCGCCGCACGGACTTCAAGGTCTTCACCGAGACGATCGAGCGCGGAGGGGTCGTGCGCTGCATCCGCGTGCCGGGCGGCGCCGAGATGTCCCAGAGTGAAATCGAGAAAGCCGACAACAGCCTACAGGCCATCCTGCGCGGCATCGGCGCCGGCGGACTGCCCTACGTCAAAGTCGAGAACGCCGCCGGCACGCCGGCGTTCAAGACCGGCGTGGCCAAGTTCTTCACGCCCGAACTGACGGCCGCACTGTGCGCGGCAACGGGGGCCGCCGCAGGTGACGCGATCTTCTTCTCCGCCGACAAGGAGGACGCCGTCTGCAAGTACCTGGCGCGGCTTCGCGAGGAGGTCGCCCGCCGGCGCAACCTGATTCCGCCCGGTCGGTGGAACTTCCTCTGGGTGGTCGACTTCCCCCTGCTGGAGTATCACCCCGACGACGGCCGCTACTACGCCGTCCACCACCCCTTCACCTCCCCCATGGACGAGGACCTCCACCTGCTCGAGTCCGCGCCGCTCAAGGTGCGCGCCAAGGCCTACGACGTGGTTGTCAACGGCGTCGAGCTGGCCGGCGGGAGCATCCGCATCCATCGGGCCGACGTGCAGTCCAGAATCTTCGCGCTGCTGGGCCTGACGCCCGAGGATGCACGCCGGAAGTTCGGCTTCCTCCTCAAGGCGCTTCAGCACGGCCCGCCGCCGCACGGCGGGTTCGCCATGGGCGTCGATCGCCTCGTCATGCTGCTGTGCGGGCTCGACAGCCTCATGGACACCTTCGCCTTCCCCAAGACCGCCGAAGGCTCCTGCCCGTTGACCGAAGCGCCGGCCGCCGTGGACGAGCGCCAGTTGGAGGAGCTTTCCGTCCGGCTGGCGCTCAGATCCGGGCGTTAGGCGCGCTCCCGCCCGACCGCTATCCCCCGCCCGCGGAGGCGCCGTCGGCCGGGGGTGGCGTCGGCTCCGCCCCTTCCGCCATGGGGACGTGCGCGGGCCGCGGGACCACCAGCACCTCGACCTGCTTCACCCCCGGAACCTCCCGGGCCCAGGTCGTGAGCTGCTCGGCCGTCAGCGACCCGGGCAGCAACCCGTACACCACCACCGAACCGTCATGGTTGTAGACGTGCAGGAAACGGGCCGCGTCGACGCCGGCGCCACTGGCCAGACGCACGTGGACCGCCGCGGCCAGGCCCTGGTCCACCACCGCCTCACCGGTGTCCGACAACGCCTTCCGGGCCCGCTCGCCCGTCGTCGCCGCCGGCGGGTTGGTGAAAAAGAAGTACGCGAACGTAGCCGCCCCGGCCAGAAGCACCAGTCCGACCAGTGAACGCAGCATGGCACACCTTGCCTTCCTTCGCCACGAAAGCGATCGCCGGCGAGTCGCGCCTCGCGGCGGGCGCCCGGCCGGCGAGGTCATTCTAGATGGAATTCGCGCGGCAGCGACGGCTATTTGTACGGATCCACCCTGGGACGGACCCGACCCAGCCCCCTGCACAGGAGCCACCCTTCGCCCCCATCCGCGCGCCGCCCCTGTTTTCAGCGCGCCGCCACTGTTTTCAGCGCGCCGCCGTGGATACACTTCCGCCATGTCAACCAAAGCCGCCACCGTCGAGCAGTACCTCGCCTCCCTGCCCCCCGACCGTCGCGACGCCCTCCAGGCCGTCCGCAAGGTCATTCTCGACAATCTCGACCGCGACTACGAAGAGGGCATGCAGTACGGCATGATCGGCTACTACGTGCCCCACCGCGTCTTTCCCCCCGGCTACCATTGTGACCCCACCCAGCCCCTGCCTTTCGCCGGACTTGCATCGCAGAAGAACTACATGTCGCTCTACCTCATCTCCACCTACGATGGAGGCGACGGGGAGTCATGGCTTCGCAACGCCTGGGCCAAGGCCGGCAAGAAGCTCGACATGGGCAAAAGCTGCATCCGTTTCCGGAAACTCGAAGACCTTCCCCTCGAAGTCGTCGGACAGGCCATCCGCCGCGTTCCCGCCCGCAAGTTCATCGAGTCCTACCAGTCCGCCATCCTCAACATGAACAGCGCCGCCGCAAAGGCCGCCGCCAAACCCCGCGCGAAACCCAAGCCGGCCGCACGCTCGCCGCGCAAACCCGCTCGCGCCTCCGGCAAGGCCTCTTCCGCCGCACGAAAGCCCGCCCCCGCCCGCAAGTCCGCCCGTCGCTGAACCGCCACGCGCCGTCCCGCCCGCGAGCGAACCCCGCACCGCGCGGTATAAACCCGTCATGCGCGTGTTGCTCGCGGCCGCTTGGGTGCGCCTCGCCGTCGGACTGCCCGGCTCCGACGTCCTCGACGCAACCATCCGGCACGTCGATCCGGGCGCCGCCGGCGTCCTCCTTCACGCACCCGCCGCTGCCCCGTCACCCGGCTGGACCGCAATCCTGGCGCGCCCCGACCTTTCCGTCGTGGCATCCGCCGAGTTCGCCGGACCCGACTGCCGCGACAACCGCGCCTTCCGCTTCCGCCTCATCGCCGCCCCCAACGCGTTCTCCGAAACCGGTGACCCCACCTGGCGTGCCTGGCTCATTCCGCCTCACGCCGCTGCCGACCGGCTCGACCAATGGCCCCGCGGCACGACGCTGCATGCACCCGTGATCGGCGTCGCGCCCGGCGCACGCTCGCTCTGGCTCGAAGTTCCCGCCATCGCCGACGTTCAGCCAGGCTACACCTGGTGGATTCGCCAGCGCGGCCAGCCTCTCGCCCGCCTGGTCGTCCTCAGCACCACTCGGGTCACCGACACCGCCACGCCCTCGTCGGCGCCCTCGCAAACCCACCCCGCCGCCGCGCCGCAGCTCGCCGCCGACGTGCAGCCCCTCGCGTCGTCTTCCGCTGCGCTCGCCGCCTCGAGCACGCTCATTCAATCGCCGACCCGCCCCGTCTTCTGTTCGCTCACCCCGCTCGTCTCCGACCTGCCCGACCTCCATCCTCTCCGCGCCGCGCTCTGGCCGTCCGCTCGCGACCGCCGCGACGGCGTCGTCCGATCCGCCGCCGTCCACGTCGAACCGCGCGGCGACGCCCAGCTCCTCTGGCTCGCCGCGCCCCGCGGCATTTCCTGCCCGCCCGAGCCGCGCGTCGAAGTCCTCCGCGACGGCCGGTTCATCGCCTCCGCCATCGTCGAACGCCGCGACGACCGCTTCTGGTACGCACGCACCTCCAGCGCACCCGGCACCGCCGAATCTCTCGCCCGCCCCGGCGACGAGGCCCGCATCCGCTCCCAGCAGGACCTCGACCTGCGCCGCTTCTCCGCGCGCGTCTTCGCCTTACGACCTGACGGCGCCCTCGTCAACGCCGGCGAAATCGATGGTCTCGCCGCCGGCGACGCCGGCCGGCTCATCCGCAACGCCGAAGTCCTCGGCCGCGCCGTCGTCGTCCGCGCGCAGCGCGATTATTCTCTCGTTCGCATTCTCCCGCCCGACCCGCCCCATATCACTGGCGCGCCCCCCTCGCCCGCCGTCGACGACACCGTCGACTTCTCCCCCGCCCCGACCGTCTCGCCGCCCCGCGCGCGGCGCACGCCTCCACGCTGCGTTGCACGCCTCGACACCGTCAGCGGCCACGCCTTCCGCGCTTCCCTCCTCTTCGATCCGCACTCCAGCCCACGCGCCGCTACGCCCGACGCGCGCTCGCTGCTTGGCCGACTGTTCATGCTCGCTGACGACCGGCGCCCCGTCGGCGTCGCCCTGCTGGTCGCCGTCCAGGGAAACGTCGCCGTCGGAACCGCACTCCCGCACTCCCTCAACGAGCCGCCGCGCCCCGGCTGGACGCTTCAGCTCGAACCCACGCTCGCCGAGCCCTGACGGAGACTCGACGCCGCGCGCCGCCACCGTCCCGAGACCTAGCCCATGTCCCAGTGCATACGCCTCGCCACCCCCGATGACGCCGACCGCTGTCTCGAAATCTACCTCCCCTTCGTCACAAACTCTGCTACCTCCTTCGAAACCGAGCCGCCCGGCTCCGCCGACATGCGCCGCAGAATCGCCGACACCCTCCAGTCCTACCCCTGGCTCGTCATGGACGCCCACCACGCCCTCCGCGGCTATGTCTACGCCAGCCCCCACCGCACCCGCGCCGCCTATCGCTGGACCGTCGAAGTCGCCGTCTACGTCCACCCCGACGCACGCCGCCAGCGCGTCGGTTCCGCCCTCTACCTCAAACTCTTCAGGCTGCTCGCCGCACAGAACTTCTACCACGCCTACGGCGGCATCGCCCTCCCCAACCCCGCCAGCGTCGCCCTCCACGAGTCCGTCGGCTTCCGCCGTTGCGCCCTCTACGAACGCATCGGCTTCAAGCTCGGCGCCTGGCACGACGTCGGCTGGTGGCACCGCGCGCTGCGCCCCACTACCGCCGCCCCCGACGAGCCCATCCCCTTCCGAGACTTCCGCGACTCCGACGCTTTCCACGCCATCATGCGCTCCGATCCCTGATCACGGCCCGTTCAGACACGTCACGAATCCCGCAATGTCCTGGCCGTTGATCGACCCGTCCCCGTCCGTGTCGCTGTTGCACGGCGAGCACGGGTCCGGACTCCCGTGCAGCGCGCTTACGAACCCCACGATGTCCTGCCCGTTGATCGACCCATCGCAGTTCGTGTCGCACGGCTCGCACGCCCCGCCCGCCGGCACCACCGCCAGCCCACCCAGGTCCGCTACCCCCGTCGCCCCCACCTCCGTCGCCGCGCCCGAGTCCGTGTCCACACGGTACAGCTTCCCGCCGCTGACCAGGTACAACACGCCCACGTCCGGATCGAACCCCAGCCCACCCACCGACGGGCTCGCCGCCGGCGTCCCCAGCTCCCCGACGACGCTCACCGCCGCCGTCTCGGAATCGATCTTCACCAGCAGGTCCGGATCCGACCCTCGATACGAGACGCCGAAGAGCTGCCCCGTCGCGTCAAACGCCAGCCCGCTCGTGTCGCGCCCGCTGGGCCCCAGCAGCCCCACCGGGGTCGACACGCCTGTCGCGACGTCGATCCGAACCAGCTCGTCGTTGGACAGGCTCTTTGTCCCGTACAGCTCGCCCGTTCCCGGATGGAAGCTCAAGCCCCCCTCCGGATGTGCCGTGCCCAGCGGCCCGATCAGCTCCGTTGCCGCCGTCGCCGGATCGATCCGGTACAGGTTGAGCGTGTTGTACGCGTACAACGCTCCGTCGCGATACGCCAGACCGCCCAGTCGGTCCACACCCGTCGACCCGATCATCGTCGCTTCCCCCGTCGCCGCATCGACGACGTACAGATTGCTCGGCGAGTCGACTTGCCACGGTCCAACCGCATACAGCACCCCGCCCCACGCCGCCGCCCCCGCGGTCAGCAACCACGCCGCCAACGCCACGCGCCGCCTTTCATCCACGATCGGCTCCTTAACCCACCCCGCGCTCCGGTCGCCTACGGTTGCGTGCCTCCGTGCCTCCCCGATACCACTGAGGTTTCACACCACTACCTTAGCAACACCACCCCCGCACACGCGAGCCTATTCCCGTGCCCCCCTTCGTGCCTCCGTGCCTTCCTCCGTGCGCTTCCCGCTGTACAATCCCTCCGTCGGCGTCGCACCTCCGCGCCACGCCTCCGTGCCTTTTCAACCTCCGGAATCGCCATGACTCGCCTCGTACGCACCCTCACTTCACCAGCGGCCTTCGCTCGTCGCGCCGCCCTCAACCGCAACCTCACCCTCACCGTCGTCGCCGTTCTCGGCCTCGCGCTCGCCGTCGCGATCTACCTGAGCTTCGGCCGCGAAGAGCCGGCCCCCACCAGCCTCCAGTCCTCCGGAACCCCCTGGATCTGCCCCGACTGCAAGGCCGACTTCATGCTCAGCGGCGCCGACACCGAACGCCTCCGCAAGTCCGGCAAGCTCGTCGGTGGCCGTGGCGGCGACCTCACCGCCGAATGCCCCAAATGCCACCAGATCAAGGCCGTCCGCGCCAAAGTCTGCAAGGCCTGCGGCAAGAACACCCCCGGCGCCTCGGGCGACGGCTCGCCCGTCACCTGCATCCACTGCGGCAAGAACCCCTACGCCGCCCCCTGATCACCCTGCCCCTCACCCCGCCGGGCCGCGCCGCAGGGCCTTGGTCTCCGCTCGACGCCGCTTCGTCTCCAGCCGCCGCCTCACCGCGCCCGTCGTCGGTCGCGTCGCACGCCGCGGCTTGGTCCGCGCCAACGCCTGCCCGAGCAGCTCCGCCAGCCGCGCCAGTCCCGCCGCTCGGTTCGCCGCCTGCGTCCGCGCCGCCTGCGACACCACGCGCAGCCGTCCGTCCGCCGACAACCTCGACCGCAACCGCGACGCGATCCGCTCCCGCTCCCACTCGCTCAACCGCGGGCACCCCCGGAAGTCCAGCAGCAGCGTCACGCGCGTATTCACCTTGTTCACGTTCTGTCCCCCCGGCCCGCTCGACCGGTCAAACCGCGTCTCGATCCACCCCAGCAGCGCCTCCACCTCCACCACCCGCTCGCCGCTCACCGCGCTCAGCCCCCGCCGCGCGGCTCGCCCCGACCCGCGCCGCTGGCCGGCTGCGACGTCGGGATCTCACGCCCGTGCTCCACGCACCACTTCCGAAACAGACGCCGCGATTCGCTCCGCCCCTCCTCCGTCAGAAACCCCGATACCGGCCTCTCCCCCGTCGATGACTTGAACCCGAACGCCGCCGCATCCAGCTTCAGAATGCGCAGCACGCACAGCAGCGCGTGGTCCCCGCGCGTCTGGCTGATCAGCTCCCCCGGCCCCAACGACGCGTTCGCCCGCAGCTCCCGGCTCTCCAGGTACTCCAGCAGCACCGGGATCGCCTGCTCGTCCCCCATCTCCCCCAGCGCCTCGAAAACGTCCCGCGACGTGTCCCGCCCCAGCCCCACCACGAAGTAGAACGCGTACGGCGTCCGCGAGAACCGCCGCATCGCCCGCACTGCCGCCGGCGCAGCCGCGCGCCACCCCATCTCCCCCAACACCAGGATCGCCTCGCCTGACAGCATCGCCGCCGCCAGCTCAGCGTCCGGATCGCGGGCCCCGGCGCCTTCCGTCACCTCTGCCAACGCCGACTCGATGAACCGCACCAGCCCGCGCCCGGTCGCGTCGTCCCGTATCTGCCGCAGGAGGTCGAACGCCGCCTCGTTCACGCTCTCGTCCCAGTCCGCCAGCCGCGACAGCGCCAGGACGCTCGCCCCGCTGTCCCGCTCCACCGGAATCTGACCCAGCGCGTCCCGCCGCCGCCGCGGGTCGTCGTCGAACACCTGCTCCACCAGTTGCGGATTCAGCTCCACGAACGCGTCCAGCCGCGCCCGATCCGCATCCGCAAGCTCCGACCGGTACAGCCGTACGCGGATCGCTGCGCCAATCCGAGCCACTGCCGCCGCGATCCGCCGCCGCTCCTCCGCCGAACGCCGCGCCAGCGCCATCGCCGCGTCCAGGCGACCCACCACCCGCTCGACCAGCTCATCCGACGCCAGCGCCGCCTCCGGCACCCCGCCCCGCGCCACACGGTCCAGCAACCGCCTCATTTCCTCCTCGTCCCCGCTCTGGCCCACCGCTCCCATCGAAGCCGCCCCCCGGCACAACCCCAGCAACAGAACTCCCCGCAGCACGACTCGTCCAATCCCGCGCATCGCCAACTTCCCTTCAACCCCGTCGCATCCGCGAATTCGCGCAAACCGCTGCCGCACGCCGGTCGGACTCAACGCCGCGCCCCCCGCGCCCGCTCCGCTCTCATCTTCCGCTCCAGCGCCCGCATCACGTTCCCCGGCACCAGCCGTCGCACCCGCTCCAGGTCGCGGCCCCCAAGCTCGCAGATCTGCTTGATGTAGGTGCTGGACGTCAGAACGTGCTGGTCCCCCGTCATCAGGAACAGCGTCTCGATCTCCCCCGCGATCAGGTTCACGTTGGCCAGTTGCAGCTCATTGCTCAGGTCCGTCTGGTCCCGGATGCCACGCAGCATGAACGTGCCCCCGTGTCGCCGCACGTAGTCGACCGTCAGGCCGTCATACCCCTCCACCGCCACGTTCCCCAGCGCCCTCGTGTGCGCGCTGATCAGCGCGATCCGCTCCTCCTTCGAAAACCACGCCTCCTTCTCCGGGTTCTCGCCCACCGCCACGCACAACCGGTCGCACAGCCGCGACGCCCGCCGGATCACGTCCAGATGCCCGTTCGTCACCGGGTCGAACGACCCCGGATACACCGCCACGATCGGCCTGGAGCGACTCATCCTGGCTACCGGCTCGCTCGATTTCAATCGTCAGGTGCCACGCTGCGCCACCCATGCTGCGCGGCGCTTCCCTCGCCTCGATTCACGCTCCGTCCCTCCGCCTCCTCTCGAACCGCGCCTCGCAGCTCGGCGCGTCCCTCACCCCCAGAAACGCGTCCCACTCCGCGTGGTTCGTCGCATCCACCCCCTCCGCCCCAGCCCGCTTTTGCAGGAACGCCTGCAGCGTGCTCAGCATGTCGCCTTCGTCAAACGCTTCAAACGCCCGCGCCCCACCCTCGTGCAACTGCCGGAACAACGCCAGGTACAGCTTCTTCGCCTGGCTCACCGACACCCGCAGCTCCAGCTCGCCATCCTCGCGCTCCCGCAAAAGCATCCCGCTCTCCCTGCCGCACCCGCACGCCTACGTCAGCTTCTCGGCACACTCGCACGTCATCCGCCCGCACCCGGGGCACCCCCGGGCATACTTGATCAGCGCCGCCTCCAGGTCCACTCCCTCCACGTTCGCCAGTGTCACCAGCCACGCAAACACGTCCGCAAACTCGGCCGCCTTCGACTCGGCGCTCTGCCGCTCCGCGATCGCGCTGGCCAGCTCGCCCACCTCTTCCGCAAACCACAAAAACGTCTTGGCCGCCCCGCGCTCCCGGTCCCGCGCCGAGTACATCTCCTCGATCAGCCGCTGAAAATCCCGTACGTGCACGTCCGGTCGTGCCTCCCGGCTCTCCGGGCCTCCCTGCCCACGCGCCGTCTGCGTGCCTCCGCCGCCCCCCTACCCCTTCACCCGCGCCGCCTTCTTGATCATCGGCGGATCGACCGGCTGCGTCACTTCGCCGGGTGGGCTGTTGGGGCCGGCCTTGCACGCCACGCCCTTGATCTTGTCCACAACCTCCATCCCCTCCACTACCTTGCCAAACACGCAGTAGCCGAACCCGCGCGGGTCCGGGCTCTTGTGGTTCAGAAACGCGTTGTCCACCACGTTGATGAAGAACTGCGCCGTCGCCGAGTGCGGGTTCTGCGTCCGCGCCATCGCAATCGTCCCCCGCGCGTTCACCAGACCGTTCGCCGCCTCGTTCTGGATCGGCTCGCGCGTCTTCTTCTGCTGCATCTTCTCGTCGAAACCCCCGCCCTGGATCATGAAGTCCGGCTTCACCCGGTGGAACACCGTCCCGTCGTAGTGCCCGTCCTCCACGTATTGCAGAAAGTTCTTCACCGTCTGCGGCGCCTTGCCCTCGTCCAGCTCGATCACGATCTTCCCCCAATCCTCACCCTTACAGACAATCTGGAATTCCACTCTCGGCATCGACTTCTTTCCCTCATCGACAGGCTTGGATTGATCGGATTCCTTGACCGCAACCGGCGCCTTGGCCGCCGGCTTGGCCTCCTGCGCCCACGCGCCCCAGACCCACGCCGCCACCGCACACGCCGCCACCAGCCGCCTCGTCCGCATGTCCTGCTCCAACGCTGCCCGTCTCGCCCGCGTCACCCGACGCCGGCCTTCCGCCCGCAGTCTAGTACCCCGCCCCCACGCTGTCACGCCGCACCCGTCCCCTCGTCCCCACGATCCCCCGCCTCCCTCCCCCTCGGCCGGTCCTCACACCCCGCCAGCAACCTCCAGAGTTCCTCCGGCAACCCCATCGGCCTGCCGTCCCGTCCGACGCACGCCAGCGTCGTCCCCGCCTCCGCCAGAATCACCCCCTCGCGCGTCATCACGTACCGATGGTCCACCCGCACCCGCGTGAACCGTTCGGTCTCCGTTCGCAGCCGCACCACGTCGTCGTACCGCGCCGGAGCCCGGAACCGAACCTCCAACCGCGCCACCACGTAGAAAATGCCCCGCGCCTCCAACTCCCGATAGCGGATCCCGCTGGCCCGCAAGGCCTCCGTCCGCCCCATCTCCAGATAGACCGCGTACCGCGCATGGTGCAGACACCCCATCGCGTCCGTTTCTGCGTACCGCACGCGGATGTCCATCTCGTGCGCGGGAAACCGGCTCGCCAGCAACCCTGAACCTCCGGCCACCCCACCACCGCATGCTACCGCCGCACCCCTCACGAGTCTATGACGTCCTATAACTATTACACCCAATCGTGTTTCACGTGGAACACTTTTCGCCAAAGCAACACTGTTTCACGTGGAACACTTCTCACCAGAGCAACGCTGTTTCACGTGAAACACCGTTGTCGCGTTGACGCCCGCACCCAACCGCCCTACACTCCCCGAAAACCAGGACACCAGACATGAACAAACCGGTCTCACGCCTCGGAAAGGGACTCTCCGCCCTCATCTCAGCCCACCCTTCACCGCTCGAAACGCCCCCGCCAGCCGCCTCATCCGCCATTCTCCACATCCGGCTCGACGACATCGCGCCAAACCCACGCCAACCACGCTCCGTCTTCGACGAAACCAGCCTGGCCGAGCTGGCCGAATCCATCAAGACCCACGGCATCTTGCAGCCCGTCCTCGTTCGCCCCCTCACCGAAGGCAAGTTCGAGCTCGTCGCCGGTGAACGCCGACTCCGCGCGGCACGTCTCGCCGCACTCCCCACCATCCCCGCCATCGTCCGTCAGCTCACCGAGTCCGACGCCACCGAAGCCGCCCTCGTCGAAAACCTGCAACGCGACGACCTCAACCCCATCGACCGCGCCGTCGCCTACCGCCACTACCTGCGCCTCTTCAACGCCGTCCCCGATCGGCTCGCCACGCGCCTCGGCGAAAGCCGCGCCAGCGTCGCCAACTACCTCCGCCTCCTCACCCTGCCCGAGGAGATCCAGGAAATGCTCGCCGACGGACGACTCGGAATGGGTCACGCCCGCGCTATTCTCGGCCTGCCGCCCGAACGACAGGTCGCCGTCGCACGACTCGCCTTCCGCCGAAACCTCTCGGTCCGCCAGCTCGAAGCGCTCGCCGCCCGCAGCCCAGAGGCCGCCCCGCCCGCGAGCGAAGACGCCGAAATCCGCGCCCGCTCGCTCCGGCGCCGCTACACCGAGCTCGGACAGACCCTCTCCCGCGCAGTCGGGCTTCGCGTCACAGTCGCCGGCGGCCGGCGAAAAAACTCCGGCCGCGTCGTCATCCACTACAATACCCTCGACGAGTTCGACGCGCTGGCGCAACGCCTCGGCGCTCCAACGTCCATCGAATAGACGTCGAGACGTCGCGCCAGGCTGGAGTCGCCCATGCTCTGGGTCAGGCCTGCCGCCGTCGCCGGACGCTTCTACCCGCGCGATCCCGACGCCTGCGCCCGCGCCCTCGCCGCCTTCCCAGCCACCGACACGCCCGCCGCCAGCGTCGGCATAGTCCCACACGCCGGCTGGAGATACAGCGGGGCAACGGCCTGGCGCACGCTCAGCGCGATCGCTCGGGCCGCGCCGGACACGATCATCATCTACGGCGCGGTTCACGTGGCGGATCTCAACGTCGCCAGTCTCTACCCGCGCGGCGGGTGGGAGACGCCGCTCGGGATGGTCGCGGTCGACGACGAGCTCGCGGCCCGCATCGCCCGGGTGCCTGGGGTGTCGGCCGACCCTGGCGCGCACGGCCGCGAGCACTCGATCGAGGTGGAGATTCCATTGATCCGGAGCCTGCTGCCCGAAGCGCGCATCGTTCCGCTGATGATACGCCCGACCGAGCGTGCCGCCGAGATCGGCCGGCGCTGCGCGGAAGCGGCGATGGACCTGGGTCGCCGGGTGGCGCTGCTGGCGTCGACGGACTTGACGCACTACGGCCCGTGGTTTGGCTTTGAACCGGCGGGCCGCGGCGCGGCTGGGCTGCGGTGGGCGAAGGAGGTGAACGACCGGCGGTTGGTAGGTTATCTAGGACTACTAGACGCGGCTGGTGTCGTGTCGGAAGCGGCGCTGCACCGCAACGCATGCGGCGCCGGGGCGGTGGCGGCGGCGCTGGCCGGGGCGCAAGTCCTCGGCGCGGCGCGATTCCGCGAGCTGGAGCACACCAGCAGCGCCGAGGTCGATGCCGGCGCGGAGCGTGAGAATTCGGTCGGGTACCTGGCCGCGGTGTTCGACGACCCGGGGCGTCCCGCCGCGTGACCGCCGCGGGTCTTCGCGTGGGGGGGGCGCACGGTTGCCCGGCGGCCACGGCGGCGTAGACTCGCGGCATGTTGTTTTCGATCGAGCGGCTGCACCTGGCCCTGCAAAGCGCGGGCGGCGAGGTCGCGCTGGTGCGCGGGGTGTCGCTCGAGGTCGGCGCGGGCGAGTGCGTGGCCCTGGTCGGCGAGTCCGGATCGGGCAAGACGCTGACGGCCCTGTCGGTGCTGCGCCTGCTTCCGCCCCGGATCTGCGTGACTTCGGGGCGGGTCCTGCTCGAGGAGCGCGACCTGCTGCGCGCCCCTCCGGCGGAGCTGCGGCGGACGCGCGGCGCGCGGATCGCGATGATCTTTCAGGAGGCGATGAGCGCGCTGAACCCGCTGATGCCGGTGGGAGAGCAGATCGCCGAGCCGCTGCGGATTCATCGGGGCTGGTCGCGGCGTGCGGCGTTGGGCCGGGCGACGGAGCTGCTGCGGCGGGTGGGGATCGCGGACGCGGGGCGGCGGTCGCGCCAGTACCCGTTCGAATTCTCGGGGGGCATGTGCCAGCGGGTGATGATCGCCATGGCGCTGGCGTGCGAGCCGGCGCTGCTGATCGCCGACGAGCCGACGACGGCGCTGGACGTGACGATTCAGGCGCAGATCGTCGAGTTGCTGCGGGAACTGCGGCGCGAGACGCGGCTGGCGCTGCTGCTGATTACGCACGACCTGGGCCTGGCGGCGGCGCTGGCGGACCGCGTGTACGTGATGTACGCCGGCTGCGTGGTGGAGCAGGGTAGCGCGGGGGCGCTGCTGTCAGCGCCTGCGCATCCCTACACGCGGGCGCTGCTGGCGTGCGTTCCGCGGCTGGACGCGGCGCCGGGGCGGCGGGCGGCGATCGGCGGCAGCCCGCCCGATCCGGTCCACCCACCAGGCGGTTGCCGCTTCCATCCGCGGTGCGAGCGGGCCGGCGACGAGCAGCGCTGCCGGAGCACGGAGCCGATGCTGGAGGCGACCGGCGCGGGTGGTGCGGCGGCGTGCTGGAAGCCGGGGTATCCGCGCGGGGGATAGCCGCGCGCCGAAGCGACAGGCCCGAGCCAGGATTGATCGCCCGGAATCCCATCCGAAGGTGGCGGTATCCCGGCGCGCAAGACGGGGGCTGGGCTCAGACGTTGTCGGCGAAGAGTCGTTTCATGCGGCGGAAGAACCAGAAGCCGGCGTAGAACGTGCCGACCCCCAGGGCCAGCAGACCCCAGAACACGCCGTTGCGAGGGAAGTGGCCGCCGAGCACCTGCGCCTGTCCGTCCACGAGCCGGGTTTCTGCGCCCATCAGTGCTTCCTGGTAGGAGATGATGACATAGTAGAGCGGGTTGAGTCCCATGATCGGGCGCAGCTCGGCGGGCACCATGTCGACCGACCATCCAATGGGGCTGATCATCATCAGCAGCAGGGTGAGCAGGCCGATGGTGGTCTGAAGGTCGCGGAAGTAGACATTGAGGCTGGAGAGAATCCAGATGAGGCCGATGGAGAAGGCAACCTGGAGGAGCCAGATGGCGGGCCAGAGCCAGGCCCAGGGGGTGAGTCGGCCGACGGCGGCGACGGCGATGAAGAGCATGACGGTTCCGACGAGCTGGGTGCATTGGCTGATGAGGACGGCGCGAACGGGGATCAGCTCGATGGGGAAGAGCGTGTTCTTGATGAGGGCGGCGTTGCTGGTGACGGAGGACGTACCGGCGGCCAGTGCTTCGGAGAAGCCGATGAAGGGGATGAGGCCGCAGAAGATGAAGACCGTGTAGTCGGTCGAGTTTCCGAGATTGAACCGGACCTTGTAGACGAGCAGATAGACGGCGGCGTAGGTGCTGAGGAAAAGGAGGGGGAAGAGCACCAGCCAGGCCAGACCGAGGACGGAGCCGGCGTAGCGCCCGCGAATCTCGTTCCAGCCGGTGCGGGCCAGCAGGCGGCGGTGGCGCCACATGATGCGGAACGGCTCCGCCAGGAAGCGAAGCAGCCGCGTGGCGAAGGGGATGGAGCGTCCGGTTGCGGCTTGAAGGGTCGTCACGTCTGGGCGACTCCGATCCGGGATCGGTCCCGGCTGGCGTCATGGTACGAGGCGGGGCGAATAATTTCGCGGGTCGATCTCCGCGGAGGTCGTGCGTGCGAGCGTGGGCGAGGGCGAGGGGATGCGGAGGCCGGGAGGCGCGGGTGGGGGAAATTCATTGACGCCGAGGCGGGTGGACGCGTATATTCGAGGTGGGCCGACCGAAATCCCTCCGACCATTCCGACCAGGGTTCGCGCGTTGGGCGCGAGCACCGAAGGAGCAGAAGGATGATTCGCAGACTTGCGTCTGGATTGGTGGTCGCCTGCGCCGTGCTGACGGCCCAGGCGGAGGTGTTTGTATACGAGTTCACGCTGGACGGATTGCAGGAGGTGCCGCCGAACGCATCACCGGCGACGGGGAGCGCGACGGTGACGCTGGACGATTCGACGAACGACCTGTCGTGGAACGTGGCGTACAGCGGGTTGCTGGGAACGATCTCCGGCGCGCACTTCCACGCGCCCGCGGCGCCAGGGGAGAACGCGGGCGTGGCGCTGGGCGTGACGATCGGCCCGTCGCCGCTGGTAGGAAACGCGGTGATCACGGACACGCTGGAAGGACACATCAAGAGCGGGATGACGTATTTCAACATCCACTCGACGGTGTTTCCGGGCGGAGAGATCCGCGGGCAAGTGACGCCTGAGCCGGGCACATTGGCGTTGATGGGCCTGGGACTGCTGGGGCTGCGCCGGCGTCGTCGCTGAGGGCAGGGTTCAAGGGAGTTCGGGACGAAGCGCGCCGCGCGGCGCGCTTCGTTTTTTTTGTTTGCGGGGTGCGAGGAACGGACCGGGACGGGGGTGGGGCGCTGGAAACCGTCACGTGGGGAACCGGCGGCGGGGGATGCGGGGAGCGAGCGATATAATGCGGCGCGGTGATGCGACGGCGGCCGACGGGCCGAGCCATCGCCGGAGGCCGGGCTCGTTCCTGAGGGTGCATGCTTCGCGATTCGATCGACGTGGCGTGGCTGGAGGAGTTCGTTGCGGGGCTGACGCACTCGACCGGCATGCGCATCGGCATCTACGAGTCGGACGGGTCGCCGCTGGTGAGATCGCTGGCGCCGGGGGGCGGCGGCGCTGGGGATGCGGCGGGTTGGCCGCCGCTTGCGGCGCGGGACCGGCGGGCGGCGCTGGCGAAGGCGAGCGAAGGGACGGCGGCGGTGGCGGGGCGTGGAGGCGGGGCGAGAGCGATCGCGGCGGTGATGTCGGCGGAAGACGCGATCGGGTTCACGTCGGCGTCGCGTGGCGCGAGCGGGCCGGGGATTCCGAATGGACGAGCGGATGAGGCGGGGCAGGAGCGGACGGCGGCGTTCTGCCACTGGCTGGCGCGGGTGCTGGCGTTCGTGTATCGACGGGAGTCGCGAGCGCGTGCGATGCGAGAGGAGCTGTCGCTGGTGGGGGCGGTGGCGAACCTGCTGACGGGGCAGGAGGGTCTGCAAGCGGTGCTGGAGCGGATTGCGCGGGACACGGCGCGTGTGATGCAGTGCCAGGCGGCGAGCATCCGGCTTCTGAACCGTGACACGGGGGAACTGGAGCTGTACGCGGTTCACAACCTGTCGGACCACTACCTGGGCAAGGGGCGGGTGCTGCGGCACGAGAATCCGATCGACGAGGCGGCGCTGCGCGGGGAGATGGTGTACGTGGCGAACATGCAGCGGGACGCGCGTGTGCGGTTTCGGGAGGCGGCGCGTCGTGCGGGGATCGTGAGCGGGCTGATCACGGGGATGATCTATCGGGGCCAGGCGGTGGGGGTGTTGCGCGTGTATTCCGACTACCCGCGGGATTTCCGGCGGTATCAGCAGGAGCTGCTGCGATCGGTGGCGACGCAAGTGGCGGCGGCGATCCTGAACACGGAGCTGGTGCAGCAGCGGCTGCGCGACGCGGAAATGAACCGGCAGCTTGCGCTGGCGGGCGAGGTGCAATCGCGGATGATCCGCGTGGCCCAGCCGCGGCATCCGCGGCTGGACGTGGCGATGGTGTACGAGCCGAGTTTTCGGGTGGGGGGAGATTTCTGCGATGTTCTGGCGCTGCCGGACGGGAGGGTGTGCCTGGCGGTGGGGGACGTGGCGGGGAAGGGGATCCCGGCGTCGCTGGTGATGGCGTCGGTGCGTGCGGCGTTGCGAGCGACGTCGGAGTCGACGAGCGATCTGGGGCAGATCGCGGAGCGTCTGAACCGGCAGATCGTGGGCGACGCGCATCGCGGGGAGTTCGTGACGCTGGTTCTGGCGGCGGTGGACCGGGACGCGCGTTGGATGGAGATCTGCAACGCGGGGCACGAGCCGGTGCGTCTGGTGCGGGGGAGGCGGATCCTGGTGGTGGAGGGAGCGGGCGGGCTGCCGCTGGGGGCCGACGAAGGCGAGACGTATCGGGCGTCGCGGCACGCGCTGCGCGGCGGGGATTTCGTGCTGCTGTGCACGGACGGGGTGGTCGAGGCGAACGATTTCGAAGGAAGGCTGTTCGGGCGCGAGCGGCTGCGGCGTGCGCTGGCGCAGTACGCGCGGCTTGCGCCGCGGCAGATTCTGCGGAGCATTCAGTGGGACATCCGGCGATTTGCGGGGCTGGCGGAGCAGTCGGACGACGTCACGATGCTGGCGTTCCGGGTGCTGCCGGCGGGGGTCGACGGGGGATGTGAGCGGGAGCGAGCCGGTCAAGCGGCGGGAGCGTCCGCGGGGGAGAAGCGGCGCAGGAGCTGAATCAGGCTTCGGTGATCGATGGGCTTGGTGGCGTACTCGTCGCAGCCGGCGGCGAGGCAGCGCTCGCGGTCGGCGCCCATGGCGTGGGCGGTGAGTGCGACGACGGGTCCGGGGTATCGCTCCTGGCGAAGCCGGCGGGTGGCGTTGTACCCATCCATGACGGGCATCTGCATGTCCATGAGAATGACGTCGAAGCGGCGACCGGCGCGCCACCTGTCGAGCGCGGTGTCAAGGGCGACCTGCCCGTTCTCGGCGACCTCGACGGCGGCGCCGGCCCGTTCGAGGATCCGTCGGACAAGCCGCTGGTTGTCGGGGCCGTCTTCGGCGAGAAGGATGCTCATGGCCTGAAGGGGCTGGCCGACCGGGAGCGTGGGCGGGGCGGCAGTCGCGTGAGATGGCGCGAGCAGGCCGGGCAAGGCGATGTGCCGGGCGTTGGGCGCCGGGGGTGCGGAGATGGTGAGTTTGAAGACGCTGCCGACGCCGGGCTCGCTCTCGGCGGTGATGGATCCACCGAGGAGACCTGCCAGGCGGCGACTGATGGTGAGACCGAGGCCGGTACCGCCGAAGCGGCGGGTGGTGGAGGAGTCGGCCTGGAAGAAGGGCTGGAAGAGATTAAGGGTCTGCTCGGGGGTCATGCCGATGCCGGTGTCGATGACTTCGAACACGAGTTGGTCGCTGCTGGGGGCGCCGCGAGCATCGGGGGGCGAACTGACGACGACGCGGACGGAGCCGCGCTCGGTGAACTTGACGGCGTTTCCGATGAGGTTGATGAGGATCTGGCGCAGGCGGGTCGGATCGGAGAGGATGGTTTCGGGGATGGGGTTGGCGAACTCTGCGCGCAGGGCGAGGCCGCGGGAAGCGGCGCGGACCTGCATGAGGGAAAGGACATCGGCGAGGAGGCGGTCGACGTGGCACTCGACGCGTTCGATGCTCATGACGCCGGCTTCGATCTTCGAGAGATCGAGGATGTCGTTGATGACTTCGAGCAGGTGCTCGCCGTTGCGGCGGATGGTGTCGAGGGCGTCGGCGCGTGCGTCGAGGGAGGCGTTCGGGTCGCCCAGGACGTCGAGGAATCCCAGGATGGCGGTCATGGGGGTGCGGATCTCGTGGCTCATGTTGGCGAGGAACTCGCTCTTGGCGCGGTTGGCGGCTTCGGCGCTGTCGCGGGCGCGTTCCAGGTCGGCGAGGGCGGCTTCGAGCTTGAGGATGGCCAATCGCTCGCGCTGAAGCGCGTCGAGCGTGGTGGCGTTGTTGGCCTTGAGCTCGGCTTCCGCACGTTTCTGCGCGGTGATGTCGCGAGAGATTCCCATGACGCCGACGACGCGTCCGGCGGAGTCGCGGAGGACGGAAGCGGAGATGACGGCGTCGAAGGTGGAACCGTCGCGGCGGACGTTGACGACTTCGCGTGAGAGGCGCCCGTCGCGCAGGATTCCGCTGTGGGTGACGATGGCGTCGTGCCCGTCGCTGTAGAGCATCTTCACGTCGCGTCCGATGACGTCACGGCGGTCGTAGCCGAAGACCTGTTCGGCGGCGGCGTTGAAGAGGGTGATGCGCTGATCGAGATCGACGGCGATGATCATGTCGAGCGAGCTTTCGATGAGGTTTTCGGAGAACTCCTTTGCGGCGCGGAGCGCGTCGTGGGCGGCCTTGCGTTCGGTGATGTCGAGGGCGATGCCGATGTAGCCCTGGAAGGACCCGTCGGGAAGGGTTCGCGGGGCGCCGTGACTGATGATCCAGCGGTAGTCGCCGGCCGCGCGACGGACGCGAAACTCGAGGCGGAAGGGGATTCGCTGGTCGAAAGCGGCGTGATAGGCCTGGACGCAGGCCTGACGGTCGTCGGGATGGACGCCGTTCTCCCACCCGTCGCCGAGCTCCTCTTGCAGGGAACGCCCGGTGAACTCCAGCCAGCCGCGGCTGCAATAGGTGCAGCGTTTGTCCGGGGCGGACATCCAGATCATGACGGGCGCGGCGTCGGCCAGCGAGGCGAATCGTTCCTCGCTCTCGCGATGCTCGGCGCCGACGCGTTCGAGGGCTTCGAGCATGGAGTTGATGTTGCGGCCCAGGTCGGCCATTTCGTCGCGGCCGAGGGCCACGACGCGGGCTGAGCGTTGCCCGCTGGAGGCGATGCGCAGGACGCCGGCGCTGAGGCGGCGAACGGGTTCGAGGACGTGGCGCTGGAGTCCGAGGAGCGTGGTGACGGCGAAGGCGGCGGCGATGAGGGTGAGGTAGAACATGAGGCTGCGAACGGTTCGTGCGCCGACGAAGTGGATGTCGCGCGGCTCGCGCAGGGAGAGCACGGCCGCGGCACCGCCGCGTGCGTCCTCGAGGCGCCGCTCGATGACGACGTCGTCGCGGTCGATCCTGACGGAGGGTGCGTTTGCGTCGATGAGGTGCGCGTCGCGGGGGTCGGGCGAGCGGATCGTCAGGTCGACGCGGGTGAGCTGGGCCAGTTGTGCGACGGCGGCCTGGTCGAGCCAGCGCAACCAGAGGACGGTGCCGCGGGCGGGCGGCTGGTTGTCGCTGGTCAGGATGGGGCAGCTTGCGAACAGGGCGGGGCACCCGCCGATGGTCAGCAGTCCACTGCGGCAGTGCGTCGACTCGGAGTCGTGGAAGAGCGGGGCGCCGGGGCGGACGCAGGCGAGGAGCTCGTCGGGGGGCGGGACCAGCGAGGACTCGGCGGGATCGAGAGCTTTGCCGAAGACGAGCTGTCCGCCGGGGCCGACGAAGAGCATGACGGCGACGCGCAGGCGTTCGTAGGTTTCGGGGATCAGGTTCTGGTCGATGTAGGGCTGATTCGCGTCGGCGATGAAGGTGATGGTCTCGTCCCAGGACCCGTAGTCGGAGGCGGCGCGTTCGAGCAGGTTGATTTCGTGCTCAATGACGTGGGTGACGCGTTCGAGGGTCGCCAGGGCGCGGGAGCGCTCCAGGTCGTCGAAGCTGGCGAGCAGGACCTGGGAGGAGGCGAGGTAGAGCGCAGCGACGGAGCTGGCCAGGGTGGCGGCGATGACGAGAGTGGTCTTGGTCCAGAGGTTCATCGGTCCGATTGAAACGCGTGGGTGCGGATTGCCGCGCAGAATCGGCGCGACCCATCGGGTAAACCCACCCCGAGGAGATCGGCGATCGGGGCGGGGAAGTGCGTTAAGGGGCGCGGGTCACGATGACGTTATGTCCTGGGGAGGCGTCGTCGACGGCGCCGTGGGCGGAGTTGAGCAGGCGGTTGCCGCGGGAGTCGCCGGGCTCGACGCGGACTGCGGTGGCGAACCCGGTAATTCGATTGTCGAAGAGCCAATTATCGCGGACGGGCCCGAGGGCCGGCGCGAGGCGGACCGCGACGTTGCCGCCGCGGGCGGCGGCGCGATTGCGCTCGAAGACGTTCTGGTGCGCGAATTCGCGCAGGTCGAAGGCGTTTGCGGGCGCGGTGGATTCGATCAGGTTGTCGCGGAGGACGTTGTTGACCGCGGGCGCGGGCTGGGTGCCGGCGATGCGTACGGCGGTGAAGACGTGGTCGCCGCCGTCGCGGTGCAGCGCATTGTCGCGGATTTCGCAGTACTGGGCGCCGCGAAGCAAAACTGCGACGGATTCGACGGCGGCCCGGGCCGGGCCGGAGTCGAGGAAGATGTTTCGCTCGGCGCGACAGCCGTGCGCGTGGATGAAGGCGAGCGCGACGCCGGCGACGGGCGAGAAGACGCTGTCGCGGAGCGTGATCATGCGGACGGGCAATTCGACGGCGCGACGAGCGTCATCGGACCCGATCTGGCACATGGTGAGCGTTGCGCTGCGGAGGGGGCGCGGCGCGGCGAACTCGAAGCGGCAGGCGACGATTTCGCCGCTGGCGACGCCCTGGTCGTCGTCGGCGCTGAGGACGCGCAGGCAGGACCAGGAGCCGGCGTCGTCGGCGAGCTCGAGGCGCAGCGTGAGGTTTTCGAGGGTGAAGCGGCCGATGGCGGCGCGCGGCGCGGGCTGGACGATGAGCGGCGCGCCGGACCCGGCGGCGGAGGTGAGGATGAGGGCGGAATGGGGCCCGGTGCCGCGGAGGCGGATTTCGCGAGCGCGGACGACGAGAGGTTCGGGGAGGGTGACGGGCTGGTCGGGGAGGTCGAGCAGGAGCGTGTCGGAGGCGGCCGCGGCCTTGCGGAGGAGTTCGGCGGCGAGTTGCGAGTTGTGAGTTGCCATGTGCGGACCCAGCGGCGACGGAGCGCCGCGGCGCGGGACGAGGATCAGAGCAGGGTTCCGGCGAGCACGACGCTGGCGACGCCGAAGTAGATGACGAGTCCGGTGACGTCCACGAGGGTAGCGACGAAGGGTGCGGAGGCGCTGGCGGGGTCGAAACCGAGGCGGCGCAGGGCGAAGGGAAGCATGGAACCGACGAGCGAGCCCCAAAGGACGACGCCGCTGACGCTGACGGCGAGGGTGAGGGCGACGAGGGCGACGTGGTCGCCGTAGAGCGACCTGGCGAGCAGGGCGCGGTGGAAGACCTCCCAGAGACCGACGCGAAGAGCGCCGAGAACGCCGAGGATCAAGCCGAGGAGCGTACCGGCGAGGAGTTCGCGGCGCATGACGTGCCACCAGTCGCGGAGCCTGACTTCGCCGAGGGCCATGGCGCGGACCATGAGGCTGGAGGCCTGGGAGCCGGAGTTGCCACCGCTGCTGACGATGAGGGGGACGAAGAGCGCGAGGGCGACGACGCGTTTGATTTCGTCCTCGAAGTAGGCCATGGCGGTGGCGGTGAAGGACTCGCCGATGAAGAGGACGGCGAGCCACCCGACGCGTTTGCGGATCATGTCGAGGAGGCCGACCTGGAAGTAGGGATCGTCGAGGGCCTGCATGCCGCCGATCTTCTGCATGTCCTCGGTGGCCTCTTCCTTGACGACGTCGACGATGTCGTCGGCGCTGACGATGCCCTTCATGCGACCGGCGGCGTCGACGACGGGGAGGGCCATGAGGTCATGCTGGGCGAAGAGGTGCGAGACCTGCTCCTGGTCCATTTCCTCGGGGACGGCGACGAGGTCGGTGCGCATGACGTCGCGGACGCGCGTAGCGGGGGCGGAGGTGATGAGCTCGCGGAAAGAGACGACGCCGACGAGCTTGTGCTCGGGGTCGACGACGTAGGCGTAGTAGATGTTCTCGACGTGCTCGCGTTTCTGCTTGCGGAGATAGCTGATGGCCTCGTCGACGCTCATGTCGGGGCGCAGGCGTGCGTAGCGCGGGTTCATGAGCCCGCCGGCCTCGTCCTCGGCGTAGGCGAGGAGGCCGGTGACTTCCTTGCGGGTCGGCTCGTCGAGGAGTTCGAGGAGCTGGAAGCGGTCGGCGGGCTCGGGGAGCTGCTGGACCAGGTCGGCGACGTCGTCGGGGGGAAGGAGCCTTACCCAGGAGCGGCGTTCGTCGGCGGGGAGGCTCTGGACGAGACAGGCCTGGTCGGGCGAGCCGATGGAGAAGAAGAGCTCCTCGGCGTCGCCGCGCGGGAGCATCTGAAAGCCTTCGAGGCGATCCTCGTTGGAGAGGGCGGCCCAGGCCTCGTAGAGCTCTTCGCGGGAGAGGCTGTCGTCGCTCATGTCGGCACACGCTGCGGGCGCCCGGCGGCGGGGCGGACGCGCGCCGCGGCGCCGGATGGACGGCAACAATAAGCGCCGGCGGCGCTATTCGTCGACGCCGGCGGCGCGGGAAGGCTGCGAAACCGGTGCGGGCTGGGATTGGGCCGGGGGACCGGTGTAGCGTTCGAGCAGGGGCGCGACGACCTCGCGGATGAACGGGGCCTGCACACCGTCGGCGTGTCCGCCGTCGTAGCCGAAACGGACGTAGCGTCGGGACGGGGGCATGTTGCGCAGTCGCTGCCTGTAGAGGCGGCGCGTGTCGTCGCCGGCGCGCTGGGGCCAGGCGAAGCCGTAGAGTCCGGCACAGCCGTCGTAGCGGCGATCGACGGTACCGGCGAGGGGGACCAGGTAGCGGAGGATCGGGTCGCGAGAATGGTGGAAGTTGTAGACGTTGCCGGCGCGGGTCAGCACGTCGGTGAGGTCGTAATGTCGCGAGAGGCTGCTGGCGAGAAACACGACGGTTGCGACGCGTTTTCCCGGGGGGAGCCGCTCGACGGCCCAGGCGGCGATGCCGGTACCGGCGGAGAGGGCGATGATGTTGACCGGGCGGTCCGGGTACTCGTCGAGGTATTCGGAGATCAGGCGAGCGAAGCGATCGGCCTCGCGGCGATTGCGAGCGCGGTCGATCTGGTCACGGGGGGTTCCGCCGAGCCAGCTCTGCCAGCCGATGACCTCGATGGCGCCGGTGTAACCGGCCTGTCGAAGCCCGCGGGGCACGTCGAGGGTTCCGATGTGTCCCAGGGTGCCGGCACCGCCGAGATAGAAGGTCTTGCCCTGGTCCGCGCCGCTCAGGTCGGTGCCGAGATTGGCGATGAGCGAGCAGCCCGACAGGATGGGGAGCAGAGCGGCGACGGATGCGAGCGCATGGCGGGGGAGGCGTGAACGTAGCAAGTATCACCTGCCTGCGGTTGCCGGGGTGGGGCCGGGGCGCTGCGCGGACCCGCGCGCGGCGTCGCGCACGCGAGCGAGCTCCTTCATGACGTCGGCGAGCGGCTCGCGTGTGCCCGCCGCGCTGAAGGCGTCGTGCAGGCGACGGTAAACGGCGAAGAGGCGATCGTAGACGGGTCGCGCGGCGCGGCGCGGGCGATAGACGTCGGCGCGGAGTCCGCACATCGCGCGTTGGGCGGCCTGAACGGAGGCGTGACCACCGCGCGCGGTCCCGGCGGCGACGGCGCCGAAGATGGCGGCGCCCAGGGCGCAGGTCTGGGATGAGCGGCTGACGCGGATGGGTCGCCCGGTGACGTCGGCGTAGATCTGCATGGCCAGGGCGTTCTTCTCGGCGATACCGCCGCAGGCGACGATCTCGTGGACCTGGGCGCCGGACTCGTCGAGCTGCTCAATGATGACGCGTGCGCCGAAGGCGGCGGCTTCGAGCAAGGCGCGGTAGACCTCGGCGGCGGTGGTCTGGAGGGTCTGTCCGATCAACAGGCCGGTGAGGCGCGGGTCGGCGAGGATGGAGCGGTTCCCGTTGTTCCAATCGAGCGCGACCAGGCCGGACGCGCCCGGCGGGAGCGTGGCGGCCTGCCGGGAGAGGCGGAGATGGGCGCGTTCGCCGTCGGCGAGGGCGTGAACGAACCAGTTGAGGAGGTCTCCGACGGCGGGCTGACCGGCCTCGATGCCCCAGGCGCCGGGGAGGATGGAGCCCATGACGACGCCGCAGACGCCGGGGATGGTGTCCAAGTCGTCCTCGCCGGGGACGACCATCATGTCGCAGGAGCTGGTGCCGATGATCTTGACGAGGCGGCCGGGGCGAACACCGGCGCCGACGGCGCCTGCGTGGGCGTCGATCATTCCGACGGCGACGGGGGTACCTGCGCGAAGACCGAGGCGCTTCGCCCAGTGGAGCGCGAGCGGCCCGGCGGGACGGTCGGCCGAGGTGGCGGTCGGCGGGAGCGTGGAGCGCAGGCGGACGAGATCGGGATGAAGCGAATGCAGGAGCTCGAGCGGCGGCCACCCGTCGGGCGGCAGATAGAGGCCCTTGTGCCCGGCGGCGCAGACACTGCGGGGGATTCTGCCGGCCGCGGGGCATGCGGTGAGGCGGGCGGGGATGTAGTCGCACAGCTCGACCCAGGACGCGGCGGCCCGGAAGACGGACGGCGCGACCCGCCGGCAGCGGAGCGCCTTGGCCCAGAACCACTCGCTGCTGTAGGCGCCCCCTGCGCAGCGCTCCAGGGCGAGGGGCGCCAGGCGGCGGGCGGCGTGGGTAAGCTCGTCGGCTTCGGCGTGGGCGGTGTGGTCCTTCCAGAGCCAGGCGAGCGCGTCCGGGTGGCGTGCGAAGCGAGGGGAGAAGGCCAGCGGGTCCGCATGCACATCGACCGGGAGCGGGGTGCTGGCGGTGGCGTCGACGCCGATTCCGACGACGGCGTCGGGCTGAAAGCGTCGCACGGCGCGTGCGGCGGCGCGGAGTGCGGCGCGAGTTGCGCGGGTCAAGGCGTCGTCGTAGTCGCGCGGGTTCTGCCGCGCGAGCGTGGGAATCCGCGCGTCGCCGATCACGCCGTCGTCGCCGGAGGGGTAGGGCGCCTCGCCGCAGGCGATCTCGTTGCCGCTGCGGAGGTCGGCGATGAGGGCGCGGACCGAGCTGGTTCCGAAATCGAGCCCCAGGACGAAGGGAGCTTGTGGCATGCGACTATCCGACGAGCACGACGCGGTCCTGGATGCAGCTTGTCACGACGGGCCCCTTGTGGGGATCGACGAAGACGTTGATTTCGGATCGGACGCCGAAGTCGTCGAGATAGACGCCGGGTTCGATGGTGAACCCGACGCCGGGGAGCATCTGGCGCGTGTCGTGGGTTTCGAGGTTGTCGAGGTTGAGGCCCATGCCGTGGACGAGCGGGCCGGGGCTGAGGCTGTGGCCGGTGCGGTGACGCAGGCCGCGCTCGAACCCGGCGTGGAGGATGACGTCGCGTGCGGCGTCGTCGAGCTGCCAGCCGTGGACGGGCTCCTGGGCTGCCCAGGCCTGCTGGGCGCGGTGGAGCGCGGCGTCGCGCGCGGCGGTGACGACGTCGAAGACGCGTTGATGTGCGACGGGGACCTGGCTGCCGACGAAGCCTACCCAGGTGATGTCGGAGTAGATGTTTTCGTCGCCGGGGATGCGTGCCCAGAGGTCGATGAGCACCCAGTCGCCGGGGCAGATCGGCGCGGGTCGATCGGGGGAGGGTTCGTAGTGCGGATTGCCGGCGTGCGCGTTGACGGCGACGATGGGACCGTCGGGGAATTGCAGGCCCTCGGCCTGAAAGCGCTCCTGGATGTGGCGCTGTACGTCGTGCTCGTGGATGGTGCGTGCGGCGCGGATGGACTCGCCGATGAGTCGAAAGGCGTCGTCCTTGATGTCGGCGACCTTGCGGGATGCGACGGCGTGGGCCTGGCAGGCGGGCGCGGACCAGCGTGCGACGCTGACCTGGATCAGGTCGGCGGAAGAGACGACCTCGGCGCCGAGCGCTCGAACCTGGTCGACCATTCCGGCATCCGCGATCGAGACGACGGGCAGGGCGTTGCCGGGGGAGTACTCCATGGCGACGCGGCGGCGCCCCGCCAGGCGCCGCTCCAGCCAGTCGCGCAGGTCCTTCCAGCCCAGGTAGGTTTCGACCGGGCAGAACGCGCCGTTGAAGTTGTGGGCGTCGATCGACTGAGCCAGGAGAAGCGGCGTGCCCTCCGCGGGCACAAGCAGGAACGCGCGGCGCGTCGTCCAGCGGCGACCGGGGACGAGCTGGGCCAGCACGGAATTGTTGCCGCGGAAGTCGTAGACCAGCCAGGCGTCGATTCGCTGGTGTCGCATGAACTCCTGAACGGCGTTCAACGTCGGTGCATCCATCGCGGGTTCCCTTGGTCGCGGCCGGAGCGTGCTCGGCCGATGCTCGGGCCTTTCGCTCACTCCGGAAGCGGTGGGGCCGGGGGGCATGATACTCGCGTGGGACAAGCGCGGCACGGTGGCGCTGGGGGGCGGCGGAGGGTTCGACGGAAGCGCACGTGGGCGTGGTGCGCGGCCGGGGGAAGGAGGCGTGGGGGCGCGGGCTGCGAACGGGGGCGCGGGGGGTGAGTTGAACGCGGTTCGATTTGGCGTAGAATGCGCGGTTTTCTCTGCCCCCGCCCGTTTCGCGGCGGCGCAAACTGGACGGCCGGACCATGCGATTTCAGCGTTATGTACGCGAGAACACCCGCACGCTGCTGATGGTGGTGATGTCGCTGCTGCTGGTGGCGTTTCTGATTCCGGACGCGGTGCAGAGTTGTCAGCGGGACGACCTGAGGAACCAGGTGATCGGGCGGGCGTTCGGGCGGGCGTTCACGGCCGACGACGTGGCGCGGGTGTCGGCCGAGATTCGCGTGGCGGAGTCGTTGTTGCCGCGCGAGTACCACGTATCGGCGGCGGTGGCGAGCGAGATCGACCAGTATCTATTGTTCGAGGAGGCGCGCCAGGCGGGGGTACGGGTTTCGGCCGAGCGGCTGAAGGGACTGGACGACAGCGTGGTTGCGCGGGTGGCGCGGGCGCACAATTGCAGCCGGGCGCAGGCGTACCGGGCCCTGGGGGATTACATGGCGATGCTTCAGGCCGAGTCGCTGCAGCAGGGCGGCGTGATCCTGTCGCCGGCGCGCCTGCTGCGGGCGTACCGGGACGAGCAGCAGACGCTGGACTGCCGGATGTCGGTGCTGGACGGGGCTGCGTTTCTGGGGAGCGTGGGGGAACCGACGGAAGAGCAGCTTGCGGCGTTGTTTGAGGCGGGCAAGAACCGGCGGACGGCGCACACCGAGGAAGAGCTGGTGTACGGGTACCAGGTTCCGGACCGGGTTCAGGTGGAGTACCTGACGGTCGACCCGAAGAAGATCCTCAGCAAGATTCAGGTGCTGGAGAAGGAGGCGCGGGAGTTCTACGAGCAGAACAAGAGCCGCTATACGAAGCGCGTGCCGAAGCCTACGACACAGTCCACGCAGGAAACGCAGCCGGCCCGGCCGCCCGAGACGGAGGTGATCCAGCTCACGTACGAGGAGGTGAAGGAGCAGGTG
This sequence comes from uncultured Planctomycetales bacterium, assembly GCA_964401365.1. GTDB lineage: Bacteria > Planctomycetota > Phycisphaerae > UBA1845 > Fen-1342 > CAYNYG01. Next base: position 9,590 of record CAYNYG010000041.1, on the reverse strand, counting down.
CGAAATGACAAGCGTGAGGCGAAGGCGATCGCGGAGGCGCAGCGGCTGGTGAATGACCTTGAGCGCGCCGCGCGGGCGCCGTGGGACGCGGCCGAGGTGGGGGCGGACTTCTTCCACGTTGCGCCGGCGGACGCGGAGTCGCTGTCGTACGAGGCGCTGCGCGACCAGTATTCGCGGCGCTACCCGGTTGAGTATCACCGGACGGAGCTTCTGGACCGGCGTGGCTTGCAGATGCTTCCGGGGATCGGCCGCGCGTCGTACATGGTCAGCAACCGCCCGACAGCGTTCGCGGAGATCGCGTTGAAGGTGAAGGGGCTGGCGACGACGGGCGAGCGAGACGCGCTGCGCGGGCTGGTTCCGTATGAGCCGGGACCGATCGTGTCGGAGCAGCGCATGACCGGGGCGGTGGGCGCGGCGCGGGCGCCATATCAGAGCTACGTGTTCCGCGTAATCAGGGTGGAGCCTGCGGCGGCACCGGCGAGTCTGGAGGAGGTGAGGAAGCAGTTGACGGACGACTGGAAGCAGGCGGCGGCGTACGCGAAGGCGGGCGAACATGCGCGGGCGCTGGGAGATCGTGCACGGGAGGTGGGGCTGGCGGCGGCGGTGGAGGAGGCGACGGAGCTTCGCGGTTTGCTGGCGGAGGCGGACGCGGCCGCGTCGTCGCAGCCGTCGGTGCAACTGAACAAGACTCGCTACATTGAGCGGCTTGGGCCGTTCACGCCGACGGGGCGGATCACGCGTCGTTCGCAGTTCATACCGGACGTGGGGCTGACGCAATCATTGGCGGGCAAGCTGTTCGAGGCGGTGGATTCGGCGTCGACGACGCAAGGTGCGTATCGCGTTGTCACGGTTCCGGTCGCGATGAGTCTGCGCTGGGTGGTGGCCGAGCCGACCGGCACCAAGCCGATCTATGAGGACGAATACGCGGCACGGCGACAGACGCTGCGCGACCAGCAGTCGCGTACGGATCGGATCGCGTTCACGCAGGGGTGGTACGATTCGGCCAACATCCGCAAGCGGGCGGGCTACGCGCCGCCGACGGAGTAGACGATCCGCGCGGAGCGGAGCGTGCGCGTGGTAGCTGGGAGCGTCATGAGCGCCGCGTACCAGTTTTCGGAGATCGAGCCGCGCTGGCAGAAGCGATGGGAGGAGGAGGGTCTGTTCCGAGCGGCCGGGCCCGGCGAGCCGGGCAGCGAGCGGCCGAAGTACTACGTGCTGGACTTTTTCCCGTACCCGTCGGGCGCCGGGCTGCACATCGGACACCCGCTGGGGTACACGGCGACGGACATCATCGCGCGGTACAAGCGGATGCGCGGGTACAACGTGCTGCATCCGATGGGGTGGGACGCGTTCGGGCTGCCCGCGGAGCAGTTCGCGATCGAGACGGGCGTGCACCCGAGCGTGACGACGCGGCGCAACATCGACACGTTCCGCCGGCAGCTCAAGTCGATCGGGTTCTCGTTCGACTGGCGGCGTGAGCTGGCGACCTGCGACCCGGGGTACTACCGCTGGACGCAGTGGATCTTCCTCCAGATCTACAACGCGTGGTACGACCCGGAGCACCGCTGGACGGACGCGGACGGGCGGGAGGTGGTGGGACGTGCGCGGCCGATCGCGACGCTGCCGATACCGGCGGAGGTGCGAGCGGCGGGGATGCGCGCGGTGGAGCAGTTTCAAGCGGACCATCGTCTGGCCTACCTGGCGGAGGTGCCGGTGAACTGGTGTCCGGCGCTGGGCACGGTGCTGGCGAACGAGGAGGTCACGAGCGAGGGGCGCAGCGAGCGCGGGGACCACCCGGTGTATCGTCGCCCGATGAAGCAGTGGATGCTGCGGATCACGGAGTACGCCGACCGGCTGCTGAGCGACCTGGACGCGCTGGACTGGCCGGAGGCGATCAAGCTCCAGCAGCGCAACTGGATCGGGCGCAGCGAGGGGGCGTACGTGGATTTCCGGCTGGAGCGAGCCAATGGGGCGGAGAGCGTCATTCGCGTGTTCACGACGCGTCCTGACACGCTGTACGGCGCGACGTACATGGTGCTGGCGCCGGAGCACCGGCTGACGCCGATCATCACGACCCCGGAGCAGCGTGCGCTGGTGATGGCGTACGTCGACAAGGCGCGGCAGAAGTCGGAGCTGGACCGCACGGCCGCCGTCAAGACCAAGACGGGCGTCTTCACGGGTGCGTACGCGGTGAACCCGGTGAACCGCAAGCGGATTCCGATCTGGGTGGCGGACTACGTGCTGCTGGGATACGGGACGGGGTCGATCATGGCGGTTCCGGGGCACGACACGCGCGACCTGGAGTTTGCGGAGGCGTTCGGTCTGCCGGTGGTGAAGGTGGTGGAGGCGCCGGCGGGGACGGACTGGCGCGGATTCGTGGGAGAGGGCGTCGCGTGCAATTCGCCGCCCGAGGGCGAGCGCTTCGAGGGTCAGTGCGATTTCAACCATCTGCGGACGCCCGCCGCCAAGCAGCGGATCATCGAGTGGCTGGAGGAGAACGGGCTGGGCGAGGGGACGGTGCAGTACAAGCTGCGCGACTGGCTGTTCAGCCGGCAGCGCTACTGGGGCGAGCCGTTCCCGATCCTGCACACGGCGGACGGACGGATCGTTGCCGAGGAGGAGGCGGCGTTGCCGGTGACGCTGCCGGCGATGGACGATTTTCGGCCGCTGGCGACGAGCGACCCGAACGCCGAGCCGCAGACGCCGCTGTCGCGGGCGGGCGAGTGGGCGAGCGTGGTTCGGGACGGGGAGCGGCTGACGCGCGAGCTGAACACGATGCCGCAGTGGGCCGGGTCGTGCTGGTATTACCTGCGATTCTGTGATCCGGGGAACGATCGTGTGTTCGTCGACCCGGGCGCGGAGCGCTACTGGATGGGTGGTCGGAGCGCGGACGGATCGCCGCGGATCGGGGGAGTGGACCTGTACCTGGGCGGCGCGGAACACGCGGTGCTGCACCTGCTGTACGCGCGCTTCTGGCACAAAGTGCTCTACGACCTTGGGCAGGTCAGCACGCCCGAGCCGTTCCATCGGCTGTTCAACCAGGGCATGATCCGGAGCTACGCGTATCGGGACGCGCGAGGGGTGTACATCGGCTATGACGAGATCGACTTCCGCGAGGAGGGCGCGTTCCTGAGGTCGACCGGCGAGCCGCTTGCGGCCAGCGTCGAGAAGATGTCCAAGACGCTGCGGAACGTGGTGACACCGGACTCGATCATTGCGCAGTACGGGGCGGACACGCTGCGGCTGTACGAGATGTTCATGGGCCCGCTGGAGGCCAGCAAACCGTGGGACTCGCGGAACATCATTGGTTGCCACAAGTTCCTGCATCGCGTGTGGCGGCTGGTGGTGGACGGGGAGGGGGGCGGGGTGAGCGCGCGCGTGACGGCGGAACGCAACGAATCGCTGGAGCGGCCGCTGCACCGGACGATCAAGAAGGTGACGGGGGACATCGAGACGTTCGGGTTCAACACGGCGATCGCGATGATGATGGAGTTCGTGAACGAGGCGTACCGGGCGGCGACGATCGGGCGCGACCAGGTGGAGCGGTTCCTGCTCGTGCTGGCGCCCTTTGCGCCGCACATGAGCGAAGAGTTGTGGCAGCGGCTGGGGCACGAGTCGTCGCTGGCGTGGGAGGCCTGGCCCGAGTGGGACGAGGCCCTGGCGCGGGAAGAGACGGTGGAGCTGCTGATCAAGGTTCTGAACAAGGACCTGGATCGAATCCGGATTCCGGCGGCGGCGACGGACGAGGAGATCGTGGCCGCGGTGCTGTCGCACGAGACGGTGCGGACGGCGCTGGGGGGCCGAGCGCTGCGCAAGCCGCCGGTGATCGGGCGAAGCCAGAAGGGCCCGCTGGTGAACCTGATCGTGTAGGGCGGGCGTCGCGGGGCGTTCGTTGACGCGCCGGGGCGCGGCCCTAGAATGCCTGATTCGTTTCGCTGCCTGGAGAGAGGTCGAGACCGATGCGAACCCCTGGTCCACCCTGGTCCCGCCGACGGCGGGCGCTTGCAGTCGTGGCGGCGGCGGCGGGCGTTCTGGGCGGGTGCGCGTCGCCCCCGGACGGGGGGAGCGCGCCGAGCGCGGCACCGGTGCGGCATCCGGCGCTCCAGGACTTTCCGGTTCCGTCCGGGTTCGTACTGGTGGACGAGCACAGCCGCAGCCGCAACTACGGTGCGGTGCGGATGGTGCAGTTCGAGTACGCGGGGGAGACGCAGCCCGGCGCGGTGGCGCGGTTCTACATGGACCAGATGCCGGCGAGCGGGTGGGTGCTCAAGCCCTACGCGTTTCTGGAGGGCGAGTACCAGTTGCGTTTCGAGTCGGACATGGAGGACTGCTCCATCCGCATCCGCCGCGCGAAGCGTGGCGTGGCGGTCAAGACGCTGATCAACGTCGACATCGGGCCGATTTCGCGCGCCGCGCCGGATCGGAGCCCGCCCCCCAAACCAAAGTAACTCCCGGCCGCGGCGACGGCCCGTTGCGAAGGCAGAGGCAGAGAGAGCTGAATGGCCGCTCCTACCCGTCAGCAGTTGCGAAGGAACGAACTGGGCGAGTTCCTGGTCAAGGCGCGCGCGACGCTTGAGAAGTACAGTCTGCCGATCGCGATCGGCCTGGGCGGAGTGGTGGTGCTGATCGTGGTGATGCGGCTCTGGTCCTGGAGCCACGCGCAGACCACGGACGCGGCGTGGGGTCAACTGGCGGACGTGGCCATCGAGCCCGGGGCCGACAACAGCGAGGCGATCGCGGCCTTGCGAGCGATCGACGCGTCGGGGAACGTCCAGCTCTCGCTTGCGGTCCAGCACCGGCTGGGCTGTGCGATGCTGCAACAGGCCAGCTTCGACGCGAGCCAGGCCGAAGCGCTGGTGAGCGAGGCCATGTCCGTGCTCAAACCGGTCGCGTCGGAAGCGGAGGCGCCGGCGGGGCTGTCCGCGTCGGCGAAATTCGCGTTGGCCACCGCGCACGAGTTCCGGCGCGAGTTTGACGCGGCCGAGGCGATCTACAAGTCGATCGCGGGGGACGCGCGGCTGGATGGGTCGCCGTTCCGCAAGCTGGCGGAGGCGCGGCTGGCCGATGTTGGGGGGTTGCGAACGCCGATTGTGCTGTTGCCGGGATCGCCTCCGCCCCCGGCACCTGCGTCGGCCCCGGCGACCACGCAGGGCGTGGAATCGGCGCCGACCACCGCGGCGACGACGGACACGGACACGCCCTGAGCGCCGCGCGGCGCGATCGTGCGGGGCTGGAGGCAGGACGCAGCGAGCTGCCGACCTATGTCCGCGCCGAGCGAATTCGAAGACGAGCTGAGTGACGCCGCCGCGCCTCTCGAAGATGTCGAGGTGCCGCGCGTGGCGCTGCGCGTTCGGCGCCGGCTGCCCGGGCGGCGTCTCGACAAGTACCTTCACGGCCGCTTCCCGCGCATGTCGCGCACGGCGATTCAGCGGCTGATCCGCGAGGGATCGATCACGGTCAACAGCCGGCCGACGAAGTCCAGCTACGAGATGGCCGACGGCGACCTGATCGAGCTGACCATTCCGCCGCCCGAGCCGAAGGAGATCATCCCCGAGCACATTCCGCTGGACGTGGTCTACGAAGACGAGCACCTGCTGGGGATCAACAAGCCCTTCAACATCATCTGCCACCCGGCCCACGGCGCGCAGACCGGGACGCTGGCCAACGCGCTGGCGCACTACGCCAGCAGCCTGAGCCGCGGATCGGCCCCGTTCCGTCCGGGCATCGTGCATCGGCTGGACAAGAACACCACGGGCATCATGCTGGTGGCCAAGACGGACGAGGCCCACTGGCGGCTGGCGCTTCAGTTTGAACGCCGCACGGTGCAGAAGACGTACCTGGCGATCGCGGAACGGGAGATGGAGCTGGACGCGGACGTGATCGACGCGCCGATCGGGGTCCACCCGGTGGTGCGCGAGAAGTTCGCGGTGCAGATCGTGCAGAACTCGATCGACGTGACCAAGGAGGCCGTGACGCGTTATGAGGTCGTCGAGCGATTCCCCGGTTTTTCGCTGGTCAAGCTGATGCCCAAGACGGGACGCACGCATCAGCTCCGGGTGCACATGTCCTACATCCGGCACCCGATCTTCGGGGACGTGATGTACGGCGGGCGGGCGTATAGCGAGCTGGAGCTGACCGGCGCGGGTTCGCCGAAGCCGCTGCTCACGCATCAGGCGCTGCACGCGTGGCGCATCGCGTTCCGGCATCCGATCCGGCAGGAGCCGATGGAGCTTGAAGCGCCGATCCACCCCTCGTTTCTGCGGGTTGTGCAGGTCCTGCGAGTCCGCCGTGACCAGAAACCGAAATCGTCCTGAACGGCGCGAGGCGGCGATCTTCCTGGGCCGGGCGAATGCCGCGCCCCGGTGTGGGCCCGCCGTCACGGGCGTGCTGACGGCGTGCGCGGTCCTGTTGGGGTCGGCGGCGGCGGCGTGGTCGCAGTCGCTGCCGGACGGTGCGGCGGGTCGCGTGCGCCAGATGGCCGCGACGGCGCCGGCCGCGCTGGAAGTCGGGGTGTGCGTCGTGGATGCCGACCGGGGCGACGTGCTGGTGGAATCTGGCGCCGACGCTCCGCTCAAGCCGGCGAGCACGCTCAAGCTGCTCGTGTCCGCCGCGGCTCTGGACCGGTTCGGTCCGGACTTCACGTTTGACACGGAGCTGTACACGGCGGGCGACGAGCTGTGGCTGCGCGGCGGAGGGGATCCTGGGCTGGGGGACGATCGCCTGGCGCGGCGCGCGGGCCGCACGTGCATGAGCGTGCTCGAGGAATGGTCGGAGGCGCTCCGCACGCGCGGGGTGACCGAGCTGCGAACGCTGGTGGTGGACGACGGGGTTTTCGACCGCCAGTACCGGCATCCGGACTGGCCCGACGAGCAGGCCCAGCGTTGGTATGCGGCTCCGGTGGGCGGGCTGAATTTCAACGACAACTGCCTGGACGTACGGATCGTGCTGGCCGGAGGACGGCCGGCGCTGCGGGTGACGCCGCCGCTGCCGCCCAGCATGCTGTCCGACGAGTTGCGTGCCGGTCGCCGGCACAGGCCGGCGGCGCGGCGCGATGCGGGCAGCGACGTTTTTCGGGTCGTGGGCACGGCGGCCCGCGGCGACGAGCTGGGTCCGGTCAGCGCGAACGACCCGACCATCTTCACCGCGTTCGCGCTGAAGGCGGCCCTGGAGCAGCGCGGCATCACGATCTCGGGCGAGGTGGTGCGGCGGCGATTGGCGCCGGAGGCACTGGCCGGGGCGACGCTGATCGCGCGGCACCGCACGCCGCTGCGTGACGTGATCTGGCGCGCCAACAACTTCAGCCAGAATCTGTTTGCCGAATGCGCCATGAAGGCGCTGGCGGCCTACGAGCCGGACGGCCGCCGCGCGGCCACGCCGGGCACCTGGGGCGGCGCTACCGAGGTCCTGATCGGCACGCTGGGGCGGCTGGGGGTCAGCCTGGAGGGCGCGGTGATCCGCGACGGAAGCGGGCTGAGCCACGCGAACCGCGTCACGGCGCGCCAGCTCGCGACCCTGCTTGCGGCGATGCGGCGCCACGCGCACGCCGGCGTGTTCGCCGAGAGCCTGGCGACGCCCGGCCGGGACGGCACGCTGCGGAAGCGCTTCGTTGCTGCGCCCGGGCCGCAGCGGCTGCGCCTCAAGACCGGGACGTTGCGGGACGCGAGCTCGTTGGCGGGCTACGTGGAGCGGCCGGGCGGACGGGCGCTGGCGGTCGCGGTGATTGCGTGCGGGCCGGAGGAGGCGGCGCGCCGCTTCGCGGATGCGGTGGTGCTGGCGCTGCTGACGGACGGGCCGGCGTCGCCGTGAGTCGCGCGTGCCGCTGTGCACGATGCGCAGCGGCGGCGGCCTGAACCACCCGCGCCGCCGTTTTCGCCTTTGTTGATGAGCGATCCACCGCCCGCCGATGCGCGCGGAGGATACTCCGCGTCACTCGGAGCGGCCTCCGGACCGATTGGAGGCGACCGGCGCGGAGCGAAGCGGCCCGGCAGGGCAAGGATACGTCGCGCGTTTCACTCGAAGCCGAGATTCGGCCCGTGGCGCGTACATTCCTGCGCCCCTTGGGGGCGAAGCGCGGAGCGCCCGCCACCGGCCCGGACGACGCGCCTCTATCGAAAGCGCAGCGCTCGTCGGAGTCGATTTCGTGAGCGCGAAGAAACCGCAGAAGCTCCGTCTTGAGATCCTCGCGTTAGTGATGGTCACGCTGGCCGGCAATGTTCTTCTTCACGGCCTCCTCCTGTGACATACTGACGGAGAACGCGCCGTATCCCTCCTGCCACGCGAACGCGGCCAACTCCGGAAACGTTTGATGCGCCCAAAGAGACAGCCGCTCAGCCAGCTCGCCGAACGGCCCGTCGTAGAATCGAATCGGGGCGACTCGCCTGGTACGGAAACGGCCCTCCACCGCTTCCTGGCGGAAGCTGGTCCCGGCGGCGTCACGGATAATCCAATTCGATGACGTTTCGGTTGACCAGGAAAACCAAAGCCCTCAGCGTGTTCGGCTTGTGATCCTGGAGAACGCGCTCGACGACCGACGGATTCTTCAACGCCCCTGTCAGCTTCGGAGAGCGCGCCGACGACAGCGGGCCCGAGGTCAACAGCGGCGAGCTGTCAGGCAACGGCAGGCCGGCGTCTCGCAGGTAGCGCTCCAGAACCCGTGTCGCCGCCTCCGTCTTGAGCCGCTCGAGTTCGGCCTTCGAGGGTGCGAGGTTCGCCACCTTCAGATCCAGAGCGGCGACCCGGTCGCGCAGTGCGCACAGGCGCGCAGAATCGAACCCGGGATGCGTGTAGCGGATGGTGGCCAGATCGTCGTCGCACTCCTTGAATGCCAGCAATTGACCAATCTCGGCGCGCGTGAAGAGCACATGCACAGCCGACCTGCCGACCACGTAGATCGCCATGTTGCCATCGGCGCAAGCTCTTTCCGGGTCCGGCCTGATGATCGCAATCCCGTCTGCCAATTCCTGACGGGCTTGGGGCATCGTGAGGCGCAGGGCTTGACAGCGCTCCCGCAGTTGGGACCGAATCGCGTGGCTTAGCCTGGCCGCCCGATCGGATGCCAGAAACGCGTCTGCTTCACTCAGCGATAGCTCTTCCCGCCCGTTGCGCAATTCCAGCACGAGCTTCGTCTCGCTCTCGCCCAGCGATGGTCCCGTCGTTACGACGATCGCCTCGCCCAGATTGCGGTGCCCCGCCGTGGAGCATCCGGAGACGGCGATCGCGCCCGCGATCAAGAGAACGTGCGCCGCGATCCGACATTCGAGTGCGAGATTCATCCGCATCTCCTCCACGTGCATGAGCCGGACTGTCACGCCATTCCGGGCGAAATCCCATTCGCCGCTCGACCTGCACGCGCACTACCTGGCCGTCCCCGGACAAGCCGACGCGCGAAACCATCCTCGCGCGAGCGACGTGCGCCGGCAAGTGACGCCATGGTCGGCAAAGCGCTTCGGATCCAGTCACCACGCCCGGGGAATCGGCCGTTTTCATGAGGCCGAATTGAGACGCGCGGCCGCTCGTAAGTCCCGCTCGCGCAAAGAGAAAGCCCCCCGGCTGCTGTCGAAGGGCTCAGAATCGACGAAACTCGGGGCGAC
>CAYNYG010000040.1:0-37563 GCA_964401365.1 uncultured Planctomycetales bacterium | reverse complement strand
CCGGGTCCCGCGGCGTCCTCGAGGCGGTGATTGGACCCGCCCGCCATCCGCAACGGACCTGAGCCAGACGAAGTCTGGCTGGCACTGACGCCGACCGACCCCAACACCCGCTCGTTCCTGACCATGACCAATCGCCCGGAGGCGGAGCCGGACGGGCGCTTCGTGGTTGACATCGTACAACCACGTGGTATATTAAACCATATGGTTGTCGATAGGTCCCCCAGGCTCGAACTCGTCTTCCACGTGCCGGCCCACCCCGCCCGCCGCGCGATCATCCGGCAACTCTCCGGCGAGGAGCGCAACCTCAGCGAACTCGCCTCGCCCCTCAGAACGACCTTCCCCGCCGCCACCACGCTCGTGCGCGTGCTGGAGCGGGCCAGGCTCGTCCGTCGCCGCTTCGTCGGGCGGCAGCATCCCTGTCGCCTCCACGCCGCGCCGCTGAAGGAAGCGATGCTCTGGACCGACCCGTTCCGCCGGAACCGAGACGCCCGCTTCGAAGCATTGGACTCGCTCCTCAACGAGATGAAGTTCGAGGAGCAATCTCGTTCTCGCCGCCGCTGAGCGTTGCACCGGAGATCACCCCCCTCTTATTGTCAGTCCCAAGGATCGCTTGATGAACCCCACGCCCCTCACGCGCCTTCAAGTCTCCACTCCCACCGAAACCACGATCGTCCTCACCCGCACGTTCAATGCCCCGCGTCGGCTCGTGTGGGAGGCGATGTTCACCCCGGACAGGATGCGCCGTTGGACGCTTCCTCCCCCGAGGTGGACCATGGCCGTCTGCGGGTGCGAGGCCGGGGTGGGCGGCGTGCTCCGATTGGTTCCCAGGAGCGAGGAGGCCGATCAGGTCCTGACGCCCCAGGGCGTGTTCACAGAGGTGGTCCCGCACCAGCGGGCCGTGCACACCGAAACCATGGTGTCGGGGTCCGGCGAAACAATCGGCACGCTGGTGGAGACGCACGAGCTTGCGGAGAAGGGCGGCGTCCCACACCGATGCCTCGTTCGGCGCGCTCTCGGACGCCAGCCCACGTGGCGTTCTGGAGCAGCCCGGGCGTGCGGACGCTTCGCTCACAGCCCTTGCCGAGAGGTTCCCTATGACCCGTACGCGCAGGAAGAAGCATGTAGGGGTCCTGGAGCAAGCGGGGCGCGTGGGCACCGAGAAGGTTGGGCGCGTGCGGACTGGGAGAAGAGGCGGCACGGAGCGGGAGCGATCGCCAGCTTTGGGCCGCGCGCTTCGACGAGCGGGACATTGTTGTCGAGGACTTGAAACAGAAGGAGAAAGCACATGGAAGCAAGTAGGGAGAGTGAGGCCACCCCCCCGAAGAACGACACGAAGATAGAGCGGAAATCCGACCTCGAACTTGTCGTCACACGCACCGTCAACGCGCCTGCGCGCCTCGTGTTCGAGGCGTGGACCAAGCCAGAGCTATTCAGGAGGTGGTGGGTACCAAAATCCTACGGGCTGAACCTGGTTTCCTGCAAAATGGATGTTCGCGCAGGGGGGCAGTATCGTTTGGCGTTTCTCCACGAAGGTTCGACGATGGAGTTCTTCGGCACGTACCTCGAAGTGACACCGAACTCGCGCCTCGTCTGGACCAACGAGGAGGGCGACGGCGGCACGACCGTCACCACGGTGACCTTCGAGGAAACCGAAGGTAAGACGTTGTTGGTTGTGCACGATCTCTATCCCTCGAAGGAGGCGGTTGACTCCGGTTCGACGGGCGCGATGCCAGAGGTGCTCGACCAACTCGACGAGCTTCTCGCCAGCCTCGGATCAGGTACGGAGACAGAGTGATGCAGCCCATCCATCAAACAAAGGCTTCCGGGTGGCTTTCAGCAATGCGGAAGTCAGCTTTGCTTCTCATGTCGCTCGTTACGACTGCCGTGTCGGCGCAGCAGAAGCCAATGACCGGCTACGCGCCAGTCAATGGAATCAACATGTACTACGAAGTCCACGGGAGCGGCGAACCGGTGGTATTGCTTCACGGCGCGTTCATGACCATCACCAACAACTGGGACGGGTGGATCGACGAGCTCTCTAGAACGCGGAAGGTCATTGCCGTCGAAATGCAAGGTCACGGCCGAACGGCGGACATCGCGCGCGATATGACCTCCGAAAACTTCGCCGACGATGTGGCGGCCCTCCTTGGATACCTCGAGATACCGCGGGCAGACATCATCGGCTACAGCATGGGCGGCGGCGTGGCGATGCAGTGTGCGGCCCGCCACCCGACCAAGGTGCGGAAAGTCGTCGTCCTATCGTCCCCGTTCCGTAGCGACGGCGTGGTCAAGGAAGGGGCCGACGCGCTGAAAAATCTCACGCCGGAACTCTTCAATGGGTCGCCAATTGAAGTGGAGTACAAGAAGCTGAGCCCGACGCCGGAAGAATTTCCGACGTTCGTCAAGCACCTGGTCGCCACGAGTTCCAAAGGGCACGAAATGGACGCCGACAAGCTGAAGGCCACTCAGGCTCCTATGTTCTTCATCTTCGGCGACGCCGACGGCATACGGCTCGAGCACGTCGCGGAGATGTTCCGCCTGAAGGGCGGCGGGACGCACGGCGACATGGGGCCGCGCTCCGCCTCGCGATTGGCCATCTTGCCCGACACCACCCACGTCACTCTGTTGGAGCGCAGGGCCATCGTCGTCCCGATGATCAACGACTTTCTCGACGCCAAGCCGTAACGAAAAACCGACCCTCCGCCGCAAAGACAACGATCCCACGGTGCCATCCTGAGCGTGAAGACAAGCGCCTCCGGGCGCCAATTCGTCCACGAAGTCGCGGTCCCAGGCAGCAACCAGTCTGCGGCGCAGCGACGACCGGCGGAGGCCCAGTTGCGTGCGCGGATCGCCAGGATCGCGCCCGAGGAGCTTCGGCTCGCAGGCGGCATGCGGCGGTTCACTGCGAGATCGTCTGCGCGCACCGTTCCGCGCTTGTCGTTCGTGTGGATGGCGACTGCCGACGTCCTTGCTTCAATGCGCTTCATCGGACGCGTGCAGCGGGCGCGGCCTGGAATGGGAGCGGCAGTGATTGTTCCGCTCCATGGACTTTGGCGCGCCGTGGCGCGGGTCGTTCCCAGTTGTCCTGCCCCGCGGAGCGCGGGGCCCATTCGAGTCCAGCTGCGACCCCCCGGCAGAATCGGCGTTTCCGGGATTTGATTTGATGAGGCACCGCCGCCCGTAAGCGCCGCTCGCACAACGAGAATGCCCTCCGACATCCGCCGAAGGGCTGCTTCCCGACGGAACTCGGGGCGACCGTACGCCAGTAGAACTTCTCTTGGAGGGCGTGACGATGTGGCCGATTGAACCCAGGCGCCTTTCCAATCCATGTCTCCCACTGTCCGTCCGCTGAGATCAGCACGTAGACGTTTCCTTCGTTGGAGAGCTTCTCTTTGGTCACCCGGCCCGCCGTCACGCCTTTTCCGCGATTCCGGCCGCGCGGCGCCATTGCTTAAGTTGGCCCAAGTGATGCGGTGGGTGCGCCACAAGCAGCGTGATGGCGATGTGCCCGATGGTCGGCGAGTAGGGGTGGAACTTCTCCGGCGAGGGTCTCGCGAAGTAGTCTGAATGCTTCTCGGCGACGACCGCAGCAAGTCGCGCGCTCCGGTCTCTGAACCGGTCAAGCAGTTCGCGCTTCGTCGCATAGGCAGCGCGGTCGGGCACCGGCGTGCTGCCATACCCGAACCGCTCCATCTCGGCGTCGGCCGTCGGCACGCTCGGGTCGTCGAGCATCGACAGCAACACACCCGCGTACGCGTTGAGATGCGACAGCGTCCACGCGGGGTGGTTGAGAATGGTGCCCGGCTGCTCGGTCATGCGAGAATCCGGAACGTCTTCGAGGGCCTCGATGAGAAATCCCTGGATCATCGCATGGATATCCAGGATCGCGCCGATCGTGTCGTGGGAGGGGCTCATGTGATGAATGCTACCCAATGAAGGCGCCGGGCTCGACATCGCCGAGCGGGATGGTCCGCCACGCCGAGAGCACGCGCAGATCGTCAGAATTCAAACGCTCGCAAACGAAATCTCGCAAGTCCTTGACCTGCGGGGCTTTATGCGTGAATCGCGCGCCGCGCGGATTCATCGTCGCGGCTGCGTCCTTTGCCCACATCGTAGTGAACCGGACCGTTCTAGGCGCTCTTGCCGGGCAACTGGGCGTTGTGCTGACGGAGACATTCGGGCAGTTCTGGAGGCACGCCATGGCCGTCGCGTCAAGGTGGGACTCCCGGCGGCCCGGTGCCGGCGCACCACTGCGCACGCAGGTTGGCTGCAGATCGATCGCGTCAAACCGTGCGACCATCGACCCCTTGCGCGGTCGATCCGGCAATTCTAACACGGGTGTCCTCGGCGAGGGCTCGCACGAGGGCGACCCGACCCTGGCCGATGGACTGCGCGCCGCCGATCGACACCTGCCGTCCATCCTCGGCTACAGCCTCATCGCCGCCAGCGTAGGGCTCATCCTCAACGCGCTTCAGGAACGCAGCCGCAAGATCATCCTGGGCCGCATCGCCGTCGGGATGCTCGGCATGGCCTGGACGCTCATCTCCTTTCTGGTGGTCCCGGTGCTCGTCCTGGAAGGCGTCGGCCCGGTCGCCGCCATCCAGCGCAGCACGCAACTGCTCACGCAGACCTGGGGCGAGCAGATCGCCTCCACCTTCGGGTTCGGTGCGATTGGCTTCCTGTTCTCGCTCGTCGGCGTGCTCATGGTCCTGGCCGGGCTGTACGCCGCCGTCGCGCTCAACGCCGGTCCGGTCGCGCTGCTGTCCGCCGGCGCCGCCGCCGTGCTCTACCGGATCGTGGTGGCCATCGTGCTGTCGGCCCTCCGGGCATCTCCACCGCAGCGCTGTATGCCTACGCTACGAGCCAGGAGATCCGCCTGCGTGCATTCCCGGTCGAACTGATCGCCGGCGCGTTCCGGAGGCGTACTTGAATTGCCGCGCCTCGTCAGCCCAGCCGTTCCTGGGCGCCGGTGCCGCCGGGCTCAGCGGCGCGCCATCCATCTTCCCTACTTGTCGCCCAGCCTGCGCCGCGCTTATCGTGCGCAGACACACCCTGCGGAGTGATCCATGAAGAAAAGATCGACGAGCAGCGTCCGCACCGCGAAGGGAAGCAAGCCGAATCGAGGCGGCGCAGACGGCGTCGCCAAGGGCAAACTCGCGCTCCTGATCGGGTCGATCAAGGGCGCGTTCATCCTTCGCGGCGACGCGGCCCGCCGCGCCTGGAAGCTCACCGGCCCGTTCAAGCTGGGAAACGTCGTGCACCACCTCGTGCTCGATCCGCGCGATCGCAAGACGCTGCTCATGACCGCCAAGACCGGCCACCTCGGGCCCACCGTCTTTCGCTCCACGGATTGGGGCAGGACCTGGAAAGAGGCCGCCACGCCCCCCGCGTTCCCTAAGGCGCCCGAGGGCGAGAAAGGCCGCGCCGTCGATCACGTCTTCTGGCTCACCCCCGGCCTGCCGTCGCAGCCCGGCGTCTGGTTCGCCGGCACCAGCCCCCACGGGCTGTTCCGCTCGGACGACGCCGGCGAAAACTGGATCGAAGTCACCGGCTTCAACAACCACCCGTCACGCGTCAAGTGGACCGGCGGCGAGCAGGATCAGACCCCCGACGGACCCAAGACCCACTCCATCATGATCGACCCGCGCGATCCCAACCGCATGTACATCGGACTCTCCAGCGGCGGGTTCTTCGTCTCCGACGACGCCGGCCGCGACTGGCGTCCCCTCAACGCCGGTTGCAGCGCCGAGTTCTACCCGGGGGCCGACAAGTTCCCCGAATTCGGCCACGACCCCCACTGCGTCCGCATGCACCCGCTGCGGCCCGATCGCCTCTACCAGCAGAATCATTGCGGCATCTACCGCATGGACCGACCCGACGACCGCTGGATTCGCATCGGCGACAACATGCCCCGTGACGTCGGCGACATCGGCTTTCCGATCGTCCTGCACCCGCGCGACCCGGACACGGCTTGGGTCTTCCCCATGGACGGCACGGAGGTCTGGCCGCGTACCAGCCCGGGCGGTAAGCCGGCGGTCTTCCGCACTCGCAACGCCGGCGCCAAGTGGGAACGCCTCCATCGCGGCCTGCCGCGCGACCACGGCTACTTCACGGTCTTCCGCCAGGCGATGTCCGTTGACCACCACAAGCCCGTCGGCGTCTACTTCGGCACCACGCACGGCCAGATCTGGGCCAGCCGCGACGAGGGCGTGAGCTGGAAACGAATCTGCGAGCACTTGCCACGCGTCTTCTCCGTCGAAGCCGCCGAGCTGTGACACCGACCGCCCACCGCCGCTGGACAGCGACCCTGCTCCTGGCGGCAGCCTTCACGCCCCCGACCGCTCAGGCCGCGGACAGCGCGCCGCTGTGGGTCTGCGTTACGGCCCCGGCGCTGCGCGAGTCGATCGAACCGCTGGCCCAGGCGCGACGCCGCGCCGGCTACGACGTCCGCGTGATCGAGACGACGCGCGTCGCCTCCGAGGCGCAGCTTCGCGCCGGTGACTCCCGGTCGATTCGGGCGGCTCTGCTGGCGCTCTTCGCCGCGCCACCCGGTGGTCCGGCCCCCAGCAGCGCGCCGGCCAAGCCGCCGGTGGCAACACTCCTGCTCGTGGGTGCGATCTCGCCCGGCCCGGACGCCGATTGGCGCTGCGTCGTGCCGGCCGTGCCCGGCACAATCGGGCGCATGTCGGCCGAGCCCAGCGACAACGGATACGGGTCCTGCGATGAGGACCTGCTGCCCAACGTCGCCGTGGGCCGCTTCCCGGCGCGCAGCCCCGACGAATCCGCCGCAATGGTGAAAAAAACCCTGGCCGCCGAGCAACCGCGCCCCGGCGAATGGAAACGCCGCCTGCTGCTTCTGGCCGGGTCACCCTCTTATAACCCCACCTTGGACCAGACCATCGAGCGCTTGGTGATGGCAGGCTTCGACCGCGTGGAACCCGCCTGGTCGGGGCAGGTCATCTACGACAATGACGCGTCGATCTACACGCTGCCCGACGCCGACCTCGCGCCTCGCGCCCGCGAGTTTCTCGCACACGGGCCGGCCGTCGTCGTCTACCTCGGGCACTCCGGCGCCGAGGGGTTCTGGTACCGCCCCGCGCGCCCACCGCTCCTTTCACGCCGCGACTGGGCCCTGGCCCCCAGCGGATCGTCGGTGCTCTTCGCCACCTTCGGCTGCAACGGGGCCCAGCTCGGCGGACCGGACGGCGAGGGCTACGGCGTCCACGCCATGCGCAACCCGAACGGCCCCGCGGCGGTCATCGGATCCCACGGTGTCTGCTGGGCCGCCATGTCGCTGCTCATGGCTCAGGGTCTGCTCGACCACCTCCCGAAACTCGACGCCGACCCGCGCCTGGCCGACCTCTGGCTCAACATGAAACGCCGCCTGGCGCAGTCGCCTCTCAATCCCGTCCTGTTCGCCGCGCTGGACGCCGTCGACGGCGACCCCAACACCCCCCAGGAAATCCAGCGCCGCGAGCACCAGGAGATGTTCGTTCTGCTCGGCGATCCCGCCCTGCGACTGCCGCGCTTCGAATTCGCCCTGCGCCCCGTCCTGCGCCGCGCACCCGGCGGCCGGCTGCTCGTCACCGCGCAGGTCCCCCCGCCGCTGGCAGGGGCCGTCGGCCGGGTCGCACTGGAGCGCACACTGACGAGCCGGCCGACGGGACTGACAGCAGGCGTGGGCGGCGATCGTGCCGCGATGGACACCGCGCTGCGCGGCAACCATGCGAAGGCCAACGACTTCGTGCTCAGCAGCTCCGACGTGCGACTCGACGGGCGCGAGTTGCGCGTCGAACTGCCGCTCTCCCCCAACTGGCCCGACGAGCAGGTGCTGGTGCGCGTCTACCTGCGACGCGGCGACGCCGAAGCCGCCGGCGTGACGCGGCTCGACGAATGAACGAACGCGGCGCCCCGGCGAGTGCCCGCAGGCCGCGGCCTGTTCTCACTTCGCCTCGAACACGGTCTCGCCCCCGATCACGGTGCGCAGCACCCGCGCGCCAGGGATCTGCGCCGCGTCGCACGTCATCACGTCGCGGTCGATCACCACGAAGTCCGCCAGCCGCCCCGGGGACAGCGAGCCCTTCTGACCCTCCTCGAACGCCGCGTACGCCGCGTCCGTCGTGAACGCCCGCAGCGCTTCCTCGCGCGTCAGGCGCTGCTCCCCGCGCCAACCCCCCGGGGGTTCGCCCTCCGGGGTCTGGCGCGTCACCGCGGCGTATAGCCCCGCGAACGGGTTGTGCGACTCCACCGGAAAGTCGCTCCCCGCCGCCACGCGCGCTCCACTCCTCAACAGGCTTCCCCACGCATACGCACCCGTCGCCCGCCTCGCGCCGACCCGCGCTTCCACCCAGCGCATGTCGCTGGTGCAGTGCGTCGGCTGCATCGAGGCGATCACCCCCAGCTTCGCGAATCGCGGTATGTCGTCGGCCGACAGAAGCTGCGCGTGCTCGATCCGGAACCGATGATCGGCGCGCGGCCGCCGGCTCAGGGCCAGCCCGTACGCGTCCAGAACCTCCCGGTTCGCGCGGTCCCCGATCGCATGCACACAAACCTGGTACCCGCCCCGCGCCGCGTCCTCGGCTACCATCTCCACAAACGCCGGCTTGCTCACCGCCAGACCGACGTACGGCTTGCCGTCCGCGTCCCGCGGGCGGTCTTCGTACGGCTCCAGCAGCCACGCCCCGCGCGACCCCATCGCCCCGTCCATGTACACCTTGCAGCTTCGCACGGTGAGGCGGTCCCCGATCAGCGGCTTGTTGGCTCTGAAATACTCGATCGCGTACGAGCCCGCCACCATCGCGTACACACGCAGCTTGAGCCGCCCCGATTCCGCCAACGCGCGGTAAACGGCAACCCCGTCCGGCGTCACTCCCGCGTCGTGGACTCCCGTCAGTCCCGCCGACACGCACATCTCCTGCGCTTTCAGGATCGCCGCCGCCGCGTCGATTCCGCTCCCCTCAACGTGCCGCGCGATCAGCGCCATCGCGTTGTCGATGAAAACGCCCGTAGGCTCCCCGTCCCGGCCGCGCACCACCTCGCCGCCCTCCGGCGACTTCGACTCCCGCGTCACGCCCGCCGCGCGCATCGCGGCCGCGTTGGCCAGCCCGGCGTGACCGTCCACTCGTCGCAGCCACACCGGGTGCTCCGGGCTCGCGCGGCTCAGGGCCGCATGCGTCGGCAGCGTCCGATCCGGCCAGCTCTCGTGGTCCCACCGGCCGCCTAGAATCCACTCCCCCTTGGGTGTGGTCTTCACCTTCTCGGCGATCGCGGCCACCACCTCGTCGAACGAATGCGCGCCGCTCAGGTCGATCCGCCCCAGCCCGAACAGGCCCAGCGACTCGATGTGCCCGTGCGCGTCGATCAGGCCGGGCAGCACGGTCCGGCCTCCCAAATCATGGTCGCGCGTCGTGGGCTGCATCAGGGCGCGAATCTCGGCATTCGAGCCCACCGCGACGATGCGGTCGCGCGCGATCGCGATCGCCTCGGCCCGCGAACGGGTCGCGTCGCCCGTGTACACGTTGCCGTTGAGCCACACCTGGTCGGGCGGCGCTTGCCCCAGCGCCAGCGACCCCGCAACCAAAACGCACGCCCCGAACGTCATGTTTCGTGTCATGCGGGTATCATGACCGCCCGTCCGGTCGCTGTCGCGGTGCCGATCCGCGCGTCCTACGCCCTCGCTGCAAGCCGACATGTCCCGCCCTGCCCCATCCCGATGCCCGCAGCGCGAGGCCGTCGAGGCCCTGGCGCGCGACGCCCTCGCCGGCGACCCGCGCCGCTCGGCTCAGGACCACCTGGCCGACTGCGACTCCTGCCGCGCGTTCTTCCGTAAACTCACCGGCGAGTACTTCCCGCGCATGCGGCAGTACACGATCCTCGAGCGCGTCGACGAGGGCGGCTTCGGCATCGTCTACAAGGCCATCCACCACGACAAGAAGCGCACCGAGGCCCTCAAGGTCCTCTTCGGCGAAACCGAGGAGCGCACCGCCTTCTTCGAGAACGAAGTCCGCCTCGTCGCGCGGCTCAGCCACCCCAACATCGCCACGCTCTACGAGGCGCACCTCAGCTCGCCCCCCCTCTACTACTGCATGGAGTTCGTCGACGGCCAGCGCCTCGACCGCTTCCTCGAAGCGCAGTCCCCCTCGCTCGCGCAGCGCGTCCGCATCGTCCGCAGCGTCGCCGACGCCATCGGCTACGCCCACGCCCACGGCGTCGCCCATCGCGACATCAAGCCCCAGAACATCATCATCGACCCGCTCGGAAACCCTCGCATCGTCGATTTCGGCATCGCCCGCCGCCTCGGGCTCGATTCCGCCGGCAGCGCGCCGGTCACGCCCCCAGGACCCATCGGCACCCTGGGCTACATGGCCCCCGAGCAGGCCGACGGCCGCTCGATCGACGGCCGCGCCGACATCTACAGCCTCGGCGCCCTGCTCTATTTCGTCGCCACAGGCGGGCTGCCGCGCCGCATCAGAGACACCGCGCGCCTGCCCGACGTCCTCGCCGATCGCCGAATCCCGCGCGCCGACGACCTCGGCGCCATCATCCGCAAGTGCCTCGCCCCCGATCCGGCGCACCGCTATCCGGATTGCCCCGCCCTCATCGCCGACCTCGACAACTATCTCGCCGGCTGGCCCACCGACGCCGCCACCGGCCGCTCTCGCGCCTACCGGGTCCGCCGCGTCGCCGCCTACGTCCTGCGACACCACCCCTTCGCTGTCGCCGCGCCGGCCGTCATCGCCGTCGCGCTGCTCCTGGCGCGGTTGCTCGTCTCTTTCGAGGCACGCCGCGCCGTGCCCGCCCTGGACTCCGCCGACCCCGTTACGCTGGTCACACTCTCCTCCCACACCCTCGACGCGATCCGCGACGGACGCCTCGGCGCCGACGTCCCCGGCCTCAGCGCCGAGAATCGCAAAAGCTGGCGCGCCCTGCACGCCCGCCTTCTGCAGCGCCTGGCCGCAGCCCGGCCGCGCGTCGTCGTCTTCGACTATTACCTGCCCGACTGCAACACGGACTTCGACCCGCCCCTGGTGGCCGCAATCGGCGACTTCGGAGCGCCGGTCGTCGTCGGCGCACGCACCTTCGACCTCAACGCCCAGCCGGAGCTGTGCCCCGCCATTCGCAACGTCGTTCACGGCGTCGGCGCCATGCTTGCCGCCGATCCTTCCGGGTTCACCGATCAGCTCGACGTGCCGGTCGCTCTGGCGCGCGGCAACGAGCCTCCCGTGCCGTCCCTCGGCGTGGTTGCCATGGCCGCCTACCTCCGCCCCGACTGCGATCCCGTGCTCACCGTCACGCCGCGCGCGCTGGAAGTGCGCTATCGCAAACGACGCTTCAGCCCCGGCGAGCTGCGCTGGGACCCGCGCGTCGACCGTATCCCCCTCGTTTCCGGCGTCGAGTCCGTCAGCCTCCGCTGGACCCAGCCGGGCGACCGCTTGGCCCACGCCCGCTTCAGCATCGCACCCGACGCCGCCGGCCGCGAGTCCATCGTCGCCTACGAGGATCTCCTGCTCGCCGACGACGCGCTCCTCCGCCAGCGATGCGCCGGCCGCGCCGTCCTGGTCGGCAACTGGCTCGGCGCGGAGGACCGTCACCGGCTCGCCGACGGCACCCTGGTCTACGGATCGCAGTTGCAGGCCCGAATCCTGCACGCGCTCATCGCCGGGGCCCACGTCCCGCGCCTCAGCTACCCGGCCGCATTCGGGCGCACCCTGGCCTACGCCCTGGCAGCCGCCGTGGCCGCCGCCTGGTGCGCGCCACGCCTCGAGCGCCTCACGCGCCGCGCGCTGGCCAGCGGACTGGTCGCGCTGATGGTCGGCGGCCTGCTGCTTGCGACCTTTACCGCCAGCCGCGTCGTGCAGCCCGGCGCGTTCGAAGCCCTCGTCGCCCTCGCCTCGCTCGCCACGGCTTTCGCCATCGTCGCCGGCGGCGCCGTCACGCGACGTCGGCAGTTGATGCTCGCACCCGACCTCGTGCACCCCGAGTCCCTCGCCGGAACCGAGAGCACCGCCGTCGTACCCGCTCCGGTCGACCAGCGCGCGTCAACCCGCTGACCGCCCCCCGGTCTCGACGCTATCCGCGCTACTCCGCCTCGACGCACCCGTCACGCATGCGAATGATCCTCTCCGCGCTGCTGGCGACCGTCGCGTCATGCGTCACCACTACCAGCGTCACCCCGTCCTCCGCCCGGATCCGCGCCAGCAGCTCCAGAACCTGTCCGCCCGAGCGCGTGTCCAGCGCGCCCGTCGGCTCGTCGGCTAGCAGCAACCGCGGCCGGTTCGCCAGCGCCCGCGCGACGGCCACGCGCTGCCGCTCCCCGCCGGACAGGGTCGTCGGAAGGTTCGTCATCCTTTCGCCCAGGCCCACACGCTCCAGCAGCATCGTCGCACGCTCGCAACGCTCCCGAGCCCCCGCCCCGCCAGGCCGCAGCATCGGCACCTGGACATTCTCGTGCGCCGTCAGGTGCGGCATCAGATTGTGAAGCTGGAACACAAAGCCGATGGTCGTCGCGCGAAACCGGTCCGTCTCGCGCACCGTGAGCGTTGCCAGCGAGCGACCGAACACCTCGAGTTCGCCCGCGTCGGGTCGGTCCAGGGCCGCAACCAGGTTCAGCAGCGTCGATTTGCCGCAGCCCGACGGCCCGACCACGGCCACGTGCTCCCCCGCCGCAACTCGCAGGTCCACGCGGTTCACCGCGACGATCCGCCCGCCCTCGTAGGCCTTCAGCAGGCCCGAGGCCCGCACCGCCTCGCCGCCCGGCGCCGCAACTCGTGTCACCGGACGAACCGGTGTCTCGCTCACCGCGGCACCCCGCCCGTCACTCATAGCGCAACGCCTCGATCGGCGAGAATCGCGACGCCCGCCACGACGGGATGGCCCCGCCCACCGCGCCGATCAGCAGCGCTACCGTCGTCGCTCGCGCGAACACCGTCGCCGTGTACGCCGGGGCGATGAACTGCTCGCTGAACCGCAGGAACCTCGTGGCCTCCGCCAGCCCCACCCCCAGCACCGACCCAAGCCCCGCCGCCACCGCACCGATCAGCAGCGACTCCGTCAGCACCATCCGCATCACCCACGCCCTGGACCAGCCCAGCGACCGCAGGATCCCGATCTCGCGCGTTCGCTCGAACACCGACATCCACATCGTGTTGAGCACCACCAGTCCCCCGATCAGCAGCGCGATCGCCGACACCGCCCACACCATCGCCTGCGCCACCATCAGCCCACGATCCACCTTCACGTACTCCGCCGCGTCGCCTACCGCCGACAGGTGCGGCAGGCGCGACTCGATCTCCCGCACCGCTCCGTCGCGCGACGCGCCCGCCTTCAGCCGCACCAGCGCCGCCGTGATCTGCCCCTCCCGGCTGGCGATGGCCTGCGCGACGGACAGGTCCAGGATGATCCCGGCGTCGATCACGATGATGCTCCCGGCGAAGACGCCGCTCACCTCGAACGCGTGCCCGCCGATGCGGATCGTCTTGCCCACGCCCGTTCGCAGCGTCTTGGCCGCCGTCCGCCCCACCAGCACCTGGTTCGGCTTGGCCGGCAGCGCGCCTTCGCGCAGCTCGATCGCGTGAAACGCGTACTCGTCCTTGGACACGCCCATCACGAAGATGAACGGATGCTCGTCCACGCGCTGGATCGTCCACAGCGCGCCGGCGGTGTCCGCCACTCCCGGCACCGCGCGCAGCTCGTCGCGCGTCTTCTTCTCGTCGAGCGTGCTCAGGAAATCCGCTGCCTGGTTCGACTGGAACACCATCAGGTCGGAGTACGCCAGCCGCACCACCTGGTCGGTCATCCGCCAGAAGCCGTCCGAGATCGACGCCAGCGCCACTACCGCGACCACCCCCACCGAGACCCCCAGCGCCGTCAGCAGCGTCCGCATCGGGTGCCGAAACAAACTGCGCGCCGTCACCCCCGTGAACGTCAACGCTCCCACGCTCCTGGCCATGCCCCTTCATCTTCGGCGACCGGCCCGAGCATTGTCAAAACGCCCTCCGTCCGACACATTGCCGTCGCAGGAGCTCGCCGGTGCTGATTCCGCCCTTCCAACGCTTCACGCACGTCCCGATCGTCCTCGACGGCGCCACCGGAACCGAACTGACTCGCCGCGGCGTCGAAACCACCCTTCCGCTCTGGTCCGCAGCCGCGCTCCTGTCGCACCCCGAGGTCGTGCTCGCCATCCACCAGGACTACGTCCACGCCGGCGCCGATGTCGTCGTGGCCAACACGTTCCGCACCAATCCACGAACGCTGCGCCGCGCCGGCATGCTCGACCGCGGCCCGCAGCTCAATCAGCTCGCGCTGCAACTCGTCCAGCAGGCGATCCGCGGCGCCCAGCGCCCGATCCTCCCCGCCGCCAGCGTCGCCCCCGTCGAGGACTGCTACCGCCCAGACCTCGTGCCGCCCGACAGCGAACTGCGTTCCGAGCACGCCCAGATGGCCGCATGGCTCGCTGACGCCGGCGCCGAGCTGCTCTGGATCGAGACCATGAACACCGCCCGCGAGGCCCGGTCCGCCGCCGCTGCCGCCGCCGACACCGGCCTCCCATTCGCCGTATCGTTCGTGCTGCGCGAAGATGGCGCGCTCCTGGGTGGCGACCCGCTGGCCGACGCGGTCGCGCAGGTGCAGCCCTTTCACCCGGTCGCGCTGGGCATCAACTGCATCCCCCCTGCCGGCGTCAGCAGCGCCATAGGCCGGCTCCGTCAACTCACGCCGGGAATCCTCGCGGCCTACGCACACCTCGGGTATGCGGAGCCCATCCTCGGTTGGTCCTTCTCCGGCTCCGCCGACCCTGCCGAGTACGCCCGCCATGCCCAGCACTGGCTCCGCCTGGGCGCGACCATCATTGGCGGCTGTTGCGGCACCACTCCCGACCACATCCGCGCCATCCGCGCTTCGCTCCTCACTTGACGGCGCCCGCCGTCCGTTGCCACCGCCGGCGGCGATGCTATGATGCTCGCGCCCGTCGCGGTCTGATACACCGGCTTCGCGCGCGAGCCTGCGCGTCCTCGCGTGCGCGAGAACCCTCACCGCTGGGGCAATTGGCGCAATCCGGATCGGCCTTTTTCACGGCGTCGAGCCGCCACGACCACGCTCGATGCGGGTTTTCACCCGTCGCGGACTCCGGCACGCCGCTTGCTTGTCGCTCGGGCTTGTGCGACGTGGCCGGTGTTTCGGGCCGTCGTGTGAACAATTCAGCGGCGCGCCTGCCCTTGCAGGACGCGCCCGGTCGTCGAGCCAGGCGCGATTGCCACCCGCGTCGAACTGTCCACGAGAGGGCTGCACGTGGATCGCACGTCCAAGCTACAGGAACTTGACTCGCTGCGAGCTCGCTTGGAGGAGCTGGAGCGGGAGCTGCGCGGCACCCCGGGAACGTGGACCCCTCCTCCCTACTACGCCGCCTATGAGCTGATGGCCGGCATGGTCCTCGGTTTGCTCGGAGCGGCCTCCAGCCTCCTCTTCAACATCGTCGGCGCTACAATGGTCGGCAAACACCCCCTCGAGCTCATCCGCGTCTACCTCACCTTCCCCCTGGGGGAACAGGCGCTCGCGCTCGAAAACGGCTTCGCGCTCGCCGCCGGCGTCTGTCTCTATCTCGGTACCGGCATGTTCGGTGGCATCCCCATCCACATGATCCTGGGCCGATTCTTCGGACGTTCGACCTTTCCGCTCCGATTCGCCGCGGCGACCGTCCTGGGCCTGGGCGTCTGGATCGTCAACTTCTACGTCCTGCTGGCGTGGATTCAGCCCTGGCTCATCGGCGGAAACTGGATTCTCGAACGAGTGCCCTTGCCGGTCGCGGTCGCCACGCACCTGGTCTTCGCCTGGACCATGCTCCTCATCGCTCGCTGGGGCAACTTCTCCCCCGGCCTGGCGCGCCCCCGGACCGCGCCGTCCCCGGCCCCGTAGGACCCTCACCCACCGCCGTTCCGCCCCACGGAGAACCTGACGCATGCCACGCCTCTTCACACGCCTCCTCGCAGCCGCCACCTGCCTGCCCCTGCTGCTCGGCTGCGGGACGCGTGAGCCCAACGCCGAGGTCGATACCTCGCGCGCCGCCGATTTCGGCTTCCAGACCAACCCCCAGACCGCGCTTCTGCTCGACGGTAAGAAGGCCTATGAGCAGTACTGCATCGGTTGTCATGGCGTCGCCGGAGACGGGCTGGGTGAGGCCGCTCGATTCCTCAACCCCAAGCCGCGCAGCTTCGTCAAGGCCGACTTCAAATTCTCCACCACGCGCGCCGGCCAGCTCCCGACCGACGAAGACCTCTTCCGAACGCTCTCCACCGGGCTGCGCGGGTCCTCCATGCCGTCGTGGTCCTTTCTCCCCGAGCGCACCCGCTGGGCGCTGGTCGCCTACGTCAAGACCTTCAGCCCCAAGTGGCAGACCTTCGGCCGCGGCAGCCCCATCCCGTTCTTCACCGACCCCTACGCCGACCAGATCGACAAGTCCGCCGCCGTTCGCCGCGGGGAGCAGGCCTACCACGGCTTCTTCCGCTGCTGGGCCTGTCATCCGGCCTACGTCGACGAGCGACGGATCAGCCAGTACCTGACCGAGATGGGCGCCCAGGCCCAGGAGTCCTACCGCCCGGGCCTCCAGCACTCCGACATCAAAGCCACCAGCGACGGAGACACCATCTTCGCCCCCGACTTCCTGCGCGATTACGTCCGCGCCGGTGTGACGGTCAAGGACCTCTACCGCTCCATCGCCGCCGGCATCTCCGGCACCGCCATGCCCACCTGGGTCGACACCATGGAAGACCCGCCCAAGGACGCCGCCGGCAAGCCCATCGTCGGCCCGGGCGACCTGTGGGCCGTGGCGTACTACGTCCACGACCTGCTGAAACGCCGCACGCCGCGCCTCCCGATCGGGTCCGTCGTCGTCCGCGACCTGCGCGAAATCCGCTTCCAGGACGGCGGGGCGGTCTACGTCAACCGGGTGCCGGGCCTCGACGCCGCCGAAGAGGAAGAGGAATAACGGTTCCCACGCGAGAGGATCAACCACTCCCATGACTCAGAGCGCCGCAGCGTCCGCCTCCGTTCCACGCGAGCCCGCCGACCACCGCGGGCTGGTCGACACCGCCATCGTCCGCTGGTACCTGGTCGCCGGCCTGGCCTTCATGGTCGTATCCATGCTCGCCGGCTTTCTCTTCTCGATGCAGTTCCTCCAGCACTACCCGCTTAAAGGCATGCAGATCTTCTCTCCCGGACGCTGGCGTCTCATCCACACCAACGCCATCGCCTACGGCTTCATCGCCAACGTCTTCCTCGGCATGCTGCACTGGGCCATCCCGCGCATGACCCTCAAGCCGGTCCTCGACCGCCGCCTGAGCTGGTTCATCTTCCTCGCCTGGCAGGCCATCGTCCTGGCCACCGCCGTCGGGCTTCTGCTCGGCCAGGCCCAGGCCCTCGAATGGGGCGAGACCCCCACCTGGATCGATCCGCTGGCCCAGCTCGGCCTCATCCTCGTCGCCGTCAACTTCCTTACCCCCATCCTCAGAACCTCCGGACCGATGTACGTCTCGCTCTGGTACTTCGTCGCCGGGCTGGTCTGGACCATCATGGTCTACGCCATGGGCAACTTCATCCCGCAGTACTTCTTCGCCGGTGCGCCCGCCGGCGCCATCGGCGGAATGTTCATCCACGACCTGGTCGGTCTGTTCGTCACCCCGCTGGGTTGGGGAATGATGTACTACGCGGTCCCCATCCTGCTTCGAAAGCCGATCTGGAGCCACGGGCTTTCGCTCATCGGTTTCTGGGGGCTCGCGTTCTTCTATCCGCTGACCGGCATCCACCACTTCCTCTACAGCCCGATCCCCATGTTCCTTCAGTACGGCGCCGTCATCTCCACCATCGCCGTCGAGTTCGTCGTCGCCACCGTCATCATCAACTTCTTCGCCACGCTCCACGGCTCGGCCGACGCCCTGCGCACCAACCTGCCCGTCCGCTGGTACTACACCGGCATGATCAACTACTTCATCACCTGCCTTCAGTGCGCCTTCCAGACCACCCTGACCTTCCAGAAGATCATCCACTTCAGCGACTGGGTCGTCGCACACGCGCACCTGGTCATGTTCGGCGTCTTCGGCTTCTGGCTGCTGGGCTTCATCGTACAGGTCTTCCCCCGCGTCGTCGGCCGCACCGCCTGGTACAGCCGCCGACTGCTCGAATGGATGTACTGGATCATCGTGCTCAGCATGGCCGTCATGTTCGTGGATCTCACCATCGCCGGGCTCGTGCAGGGCTTCGCCTGGCGCGATCTCACCCAGTGGGAGGCCACCCTGCGCGCCAGCTACCCCTTCTGGCTCGTCCGAACCATCTCGGGCACGGGCATGATCGTGGGGATCGGACTGTTCGTGTACAACCTCGCCATGACCTGGGTCGGCAAGACCGCGCGCACGCCCGCCTATTCCGTCGTGCCGCACGAGCCCGCCCCGGCCCTGGCCACCGCGTGAGTGCCCGCCATGTTTGAATCCAGATCGGGCGTCTTCGTCATCGCCGGGCTCGGGTTCTTCGCCCTGGCGTTCCTGGTCATGGGGCTGCTCCCCTGGACCATCTACCGCGAGCAGCCCATCCTCACCGTCGAGCAGATGATCGCCGTCGGGATCGTCCCCGAGTTCGCCGAGCTGGCCGAAAAATTCCCCGCCCAGTTCGCGCGCTACTTCGGAAAGCCCGACGCCGCCTCCTACGCCGCCGCCATCCGCCGCGGACATCAGCTCTACGTCGCCGAGGCCTGTTGGCACTGTCACAGCCAGCAGATCCGCCCAGTCTCCAACGAAACCCTCCGCTGGGGCCCGGTCTCCCACGCTCGCGAGTATCAGAACGAGTTGCAGCGCCCGGTCCTCTTCGGCACGCGCCGCGTCGGGCCCGATCTCATTCGCGAGGCCGGCCGCCGCAGCAACGACTGGCACATCGCCCATTTCCGAAAACCCACCGCCGTCGTGCCGCTTTCCGTCATGCCCGAATACCCCTGGTTCTTCGACGCCGACGGCTACCCCAACCGCGACGGCATGGCGCTCATCACCTACATGCAGTGGCTCGGAAGCTGGCTCGACGCCTACCCCTACTACGAGGGCGAGGGCCCGGCCGGTCCCGGCGAGGCCCAGCCCGTCGACGCAGCCGGTCGGCAGCGCGACCTCTGATCCTTCAGACTCCTTCGCGGAGCATCCGACATGACACCGGCCGCCGTTCGACTCTCTCGCCGTCAGAAGTTCATGCTCTGGGGCTTCGTCGTTACGCTCCTGCTGCCAGGCGCCGTCGGCTTCATCGACAAGTTGGGCATGTTCTTCCGCGTCCTCTTCTCATCTGTCGACGGCGGGTACACCCTCATCCCCATCCTCAACTACCTCCTCATCGCCGCCGGACTGCTCTGCCTCTTCGTTTGGGCCGTTACGCAGGGCATGTTCCGCAACATCGAGGCCCCCAAGTACGAGCACCTGGAGCGCGAAGCCGCGCTGGATCGCGAAGACGGCATCTTCTGGGAGCAGTCCCCATGACCGAACCCACCGGGCCCAGCGCCCAGTCCGATTCCCAGTTCCACACCTACACCACCCACGCCATCCCGTGGCTGGTGCGCCTCCTCTGGGTCGGGTTCTGGGTCGGCTGCATCTGGTACATCATCGCCTACGCCATCCCAAGTGCCAAAAACTACTTCTAGCCCCGCGCCCCGCAACGTGCAGCCCGCCCCCGCCGACCGCCCGGTCCTCCCCGCTCGCACGTCCGCGGATGCCTGCGCCTACTGCTCCCTGCCCGTCCCGCGCCGCCGCCGAGCCCCGCGCCTCGCCGGCGCACCAGACACGCCCCCCTACTGCTGCTACGGCTGCGCGCTCGCCGCGTCCATCACCCGCGGCACCAACGCCGCCGATCGGCAGCTCACGCTCACCCTCGCCCGCCTCGGCGCCGCCATCCTTCTCACCATGAACGTCATGGTCTTCGCCACCCTCCTCTACGGCGCGCACGTCTACCCTCAGGGCGCCCCCGACCCCGCCGCACGCGACGTGTCCGCCAGCGCAGCCGCCGTTTTTCGATACCTCTCCCTCTTCTTTACCCTGCCCGTCATCGCGATCCTCGGCCTGCCCATCGCCGCCAGCGCCCTCCGCGAAACGCGCCGCGGCGTGATCAACACCGATCTGCTGATCGTGGTCGGCGTCGTCGCCGCCTTCTTGCTCTCCTACGTCGCCGTGCTCCGCGACTCCGACCAGCTCTACTTCGACACCTGCTGTGTCACCCTGGTCCTGGTCACGCTCGGAAAGTACCTGGAAGCGGCCGGAAAGCTCAAGACCAGCGCCGCGATCGCCCAGCTCGCCGCGCTCCTCCCCGACACCATCGAACGCCTCCACGACGGCCAGCCGGTCCTCGCGCCGGCCGCCGACGCTCGCCCCGGCGACCTCGTTCGCATTCGCCCCGGCGCTCGAATCCCCGTCGACGGCGTCATCGTCGGCGGCGCCGCTCTTGTCGACGAGCAGATCGTCACCGGGGAGAGCCAGCCCGTGCGCCGCGGCCCGGGCGACACGATCCACGCCGGCACCCTCTGCATTGACGGACTCCTCACCTCGCGCGTCACCGAGACCGGTTCCAACGGCTTCCTCGCCCGCGTCCTGGCGCTCCTCGACGACGCGCGCCGCAGCCGCGGACGCTGGCAGCGCCTCGCCGACCGCCTGGCGGCCCTCTTCGTCCCCGCCGTTGTCGCGCTCGCCGTCTTCGGCGCCGCGCTCACCTGGCGCAGCGGCCCGCAGCACGCGCTTATGACCGGTCTGGCGGTCCTGCTCATCTCCTGCCCCTGCGCCGTGGGACTGGCCACGCCCATGGCGCTGGCCGTCGCCGTCGGCAGCGCGGCACGGCGCGGAATCCTCTTTCGCACCTACGCCGCCCTTGAAAACCTCGCCTCCGTGGACACCCTCTGCTTTGACAAGACCGGGACGCTCACCACCGGCCGCCCGCAGCTCACGGACGCAGCCGCGGCCGCCGGTGTGCACGAGGCCGAGCTATGCGGGCTGGCGCTCGCTCTGGCCGACGCCACGACGCATCACCTGGGCGCCAACCTCGCCGAGTTCGCGCGCCGCCGCGCCGCCGTGCCGCCGCAGGACCTGCACGACGTTCGCACCATACCCGGGCGCGGAGTGGTTGCGCGCCTGCACGGCCCGCGACCCGACGCGACGCCCATGCGCGTCGCGCTCGGTAGCCCCGCACTCATGGCCGAGTGCGGCTTCGAGATCGACGACGCCCTGTCGCGCCGGCTCGACGCGTGGATGTCCGACGGCCGTTCCGTTGCGTGCGTCGGCGCCGGCGCCGCGACGGTCGGCGTGTTCGCCTTCTCCGAGGAGCTGCGCCCCGCCGCCGCCGCTTCCCTGCACGCCCTCGAACAGCGCCGCATCTCCGTCCGCGTCCTCACCGGCGACCACGCCCGCCGCGCCGAGCAGCTCGCCCGCTCCCTGTCCGTCCCCGTGGAGGCCGAACTGCTGCCGGCCGACAAGGTCGAGCGCATCCGCGCATTGGTCGCAGCCGGGCGCCGCGTCGCGATGGTCGGCGACGGCCTGAACGATGCACCGGCTCTCGCCGCTGCGCACGTCGGCGTCGCGATGGGCTGCGGCGCTGACCTGTCGCGCGACGCCGGCGACGTATGCCTGCTGCGCGACGACCTCGGCGATCTGCCATGGGCCTTGGACCTCGCCAGGCGCACTCGCCGCGTCATCGTGACCAACTTGCTCGGCTCCTTTGCATATAACGTCGCGGGCATCGGCCTGGCCCTGGCGGGTACACTCACGCCCGTCTTCGCCGCCGTCGCCATGGTCGCCAGCAGCCTGCTCGTCGTCGCTAACTCGCTGCGCCTCGGAACCGCCCCGCCGCAACTCGCGCCGGTGCCGTCCGGCGGTACGCTTTCCGCCGCGCCTCAGCCCGTGTGAGACCCCATGAGCCCCTTCGCAATGCTGCTCGGCGGGTTCCTCGGTTCCACCCACTGCATCGGCATGTGCGGCGGCTTCGCGCTGGCCATCGGCTCCCTCCGCCCGCGCCTGGCCCAGACCCTCCCGCTTCAGTTCGTTTACACCACGGGCCGCATCGCCACCTACGCCTTCATCGGCGCCCTGGCCGGCGCCGGCGGCGCTCGTCTGGCCATGCTCTTCCCGCTTCAATCCGCCCAGCGCGCACTCGCGATCGCCGCCGGAATCGTCATGCTGCTGGCCGGAGTCTCCGCGCTCGGCTGGCTGCGCTTCCCCGGCTTTCAGGCTGCGTTCGGCACGCTGCTTGCTCCCTTCTACCGCCACTTCGTGGTCCCAAGTGGCCCGCGCGGCGCACTGCTGGCCGGTGTTTTCACCGGCTTCCTGCCGTGCGGATTGGTCTACGCCTTCGCAGCGCTGGCGCTGGCCTCAGGTGACGCCCTGCGCGGGATGATCGGGATGGCCTGCTTCGGCCTCGGAACCGCTCCCGTCATGATCGCCGTCGGGTGCGGCGCAACCTGGCTCACGGCATCGGTTCGCCGCCATGCATATCGAATCGCCGCCTGCTTCGTCATACTCCTCGGCGCCGCCACCCTCTGGCGCGCCCTGCCCGCCTCCGCCCGCTGCGCGCACAGCGACCCCCCCCGCGCGGACACCGCCGGTGACGCCGACCGATCCCAAGCCTGTCACCCCGGTTGATTCGGGCGGACGCACCGTGAAACTGACCCGCGCCGCACTCAACTTCCTGGTCGACCTGTTCCTCCTGCTCGTGTTCCTTGCGCAGTTGTGGCTCGTCGCGCTGCTCCATGCCGTCTTCCCCCGCACCGCTCACCCCGCCCGCGCGGCCCTCTGGGGGCTCACCCGCGACGGCTGGACACGCGTCTATCTCGGCGTCACCGTCCTCCTTGCCCTCACCGTCCTCCTCCACGTCATCCTCCACTGGACCTGGGTCGTCAACTTCATCGTCACCCGCGCCCACAAGCGGCGCGGCGTGAGGGGACCCATGCCCCCGGACGGTGTCCGCACCCTCTATGGCGTCACCCTCCTGGTCACCATCCTCTTCGTCCTCGGTGCCCTCCTTGTCGCCGCCGAGTTCCAGATTCGCTCCCCAGCCCAGCCGTAACCTGGCCGTCCGCCCCTGCATCCAAGGCCCCGGCGGCCACGGACGAATCCCCGATCGGTGACTATGATCTACCGCATGCGCCACGCGATCCGCCTTGTCGCCGCGTTTTCTGTCGTCGCCACCGTCGTCGGATGTGACGAAACGCAGGCGCGCCAGACCGACCCGCGCCCGTCCGCGATTCCCTCGAAAAAGGACCCCATGCAGCCCAGGTACTCTCCGTCCGCGTACGACATTACCCCCCTTTCGCGTGAACGCGTCGCCGAGCTGGCCGCCAGACTCGACCCGGAGGCGTACCGCGTCACGCAGAAAGCCGGCACCGAGGCCGCCTTCTGCGGCAACCTCCTCGACAACAAGAAGAACGGGGTTTACACCTGCGTGGTCTGCGGGCTTCCCCTCTTCTCCAGCGAGCACAAGTTCAATTCCGGCACCGGTTGGCCGAGCTTCTACCGCGAGTTCGACCCGGCGCATGTCGCCCGCAAGTCCGACCGGTCGCACGGCATGGTCCGAACCGAGATCAACTGCGCCCGCTGCGACGCCCACCTCGGCCACGTCTTCGACGACGGGCCCAAGCCGACCGGGCAACGCCACTGTCTCAATTCCGCCGCCCTGAAATTCATCGAGAAAGGACAACCGATGCCCCCGGAAAGCCAACCCGTGCCGGTCGAGACCGCCTACTTCGCCGGTGGCTGCTTCTGGGGTATCGAGCACTACTTCCAGAAGGGACCGGGCGTGATCGAGGCCGTCAGCGGGTACATGCAGGGCCGCAAGGATAGCCCGACCTACAAGGACGTTTGCGGGCACGGAACCGGTCACGCCGAAACCGTCAAGGTCGTCTTCGACCCCAAACGCATCACCTACCGCCGCCTGCTCGAGGCGTTCTTTAAGATGCACGACCCCACGCAGCTCGATCGCCAGGGGCCCGACGTCGGCGACCAGTACCGTTCCGGGATCTGGACCGTGAACGACCAGCAGCAGCGCGAGGCCGAGGCGTTCATCAAGGAAATTCAGCCACGATACAAGGAACGTATCGTTACCCAGGTCGAGCCCGCCGCGAAATTCTGGCCCGCCGAGGATTACCACCAGGACTACATCGACAAGACCGGGCGGACCTGCCACGTCGCGAATCCCTGGTGAGGTCGAGCCAGCCTCCGCCGCATCCGCCCGAGCCAATCCGCTCCATAACCACCGCATCGACAATGGGTTACGAAACGGCGGCCGGCCCGCGTTGACATGTGCAATCCACGCGATTAAATATACTGGTTTTAGCGCAGCTTTCGGGCCCCGACCCGCACGCTGCCCGGCGAAAGGACGATCCGTGGCAAAGAAGCGCGCAGCCAAGGCGTCTAAGGCCTCGCGGACCGCGGCCTCCACCAACGGCCGCGTGCCCAAACGCGGCGCCCGCCCGTCCCGGTCGACCCGAAGCGCATCCAGGCTTTCGGTCCCTCGCCCGCGAAGTGCGCTGGCCAGCCCCCCCCTGCCGCACATCGCGCCGTCCCCAAGCTCCGGCTTGACCGAGAAGGACCTGGCCGAGCTTCACGCCGCCCTGCTTGCCAAGCGCGCCGAACTCCTGGGCGACGTCAAGGCCCTGCACTCCGAAGCAACCCGCGCCAACCGCCAGGACGCCTCCGGCGACCTTTCGAGCATGCCGATTCACATGGCCGACATCGGCACGGACAACTACGAGCAGGAATTCACCCTCGGGTTGATCGAGAGCGAACGCCAGGTCCTCCGCGAGATCGAGGAGGCGCTCGATCGCATGCGCAACGGCACGTACGGCCTGTGCGTCGCCACCGGGCAGCCGATCGGCCGCGCCCGCCTGAAGGCGCACCCCTGGGCGCGGCACTGCTACGCCTACAAGCTCCAGCTCGAGAAAGGCCAACGAACGGGCTTCCGGGCGTGAATTCCGCCGACCCCTTGACGGTCCCCCCGCCCAATGTGCAGGCTGCGACCACGCCCGCCGAGGACGCCGCGGACGTTGCGTCGCCGCCCGCCCTGTTTGACCTGCGCGCACACCTGCGGCTCTGGGCCGTCGCCGGGGCCGGATTGGTGCTGGACCTGTGGTCGAAGGCCTGGGCGTTCCACACGCTGGGGCAGGGCGGCCGGCGAGTCCTGGTGCCGCATGTCCTCGAGTTCCAGACGATGCTCAACGACGGGGCGCTGTTCGGGATCGGGTCCGGTCAGACGACGTTCTTCGTCATCGCGTCCGTCCTGGCGCTGGGCCTGGTCGTGTGGATGTTTGCCAACAGCCCCGCGCGGCGCTGGTGGCTGCACGTAGCCCTGGGCGCCATCCTGGCCGGCGCCGTCGGCAACATGTACGACCGGATCACGGTGCAGCTCGTGGGGCCGCTGCGCGTCGGGGGCCAGGCGCGCTACTTCACCCTGGCTGCGTCCGACCCGCCGCGCGCCACCCTGGTCGAGTACCCGGCCAACCGAAACAGCGCGACCGTGCAGGTCGATCGCAGCCGGCTCGAGCCACCCGTCGGGCACGTGCGGGACTTCATCAAGATCCCCACCCAGTTCGGATGGGGCGAGCTCTGGCCCTGGGTGTTCAACGTGGCCGACATGCTGCTTGTCGGCGGCGTGAGCGTTCTCGCGGTCCACCTGTGGTTCGACCGCCGCCCGGCCGCTCGCGCGGTCGCGTCCTCCGCCGGGTGACTCGCGTCAGAACCTGATTTCGAACGGATCGTCGCCGCCGACCAGCGGCGCGTCCGTGCGTCGCGCCTCGCGTATCTGCCTTCCGAACCGCGCCGCAACGCGCTCCAGGAGGCGCTCGACCTCCGCCGGCGCCCCCTGGGCTTCAAGCTCGACCGTGCCATCCGGCAGGTTTCGAACGAACCCGCTCACGTCCAGCCCGCGCGCGATCTCAAGCGTCGTGTATCGAAACCCCACGCCCTGCACGCGGCCGCTGTACTGCACCCGCACGCGCCGGACGGTGTCGTCGCCGCCTGCCTCGACCACGCGTCACTCCCTCTGAAGCACGACCTTTCGCTTGCCCTGCGTCACTTCCAGGCGGTTGAGCCGCAGCAGCGCGTCGAACTTCCGCACGCCACCCGCCGACGGCCTCAGGATCAGCTTGAAGCCCGTGAACTCGTACCGACCGCCTTCTTCCAGCTTCTTGCCGTCGATCGTCGAACTCGCGGTGAACGAGCCGTCGCGGCGGAATTCCGCTCGCTCGATCGCGAACAGCTCGCGACTGGGCGCGACCTCCACCAGCCGCCACCGCCCGACCACGGCCCCGCTGCAACCGGTAATCGCGCACACGAGCGCCCCCAGCGCCGCCCACCGCGCCACGCTATGCCTGAATGCGACCAAACCGTTGCGCTCCCGCGACTGGCACCCCGGCGCACGCCGGGCAAGTTCCGCCACGATACCGCTCGCCCGACCGTTCCTCCACCGCACGGCGACGGAAACGCGGCGCAGCCCGTTCGCGCCGGAAACCGCGCGTCTGCTAATCGCGGGCGGGGTCGCCGCACCGTCGCCGCGCTCGCGCCGGCGGACGCCCTCGCCCGCGGCGCGCGTTTGACATGCCGCCGCCGCTCGTGCTACCTACACCCCCCATGCCCGCGCATCTCCAGGACACGCCGTCGCGCGCCGCGCTCGAGCTTCTCCGGCAGGCCGACGACGCGGCCCGCGCGCGTCTGCCGCGCCTCGTTCTCGAAGTCCCCGACGAGGAGGTGCTCCTGCCGCGCCGGCTCTGGCTGCGCAACCGCCAGATCGAAATCCGCGGCACCGGTGCGCGCTCCGGACTGACCGTCCGCTTCGACGGAGACGAGGCGCGGCGGCCCCACCCCCTGTGCATTCAACCCCTCGACGGCGACGCCATCGAGCACTTCCTGGTGCGCGGCCTGACGCTCAAGCTCGTCATTCAGGCCGACCGTTCGCAGGGTCTCGGCGGTCTGCGCGTCTCCAGCGCGCGTGACCGTGGCGTCCACGGCGGCACGGTGTGCAACAACACGTTCCTGGTGGAGACGCCCCTGCCTCTCATCCGCAACGCCAAGTCCTACCTGTGCCACGTCGGCGCGCAGGGCGTTCCGTTCGACGGCGAATGGCAGCGCGTCCGCAACGTGGACGTGCATGACAACGTCGCCCGACACACGTTCAACAAGTGCTTTCAGTTCACCTACGCACGAAGCTGCCGCGCGTATCGCAACCTGGTCCTGTTCCCCGCGACGCCGCAGCGCGGGCGCGACAACTTCGCGTTTCGCATCGTAGCCGCCAGCGACTGCCTGTTCCGGGACAACGCGGTCTTCTGTCGCGGCGGGGGCAAAGCGCAGATGGCGGGCTTTTCCTGCAACGGGCTGGAACCCGTCGCCGCCGAGCGGAACGTCTTCACCGACAACATCATCGACACCGACGCGGGCGGGGGGGTGACGCTTCAGGCGCTGGCGATCGACAACCTCATCATGCGCAACCAGATCGTCGGCCACGGTCCGACCACCTGGCAGGGAATCCGGCTCACGTCCGGCGAGCCCGATCGTCCGGGCGGACCCATCCGCGGAAATTGGTTCTTCGACAACGACGTGCGCGGCTTTCCCACCACCCTGCTCATTCAGACGCCGGGCGTGATTCGCGGCAACCGGTTCGTCGGCCGCTTCGAGAAGATCGAGGATCGCTCCGACGGGCAGAACGTCATCGTCCGTGCCGGATGACGCCACCCATCGATCGCCGTCCCATCCACGCGGTTTCCCGTTGCCGCTTTCCGCGGCGGCTACTCGTCGATCCGCCGGACGCCCATCACGTCGACCTTGAAGACCTTGGTTTCGAGGCTGGGGATGTAATCGGTCCACACGCTCTGCGGGTCGGTGTCCGACTCGATCGCGGTCTGGAACTGGTTGAGCTTGGCGTCGAGGTTGTCGAGGTAGTGCACGGCGACGGCTTCCATCGTGGCCGGCAGCTTGGGGCTGCCGAACTCGTAACGCCCGTGGTGCGCCAGAATGATGTGCTTCAGGGCCGCCTCGATGGAGCGCGGAAACGGGCGGCCGGTGTCGGCCTCGATCTCGCCCGCCTTGTCGTGAATCCACATCAGCCCCTGGGCGATGTGCCCCAGGAGCTGCCCCTCGGTCGAGTAGGCGATGTTGGTGTCGTACGTCAGCTCGCGCACTTTCCCCACGTCGTGCAGAAGCAGGCCCGCCAGCACCAGGTCCAGGCTGACGGCGGGATAGCGCGGCACCACCAGCACGGCCAGCTCCAGCAGGTTCAGCGTGTGCTCCAGCAGCCCGCCGATGTAGGCGTGGTGGTTGCGCGTAGCGGCGGGCGCCCGTTTGAAACCGGCGGCGAATTCGGCGTCGCGGATGAAGCGCCCGACCAGGGCCAGCAGGTCGGGGTTTCGAATCGTGCGCAGGATCTCCTTGAGCCGCTCCCACATCTGCTCGACGTCGCGCTGCGTCGCGGGCAGGAAGTCGGACGGGTCGACGCTGCCCGGGTCGACGGCGCGCAGCCCGTCGATGATGAACTGCCGCGCGCCCTTGTAGCTCTCCACGCGCCCGCGGATCTGGACGTAGCCCCCGTCCGGGATCGAGTCGTAGATCGCCTGCGACGCGTTCCACATGCGCGCCAGCATCTGCCCGGTCTTGTCGGCGATCACGACATGGATGTAGAGTCCGCCGTTGGCGGTCGTGCGCAGGTCCTTCTGCGCAACGAGGTACACCTCCTCCTTGACGCTGTCGCCCGGCTGAAGCGCGGCGATGCCGCGGCGCGACTCGGGCGGGCCGTTCGTACCGGTCTGCGGGGACGCGCTCATCGCGAGGGCGCCTTCAGCAGATTGCGCATGGCCCAGTCGGCGGCGTCGGGTGACACGAACGCCGCCTGGTCGCCGAACATTTCATGTCGCATCAGGATTCCCAGGGGGGTGGTGTAGAACGAGTGGATGATCGTGCTGAGCTCGCGCAGCGCCGCCGGCCAGGGTCGCCCGGACTTCTCGATCTTGCGCAGCGCGTGGTAGATCCCGTCGATGTCCCCGTAATAGCGCGTCGCAATCTCGGCCACCAGGATCTGCTCCGCCGATCGCCTTGCCGTCGCCGCGTCAGCCGGCACGCTGTGAAACACCACGCGTTGCAGCTTCTCGATCTCACGCAGCATGCGGTGGATGAAATCGTGCGAGTGAATCGATTTCGTCAGTTCGGCGATCTGCTCCGGGCTGAGGCGCGCCAAGGCCGATTCTCCACGACGCCGCCTACGGCGTCACCGGCTTGGGCTGGCCCTCGTCTTCCGAAGTCCCCGGCTGGTCGGGCTCGGGTTCCCCTTCGTTCGCGGACGCGCGGCCTTCGCGCGCCCCGGCCGCCGGCGTGGGCCCGTCGCCGCCTCCCGACGCTCCGGGCGTGCCGGGCGAAGCCTGCTGCATCGCTTCGAGTACCTTGCCGAGGTCCGAAATCTCGCCGCGCTCGATGGCCGCCACCACCGCCGCCAGCGACGCCTGCATCGCCTTGTGGAAGGCCACGACCGCGTCCGCGTCGCTGTCGGTCAGCGGCGCCGCAAGCTGGAGCTTCCACTCGCCGTCCACCTTCGTGACCAGCGTCGCGGCCCCGGCCTTGGGCCCGAGGATTTCGGCGATGAGATTGGGCGTGATGGTCGCGTTGGCGCCGTCGATGACATCGACGTTCATCCGGCTTTCGAACTGCTTTGTGGCGGCGGACTTATAGTCCTCGAACGCCGTCTCCCCGAGCTTGTTCCTCACCACCGTCTCGAAAAGCTGCAACGTCCCGAAAGTGTTGTGAATCTCCGAGACCTTCTCATCGTCCCCGCGCAGCACCGCGATGTGATCCGGGACGAACGAGTCCAGGATCGTGGTGACGTCGCGCTCCAGCGCCGCCTTCAGCAGCTTCTCCGAAAACGCCTGCACCTGCGCTTTCTCATCACCGCTGATGTCGGCGCCGCGCGGCCCGCCGCCCGGGTTGGCCGCCACGTACGACTTCTGGTCCCGCAGAATGCCCGTGTCGACCACCGCCCGCGGGGTCGGAAGTCCGCCGATCGGGTTGCCCCCGAGCGCGTAATTGGCGCGCGGGGCCGTCGACGCGTCCTTGCCGCACCCGGACACCATCGCGAGCACCCAGGCACACCCCACCCAACACCCAATCGCGGCAGAACTGCGGATCATGCTCAACTTCCGAAAACCAGGCCGTCATCGCGACGCCGGCTGCGGCGCCGGCTCAGTGGATTGTACAGCAGTCGACGCCGCAAGCCACCCGTCCCCTCTCGGCGCACGCGGGGGCCCGGCCGATCGATCCGGGGGGCGGCGCAGGCGTCAGCGTCCCATCCCGGACCCGCCGGCGCGT
The DNA here is from genome assembly GCA_964401365.1 of uncultured Planctomycetales bacterium. Classification (GTDB taxonomy): domain Bacteria; phylum Planctomycetota; class Phycisphaerae; order UBA1845; family Fen-1342; genus CAYNYG01. The sequence continues at coordinate 7,234 of CAYNYG010000040.1, read as the reverse complement.
CGGCCTACCGCCGCGATCAACCCGGCCGCCAGACTCAGGAACACCACCCCCGAGCCGCCGGCCGAGACGAACGGCAGCGAAATCCCCTTGGTCGGGACGCTGTTGCTGACCACGCCGATGTTGAAGGCGGCCTGAAGGCAGATCATCAGGGTCAGGCCCAGCGCCATCAACTTTCCGAACGGGTCGCGGCAGCGCTCTGAGATCAACCATCCGCGAACCAGCAGCGCCATGAACGCGGCGATGATGACGCAGCCCCCGACAACGCCCAGCTCCTCGCAGACGACCGCGAAGATGAAGTCGTTGTCGTCGTGCGGGATGTAGCCGTACTTCTGAATCCCATTGCCGAGTCCGCGCCCCCACCAGCCGCCCGAGCCGATGGCGATCATCGCCTGGTCAACCTGGTATCCCTCGCGGGCCGGGTCCGGCTGGCCGGAGAAGAACGCCGCGATGCGAACCAGCCGATAGGGCTTGGCCCAGACCAGCAGCGCGCCTGCGGCCGCCCCGAGCACCCCCACGCCGCAGAGGTGGTGCCAGCGCGCCCCCGCCGCGACCAGGATTACCGCGCCGACGACGCCCATGAGGGCCGCCGTGCCGAAGTCCTCGATGCCGGTCAGCCCCACGAGCACGCCCAGCAGTGCCAGCGCCGGCAGGAAACCGCGCTTGAAACTCCGCACATCGAACCCCGGCCGCGTCACGAGCGACGCCAGCCCGATCACGAGCGCAATCTTCGCCAGCTCCGACGGCTGAAAGCTGACGGACAACCCGCCGACTGAAAGGAACAGCGCGCGGCGCGCGCCGAGACGCGAACTGCCGATGCCGGGAACCAGCACCGCCACGAGCAGGAGCACCGTCAGGGCAACCGCGCCCGCCGGCACGATCCAGTTGCGACGCCCGTGCCCGCGCCAGAAAGTATGGTCGAAGCCCGCCCCGACCAGCATGGCCAGAAAGGCCACGCCGGCGTAGACACCCTGCTTCAGCGGCGTGTTCACCCACGAGCGCTCACCGATCGGGGCGTCGCGCACGTCGACGGCGGCGGAAAACACCATCGCCACGCCGAACGCCATCAGCGCCGCCGCCAGCAGCATGACCCACGGGTCGGCCCGCTCATCGCCCGGGTCGGCGGCCGTCGTGGCCGGGTCGGCCCATTCGCCACCCTGTCGGTTCCCGATCGCTTCCACAGGATTCCTGCCGGGCTAGCGCAGCTTGAGCGTCGCCAGCGCGAACGCGGCGAAAAGCGCCGCCAGTAGCCAGAACCGCATCACGACCTGGGTCTCGGTCCACCCGCCGAGGTGGAAATGGTGGTGGATCGGCGCTACGCGGAAAAGCCGCTTCCCGCCCGTCAGCTTGTAATAACCGACCTGGAGGATAACCGACACCGCCTCGATGACGAAGATGCCGCCGACGATGAACAGCATCGTCTCCAGGCGGAGCACGATTGCGACGTACCCGATCAGGCCCCCCAGCGCGAGCGACCCGGTGTCGCCCATGAAGACCTGCGCCGGGTAGCAGTTGTACCACAGGAATCCCAGACACGCCCCCACCAGCGCGCCGCACACCACCGCCAGCTCGTCCGCCCCGCGGATCGGGTACAGAAGGAGCTGGCGCGAAAGCACCTCGTTGCCCACCACCGCCGTCAGCGCCAGGAATGCCGCCCCGGTCAGTGACATGCATCCGCTCGCCAGCCCGTCCATCCCGTCCGTCAGGTTCACCGCGTTGGACGTGCCCACGATCACGATCACCGTCAGCAGCGCGAACACCGGCGTCGGCAAGCGCACGCCGTGGTACTCCCCGATCCTGCCGCCCTTGTAGAACGGGATGTTCAGCACGTTGAAGTAGGGCCGCGGCGTCTCGTTCACCTCCAGCCAATCGCGCTCCAGGTTCGCACGCCCCTCGCGCAGGATGAAGATGGCCAGCAGCGCGCCCAGCGCGGTCTGAAAAACCAGCTTCTCCCACGTCCGCAGGCCCGAGCGCGTCCCATGACGGTGCTTGGCGGTCAGCTTGAACCAGTCGTCCACGGCGCCCAGCGCTGCCAGCCACACCAGGCACACCAGGGCCATGTGGATGTAGAAGTTGGTGATGTCGGCCAGCAGCATGACGACGAGGAAGATCGCGCCGACGATGAGCACGCCGCCCATCGTCGGGACGTTCTTCCCACCCGCCAGCGCGTTGAGCTTCTCGTGATCGAATTCCGAGCGGTCCTTGATCTTCAGGGCCTTCAGCCGGCGGATCACGACCGGTCCGAGCACCCACACGACCACGAACGCCGCCAGAACCGCCATGAGCCCGCGGAACGGAGTGCTCGCCGGCGCCCACGGACGGTCGTAGCCCAGCCATCGGAAAAGCAGGTAGATCATGACCTCATGCCGCCGCACCCGCGCCCGATTCCGCGCGCAGGCAATCCAGCGCACGCTCCAGCCCGACGGCGCGCGACGCCTTCAGCAGCGCCACGTCGCCCTCGCCAAGATGCCGGCAAAGCCACCTGCCGGCCGATTCCGCGTCCGGCACCGCGTGCACCTCCGGCCCCTCGGCCGATCCGGTGAGCGCGTCGCGCATCAGCGCGGCCGCGCCGCCCACCAGCACCACCGCGTCCACGCCGGCGCGCCGGATGCGCTCGGCCGTCGCCGCGTGCAGTTCCGCCGACCGCGGTCCCAGCTCGCGCATCTCGCCGAAGACCACGATCCGCCGAGCGCGACCCGCGACGTTGGAAAGCGTCTCCAGCGCCGCGGCGGCGCTCGACGGGTTCGCGTTGTACGCGTCATTGATCACCACCGCGCCACGCACACGCTCGACCTGGCTGCGCCACGCGGGCGGCTCGAACGACTCCAGCCGCCGCGCCAGTTCCGAATGCTCCAGCCCGAACCGCCGCCCCACTGCGATCGCCGCCGTCGCGTTCAACGCCATGTGCGGCGCCGGAGTCCGCAGGCGATACGGGAAACGCCGGTTGAGCGTGAACTCCAGCCACGGCGCCGCGTAGCGGCACTCGCTCACAGCCAGGTCCGCCGACGCCTCGCGCCCGAACGTCACCAGCGTAGCGCCCGGCGCCGCGGGCAGCGCGGCATCCTCGCGATCAATCGCCGCCACGACCGGCGGTCGGAATGGCGCCATGTGGGGCCAAACGCGCGGGTCGTCGATGTTGACCGCCGCGAACCCGCCGCGTTCCAGGGCGGTCAGAACGGAGCATTCCTCCGCCGCGACTCCGTCCAGGTCGACCAGTCCTTCCAGGTGCTCCTCGCCGATGCTGGTGACCACGACCGCGTCCGGCTGCGCGATGCGCGCCAGCGCCGCGACTTCGCCCGGCGCGTTGGTGCCGATCTCGACCACGAGATACTCGTCCGCCGCTACCGCCGATAGCAGCGTCAGCGGCACGCCGATGGCGTTGTTGAAGCTCTTCGGAGACGAGCGCCCGGTGAAGCGCTCGCCCAGAACGTGGTCGATCAGCGCCTTGGTGGTGGTCTTGCCGTTGCTGCCCACAACCGCGATGACCCGCGCGGCGAGTTGACGCCGGTGATACGCCGCCAGCCGACCCAGCGCTGCCACCGTGTCGTCCACGACGATCAGGCAGGCGTCCCCGTCCGACCCTGCCGTCCCGGCTTCCGCCCGCCCGGCGCGGCTGACGACCGCCGCCAGGGCCCCCGCGCGAAACGCCTGCCCGACGAACACGTGTCCGTCGTGTCGCTCGCCTGGGATCGCGAAGAAGATCTCCCCCGGGCGCGTGCTGCGCGAATCGGTGGAGACCCCTGAAACGCTGCCGCGGCGCAGCTCCCCCACCACCTGCCCCGCGACCGCGCCCACCACTTCTGGCAATTGCAGCCGAATCAAGCGTCTCTCACTTCCTCAGCGTCCGGTACCCGCCAGCGCCGCCAGCGCCACCTCCACGTCGTCAAAATGGTGCTTGACCGTCCCGACGATCTGGTAGTCCTCGTGCCCCTTGCCCGCGATCAGAACCACGTCCCCCTCGCCCGCGGCCGAAAGCGCTCCGTGGATCGCGCAGCGCCGGTCCGGCTCGACCATCACCCGCCGCATCGCGCCGGCCGGGATGCCCGCGATGATCTCACGGATGATCCCGCGCGGATCTTCCGTTCGCGGGTTGTCGCTGGTCACGATCACCGCGTCCGCCAGCTCCGCCGCAACCTTGCCCATGCGCGGACGCTTGGTGCGGTCGCGATCGCCGCCGCAGCCGAAAACCACAATGAGCCGGCGGCGCGTCAGCGGCCGCAGGGCCGACAGCACGTTGGCCAACGCGTCGTCGGTGTGCGCGTAATCCACGAACACGTCGCGGCCGCGCGTGCACGGCACACGCTGCAAGCGCCCGGGGATGTTCCGCAGCGCCCCCAGTCCCGCCGCGATCGCCTCCACGCTCGCGCCCAGTCCACGCGCCAGCCCCGCCGCCGCCATTGCGTTATACACGTTGTGCCGGCCGGCAACCGCGTTCTCCAGCGCCAGCTCACGCCCCTCCACGCGCATCACGAAGTGCGTGCCTGCGACGCTCTCACGCGTGATCCGCGACGAGATGTCGGCTTCCCCGGACAGCGAGTAGTACGCCACTCGCGCCTTGCACTCCCGCAGCATGGCTTCGTGCGCCGGGTCGTCGCGGTTGATCACCGCCACCGCGTCCGCGTCCAGCCCCGCGAAAAGCCGCGCCTTGGCGGCGCCGTAGGCCTCCATCGTCCCGTGATAGTCGAGGTGGTCGCCCGACAGGTTCGTGAACGCCGCCGCCGCGAACCGCAGCGCGTCCGTCCGCTTCTGCGCCAGCGCGTGGCTCGACACTTCCATCACCGCCGCGCCGGCCCCGTGCTCGCGGCACTCCCGCAGGTACCCGGCCAACTCCAGCGGCCCCGGCGTCGTCATGCCGGCCGACACCAATCGGCTGCACAGGTCGTACTGCACCGTTCCCAGAAGACCGCACATCCGCCCGTCGGCACGCACGATCGCCTGCGTCATGAACGCCGTCGTGCTCTTGCCATTCGTCCCCGTCACCCCGGCCAGACGGAAATCGGTCTTCCCGGCGTCCAGGCTGTACCACCGCGCCGCCAGTTGCGCCAGGAATGCCCGCGCGTCCGGCACCCGGATCGCGAGCGCTCCGGGCATCGCCTCGGCCCGGGCCGCACTGCACCCGGCCTCCTCCATCACCACTACCCGCGCACCCCTCCGTATCGCGTCCTCCGCAAAGCGCCCTCCGTCCGTCTGCGCCCCTCGCAACGCGACGAAAACACCTCGCGGCTGCACCGTCCGGGAATCGTCGAATACCCCGCTTACCGCCTCGTCGCGGGACGCACCCAGCACCGTCGCGTCGACCAGTCCGTCCAGCAACTCGCCCAGCGTCCGCGAATTCATGATTCGTCCGGCTACCTTCTTGCCCGCGGTCCGAGCCCGCGATCGTTCCCTCGCTGCGTCAAACTGTCTTAGTCACGCTCGGACCCGCGCGGCACGCCGCTGGGCTTTTTTACCATCGCCTGCGGTGGCTCGCGGAGGTAGGCCAGTGCGTCAGCCAGGATGCTCGCCACCGCGGGCGCCGCGACCGTTCCGCCGTAATACTGCCCGCTCGACGGGCGGTAGATCGACACGGTCGCCACCACGCGCGGATGATCCGATGGCGCCCCCCCGATGAACGACCCCATGTACTGCCCGCCCAGGTACCCGCGCCGCCCCGGGATCGCGATCTGCGCAGTTCCCGTCTTCCCGAAGGTCTGATAGTCCGGGATGTTCCCGGTCGTCCGCGCCGTCCCCGACACGCACACGTCCACCAGCGGTCCCGTCCGTATCGCCTCGGCGGTCTGCTCGTCCAGCACGCGCCGCACCGCAATCGGCGTCGACCGGTCCTCCTGCACCTCCCCGTTCGCGTCGATCACGCCGCGCACGATCCGCGGCCGCAGCAGGATTCCCCCGTTGCAGAACACGCTGAACGCGGTCGCGAGCTGGATCGGCGTGATGGCGATTTCCTGCCCGATGGGGACGGACTGCGTCGAGTACGAATTCCACCGCGAGAAGTCCTGGACCAGGCCCGCGTGCTCACCGGGCAGGTCGATCCCCGTCAAGTCGCCGAAGCCGAACCGCCGCACATACGCGTGAAGCCGGGCATTCCCGCACCGCGCGCCGATCAGTCCCATCCCGATATTGCTCGACTTGCTGATGACCTCCTCGAAGACCAGGCTGCCGTACGCGTGCGTATCGCTGATCGTGCGCGACCCGAACGACCGCGTCGGCCCGTTGATGGCGAACACTTCCCCGAACCGCGTCAGCCGATCCTCCAGCGCGCAGCTCGCGATGAAGGGCTTGAACATGCTCCCGGGCTCGTACGCCCCCGCCACCGCACGGTTGATCAGGCGCTGCCGGGCGGCCTCCAGCTCCGCACCCTCGCCCACCGGCGGCAGCGGATGCGCCGGATCAAAGTCGGGAATCACCGCCATCGCCAGCACTTCGCCCGTCAGCGGATCGAGCACGACCGCGCTGCCCCACGCCGCCTTGTACCGACTCACCGCCGCCGAGAGATGATGCTCGGTACGCGCCTGGATGTATGCGTCGATCGTGAGCACCACGCTGGAGCCGTCGCGCGGCGCGGTGAATTCCTCGGGCCGCGACTCGACCCGGTTGCGCCGCGTGTCGACCGTCCACACCTGGCGCCCGTCGCTGCCGCGCAACGCCGTGTCGAACGACTGCTCGATTCCCGCCAGCCCGGTCTGCTCGGCCCCCACGAATCCCAGTACATGGCTGGCCAGCCGCCCATGCAGGTACTCGCGCTGCGGCTCATAGCGGACCACGAACCCCGTAAGTCCCCGAGCCGCCCGGACCGCCTCGAACGCGCGCAGCTCCGCATCGCTGATCTGGCGCTTCACCCAGACGAACCGCCGCCCGCCGGCGTCCGCCAGTTGCCGCTCCAGCTCGCGGCCGTCGAGTCCGAGAATCGGCGCCAGCGTATGCGCCGCGTAGCGGCAGTCACGGATCAACGTCGGATCGGCGAAGATGGACGGACGCCGCACCGACCCGGCCAGCACGCGGCCGCGCGCGTCCAGAATGCTCCCCCGCTGTGCCGGCACGATCAGGAACGCCGACTGCTGAGAACGCGCCCGCTCGCGCAGCTCCTCGCCGCGCGTGCGCTCGATGTACACCAGGCGACCCGCCCCTCCCGCCAGCAACGCTCCCACCGTCAGAAACGCAACACGCGCTGGCCACGGCGCGCGTCCCCCGGCCCGCGCGGCGGCGCGTACCGGGCGCGCCGCGCCGCCCGGCGCGCTTG
>CAYNYG010000039.1:14104-37935 GCA_964401365.1 uncultured Planctomycetales bacterium | reverse complement strand
GGCCCGGGGCGAACGATCGCGACCTCGATCACCAGGTCGTAGAAGTTCCGCGGCTTGAGCCGCGGCAGCATCGACATCTGCGCCCGGCTCTCGATCTGAAACACGCCCACCGTGTCGGCGGCGCAGATCATGTCGTACACAGCCGGGTCTTCGGGGGGGATGTCGTGGAGACAGGAGGGCGCCGGGAACCGGGAACCCGGAACCGTGCGCACGCCGACCCCGCTGTTCCCGTTTCCCGGCTCCCCGTTTCCGATCATCTTCAACCCCTTGCTCAGCGCCGTCAGCATCCCCAGCGCCAGGCAATCCACCTTCAAGATCCCCAGCGCATCGATGTCATCCTTGTCCCACTCGATGAACGTCCGCTCCGGCATCGCCCCGTTCTCCAGCGGCACAATCTCGCACAGCGGCGTCTCCGTAATCACGAACCCCCCGACGTGCTGCGACAGGTGCCGCGGAAACCCCAGGATCTGCTTCACCAGCCCCACCAGCAGCCGCAACGTCCGATCATCCGGATCCAGCCCCGCGTGCGCCAGCGTCCGCCGCGGCAACGGCTCGCGGTCGAACCAGTCGATCGTCTTGGCGATCGCGTCCACACGGTCCAGCGACAACCCCAGCGCCTTGCCCACGTCCCGCACCGCCGACCGCGGCCGGTAGCAGATCACCTCCGCCGTGATGCCGGCCCGCTCGCGGCCATACTTGCCATAGATGTATTGAAAGACCTCTTCGCGCCGCTCGTGCTCGAAATCGACGTCGATGTCAGGCGGCTCGTTGCGCTCGCGGCTGATGAAACGCTCGAACAGCAGCTCGATCCGCGAAGGATCGACCGCCGTAATGCCCAGGCAATAGCACACGGCGGAGTTGGCCGCCGAGCCGCGCCCCTGGCAGAGGATGCCGCGCGAGCGCGCGAAACGCACGATGTCCCACACCGTCAGGAAATAGTGCTCGTAGCCCAGCTCGGCAATCAGCGCCAGCTCGGTTGTGAGCAGCTCGCGAACGGAGGAAGGAAGGCACGCAGGCTCCAAGGCGCGAAGGCAGGCAGGAGAATGACATCCCCCCGGATTCTCCTCCCCCTCCGTACCTTCGCGCCTCCGTGCCTTCATGACTTCCCGTTCCCCGTTCCCTGTTTCCTGCTTACTTCCCCCTCCGTACCGCTCGGCCGCCCCCTCCCACGTCAACCGCTCCAGGTGCTGCATCGCTGTCAGGCCGGACGGAACAAGCTCGTGCGGATATTGATAGCGCAGCTCGTCCAGGCTGAAGTGGCACTGCGCCGCGATCTCCACCGTCCGCGCCACCGCCGCACGCCCGGCGAGCGCAATACGCCCAGGTTCCCCATTCCCTGTTCCCCGTCCCTCATTCCCTTCCTTGCCCCCATACCTCCTCCCGATCTCCTCCAGTCCACGCAAATGACGCTCGGCATTGGCGAACAGCCTTCGGCCGGCCGTTGCCAGCGTGCATTTTTCGCGGATGCAGGTCAGCACGTCCTGTAGGTAGCGCCGCTCCGGCACGTGGTAGTGCACCTGGTTGCACGCCACCAGCGGAATCCCCGTCGCACGCGACAGCTCCACCAGCCGCGCCAGCCGCTGCTCGTCCGGTTCGTCATAGGTCAGCGTGGCCGCCAGGTACAGCCGCCCGGAAAAATGGGCATGCAGCGCGGCAACGCACCCGGCCTGGGGAACGACGGAACGCGGAGGCGCGGAATCCTGTTCCCCGGTCCCCGTTCCCTGTTCCGCCTCGCCCCATGCCACAATCGCCACCAGTCCCGCCGCGAACTCCGTCACGTCGGCCATGCAGATTCGGCATTGCCCTTTGATCGATCGCAGCCGGCCGCGCGTGATCAACCGTGACAACCGCCCGTAGGACGCCCGGTCGGTCACCAGCAGCACCAGCGTCGGACCGTCCACCGGCGTGATTTCCGCCCCGATGATCAGCTTCAGCGGCCGATCCGGATGGGACGCGTTGTGCCGCCGGACGGCAACATGCGCCCGCACGACGCCGGCCAGCGAATTGCGATCGGTAATGGCCAGAGCCTCATAGCCCAGTTCGGCCGCCCGCTCGACCAGCTCCTCCGGGTGCGACGCCCCGCGCAGAAAGGAAAAGTTGGACAGGCAATGCAACTCCGCATATCGCATCCCCGTTCCTCACACAAACACCCCGTGCAGCCGCCACTCCCCATCCTTGCGGGCCCGAAACACCCAGAACTGCTCCCCCGTTTCGCTGGTCACGCGGTAGTAGTCACGCCGCACGTCCGGTCCACGCCACCATGCCGTCTCGATCCGCTCCGGGCCGCTGGCGCGCAGCAGCCGATGCTCACGCCCGTCGCAGTACATCCACACGGGCGGCCCTTCCGGAACGATCGCCATGACGCGGATCGGCACCGGCCGCCTCAGCAGCCGCAGCGGGCGAAGCGCAGGGGAAAGGCACGCAGGCACGCGGGCGTGCCTCCGTGCCGCCGCGCACCCCGGGGCCTCTCCCCAGGCCGTCTCCGCCACCGCCCGCTCCGGCTCGTGGTCCTCCACGCGCACCGCCTGCACAATCGCCCCGTGCCCCAATCGGCTTGCCAGCCGATCCAGCAGCATCCCCAGCGCCTCCTCCTGCTGCGGCGAACGACCGTCGAACAGGTCGCCCTGCTCCGCCCGCCAGCGCGACGTCTCGCGCGCCGCCAGCGCCAACCCGCTCACGCCCGGGCCGACGTCCACGCGCTCCAGCCGCTGCAACAGCAGCTCCCCCACGTGCCGCGGCGACCGCGAGCCGCGCGACAGACCGATCGAAAAGCAGGCCGCCGGCCGCTCGGTGTAATACACCACGCATTCGACACGCCGCAGCGCGCGGCCGCGCCCGGTCACCTGATCCAGCAGCTCGCGCAGCAGCGCATCACCCGCCGCACGAATCGTTTCGGCCTCATACAGCGGTGTCTCGAACATGCATTGCGCCGTGGGCGGCGCTTCGGGGCGGTGCGGCGTGATCGGCTCGGGCGCCTCGCCCAGCGCCTGTTGCAGCCGCTCCACCAGCCTGTGCCCGAACCGCGCCGGCAGCGTGGCGCGCGGCAGCATCAGCAGGTCGCCGATGCTGCGCACCCCCAGCACGTCCAACTGCTCCGCCACGCGCGGCTCGATCCGCAGCACCGCCGGCGGCAACGACGCCAGCGCTGCCGCCGACTGCCCCGGCCCCACCACGCTCACCGCGTCGCGCCCCGCCCACGCCAGCGCCCAGGCCGCGCCGACCGTGTCCGCAATGGCGGCCCGCGCGTGAATGCCGCGCCGCGTAAGCCCGCACTGGGCCGCGGCGGCAAGGTTCGCCTCACCGCCGAACAGCCGCTCGCAACCCGTGATGTCCAGCAGCAGTGTGCCCGGCTCGACCGCCTCGACCGTCGGGCTGAACCGCAACGCCCAGGCGGCGATTGCACTCAGCAGCGCCCGATCGCGGAGCGGCTCGGCCGGCTCGGCCCACAGGCGCGGCGCGACGGCCTGCGCCTCCCCCAGCGTCATACCCGGCCGCAAACCCAGCGCTGCCCCCCGCGGACAGCAACTCTCAATCACCTGCGAAGCGCCCACCCGGCACGTCAGCACGATCGGCGTGGCCAAGCCGGGCGCGGCCGGCCCGGGAAGGAGGACTTGCCCGACCGAGGGCGAGCGAATGTCGCGCGGTCGCGCTACGCCACCGCCGCACGCGAAATGCCTTTCGGGGCCGCGATCGTGTCCTTTGGAATCGCGCGCGCCCCGTTCAGAGCCGCGACCTGCAACGATCCGCACAGCCGGGGGCGGCTGTGCTCCATGGCCCTGAAGTTCAGCCGGCGGCGCGCTCCATGCTGCCGGCGGATCGGGCGGCCGCCGGCGGCGCGCCCGATCCGTCGCCAGGTAAGGCATATGCAGGCAAAGCACACGCCTCATCGGACAGCTCCATCACAAAGGGCTGAACCGGACTCCTTTCCCGCACCTTGAGCACCGAGACCAGAACATGGCGGGCCTCCGGCCCGCCCCAAACCAACGCGTTCGATCCCCGCCGCAGCGATTCTGTGGGAGCAGCTTCCGGGCCGGTCTCTTCTCGCGAATGCCGCGCGGGCTCAGGCCCGCGGCCCGTCGCGGGATCAAGCCGCACACGCGTCGCCGCAAACGTCGGACCGGGGTGGGTCTCGGGGCGGATCAAAAGCCCCAGCCCACCGCCGGCCTCGGCCGCCAGTTGCAGGCGTCGCGAGGCATAAGCATCGAGACGCCGGAAGGTTGCGACGACGACAGCCACCGCGCTGCACCGCAGCGCCTGCTCGCAGGTCCACAGTGCGTCGACGTACCGCTGCGGCCGGACGATCAGCAGGCGATCCAGCGGGATGCCAAGGCGCTCGGCGGCCGGTGGATAGAAATCGCCGTCGGAATCGAGGTAAAGAATCCACCCGCGCCGCCCGGGCTGTGAACGGGGCGGCGAATCGGTCGGTCGGCCCAAGGCGGCGTGCATGCCCGGACCCGGCGGGTCGGGGCGTTGCGGAAATCCGCGTTGCCGGATGGCGCGACCGCCCGCTGGGTTTTCGCCCGTTCGCGGGGAATCGTCGGCGGCGGCAGAGGATCCGCCGGAGACGCCGATGGCGAGAGGGTCGCCATCGGTCCAGAGGCCGCGGGCGGCGCGGGCTGCTACGAGAAGAGCGACGGTGCGACCCGGCGCCCCCTCCAGCGGAGCGAGAAACTCGTGAACAGCGGCGGTAGCGAACCCGCCGCCCAGCGCCCGATCGAGAGCAGGCAAACCCGACGACACGCAGGCGCGCGAGGCGCGACGCGGGAAGCGGGAGTCGAGAGCGCGAGACAAAAATGCGGCGTGCGAGGCCATGGCGGGCTTCGAAAGCTCAGTCCAGCCCCTAAGAGGGAAGCTAACCCCAGCCGGAACCTGGCCGGATCCGACCGGCCGGTCATCGGCGGGAATTGAAAGGTCGGATGTTGTTCGGTACTCTGTGCAGAGCGACATCGCGTCCACCGCGCCTTTCTGCCGAGGCAAGACACCCTCGTGCCCGCGCGATGAATCCTATCACAAACCTAACAACAGTGCAAGAGAAATTCGGTTTTTGTTGTGTAGTCCGATAAAACTGGATCAGGCGGAGTCGACGAGCCCCTTGAAGACCGGCGCCCGAAGCATCCCGATACCGGTCTTCTCGAAAAACCGCACCCGGCACCGCAAGCCCGTGCGACGCCAGACACCCTCCGCCGGACCGTCGGGCGGGGGAGCATCCAGCGCCGGGGCGTCCCGCAGCGCCGCGAAGAGTTCCTCGCGCTGCTTGTCCGTGAAACCGCTGCCCACCTTCCCCTTGTAGTGCCAGCGCCGCCCGTGCGGCTCCCCGATGATGAGCGCGCCGATCGCCGCCGCCCCGGTCTCCATCGGCGTGAAGCCGATGATCTCAAAATCGGCCGTCTGCGCCACCTTGATCTTGAGCCAGTCGGGCGAGCGTTTCCCGGGCTGATAGGGGCTGTCGAGTCGCTTGGCCATGACGCCTTCGAGCCCGGCCCGCTCGGCGGCGGCGAAGTAGGCCACGCCGTGCTGCACGACGTAGTCGGGCACGAGCAGGTGCGGATCCCCCAGCGCGGCGATCAGCTCCGACAGCCGCGCGCGGCGCTCGACCAGCGGGCGCTTGAGCCAGCTCTCGCCGGCCAGATAGAGCAGATCGAACGGCATCATGGTGGCGGGCAGGCGCTCGGCGGCGATGCGGACCTTGTGGGCGTCCTGAAGGTGCTCGCGCTGCTGGAGGCGCGGAAAAGAGGGCTTGCCGCGCTCCAGCACGACGATCTCAGCATCCAGAGCCGTGCCCGGCGGCAGACGACCGAGCACCTCGAACTCCGGGTAGCGGGCGCGCATCTCGATGTCGCGGCGATTCACCAACCGCAGCCGGGCCGGTTCGACGTAGGCCATGCAGCGCGTTCCATCCCACTTCACTTCAAAGAGATGCTGCGGCGAATCGAACGGCTCGGCGGACTGCGCCAGCATCGGCAGGATTCGTTCCGGCAGGACCGGCGGAGCGGAGGCGCGCGGCGGAGACGTCGCGGCCTTCGCCGCGCTGCTCCGTCCGCGCGCGGGCTTGCGCGAGGAAGCGGCCGAGGATCGAGCGCGGCGCCCAGGTTCACCCGAAGGTGGCATGGCAGGGATGATATTCCCCGGAGCACAGAAAAAACCTGCGCCGGTCCAGGCGTGACATCGCATACACTGCGGAAGCCGGCAGCGCGGGCCCGACCGGGTGTTCGGAAGCGACGCCGAATCTCGCACCTCCATCGGCCCCTGGATTGCGTCGGACAGCGCTGGCGTGGACTCGGCAGACCGGGTCCTTGCCCAAATCGACTCGCGCGTTCAAGACACGACAGGAGCCCATCATGCGATTCGCGATCCTGGCGGGATGGACTGCCGGCGCCGTGGCGCTGGCATCCGCGGACCAGATCAAGCCGCACGCCAAGCTCACGGCTCCACCCGCCGTCAACGGCGAGGGCGGGACGGCCGCCGGCACGGTCTACTACGCCAACACGGAAGCACCGTACGGCTACATCTGGTATCTGCTCGACCAGCCGAAGGACATCCTCGACGACGGCGCGTTCACCGGTGGGCCGGCGCAGGGCGTCGGGGGGAACGTCGACCAGCTCGTCGTCGGGTGGATCGAGTTCGGCAACGGTCCGATCGACTTTGACATTGCCGTCCGGTGGTGGGACGCCTGCGACGTCACCAACGGCAGTACGCCCATCAACCTGGGCGAGCTGGATCCGCCCGGCTACACGATCCAGGTCCGCAACGTCACGAACCCGGGCGCCTATCAGTCCCTGCGCGACCTGTCGGTGCTGCCCGGCGGAGGCGTTGATCTTACCGACGACAACGACTGGGGCATCAGTTACGTCTTTCTTGAGCCGGGCAGCAGCACGCTACTCAGCGACCAGGGCTCACCGATTTTCGACTTCGATCACTACGGGCCGTCGGTCGGCGCCAATGTCGACATCGCGTGGTCGGACGCACTGGGCAACGGCGACGGGCAGTACGACCCGTCCGACGGATTCTTCGGCGGCGGGCCGCCGTTCTACACCGCGCTGTGGCTGGCCCTGGAGGGCAACCCCGTCAGCAACTGCGCGCCCTGCGACACCGACTGCAACGGGACCGTCAACGGCCTGGACATCGGTCACTTCATCTCGCTGCTCAGCGGGAACCCGGACGGTTGCTCGACCTGCTCGGGCGACACCAACCAGGACGGGTCCGTGAACGGCCTCGACATCTCCGGGTTCATCTGCTGCCTGATCGAGGCCACCGGGGGGTGCGACGACGGGGACCCGTGCACCATCGACTTCTGCCTCGGCGGCGAGTGCGTTCACATCCTCAGCGACGAATGCGACGCCTTCTGCTCGCAGGCGGCGATCATCCTCAACATCGCCGGCGACAGCTATCCCGTCTTCCTCAGCTCGGGCCTGAATACCGACACCGAGGTCAGACTCGACCAGCCCCCCTACGTCAGCGGGCAGATCATCCAGACCGAAATCGTCAAGCTCGAGCTGGACGGACAGTCGCCCGTCGGGCGCGTGCTGGTGCACGAAGACCCCGACCTCGCCTCCACGGGCGCCATCACCAACGTCGTCGCCGACGCCGGCGGCAACTTCGTCTCGGGCGACAGCCAGTTCGGGGTGTACGTGAAGGTCGAGCTGCCCGACTTCCTGGGCGGCATCACCGCCGACACCAACGGCGTGCCGATCGCGCTCCAGGCGCTGGGCATCACTGAGCTGCCGCCCTACGGCCACTCCTATCTGCCGCCCTTCCCGGATGAGATTCCGATCTACGTGGACGGCGTGCAGGTCGGCACACTGGTTCACGCCGAGCACACGGTGAGCTGCCCGTGCCGGATCACGCTGACCAAGTGTCCGGCGAGCTGGTTGCCGGAGGGGCGTGCGTTCGGGACCAACGTCGGCGACCCGGGCAACTCGGTCACGTTCACGGCGAAAGTGACGCGCGGCGCGCCGCGCAAGGTGCGCTTCTTCCTGGAGGGCGTCTCATCCGAGCCAGGCGTGTGCATCAACTACGGCGGAGAAAGCGGCGACACGCCCGACCTGAAGTTCATCCAGACGGCGACCGTCAACCCGGCCAGCATCTTCGACCCGCCCAGCGCCGACGGTCTGACCATTCAGACCAAGGACAAGGTGACCGAGGTCACCGTCACCGTCACCTGCTACGACTGGGGCGCCTGGGGAAAGATCAAGGCCTGCTGTTTCGATCCGGCGGACGGCGGCTGCGAGAACTTCAGCGAGACCCGCGACATCCCGGTCGACGACGTGGGCGGCAATCACATCGGAGACGCCTGGTGGCCCACCTTGCAGCCCAACCCGGCCACCTGGGATGACGACTCCTCGCCGGGCAACATGGAACGGAACGGCGACGGCTACTCGTTCTACGAGGAGTATCGCGGGACGATGGACGGGTTCCTCGGCACGCACCAGCGGCTGTTCCCGCTCTTCAAGGACCTGTTCATCTACGACGAGGACCTGCTGCACCTCAACGGGCACGCGGAGCACAAGTACATCGTGCTCACCGGGATCCTGATCCAGTACGTCAACGCCGACCCGAACCAGCTCTGGTCCGGCGCCGGGCTGGCCGCTGACGGCAAGCGGATCATCAATTACAAATCCGAGTTCGCCAAGCTCGCTGATCAGTTCGCGCTCCATATCGTCGACACGGACCTGAATGGCGTCGCGTTCTGGGGTTTGACCGACGGCCCCACCATCGGTCCGCCGGAGACCGCGGACCCGCTGGTCAAGATCGATGTAGCCCAGCACGGGACCGACCTCGGCGTCGCCGTCACGGAACAGGGCGGCAACCCGGCCGGCGCGGAGCAGGCCGCCTTCGAGAACGTCCGCGACCGCGAGATCACCGTCACCGTCACTCACGAAATGGGCCACGGCACGGACGTGACGCACCATGCCTGCGCCGACGGAGGCCGGCAGAGTCCGTACGACGACACCAATTGCGGCGAGGTGCTATGCGTCATGCGTTATGACTTCGATCTGATCGACTCGGAGTATCGCACCAGCGCGCGCGGCGGAGCCGAGGTGGACGACGACGCCGGTTTCGTGCTGACCGACGCGGGCGCGGACTTCGTCGCCTGGAACGTCGCCGTCGGCAGCGACACGGTCGAGATCACCGGCGGTACCGGCGTCACGCCGGGGTCCTACGCGATCACGGCCCGGACGGCGACCACGCTCACCCTCGGGGCCAACGCCGGCGATTCCAACGGGACGGCCGACGTCGAGTACTCCATCCGCACGACGCACGCCGGCATGTGGGGCGCGCGCACCGCCGACCAGTCGCCGGCCGGCACACTCCCGGCCCGCTTCGTGTTTTCCAACTACACCGACAAGGACCTGAGCGACCTGACGCCGGTGATGAACGTGTTCTGCACGGCGGACAACGAGTGCCACCAGCAGATCGACGTGAAGGACGAATAGCCGAACGGCTGGGCACGCGCGCAACGACGCAGCGCCCCGCGCTGGAGCAACCGCGATGAAACTCACTTCCCCGCGCAGTTTCGCGATCCTCGCCGCCCTGTGCGGCCTGTCCGCCGGCGCTGTCGAGGCGGACCGCACGCGTCTGCCCGGCAACGTCGAGCTTGCCGCGGGCGTATTCGACGAGCTGGGCAACCACGTGCCGGGCGGGCGGGTGGTGGCCGGCGAAACGGTTCTGATTCGAGCGACGTTGACCGATCTGGAAACGCTGGAGGCGCGGCGCCGCCTGGACGCCGACCGCCTGCGCGACGCGGCGGTCGCGTCCGGCGCGGTCCCGGGCGCGGGCAACCCGCGTGCGGCACAGGCCGAGCAGGCGCTGGCGCAGGCCGAGCGGCGGCTTGCGGAGCGACCTCTGGAGGAGCGCTTCGCGGTCGTGGCCGCTACGGTCCGTGGGGACGCGGGCGTGGTGGACGTGGCGATGACGGAAGTCCGTTTGCCGCGCGCAGACGTGCTGGAGCAGCTTGCGCGCGGCGCGCGGACGGAGCGGCGTTGGGCCGCCGTGACCGGCGACCTGGCGCCGGGCCGCTATCGGGCGGTGCTGACGCTGGAGCTGGAGGGCCGGACGTACACGGTCGAAGCTGGCTTCGAGCTGGTCGCCGCTGCGACCGCTACGGCGGAGGAACGCGCCCGCGGCCTGGCGATTCCGGCGCTGCGCGCGCTGCGGGCCGGACAGCACGTCGACGCGGCGCGTCTGGCCGCGGCCGCAGCGGACGTGGCCGATCCGCTGGGCGAGCAGCGGATGCGTGCGCTGCGAATCCGCGGCGACGCGTTGTACGCGCTGAACGACCGGCCCGGCGCGCTGGCAGCGTACCGCGACGCGGTCGCGATCGCACAGGCGGCGTTTCCCAAGAGCAACCTTCCGCAAGTCCTGGCGCCGCGCATGCGACGCCTCGCGTCCGGCGCGCAGCCGGGCGCGACGTCGCCATGACGTGCGGGAACGGGGAACGCGGAACCGGGGACGGGCAACGGGGCCTGTGGGATTGTGGAGGCAGGGGGCGGTTCGGAATCCGTGCTGGCGTTCATCGCTCGGAGTGGCGCGCCTCGTCCGCGCACGTGAATTGCATGCCAAGAACCGGGTAGATTGCCGCGGGGCGCGCGGCATAATCGGATCGTGTGAATGACATCGCCGCCACGCGGAGGTGGCTGCACGGTTTCGCGGCCGCGGCGGTCGCGTGCGGCACCGCGGCGCGTGCGGCGCCCAGGAGGCGCTCTGTCGATGACGCGATCCGACTCTGCCGCGACCGGGTCCGATTCCCGCTGGGAAGCGGTCGCCCTGCGCCGGTCCGACCCGGCGCATCGGTTCGTCTACGGGGTCCGCACGACGGGCGTCTACTGCCGCGCCGAGTGCGCGTCGCGCCTTCCGAAGCGCCGGAACGTCGAGTTCTTTGACACGGCGGAACAGGCCGAGGCCGCCGGGTACCGCGCCTGCCGCCGCTGCCGCCCCGACCTTGCCGTGGCCAGCGACCCGGCGACCCAGAGGCTTACCCGAGCGTGCCTCTTCATCGACCAGGCCACCCATCTACCGCGCCTGGATGAACTCGCGGATCACGTCGGGCTCAGCGCGGCGCACCTTCATCGGCTCTTCCGCACGCGCCTGGGCCTTACGCCCCGCGAATACGCCGCGACGCGCCGAGCGCGGCGCCTCAAGCGCGAGCTGGAATCCGGCGGCCCGGTTTCGAGCGCGATCTTCGCGTCCGGGTATGGATCGAGCGCCCGCTGCTACGCGGAGGCGCCCGCGGTGCTCGGAATGACCCCCCGGCAGTACCGGAACCGCGGCCGCGATGCGCGCATCCGCTTCGCGGTCGCCGAATGCTGGCTGGGCCGGGTGCTGGTCGCGGTGACGGACAAGGGCGTCTGTCACATTGCGTTGGGCGACGACGACGCGGAACTCTCCCGGAGCCTGCGCGCCGTCTTTCCCGACGCGGCCCGTGTGACGCCGGACGCGGCGTTTACAGGGCTGCTTGCGTCGGTCGTCGCGCTGGTGGAGCGGCCGAGCGCGACCTGCGACTTCCCGGTCGACATCCAGGGCACGGCGTTCCAGGCGCGAGTGTGGCGGGCGCTGCGAACGATTCCCCCGGGCACGACCCGCAGCTACTCGGAGGTCGCGCGGTTGATCGGTCGGCCGGGGTCGGCGCGTGCGGTCGCGTCGGCGTGCGCGGCCAACCGGCTGGCCGTCGCCGTGCCTTGCCACCGCGTGATCCGCGGCGACGGATCGCTGAGCGAATTCCGTTGGGGGTCGCAGCGGAAGCGGGCCCTGCTGGACCGCGAAGCGCATTCCGCAAGGGTGCCGGGGGACCGTTGAGCCCGCGCCGCAGCGTGACCTATGCTCGCGGCTCGGGGCGCGCCGCGCCGCGGATGGCGCACGCGAGCGCGGCCAGCGCCAGGATGAGCATGGCCCCCTTGATCGCAACGACGGCGAGGCCGGGAAGCCCCGAGATGTCCGGCCGGTCGAGTTGGCGCAGTTGTCCGAAGAAACTGTAGTAGCCGCCGCCGCAGACGACGCCCCAAGCACCCGCGAGCAGCGCCGGCCCGTGGCGTCGTCCACGCCGAACCGCCCAGGCGCCGATGAGCAGCAGCGCCCCCGCGATGAAGTCATCCAGGTACGCGGGCGGATCCGAGAAGTCGGTCCGCCTCCGCAACGTCTCCGCCAAGGGCAACGCGACCCCCAGCGCCCGCGCGGCCCGAACCTCGAATCGACCCATGGCGGCATCTTAGCCGGCGCGGCGGCGGGTAGCGGAAACACCTGGCCGGCACTCTTCCGGCGAGACCCACCGCTGGCGTTCACGGCTTCGCGGCGGCGCGGACCCGCCGCGGAGCGTACGCGGGTCAGCCGCCATATAATTCGCCTCGGAGTGCGCGGGACATGGCCGAACCATACTGTGGGAATTGCGGGTACACGCTGGTCGGGCTGACCGAGTCGAGCCGCTGCCCGGAGTGCGGCAAACCGCTGGTCGAGGTGCTTCAGCGCCGCGGCGTAACGCCCGTCGGCGGTCGCCGCTACGAGTCCAGCCTGCGCATCTTCGGACTGCCACTGGTGTCGGTAGCTTATGGTCCGGACGGAAACGAGCGCATCGGCCGGGCGCGCGGCATCGTCGCCCGCGGTGACATCGCGATCGGCGTACTCGCGATCGGCGGCCAGGCATTCGGCGTCATCGCGCTGGGCGGCATGGCGTGCGGCATCTTCGCCGTCGGGGGCCTTGCGATCGGTCTCCTGGCGGGCTTCGGCGGCGCAGCGCTGGGCGGCGTCGCAATCGCCGGCGCGGCCATCGGGGGCATCGCCCACGGCGGCGGCGCCATCGGCATCGTCGCCGAAGGCGGCGGCGCGATCGGTTGCTACGCCCGCGGTGGCTCGGTGGTCGCCCGGCACGCCGTTCACTTCCGCGGCAGGTCCGATCCCGAGGCCGTCCAGCTCTTCGAGCACGACCTGGCCTGGTTCCTGGGCCGCACGCCGCGGATGAGGGACAAGATCGCCCTGCTGGCCTGGCTGCTCATGCTGGGGCTGCTGGTCGCGGCCGTCAGCGCGGCGGTCGTGTACGCGGGCTACCTCCGGCAGCGCGATCGTCCGGCGCCGCGCTGATTGCCGCCGGCGAGGTTCCACGCAACCTCTCACCACCCACCGCATGCCGCTCCGCCTCGACACACCGATCCAGTACGTGAAGGGCGTCGGTCCCCGGCGAGCCGAGTTGTTCGAGCGCGCCGGGCTCCGCACCGTGGGCCAGCTTCTGGCGCGCTATCCGCTTCGCTTCGAGCCGGCGGCGGTCCCCAAGCGGATTGAGGACGTGCGCCCCGGCGAGACGGTGAACGTCTTCGGCCAGGTCAGGCGGCTGCGCGGCGACCCGCACCACCTGCGCACGTGCGAGATCCACGACGGGACCGGCGTCCTGACGCTGCGCTGGTTCCACCGTCCATTCTCGGTGCGCGACCTGCGGCGCGAGGTGATGGTGGTCGCGTCCGGGCAGGCACAGGACTACAACGGCCGGCTCGAAATCGTCCATCCGCGTATCACGGTGCTCCCGCCCGGAGCCGCGCCTCCCTCCGCCGACGCGGACGCCTCTCGGCCCGCGGCCGTGTATCCCGCGACGGCGGAGCTGCCGTCGGCGCTGATTCGCCGCGCGGTGGAAGCGGCGCTGGCGCACCCGGAGCTGGAGATCGACGAGTTCGTGCCGGACGCGATTCGAGGCCGCGAGCGTTTCCCGGCGCGCGGCCAGGCAGTGCGCGAGATGCACCGCCCCACTTCCGACGCGGAACGGGAGCGCGCCCGCGCTCGGCTCGCGTACGAGGAACTGCTGCTGATCGAGTTGGCGCTGGCGCTGCGGCGGCACGCGAACCGCACCCCGCCTGGCCGGCGCCTGCCCCTGTCGCCGGAGATGGACGCGCGCATCCGCTCGCGCCTCCCGTTCCCACTGACGGGCGCGCAGGACGCGGCCGTGCGTGAGATCGCCGCCGACCTCGCGTCCGGACGGCCGATGACCAGGCTGCTCCAGGGAGATGTTGGCAGCGGCAAGACGGTCGTGGCGTTCTACGCCGCGATGATCGCGGTCGCGCACGGCTGCCAGGCGGCGGTCATGGCGCCGACCGAGATCCTGGCGCGGCAGCACTTCCGCAAGTTCGAACAGTACCTGGCCGGAAGCCGCACAACTTGCGGGCTGCTGCTGGGCGGGGATTCCCGCGCGCGGCGCGACGAGCTGCTGGCGCGCACGGCGCGCGGCGACGTGTCCGTCCTCATCGGCACGCACGCGCTGGTCGAGTCCGGCCTCGCGTTCCACGACTTGGCGCTGGTGGTCGTGGACGAGCAGCACAAGTTCGGGGTGACGCAGCGGGCCGAGCTGCGCGCCAAGGGCGGCGTGCCGCACTACCTGGTCATGACGGCCACGCCCATCCCGCGCACGCTGGCGATGACCGTCTTCGGCGACCTGGACGTGACGGTGATCCGCGAATCGCCGCCCGGCCGCGGGACGGTCGTGACGCGCGTCACGTCGCGCGAGAAGTGGCCGGTCGTGGCCGCCTACGTACGCGGGCGTCTGGAGCGCGGCGAGCAGGCCTACTTCGTCTGCCCGGCGCGCGGCGACGAGAACGGCGAGCACCCGGGCGACACCGACGCCGAGCTGAGCACCGCCGTCGCGCTGCATGACGAGCTGGCGGCCGGACCTTTGGCCGGGCTTCCGATCGCGCTGCTGCACGGCGCCCTGCGCCCGGCGGAGAAGGAGGCGGTGATGCGCGCGTTCGCCGGCGGGCAGACGCGCGCCCTGGTCGCCACCACCGTGGTCGAGGTGGGCCTGGACGTGCCCGCGGCCGCGATCATGGTGGTCGACCAGGCGGAACGCTTCGGGTTGTCGCAGCTTCATCAGCTTCGCGGGCGGGTCGGGCGCGGGCAGCGCGACGGCCTGTGCGTGCTGATCGTGCACCGCCGCGACCCGCGCGCCCGCGAGCGGGTCGACGTGCTGGCGGGCACCACCGACGGGTTCCGCATCGCCGAGGAGGACCTGCGGCTGCGGGGACCGGGAGACCTGTTCGACACGCGGCAGCACGGCTTGCCCGAGCTGGCGGTTGCAGACCTGGTGCGTGATTTCGAATGGGTGGAGAAGGCGCGGCGCGACGCGCTGGCGATCGTGCAGCGCGACCCGGCGCTGCGTGCGCCGGAGCACCGGGCGCTGGTCCCGGCGCTGCGGCGCATGTTCGGCGCGCGGCTGGCGCTGGCGGACGTGCCGTAGGACGCCGGCCGGCGCGCGAACCGTCCCCGGTCCCGACGGCCGGTGGATTCGATCAGGTCCGGCGGGCCGCCGTAAAGCCCAGGGAGTGCCGGGTTTCCCTGCGACACGGTGGATCGGCCCGGGCCGAATCGCCTACTTCCCCACCTTTTCCAGCAGCACCTCAACCGCCTGTTCCAGGGCCTTGTCGCGCAAGTCGCGGTGGCGGATGACGCCCTCGTGGTCCAGCACGTAGATCGTCGGCCAGCCCTGCACGTTCCACTTCTCCGCGATCGGGCAATCGCCCAGCGTCCCGCCGTAAATGTTGGGCCAGGTAATGTTCTCGTCCGCGATGATCTTCTTCAGAGCCGACCGGCTCGGGTCGCTGTTGACTCCCAGGAGCACGAAGGGCTTGTCCGCCAGCCGCTTCGTCATCTCGCGCTCATGGGGCAACATTGCGCGACACGGCCCTCACCAGTACCCCCAGAAGTCGATCACCACCACCTTCCCGCGGAAGTCCGACAGTCGGATCTTTCGCCCGTCCACGTCCTCGCCTTCGAAGTCGGGCGCCTTCATGCCGACTTGCAGGTGGTCCATCTCGAACACGTATCCGGCCGCGGCTTTGCCCGCCTCGCTGTCGGCGTGGGCCCTGGCGACCTTACGGAAGATCTCCGCGGCGCGCTTCTTGTCGGCGCTGCGGTCGGCATGGGGCGGGTCGCCCATGGCGTCGCCGTACAGTACGTAGGCGGTGTTGAACTCCGCCCACGCGGCGGCCTTGGGGTTCCGGTTCTCGCGCGCGACCTTTTCGAACAGCGCCAGCATCGGGTCGCGCCCGAACTGCCACGAAAAGTAGCGGAGCTGCTCGATCTGGTCCGCCATGGCCGGGTCGCCGGCATGCGTGCGCGTCAGCGTCTCCAGCGCCGCCCTGGCGTCCGCGTCGGGCTCGCCGCTCGTGGCCCCCGCCTGCATCAGCCACACCAGCGCGGGGATCGCCTCCGAGTTTCCGGCGTGCCTCTCCGCATGCGCCTTGAAGCGCGGCTTGAACGCGCCCTCGGGCCGGGGCGGCAGCTTCGAGAGGTCCAGCGGCGCGGTCTTGTCGGTCTGCGCGTCGGACGCCTCACGGAGCAGCTTGAACCACTCCTGCTGGGCCTTCTGAAACTCGGCCTGGAGCGCCTCGAACTCGGCGTCCGCGCGGGCCGTCACCGTCACGAACAGGGCCAGCGTCGCGGCCAGCCACGATCGGATTCGCATGCGATGCCTCCTCTCGGCAAGGGTGTCGCACATTGTACCGGCCGGCGCCGCGCAGCCGCACTCAGCGCCGCGGCAGAAAGAAATCCCCGCTGTAGAGCGCGCTGGGCATCACCTCGCATTCCGCCCAGCAACCTGGGCAAGCGTCCACCCACGCCCTGGACGCGTTCGCCGCCGCGCCGCTCCACACTTCGTCGAGCGTCTGCGTCAGCAGGCTGCCCACGGTCTCGGTGTTGAATTGGCACACGGGCACGCGACCGTCCGGCAGAAGGCGGACATGGCTGCGCAGTGCGACGCACCGTGGGTTGGGCGACGGGCGGCCGTCGCCTCCCGCGGACGCCGCGCGGCCCTCCGCGGGGCGGCGCAGCGCCAGCCGCGCCCGCAGCCCGCGAAGGTAGTACCTTTTTCCGAAGCGCAGCGCGGCGCTGCGCAACGCGGAGGTGCGGGCCAGCTCGCGATCCACGAAGCCGATCACGTCGGCGCCTTCGAGGGCAGGATGCAGCGGGTATCCGCGCGAGATCAGGTCCTCGGCGCGCGTCCCGCGGCGCTTGGCGCCGTACATGGCCGAGTCGCGGTAGGCCAGCACGGAGTGCACGTCCACTCCCAAGGCGGCGAGTCGCGCGTTCAAGGCTTCGCTGTCGGCCAGCGATTGCGGCGAGATGACCGTGTGATTCGCACTCACTTCAAGCCCAAGGGCCGGTCGCAGCTCCGCCAGCCGCCGGACGGATTCCAGAGCGGTGTCGAACGTCACGTCACGACCGCGGTTGCGGTCGTGCTCGTCGGGCAGGCCGTCGAACGACACCATGAAGCGCAACCGCCGCGGCACGGAGAACCCGCGTGCGAAGTCCACGATCTGGTCGGGTGCGGACCCGTTGGTCGTGACGTGAATCACCGCCGGGCGCGACGCGCGCAGAACGGCCTCGGCGATGTCCGGCAGATCCGCCCGCAGGAACGGCTCTCCGCCGCTCAGCCGCACCACGTCCAGCCGGCCGAGTCGGGAGAACACCCGCTCGACCTGCGCGGGCGTCAGCTCCTCGCCCGGTCGAAGGCGCCAGGAATCGCACATCCGGCAGCGCGCATTGCAGCGATAGGTGACCAGGTAGGTACACCACGACGGGCGCGGCACCGCGCCCAACCGGTTCTGAAGAACGGACAGGGCCAGCCGGAACGCGCGCATCCGTGCAACCTCGTCGGCTCTCGAACGGTGACTCCGTCAGTCGCCACGCGGGGCAGTCACCGCGGCCGAGGGTCCGACGGCCGACCCACACAGCCGTGCCATCGCGTGGTCAAGCGCGTCGAGCGCCTCGCGGCGGCCGTCGCGCTGGGCCGACTCGATCCGCGCCCGATAGCCGGCCTCGTTGGCGATGAACTGCCGGATGATCTCCGCGGAGAGGGTCCGGTGCCCGCTGCGCATTCCGATTCCCAGTCGCTCCACCGCCGCCGCATTCAGTCGCTGCTCCACGCAATCCTCGGGCATCACCAGGATCGGCTTGCGAAAGTGCAGCGCTTCGCCGACAAGCTGGTTCCCGGCCGTGCTGATCACCGCCCGGCAGCTCGCAAGGTCCTCGACGAAGGGCAGGTTGCTCAGCGGCCGGAAACTCAGGGTCCCGTCGGTGTCGCGCCGCTCCGTCCCGTAGATGCGCACACCCAGTCCCGACTCGCGCAGCGCGATCTCGATGCGCGGCGTGAACTGGTGCCGGCCCTTGTTGAGGTACACCAGCAGATGGTCGCCGCGGCGCGGCGCGACGCGCTGCACTTCGGGGCGCAGCAGCGGACCCACGACCGTCACGTCGGGGCGCCGCGGCGGGGCGTCGTAGAAGCTCGACACGATGACGTGGTCGGGCCGCCCCATCAGCGCCTGGTACACGAGCGCGTCGAAGCGACGCTCGGCGCGTTCATACCAGGCGATCGGCGGCCGGCAATAGACCATCACGCCGAAGTGATCGAAGCTGATGAGCGGCACGCCGGCGTCGTTCGCGAAGCGACCCGTCCAGGCCTCGGCGTCCGAGATCACCACGTCCGGGCGGAAGTCGCGCAGCGTCTCGGCCATCAACCCGTACGCCGGGCCGCGCAGCAGCAGGTCCAGCACGCTCGGCAGGTTGCCCCAGAAGGTCTGCACGTTGGAGCGCGTCCGCCGGCTTCCGTAGAAGTACCCCAGCGTCGGAATGCGGTGCAGCCGGGCCCGAATGCGTCCGCTGGCGGCGGAACACTCGGGCCACAGCGCCGCGTAGGCGTCGCCCCCGGCCAGAACGGTCACGTCGTGCCGCGCGGTCAAGTCGGGCAGCACCGCCAGCGCGCGGGTCGCGTGCCCCCGCCCGTACCCGTGAACCCCGTACACCACGCGCATGCACCTGCACCTCGCCCCCGGGCCGGCCCGGCGCCGCCCGCGCTGGCCCTGCGCCGCGGGAGCCGTGCCGCTTCTACCCAAACTATGCGCCGATTGCAAAGAGATTCTGCCCCCCGCGCAAAGGCCCGACGCGGGACATTTTTCCCGCCCGCCGGCCGGTGCGGGAACATCGCCGCGCCGGATCGCGTCCAATCGCACGGTTGCATCGTGCCTGACGCGCGGGACCCGGAACCAACGAGGGTGAACCATGAATCGCAGGACCATGTCGTGGGGACTGTTGCTGGCGAGCACGCTGACGGCGTACGGCTTGTCAATCGCCTATGGACCGAGCGAGCCGGCCGACTCCGCCGCCCTGGGCGGCGCCGACCGCTACCTGACCTTCCTGAGTACCGATAAGCCGGTCTACCGCATCGGCGAGACCGTGTACGGCCGCGCGGTGCTCCTGCACGCCCTCACGCGCAGCCCGCTGCCCGACACCAGCGCCACCCAGGCGCTGTTCGAGGTCCGCGGGCCGAAGGGCGACGTGGTCGCCAGCGCAACGGCGGCGTCGCAGGAATCCGTCATCGGCCTGGCCTGGCAGGTGCCCGACGGTCAAGCCGGCGGGGAATACACGCTGAAGGTCACCTACCCGTGGACGGGCTACGCCCCGGCCGAGCGCAAATTCGACGTGCGCGCGTACCGCGCGCCGCGTCTCAAGAGCCAGATCGTGTTTCTGCGCGACGGGTACGGGCCGGGGGACAAGGTGACCGCGACGCTGCACACCGAGCGGGCCGAAGGGGGAGCGCCCGCCGGTGCGAAGGTGGCCGCGATCGCCCGCGTGGACGGGGTGGAGGTGTTCCGCGGTGATACGGCGGTCGACGCCGCCGGCAACGCGTACGTCCAGTTCGACCTGCCGGCCGAGATCGCGCGCGGCGAAGGCAGTCTGGCGCTGGTGATCGAGGACGGGGGCGTGAGCGAGACCGCGGCCAAGACGATCCCCATCCTGGTGCGGACCGTCGATCTTCAGATGTACCCCGAGAGCGGCGACCTGGTGGACGGGCTGGCGACCCGCGTGTATCTCGAGGCCCGCACGCCGGCCCGCAAGCCCGCCGACGTGGCCGGCATCGTCATCGACGAGAAGGGCGACGCCATCGCCACATTCCGCACCGAGCACGAGGGCCGCGGCCGGTTCGAGTTCACGCCCCGTAAGGGCGGCAAGTACACGCTCAAGGTCATGGAGCCGGCGGGGATCAAGGTCACGTTCGGCCTGATGCCGGTGAAGGAGAGCGGCGGCATCATCCGCACCACCGCCGACGTGTACCGCCGCGGCGAGCCGGTGCGGCTGCGGGTCCTGTCCAGCTTCGACGGGGAGTTGTCGCTGTCGCTGCGCAAGCGCGAAGTTGAAGTTGCGACGGCCCGGGTGCAGTCCCTGGCCGGCGCCGCCGCCGATGTGACGCTCACCCCGCCCGACACGGCCGACGGCGTGCTGATCGCCACGCTGTGGCGGACGCTGAAATCCGACGGCGGGCGAGTGCTGGGGCGCGAGCCGGTGGCCGAGCGGCTGATCTTCCGCGAGCCGGCACGGAACGTGACCGTCCGCGTCACCGCGTCCAAGGCTGATTATGTGCCCGGCGAGCCGGTCGAGTTGACCATTCATACCACCGACGACGCGGGTCAGCCGATCAGCGCCGTGGTAGGCGTCACGGTGTCGGACGACTCCGTTCGCGAGCTGATCGAGAAGCGCGAGCAGCCGCCGGCGCTGCCGGTCATGGTGCTGCTGGAACCCGACGTGCGCGAATTGGCCGACGCGCACGTGTACCTCAACCCCGATGATCCGAAGGGACCGATCGCGACCGACCTGCTGCTGGGCACGCAGGGCTGGCGGCGCTACGCGCTCGTCCACGTGGACGAGTTCCTCAAGCTCAACGGCGACGCGGCCCGGCGGGCCCTGGCGCACCAGATGGTGCCGACGGTGTGGACCCGCACCGCGGAGTTCGGTGGCGGCGAGCGCCTTCGACTCCTCGACGGGGTGTTCCGCATGAACGCACCGGCGGGCGAGGCCCGCGGCATTCCCGCGGACGACGCGGAGATCCGGTTCGGAATGCCGGTCCTGCCCGCGCCGAACGAAAACGCGGCGCCGCTCGCGGCGCGTGACGACGAAGCGCCCGCCACCGGCCCTGACGCCGCCCCGCGTTCAGTGGACGTCCCGGACGTCGACCGGCGCGAGAAGGACGCGGCCGGTGCAGCGAGCGCCGCCAGGCCGGCCGACCGGATCGCGGCACGGGGGCTTGTCGCCCGGTTGGAGAAGAACTCCGACGTGCGGTTCGTCGGCCGCATCGCAGCCGACGAGTTCGAGGCGGGCCAGATACTCGCTCAGGCCGTCTGGATTCGCGAGTACGCACACAAGGCCCGCCCGGACCGGCAGCCGGGCGACCGGGTCGATTTCGCAGAGACGCTCTACTGGAACGCCGGCGTCCGGACCGACGAGAAGGGCGTGGCCAAGGTCTCGTTCGACCTCAGCGACGCCGTCACGGCATTTCGCGCGGCCGCGGATGCGTTCGACGCGCGCGGCGGCCTGGGCGAGACGGTGGCGAAGATCGAGTCGGTGCAGCCCTTCTACATCGAGCCGAAGCTGCCGCTCGAAGTCACGACCGGCGACCAGGTGCTGATGCCGGTGTCGCTGGTGAGCCGAGCGGCGATCGACGACGGCCAACTCACCATCAGCGGGCCGGACGAGCTCACGTTCGGCGGCGAACAGGAGTTCAGCATCGGAGCGGACGGCCGCGTGCGACGTCTGATTCCGATCGACATAGGGTTCGCCAAGGCAGGCGACGTGGTCGTCGCGGCCCACGCCGGCGGCTACCGCGACACCGTCACGCGCCCGCTCTTCGTTCGGCCAGCGGGCTTCCCGGTCGAGGTCGCGTTCGGTGGCCAGATCGGACCCGACGGCGGCGTCTCTCACACCGTCGAGATTCCGCCGCGCGTCGCGCTGCGCAGCGTGTCGGCAACCGCGACCGTCTTCCCCACCCCGCTGGCGAACCTGACCGAGGCGCTGCAACGCCTGCTCCAGGAACCCAACGGCTGCTTCGAGCAGACCAGCTCAACCTCCTATCCGCTCACCATGGCCCAGCAGTACTTCCTGTCGCACACCGGCATCGACCCGCGCCTGATCTCTGACGCGCGCGACAAGCTCGAGCGCGGTTACCAGCGGCTGGTCAGCTTCGAATGCAAGAGCAAGGGCTACGAGTGGTTCGGCGGCGACCCCGGCCACGAGGCGCTGACCGCCTTCGGGCTGCTGCACTTCGAGGACATGTCGAAAGTCCGTCAGGTGGATGCGGACATGCTGGCGCGGACGCGGGCGTGGCTGCTGGGCACGCGCGACGGACAGGGCGGCTTCACCCGCAAACAGCGGGCGCTGCACACCTGGATCGAAGACCGCGAGTGCTCGAACGGCTACATCCTGTGGGCGCTGTTGGAGTCGGGCGAGCGGCAACTCGGCCCGGAGGTGGCGTGGCTAAAGCAGGCGGCCCGCGGGACGAAGAACAGTTACGTCATCGCGCTGGCGGCCAACGCCATGGCGCTCTCCGGCGACCACGAGGAAGCTCGCAAGCTGATGGAGCGCCTCGCGGCGCTCCAGGACAAGACCGGCATGGTCAGCGGCGGCACGGCCACCATCGTCGGCAGCGGCGGCGACGCGCTCAACATCGAGACGACCTCGCTGGCCGTCCTGGCGTGGCTGCGCGACCCCGCCTTCACCGCCGCCGTCGAAAACGGCATCCGCTACCTGGCCGAGAGCTGCAAGGCCGGCCGCTACGGCTCGACGCAATCAACCGTCCTGGCGCTGCGCGCGATCGTGAAGTACGACGAGCTGCGCGCCCGGCCCAAGGCGGCCGGCAAACTGGCGGTGTTCGTCGACGGGCAGTCGATCGGCGGACCGGTCGCCTTCGACGCGACCACGCAGGGCGCCATCAAGCTTCCGGAGATGAGCGAACTGCTCACCCCCGGCAAGCACACCATCGAGCTGCGCATGGAGGCTGGATCGTCGATGCCCTACTCGGTCGCGGTGCGCTACAACGACGCGCTGCCGCCTTCGTCGAAGGAATGCAAGCTGGCGCTCGCGGCCGCCCTGCGCAGCGGCGAGGTCCGCGAGGGCGAGCTGACGGAGGCGACCGTCAAGGTCGAGAACCGCACGGGTGAGTCGCTGCCGACGCCGGTGGCGATCGTCGGCCTGCCGGGCGGGCTGGAGCCGAGGCACGACCAGCTCAAGGAGCTGGTGAAGTCAGGTCAGATTGACGCCTACGAAGTGGTGGGCCGCGAGGTCGTGCTCTATTGGCGCGGCATGCGGCCCAACGAGAAGCGCGAGCTGACGCTGAGCCTTCTGGCGGCGATCCCCGGCACGTACACCGGTCCCGCGAGCCGGGCGTATCTGTACTACACCGACGAGTTCAAGACCTGGATTGAGCCGCTGAAGGTGAAGATCGCGGCGCGGTGAGAGGTTTGCCTAGCAATCCGAGCACGAAGCGCCAGCGAGTGCCCGGCAGCGGGGCGCCCCGACTTGGGGCGCGTCGCCGCCGGCGGCGTGCCTGCGACGCCGTGAGCACGCCAGCGGCGAAGTGAAACTCACGCTCGACGGTCGCAGTCAGCCTTGCAGCAGCAATACTCTGTTCGACGCCGCGATCACCATCCCTTGTCGCCAGCCCGCTGCCAATTGCGGCTCCGGTGCACGGCGTCAGGGGTGGAATCGCCCCGTACAGAAGTACACCTGAAAATCCGCGCGTTCCGCCTGCTCTCGTGTCCACCACAGATGGGCCTGTTGGGCGCCGAGTTTATCAATCGCTGCGAACTGAAGGCCGGGCGTGGCGTGTGCCTCGAAGAGCGAGAACGAATCGTCACTCAGAACATAGATTCGCAACTCATCGATTGGTAGATACCGAAATGCACGGTACTTCTGTGCGACCTGATTGTGAAGGTCATTCGCCAAGGCCTTCTGCGGGCCTTGATTCAGCATTTCGCTGCGCAGAACCTGCTCAAACTGTCGAAGAGTACGCCTGGGGCTGAGAAGAGAGAACGCCTCTCTAG
>CAYNYG010000039.1:0-14004 GCA_964401365.1 uncultured Planctomycetales bacterium | reverse complement strand
GCTCCCCGCGTTCCGCTCCCCTGAGGCCCGTTCCGCCCGCAACTCTCCCGAACCACGCCGCCGCGTCTGGTACAATGCCGGTTGGCGGGGCTGGGCCGCGATCGCCGACGAATCATCGCCGCCCACGCGCCGCGCGACAGGAGATTGCGATGTCCAGCCGAACCGCGCGCGCATGCCTTCGGTCGTCGCTTGCAGCGATCGCTGGGGTCTGCGTTGCTTTCTCGTCGGCCGACACGCTCTATTTCGCCCATATCTTCTACCCCGACATCGGCGACGGCTTCATCCAGCGCGTCGATCTGAATGGCGGGGCGGTCGAGACGGTCGTCGTCACCGGCAACGGCGTGCGCGGCATCACGATCGAGCCGGCCGGCGCAGCGCTCTACTGGGCGGACGTGAACGCCCTGGTCATCCGCCGCTCGAACCTCGACGGTGGCGACGTACAGGACATCATCACCTCGGGGCTGGAGTGGCCGCGCAGCATCGCCGCCGACGCCGGCAGCGGAAAAATCTACTACGGCGACCAGGTGTCCTACCTGCTGCAACGCGCCAACCTCGACGGCAGCAGCCCGCAGACGCTGCGCTCGACCGCGTTTCACGCGGGGCTGGCGATCGACAGCGTGAACGGCAAAGTCTACTGGTCCACGTCCGACGCCGACGTCAAGGGCAAGATCCTGCGATGCAACCTCGACGGCAGCGGCCTCGAAACCGTCATCAGCAGCTCCGACCCGGAGTTCAAGCCCGCCGGAGTCGCGGTTGACCCCGCCGGCGGCCGCGTCTACTGGACCGACTACGTGGTCGACGTCATCCGCCGCGCCAATCTCGACGGCTCCGACATGCAGGACCTCTACTGGGTCGGGTCGAACCGCAACCCGCGCCCGATCTGCCTCGACCTGCCGCACGGCAAGGTGTATTGGGGCCAGGACGTGCTGCTTCAGGGCTACGAAGGCAAGATCATGCGCATGGACCTCGACGGCGCAGTGCCCGAGGACTTCGTGACGGGGCTGGGACTGGTCACCGAGCTGGCGATTCTGCCCGGCGGCGAGCCGACGTGCCGCCCGGCCGACGCCAACTGCGATGGGTCGGTCAACGCGCTGGACATTGAGCCGTTCGTCAGCCTGCTCACCGGCGGCGGAGTGCCGTGCTCGCCCTGTGCCGCGGACCTGAACGACGACGGATCGGTGAACGGGCTCGACATCGACCCGTTCGTCGACTGCCTGGTCGGCGGGGGCTGCGGCTGAGCGACTGCAAATCTTCGTGCGCGGGGTTTCGTGCGCGGATGCGGTCTGCACTCGCTTGCGCTTCGTGTCGCCGTCAATTCAATACGATCGACCCGCCTCCCCACGTACGGCCGGCAGTCGCCCACGGCCAGAACATCGCCATCGTCGCCGAAACCCTGACGTACGCGAACTGAATCTCGCCGCGCTTCCGCTATCCTTTGCCAGAGATGGACCCGCGCGACAGCCTCGACCTGCCCGAAGACGCCCTGCTGGCCGAGTGCGAGTTTCACACCTTCCGCGCCAGCGGACCCGGCGGACAGAAACGCAACAAGACCTCGTCGGCCGTTCGGCTGCATCATCGGCCGAGCGGGTTGATCGTCACGGCGGTCGAGAGCCGCTCGCAGCATGAGAACCGGGCGCGGGCGCTTGGGCGGCTGCGCGAGGCGCTGGCGATCGGGTTTCGCCGCCCGCCGCCGGCGTCGATCACGTGGCCGGCGCACGCGGCCGTCGAGGCGGGACGGCTGCAAATCAGCGCGCGCAACCCGGCCTGGCCGAACGTGCTGGCGCTGCTGCTGGACGCGCTGGCGGCCGAGGGTGGACGGGTGGGCGAAGCGGCGGCCCGGCTGGGGATCACGTCATCCAACCTGACGTCGCTTCTGGAGCGCTGCCCCAAGGCGCTGGCGGAGGCCAACCTGATGCGAGCGGCGGCGGGCCTGCGGCCGTTGCGGTGACGACGCTACAGAATGCTCTGCTGCCCCAGCCGCGGCGGCCAGCGATACACCTCGCCGAATTTCGTGCCGCGGACGCGCAGCTCGGTGAACGAATTCAACGTGGCATACAGCGCGAAGAACTCGTTCAGCACCGTCGCGAACAGGTACATGTCCCCTTCGCCGGCGAAGTTCTCCTCGCTCATTTCCATCGCCACCGACGTCCCGCGCACCGGCGCGCCGCGGATCAGCCGCTCCACCGGCTTGGATTCGAGCGTCACCAGCCCCTCCATGCGCAGAATGTTCTCGCGTGCCGCCTGGCGGTCGTAGAGCGCCTGGTAGTTGTACAACTCCAGGATTCCTCGCAGGGCCTCCACCGACTGCAAGGACAGGTAGTTGAGCGACAGGTGCGAGATCAGGCGCCAGTGCAGCCCCTTGCCCAGCGGCGGGCGCAGCGAGCGCGACACCGGTGTGATGTTGCGAAAGCGCGCGAACTCCGGGGAATCGACGGTCGGCACCTTCACGTCGCCGACCTTGAGCTGCGCCGCGAGATTGCGATTGGATGCGGTCAGGTCGATCGTGATCGTCTCCGTCGGTGGTACCACGTAGCGCTCGTCCGCCGAGACGAACGAGATGAACGTGTCCGTTCCGTCGCCCACCACCGCGTCATAGAGCCGCGTCTGGTGGTAAATGCCGCCGCCGCCCGCCTCCGAGCTGTGCCGGAACGAGTGCAGCGGCTCGTAGACGCGCCGCTCCGCCTCGCCCTGGATCAGCCCCACCACCTTGTCGACCGAGTACACCTCATAGTGCTCCGGCGGCGAGCCGGTCGTGCTCGGCCGGATCAGGTACTGCGTGCGCGTGTGATCGACCCGGATGCCGTCGGCCGAGTGCGGAAACAGGTTGACCACCGGCGTGCAGTGCAGCCGCAGCGCCTCCTTGCTGGTGCGCAGCGTGTCATCGGGGCGGCGCGAGAAAGGCACGATGATCTCGAAGCGGTCCCCCGGACTGAGAGCCGCGAGCTTCTCCAGCGCGTGGAACTCGAGGAAGTGGAACTTCTGCGGACAGGTGAAGTACTCCTGGAGCAGTCGATATCCGACAAAGCAGTGCGCCGGGTAGGGTAGAATGTTCTCCGTCGGCCCGAAGCCCCCCGGACGCGCCGACGAGGCCGGCACCTGCACCGAACGCCCCGACGCCACGTCCCGCAGCTCGACGTACTTCCCGTAACGCAGAACCCACAGGTACAGCCCGGTCGCCTGCACCAGTTCGCCCCCCAGGAACAGCCGCAACGACTTGAGGTTCAGCTTCGCCAGCGGCATCTTGCCCGCGATCCGGAACTGAATCCGCAGCCGCGCGTCGGTCGCCATCGGCATCTCGACTTCCGCCTGCTCCACCGACAGCGGCGACAGGTCTACGTCGAAACAGGTCTGAAAGCGGCACGGCGTCCCCGCCACCGGCACGGACTCGACGCTCGTCCCCGCCGCCACGCGGATCACCCCCGAAAGCTGCTCGACCACCGGTTGAAACTCCAGCACCGTCGTCGAGGGCACCGGCCGCAGGTAGTGCGGCCAGAGCAGCATCATCATGTTCTGGTACAGCTCGGGCAGCTCGTCGTCCAGCTTCTGACGCACGCGACCGGTCAGAAACGCCACTCCTTCCAGCAACCGCTCGACGTCCGGATCGGCGCCGGCGGCTTCGAGCATGTGCGCCACCGCCGGGTAGCGCTTGGCGAATTCGCGCCCCATCTCGCGCAGGAACGACAGCTCTTCCAGGTAGTACGTATTGGTGGACAAGCTCTATCCCCGAATCTGCATCTTGCCCGAGTCGTCCACGAACGTCTCGAAGCGCACGCTGGTCCGATCGTGGTCGTCCACAATCAGCCCGCTCACCTCGAACCGCAGCTCCATCTGGTTCTCTTTCTGCGGCGCGTGCCGCACCCGCAGACTGCGCAGCCGCGGCTCGTTCCGCTCGATGGTCGTCTTGATCTCGGCCAGAAAGCCGCGCACCGACTCGGGCATCTGGCTCTGAATGGTCGTCATGTGCGGCAGGCCGTAGCGCAGGTCGGTCAGGCAGTTGCCCTGCGTCGTGTTGAGCATGTTCTGAAGGTTGCGCAGGATCGAGTCCGCGACTTCCCGCGCCGACGGGTCCATATCGCGCGCATTGGCCGGCCCGGGATTCCGCAGACGCTCCAGCAGACTGAGACGAAGACCCATGCCGCGGCTCCTTGATCCGCCCGGATTATCGCCGCGGACCGCCGAACCGCAATCCGCCGCGCGCACCGCGGGGCACGCCCGGCGCGACACGGGTCGCGCCCCACGCCGGCCCCGCACCATCCGGCCCACGTCCCGGCCCCCGCGCCGCCCGCTCTTCGCCTACCATGCGCGGCACGTTCGGACCGGAGTTCCCATGCGGCTTCCCACGCACGGCGGCGGCTGGCAGGCCATCGCTTACGCCCTGCGAACCGCGCGCCGCGCGGGCGGATTCTGGAAGTTCTATCGCGCCCTGCGCTCCCGTAACGCCTGCAAGACCTGCGCCCTGGGCATGGGCGGCCAGCGCGGCGGGCTGGTCAACGAAGCCGGCCGCTTCCCCGAGGTCTGCAAGAAATCGATGCAGGCCATGGCGGCCGACATGCAGGGCCGCATCGCCCCAGAGTTCTGGCAGCGCTACGGCGTCGACGCGCTGCGCACCCTGACCCCCCGCGAACTCGAGCACCTGGGACGCCTGAGCGAGCCCGTCTACGCCGGCCCGGGCGACACGCACTACCGCCCGATCGGCTGGGATGCCGCCCTGGCCATGTGCGCCGATCGGCTCCGACGCACGCCACCCGATCGCAACTTCTTCTATTTCAGCGGCCGCGCCAGCAACGAGGCCGCGTTCCTCTGGCAGCTCTTCGCGCGGCTCTACGGCACCAACAACGTCAACAATTGCAGCTACTACTGTCACCAGGCCAGCGGCGTGGCGCTACGCGACACCCTCGGCACCGCCACCGCCACCGTCACGCTCGACGACATCGAGCAGTGCGACCTCTTCTTCCTCATCGGCGGCAACCCCGCCAGCAACCATCCGCGCCTCATGACCATGCTCGCCGACCTGCGCCGCCGCGGCGGACACGTGGTCGTCGTCAATCCGCTTCGCGAAGTGGGCCTCGTGAATTTCCGCATTCCCTCGCGCATCGGGAGCATGCTCTTCGGCTCGCGAATCGCCAGCAAGTACATTCAACCGCACATCGGCGGCGACATCGCGCTGCTGACGGGCATCGCCAAGTCGCTCCTCGAAGCGGAGCAGTTCACCGACGAGCGGGCGCGCGGCAGTTTCTCTTCCGGAGACGATGGCGGCCGGGTGCCGCTGGCCTGGATCGGGGACTGCTGCGACGGATTCCCGGATTGGTTCGCGTTCGTGCGCGACGCCACCTGGGATTCGATCGAGCGCGCTTCGGGCGTGTCGCGAACGGACATCGATCCGTGCGCTGCCCTCTACCAACGCTCGCGCGGCACCATCTTCGCCTGGACCATGGGTATCACGCACCACCTGCACGGCACCGACAACGTCCGCGCCATCGTCAACCTGGCCCTGCTGCGCGGCATGGTCGGCCGCCCGGGCGCAGGCCTGCTGCCCATCCGCGGCCACAGCAACGTGCAGGGCGTCGGCTCCGTCGGCGTTTCACCGTCGCTGCGCCATGAGATCTTCGAGCGGCTTGAGTCGCGCTTCGGCGTCACGCTTCCCACCACCCCCGGGCTCGACACGGCCGCCTGCGTCGAAGCCATGCGCGACGGCCGGCTGGCGAACGGCTGGTGCCTCGGCGGCAACCTGTTCGGCGCCACACCCGACGCCCCGCGCACCCGCGACGCATTCGCGCGGCTCGAATCCGTCGTCTACCTCAGCACTACGCTCAACACCGGCCACGTCTGGGGCCGGGCGCGCGAAACGCTCATCCTGCCCGTCAAGGCCCGCGACGAGGAGTCCCAGGCCACCACGCAGGAATCGATGTTCAACTTCATCCGCCTCAGCGACGGCGGCCCGGAGCGCCTCCCCGGCCCGCGCAGCGAGGTCGAGATCGTCGCGCACCTGGCGAACGAGATCCTCGGCAGCGACGGGCCGATCGACTGGACCGCGATGCGCGACCACCGCACCATCCGCCACGCCATCGCCGCCGTCGTCCCCGGTTTCGAGGCGCTGGCCCGCATCGACGACTCGCGCCGCGAGTTTCACATCGGAGGCCGCATCCTGCACCAGCCGCGGTTCCGCACACCCAACGGCAAGGCGCGCTTCTCGGTCGTGACCATCCCGCAACTCGCGGACCCGCCGGACGAACCCGGCCCAGGAAGCGCGTTGCGCCTGATGACCATCCGCAGCGAAGGCCAGTTCAACACGGTGGTGTACGAGGAGCAGGACCTCTACCGCGGCCAGGAACGCCGCGACGTCATCCTGTTGAACGCCCGCGACATGGCCGCCCTGGGCCTCCAGCGCGACCAGCGCGTCACCGTCCGGTCCGGCGCCGGCGAGCTGCGCGGCATCCGGGTGCGCCCCATCGACATCCGCTGCGGCAATGCGGCCATGTACTTCCCCGAATGCAACGCGATCGTCCCCATGAACCTCGACCCCGAGTCGCGCACCCCCGCCTACAAGCACGTGCGCGTCACCCTGACGCCCGAGCCGGCGGGTTGACCGCTCCGCCTCGGGTGGCAGCCGCGCCGCGCGTTCCCGGTTGTTTCAACCCGCGGCGCCGCGACCCGGGGTTCATTTCGAAAGGGCGACCTCCGGCGGGTTGACGCAGTGCAGGAACTCGCCTCTCTCCAGCAGCGCGCGGACGATCCGCACCGTCTCCTCCGCAATCGCCTCCTGCGCCTGCTCGGTGGACGCGCCTACGTGGTGCGTGCCGTAGGTTCGCGGGGCGCGCGCAATCGGGTCCTTGAACTCCGTGTCGGTCGCGGCCGGCTCCAGCTCGTACACGTCGAAAGCCGCGCCCGCCAGCTTGCCCGTCGCCAGGGCGTCCGAGACGGCCTGCTCGTCCACGATCTCGCCGCGCGCGCAGTTGAGCAGGTATGCGGTCGGTTTCATCAGCCCGACCTCACGCCGCCCGATCAGGTGGAAGTTCTCCTTGCCGCCCGTGATGTGCAGCGTCACGAAGTCGGACTCCCGGAGCAGGTCGTCCAGCGCCACCTTCCGCGCTCCAAAGTCCCGCTCCGCCTCGGGCCGCGGGATCACGTCGTGGTAGACCAGCGGCATGTCGAAGGCGTGCGCACGCCGTGCGACCTCGTAGCCGATTCGCCCCATGCCCACGATGCCCAGGGTCCGCCCCTTCAGCCCGCGCGCCTTGCTGTACTCCTTCTTGTTCCACACCCCACGTTTCAGGTCGTGCGTCTCGTCCACGATCCGCCGATCCAGCGCGATCATCAGCCCGATCGTCAGCTCGGCCACTGCCACCGAGTTCACCCCCGGGCAGTTGCACACCCGGATGCCCCGCTCACCGGCCGCCTGCACGTCGATCGTGTCCGTGCCTGAGCCGGCCCGAATCACCAGGCGCAGGTCATCCGTGCCTTCCAGCATCGGCCGCGTAACTCTCGTCGAGCGCACGATCAGCACGTCGGCCCGAGTCTCCCGCAGCGCGGCGCCCAGCGCCTCGCCCTGCGTACCGGGGCGATAGTCCACCTCGCAGCCCATCCGTCGCAGGGCGTCGAGCCCCCGGGCTTCGAACTTGTCGGCGATGATGATCTTCATGAGCGCACTCCAGGGTTTGGTGACGGCGGCGCGCACCCGCCAGCCCCGGATTCCATGCACGCCGCGTGCCGACTCGGGGTTTCCCAACTGCCGAATGGCCGTAGGCGATTCGCCCGGGCGCCGCGCGGCCTCGCCGCCGACCCGGTCGATGATGTGCGTGAAGTCGCGCACCCGCCAACCGCACGCCGGGCGTTACAATGCCCCCGTCAAGGGCCGATCCGCAGTCCGGACCGTCTCACCGCGGTCGCGAAACCAGCGCTTCCGAACCTGCCCGGGCCCGACGACCGGCCGCCCCGCCACTGGAGCCCCCGCATGAGCCGCTTTCTTTCCTCGCGACTGGCGGGCATGAGCCAGTCCGAGATTCGCAACATGACGCGCGAATGCGAGCGCGTGGGGGGCATCAACCTCGGGCAGGGTCTGGGCGACCTGCCCACCCCGCCGCTCGTTCGCGATGGCGCCATCCAGGCCATCCGCGACCGCAAGAGCACCTACTCTTTCCCCGAGGGGGCCGCGGAGCTGCGGCAGCGTATCGCCGAGAAGCTCCGCCGCGACAACGGGATCGACGCCGATCCGCGTTCGCAGATCGTCGTCACCGTCGGCTCCAGCGGCGGGTTCGCCTGCGCGATCATGGGACTGCTCAACCCCGGCGACGGAATCCTGCTGCTCGAGCCCTATTACGGGTATCACCTCAACGCATCCATCCTGGCCGGCCTCGAACCTCAGTTCGCGACCCTCGCCCCGCCCGACTTCGCCCTCGACGAGCCCTGCATCCGTGCCGCCCTGCGGCCCAACACGCGCGCACTGGTCCTCTGTTCGCCATCCAATCCCAGCGGCCGTATGTACGGACAGGACGACCTGCGCGTCATCGAGCGCATCGCCGACGAGCACGACCTGCTGCTGATCACCGACGAAATCTACGAGTACATCATCTACGACGGCCGACGGCACGAGTCGGCGGCGACCCTGCCGGGGCTTCGCGACCGGACCGTGACGCTCATGGGCATGTCCAAGACGTTCAGCATCACCGGGTGGCGACTGGGCTATGCCGTCGCGCCCGAGCCGCTGGCCCGCGCCATCACGCTGGCCAACGACCTGTTCTACGTATGCGCGCCGACGCCGCTCCAGCATGGCGTCGCGGCGGGGTTCGCGGCCCCGCGCGAGTTCTTCGACCGCCTCAAGGCGGACTACCAGCGCAAACGGGACATCCTGTGCGAGGGTCTCTCCGAGGCTGACCTGCGGCCCATCGTCCCGCAAGGCGCGTACTACGTGCTGGCCGAGATCGGCCATCTCGGGTTCGCCAATGCGAAGACCGCGGCCATGTCACTGCTCGAGCGCACCGGCGTCGCCAGCGTGCCGGGCACCGCCTTCTACCAGGGCGCAAGCGGCGAGTCTCTCCTGCGCTTCTGCTTCGCCAAGGACGACGACGTGCTGCGCGAGGCGGCCCGCCGCGTCCGCGCGTTTCGCGCCGCGGCCGTCGGCTGAGGGGCGGTACTACGCCCCGCCCGCGCGCCGCCCGATAACCCCGATGCTTCCGCCGGCGGACCGGATTCGCTACACTGATTGCTCCGGCTCATGCCGGAATGTTGCGCTGGCAATCCATTGTTCGATCGATCCACATTCGGGACGCCCGAGGGATGAGCATGTTCTCGATCCGCTGCACGCGGGGCTTCGCCGCCGTGTTGGGTTGTTGTTGGACGCTGGCCCCTTCAGTTCTCGCAAGCCTGCCCTTGAGCGGCGCGGGCAAATCGGCCGGCGGCGTGCTGCGCTTTCTGACCGGCGAGGTTGACACGTCCGCGCTTCCGAACCTGCTCTACACCGACGACCCACTGCCCGCCGGACCTGGCATCGTCATTCAGCTCGACGGCGCGATGACCCCGACCCGGGCCGCACAACTGGCCGCGGCTGGTGTCGTGCGCTTCGACTACCTGCCTGACTTCGCTTACCTCGCCGACGTGAGCGGCGTCGACCCCGCCGACCTGCGCGCCATGGGCTTCGTTCGCTGGATCGGGTCCTACGAGCCGGCCTGGAAGATCAACCCGCAGGTCGGCACGCACACGTTCCAGACCGACGAGCGCCTCGAGATCGCCGCCCGCGGCGAACTCGCCCTCAGCGCCTACGTCTTTCCGAATGCGTCGCTCGACGCGGCCATCGCTCAGGTCGCCGCCCTTCCCAGTGCCACCGTCGTCTACGCTGAGTACGCCGGCGGCGACGGCATCCTCAACTTCCTCATCCAACCCGCGGACGTGCCCGCCCTGGCCCTCATCGCCGAGATTCAGTACGTCGAGGAGTACCCGGAGCTCACCTTCCGCAACAACACCGACCGCTGGATCGTCCAGAGCAACCAGTCCGGCGCCTTCCCCTGCTACGCCAACGGCATCCACGGCGAGGGGCAGTTCCTCGGGCACATGGACGGCCGCATCGCCGTCAACCACTGCTCCTTCCAGGACGGCGACCCCATCGGCGACGCACACCGCAAGATCCAGGCCTACAACCAGAGCCAGGGGTACGAGCTGCACGGCACCCACACCGCCGGGACCGCCGTCGGCGACGGTGGCTCCGACAGCAACACCCGCGGCGTCGCGTACCTCGCCAAGGTCTGCCACCACGGAATCCCCAGCTTCTCCGAATCCGGCATGTTCAACCGGCTCGACCTGCACCGCACGCAGGGCGCTACCATGCACACCAATAGCTGGGGCAACGACGGAACCACCCAGTACGACGGCCTGTGCCGCGGCATCGACAACTTCTCCTGGCAGTTTGACGAGGCCGTCGTCTGCTTCGCCGTCACCAACCAGAACTCGCTGAAAAACCCCGAAAACGCCAAGAACTGCCTCGCCGTCGGCGCCTCTCAGGACACCCCCAACCAGCACCAGCACTGCTCCGGCGGCGCAGGCCCCACGTCCGACGGCCGCCGCAAGCCCGAAGTCTACGCGCCCGGCTGTAGCACCACCTCCAGCTCCGGAAGCTCCGGGTGCAACTCCAGCAACCTCACCGGAACCTCCATGGCCTGCCCCGCCGTCACCGGCGCCGCCCTCCTCGTCCGACAGTATTTCGTCGACGGCTATTACCCCAGCGGCGCCGCCAACGCCAGCGACGGTTTCATCCCCTCCGGCGCACTCGTCAAGGCCATCATCCTCAACGGCGCCGTCGACATGACCGGCATCAGCGGCTACCCCTCCAACTCCGAGGGCTGGGGTCGCATCCTCCTCGACAATGCCCTCTTCTTCTCCGGCGACTCGCGCACTCTCGTCGTCAA
Organism: uncultured Planctomycetales bacterium; assembly: GCA_964401365.1. Lineage (GTDB taxonomy): Bacteria > Planctomycetota > Phycisphaerae > UBA1845 > Fen-1342 > CAYNYG01. Next base: position 3,109 of record CAYNYG010000039.1, on the reverse strand, counting down.
GCAGGCGTTCAACAACTCCGCCGACGCACTCACCACCGGCAACCCCGTCACCTACAACGTGGACGTCACCAGCAGCGGCGAGCCCCTCCGCGTCACCCTCGTTTTCCACGACGCGCCCGGCGCCGCCGGCTCCGGCGCACCCGTCGTCAACAACCTCAACCTCACCGTCACCGACCCGAACGGAACCGTCTACCGCGGCAACGTGTTCTCCGGCGGTCAGTCGACCACCGGCGGCTCCGCCGACGAGAAGAACAACGTCGAGCAGGTCTATCTCACCAGCCCGATCACCGGCACCTGGGAGGTCAAGATCGGCGCGCCGGCCGTCAACACCGGCAGCCAGGGCTACGGGCTCGCCATCGCCGGCGCCGTCATCGAAAACACCTGCCAGAGCGTCACCATCGATCAGCAGCCCGACTCGCAATCGGTCTGCTCCGGCTCGCCGGCCGCCTTCACCGTGGTCGCCTCCGGCACCGCCCCGCTGACCTACCAGTGGCGCAAGAACGGCTCGGACATTCCCGGCGCGAACGCCGCCACGTACTCCATTCCCGGCGCCTCGCCCACCGACGCCGGCAGCTACGACTGCGTCGTCGCCAACGCCTGCTCCAGTCAGACCAGCGCCGCCGCCACGCTGACCGTCCAGGTGGCGCCCGACATCGACACGCACCCCCAGAGCCAGTCCGTCCCCGAAGGCGACCCCGTGCTGTTCTCCGTCGCGGCCGGCGGCACGGCCCCGCTGGCCTTCCAGTGGCGCAAGAACACCACCGACATCCCCGGCGCCACCGCCGCCACATACTCCATCGCCGCGGCCGCTCCCGCCGACGCGGGCAATTACGACTGCGTGGTCACCAACGCCTGCGGATCGCAGACCAGCGACCCGGCCCTGCTCACCGTGATCGCCGCGTGCAACCCCTGCGACGCCAACTGCGACGGCTCGATCAATGGTTTCGACGTGGATGGCTTCATCGCCGCTCTGGGCGGCGCGCCGGACCCGTGCTCCGCGTGCGCCGGCGACGTCAACGACGACGGCACGGTCAACGGGCAGGACATCGGCGGCTTCATCGAGTGCCTGGGCTCGCCGTAAGGCCGCCGAGTGGACGGCTCGCGGGCGCGCGACTATCAATCCCGAACGGGACTGCGGCGCCGAACGACAGGATGAAGTCGCGTTGTTGCGACTGCGGTTACTGACATACAACATCCACAAGGCGATCGGCGTCGACCGCCGCTTCGCGCCCGAGCGCATCGCCGAGATCATCGAGCACCATGACGCCGACGTCGTGCTGCTCCAGGAAGTCGACCGCGCCGCCCCGCGCTCGGATCACCTCGACCTGGCCTCCTGGTTCGCCCGCAAGCTCAACTACGACTTCCGCGCCGTCGGCATGAACGTCTTCCTCAAGAAGGGCAAGTACGGCAACGCCACGCTCTCACGCTTCCCCATCGGACCGCAGCGCAACATCGACCTCACCGTCGCCTGGCGCAAGCGGCGCGGCGCACAGCACACCCGCATCTGCATTCCCACCCCCCACGCCCAGGTCACGCTCGACGTCTTCAACGTCCACCTCGGGCTGGCCGAGCGCGTCCGCCTCGCCCAGTCCCAACGCATGCTCGCTTCCGCCGACATGCGCCGTCTTCATCTCGCCGACGCCTGCATCGTCGCCGGCGACATGAACGACTGGCGCAACGTGCTCAAGAAACGCGTCTTCGCTCCCGCCGGATTCCACTGCGCCACGCAACGCAACGGCGGTCGCTGGTCCATCCGCACCTTCCCCAGCTTTGCCCCGGCCGGCGGACTCGACAAGGTCTTCTACCGCGGCCCCTTGAAGCTGCTGCACGTCGAGCGCAGCCGGTTGCGCCTCGCGCGGGTCGCCAGCGACCACCTGCCCGTCATCGCCGACTTCGAGCTGCACCTGCCACGCCCCGTCCCACACCCGCCAGCGCACGCCGCCGCGCTTGCGACGCCACTGGCCGCCGCTCACGCCTGACTCGCCCGCCGCCGGAGAACCGACCTTCATCACCGTCATCGCGCGCAACGCCTCGGCCCGCTCCATCGCCTGCGCCGCAGGTTGCCCGCCGCCGACGCCGCGGATATCGTCCGCCGACTCGTGCCGCGCGCGGCGCGGCCGAGGTGCCACCCTTCATCGGCGCAGCAGCGCCGGAGGATGAAGGGTCCGGACCCGCACATGCCCCGGCGCAGCGACATACACCGCGTCCTCATCATCGGCTCCGGCCCGATCGTCATCGGCCAGGCGTGCGAGTTCGACTATTCCGGCACGCAGGCGTGCAAGGCCCTGCGCGAAGAGGGCATCCACGTCGTGCTGGTGAACTCCAACCCCGCCACCATCATGACCGACCCGGAGTTCGCCGACCGCACCTACATCGAGCCCGTGACCCCCGAGACCATCGACAAGCTCCTGGCGAAGGAACGCCAGCGCGGCACGCCGGTCGATTCTCTCCTGCCCACGCTCGGCGGGCAGACCGGCCTGAACTGCGCGCTCCGCTGCCATCAGGACGGAATCCTGGACCGCCACGGCGTCCGTGTGCTGGGCGCCTCGCCCGCCGCCATCGAAAAGGCCGAGGACCGCCTCGCCTTCCGCGACGCCATGCTCCGCATCGGCCTCGATGTCCCGCGCAGCCGGACCGCCGCCAGCATGCAGCAGGCCCTCGACGCGCTGGACCACGTGAAGCTCCCCTGCGTCATCCGCCCCGCCTTCACGCTGGGCGGATCGGGCGGTGGCTTCGCTCGCACGCGGGCCGAGTTCGACGACGTCTGTCGCCGCGGCCTCGAGTACTCCCCCATCCGGCAGGTGCTGGTCGAGGAATCGCTCTGGGGCTGGAAGGAGTTCGAGCTGGAGGTGATGCGCGACCGGGCCGACAACGTCGTCATCGTCTGTTCCATCGAGAACTTCGACCCCATGGGCGTCCACACCGGCGACTCCATCACCGTCGCCCCCGCCCAGACCCTCAGCGACCGCGAGTACCAGCGCATGCGCGACGCCGCCATCGCGATCATCCGCGAGATCGGCGTCGAGACCGGCGGCTCCAACATCCAGTTCGCGGTCGACCCCGCCAGCGGCCGCATGTGCGTCATCGAAATGAACCCGCGCGTCTCGCG
>CAYNYG010000038.1:0-39042 GCA_964401365.1 uncultured Planctomycetales bacterium | reverse complement strand
GATGCGACTCTGATTCAAGAGCGAGACCGTATGCGTCATCCAGACCTCCGCCAAGTCACGGAGAGCTTCTACCGGGATCGCGGATCGCGCGAAAGATCGGAGGGCCGGTGCCGCGACGCCCAGTGTGGTGCGCACCAGCGTTGACGAGGAGGCTGCCCGCCGCCGCTTCGCTGATCGCGATCGTCCCGCCCGCCTCGGTACGAACGGTGACCGTGCCGGCGCCCGACTCCGCGGCCTCGATCGTCAGCACGGCATCGAGCTTGAGGTGGTGGCGATCAAGGAACCGGAGGAACTCCGCACCCTGATTCAGTACGCGCGCCAGCCGTACGCGCGCGCCCGGTTTGCAATCGCCGATCGCGACCAGCGGTGACGTCTGGCGCAGGCGGCCATCGGCGCCCGGAATGGGATCGCCGTGGGGATCCGCGCCGGGATAGCCCAAGAACGCGTCCAGCGCTTCGAGCACGACCGGTGACAACGCATGTTCCAGACGCTCGGCCTCCGCGTGCACCACGGACCAGTCGAGTTTCAGCGTCTCCACGAGAAACGTCTCGACCAGCCGATGCCTGCGGATGATGTCCAGCGCCGCGCGGTTGCCCTTCGACGTGAGCGACACCCCCCCAAAGCGCTTGTATCTGACGAACTTGCCCGCGGCGAGCCTCTTGACCATCGTGGTGGCGGTGCCGGTGGTCACGCCGACGGACGCGGCCAATCGGGTCATGCCCGCCTCGCCGGCAGGCGACTCGCGGCATAGCGTGTAGATCGCCTTCAGGTAGTTCTCGACCGTCTCGCTGGCCACAACGTCCTCCGGGTGCAGCCATAGCCGCTCGCAGCACTTCCGCGCCGCCGTTTGACTTTGTTCCGTCGAAGATTATACTTTGAATCATCAAACTTCACAAGGTGCCGCGCGGCGCCCAAAGGCGGAAGGAGCGTTTCGTGTTGCTGCGGCGTTCTCTGCAGGCCGCCAAGTTGCTTTCAGCGGTGCTGGCGGCTTGCGGAGGCTTCTCGGCTTCTGCCCAGGCAACCCAGGCGACGGCGGAAGCCGCCACCTCGCGGCCCACGACCGCACCGGCGCTCGGCGCGGCGAGCAACTGCCCGAGCCAGGAGGAAGGCGTGGAGAAGCCGCTGCGGTCGATCCTCGACGGCTGGGCCTGGTGGAATCCCGCGCCGCTGACCGAGCCGATCGAAACCGACCGTCCCGATTTCACCGAGAGTACCAGCGCCGTCCCGCGCGGGCACGCGCAACTGGAGGGCGGTTACACGTTCACTTATGATCGCGAGAAGAGGACGCGCACGCGCTCGCACACCGCCCCGGAGCTGCTCTTTCGTGCGGGTCTGCTTGACGATTTTGAGCTTCGTGTCGGCTGGGAGGGATACGCGTGGATGGACGACCAGCACCCCGGCGAGACGCGCGTAGGCCGGCCGATCACGATCGACGACTGGTCCCAAGGCGGCGCGGATCAGTACCTGGGGTTCAAGTGGAAGCTCCTGGATCAGGAAGGACCGCGCCCGGACTTCGCGATCATTCCGGCGATTACCGTGCCCACGGGCGGTGGCGGGTTCTCTTCCGGCGACGTCGATCCGGAGATCAAGCTGGCGTGGGGTTATGATCTCACCGACCGCCTGGGCCTCGCCGGCAACGTGAACCTCGGCGCGCCCACGGATAATCGCGAGCGGTTCCTCCAAACCGCCGCCTCGGCTTCCCTGTCGTATGCGCTCCTGGACAACGTCGGGGCCTACTTCGAGTACTACGGCTTCTACCCGAATTCGCGTGGATCAGACTGCGCCCACGCCCTCAACACGGGCCTGACCTGGCGGATCACTCCCAACCTCCAGTTGGACTGGCGCATCGGCGGCGGGCTGAACGAGGAGGCGGACGACTTCTTTACGGGAATCGGATTTGCGGTCCGGTTCTGAGCGAACGCGGAGAACAATGCATGAACTTCCTTCTGGATGTGCTGTTTGCGGGGCTCACGGACGCGCTGAGCGCGCTCCTGAGCGTGGTTTTCCAGTTGCTGCTGGGGCTGCAACCGTGACTTCGGGCGATCCACAATGATGAACACCACCTTTCTGATCCTGGTTCTCCTGGCGACACTGGCGGCTGTCTGCTGGCCGCGCCACGGCCTGCGGGCGCGGTGGCGCGAACGAGCTGGCCCGCCGCGATCGACATCGACGTACGACGAACACCTGGATCAGATCTTGGGGAGCAGGCATTTCGACTTCGCAGACGTTCGGCGCTGTCGGTCCGCGCGGCGTCATAGACGCTCCGCGCCGGGGTATGATCAGCTCAGCGGGACGCGCTGCGGCGCCTGGACCAGCACGTGGCTTCGCGCTGCAATGCCCGCAACCAGCAGCAATCCCGCCAGCCACGCCGGCGCGCCGAACGCCAGCATCAGGGCCGGTACGACGATGCCCGCGAGCACGCCGACGAGCCAGAACAGAGGCGCGAACGGGCCGCGGGTGATCAACCGCGCGGTCAGTTCGGCGTTGCGCGTCTGATGCCGGGGGAGCAGCTCGGCCAGTACCATCAGCGCCGTCAGCGCCGTCGCGATTCCGAGACACAGGCGGGCCGGCGTCCGGCCGATGCTCTGGCGGTACTGGCCGCCCGCCACGTCCTCGACCACGTTGAGTGCCGCGATGTCCCAGTCGAACATTCCGAGGAGCACGGCCGCCGTCACGCCGGCCACCAGTGCGTCGGCCACCATCGACACGGCCAGCAGGGGATTCTGCCAGTAGTCACGCCCCTTGGCCTGCGCCAGGAGCAGCGCGGTATAGCCGGCGACGCACACGGCCAGGGCGAACCCCGCGTGGCCGAGCGCGAGCTGCGACACACGCGGCGCACCCGCAAGCCCCATGATCCAGAGCACCGGCAGCAGCAGCGAGTATGCGAGGATCAGGTACGCCCCGCGCACCAGCCAGCTCCGCCACTGCGGCCTCAGCAAGACCCACAAGAAGCGCTGCGGCTGCTTCAGATCAACCGCGAGAAGGAGACCGGTCAGGCCCAGGAACAGCAGCGCCACCAGGAACGGCCTGGTCGGCAGCGCCGCGCCGGCCAGGTTCAGGAAGTACAGAATCAGCGCGATCATTGGCAGGCCCGTCGCGACCGCCTTGGTCGTGATATAGGCGGACACCATCCAGCCCCACGGGGCGGGCTTGCTTTTCGCGTCGTATGTGCGGCGGGCGCGGGCGTCGCGCTCCGCTTCCTCGCCCGCGCGGCGCAGAAGCGGCAGGCTGATGCGACCGTCGTTGCCGCTCCACAGGTAGTCGGCTTCCGGCGGCGCCGCGGCCGGATCGAGCGCGGCCGTTTCGCCGCCGACGTAGAACAGCTTGGGATTGGTGCCCTTCTCCGGCTTGGGGTACTGCACCTTGTGCATGCGGTCGAGCTGTGCGATGCGGCTGTCGGGGTCGTCGAGGTCGCCGCTGACGATGGCCTCCACCGGGCAGACCACGACGCAGGCCGGCTCGTAGCCGGCATCGACGCGATGGGTGCAGTAGTTGCACTTGGCGGCGGTGTTGGTGCTGGGGTCGAGGTAGAGCGCGTCATAGGGACAGGCCTGCATGCACGCCTTGCACCCGATGCAGCGCGACGAGTCGAAGTCGACGATTCCGTCCGGCCGCGCGTACAGCGACGTGACCGGGCAGATCTCCACGCAGGGGGCGTCCGCGCAGTGGTTGCAGCGCTGCACGTTGAAGTAGCGTCGCGTCTGCGGAAACTCACCCTTTTCGATGTACTTCACCCAAGTGCGGTTGACCCCCAGCGGCACCTCGTGTTCGGCCTTGCACGCCACCGTGCAGGCGTGGCACCCGATGCAGGCGCGGTTGTCGATCGCAAAGCCGAAGCGCGGCATTCCGAGGCTCCCGTTCGCCGCTGGTCCGAACGACGCGGCGACGCGCGGGGGGAGCATAGCCGTCCGGGCCGGCGCTTGTCGATTCGTGCCGCTTCGGCTACAAGGTCCGGTCCTTTGTCCACCTGCCTGTAGCGCGGCTGCGGTCGGCGCTCGCAGTCCAGCGGAGATTGCCCGGCATGAGCCAGTACGACGCACTGTGGAAGAAGATCAACGACAAATCGGCCCGCGTGGGCGTGATCGGCTTGGGCTACGTGGGCCTGCCGCTGGTGCGCGAATTCACGCGGGCCGGTTTCCGCGTGATCGGTTTCGACGTGGACCGGGTCAAGGTCGAGATGCTGAAGGCGGGCAGGACGTACATCCGGCATCTGCCCGGACGCGACTTCAAGAAGCTGATTGCGGACGGGCGGTTTCAGCCCACGACGGACATGAGTCAGCTCGCCAAACCGGATGCGATCGTGATTTGCGTGCCCACGCCGCTGACCCGCACGCGCGACCCGGACATGACGTACGTGAGCGGAACCGCGAACGCGATCTCACGGTCGCTCCGCAAGGGGCAACTGGTCGTGCTCGAGTCCACCACCTATCCGGGCACGACGCGCGAGGTGGTCCGACCGCTGCTCGATGCCACCGGGCTCAAGCTCGACCAGGATTATTTCCTGGCGTTCTCGCCCGAGCGCGAGGATCCCGGCCGCACCGACCTGACCACGCGCCAGATCCCCAAGGTCGTGGGCGGCATGACCCCCCGCAGCGGCGAGCTTGCGGTGCGGCTCTACGGCTCGGTGGTCGACCGCGTGGTGCCGGTCTCGAACTGCGAGGTGGCCGAGGCGTGCAAGATCGTCGAGAACGTGTATCGCTGCATCAACATCGCGCTGGTGAACGAGCTGAAAGTCGTCTTTGAGCGAATGGGCATCGACGTGTGGGACGTGATCGCAGCGGCCAGCACCAAGCCCTTCGGCTTCCAGGCCTTCTACCCCGGGCCCGGGCTGGGCGGCCACTGCATCCCCATCGATCCCTACTACCTGTCCTGGAAGGCGCGCGAGTACGGCGTGACGACGCGCTTCATCGAGCTGGCGGGAGAGATCAACACCCGCATGCCCGAGCACGTGGTCGAGCGCGTGGTCGCCGCGCTGAACGACCGCGGGAAGCCGATCAAGGGAGCGCGCGTGCTGCTGCTGGGCCTCGCGTACAAAAAGGACGTCGACGACGTGCGCGAGTCGCCCTCCGTGGCGATGATCGAGCTGCTTCAGAAGCGCGGCGCCAAGGTCAGCTACCACGACCCGTTCATCCCGGTCGCCAAGCCCATGCGCGAGCACAACCTCACGCACATGCGCAGCGTCAGGCTCACGCCCGAGACCCTTCGCAAGTTCGACTGCGCCATCATCTCAACCGACCACAGCCACGTCGATTACGCGATGGTGGTCAAGCACACGCCGCTGGTGATCGACACCCGCAACGCGGCGGCGGCGATCCGCTCGCCGGTCGGGCGCGTGGTGAAGGCCTGACCGACGCGCGGCTCACGCCGCCCGCAGCGCCTCATCCATCGCTGCCAGCGCGACGCCGCAGGGCAGCGCCAGGCGCACGTCCGCGACGGGGGAATGCTCCGTCTCCATCGGATTGATCTCTACCAGCCGCGCCCCGTGGCGCCGGGCCAGGTCCACCAGCGATGCCGCCGGCTGAACCACGCCGCTGGTCCCGATCACCAGCATCACCTCGCACGCCCGCGCCGCCGCCGCGGCCTCGTAGATCGAGTCGGGCAGAGGTTCTCCGAACCACACCACGCCCGGCCGGACACGTGCGCCGCACTCGGGGCAGCGCGGGTCGGGACCGAGGTCGTCCAACCCGCTCGTCGCATGGCGGCAATCGGTGCAGCGGACCGAGTCCAGCCGCCCGTGCAGCTCGATCACGCTGCGCGAGCCGGCGGCGTGGTGCAGCCCGTCGATGTTCTGCGTCACAACCCAGAACGCCGCATAGCGCCGCTCCCAGTCCGCCAGCACGCGGTGACCCACGTGCGGTCGGATCGTGCGCAGCCGGGCGCGGCGTTCGCGATACCAGGCCCAAACCTTGATCGGGTCGCGCGCGAATGCCTCCGGTGTCGCGAGTTCCTCGGGATTGAACTTCGACCACAGCCCGTCGGCGTCGCGAAAGGTGGCCAGGCCCGACTCTGCCGACATCCCGGCGCCGCTGAAGGCACACACGCTGCGCGCGGAGCGGAGCAGGGCGGCGGCGCGATCGCTGGCGTTCATGGGGACGTCCCTGCCCGCCATTGTATGCCCGAAAAGCGGTCGGAAGACCCGCGCCCCGTCAAGGTGCTGGGATGGACTCGCCGGGGCTCCGATCCAGGCTAACGGCGGCGCGACGGGTATCACCCGCAGCGGGCGGAACGCCGTGATTGGCGCTCAGCGCCCGCTCTCCTCGTCCGGCTCCGCGTCCCTCAGCGCCAGCGGCGGGCGCAGCAGTTCCGAAACAACGAACGCGGTCGCCAGGGCGTCGCGCCCCGTCACCGCGGACCGAATCCGGTCGGCACCGAACGCTCGACGCCTGACCGAAGCCGCGGCAGCCGGCGCTGTCGGCGCGGACTGGCGCGATCGCCGCGCCACCGTGTCGATCCCCGTGCCTTCGGCACTCGCCACGCGCGACTGGATTCGATCCGTGCGAATCCGCGAACGGACGTCCCCCGGCAGCGCGGCCGCTGGGTGGGCGCGCATCGTCCGGGACTTTCGCGGCGACGTCGTCGGGGCCGGAGGGGCGTCCGCCCCGGCACGCGGCCCAGGGCGAGCCGGCATCGGCAGCGGCGGGAGCAGGATCGACTGGTCAGCCTCGACGGCGTCCGTCGGGGGCGGACCCGGCGCCGGCCGGGCCGGGGACTTTTCGGCCTTCTTCGTGAGCACCCGGCTCAGCAGCCCTCCCAGGACGATGACCCCGAGCACCACCAGCCGCGCAACGCTCTCGCTGAAGTCCTTGTCGTCGGCCGCCAGGAGCATTGGAATCGCGACGCAGTCCATGGCTCTGCTTCACCAACCCGCGGCTACGCCTGGACGCGGTCAGGATGCGCTGCCGCAGCGCCCGCGGCCCGCCGCTCAGTGGGCCTTCTTTTCCTCGGGCGCATCGCGGCCGATGCGCTCGCGCATCGAGGTGTCGGCCTGAACGTTGCGCAGCTTGTAATAATCCATGACGCCCAGGTTGCCGCTGCGAAAGGCCTCCGCGATCGCCTTGGGAATCTCCGCCTCCGCCAGCACGACCAGTGCCCGATTGGCCTCGATGCTGGCCAGGTTCTCCTGCTCCTGCGCGATCGCCATGGCGCGGCGCTTCTCGGCCTCAGCCTGGAAGCGCTTCTTGTCCGCCTCAGCCTGGTCGGCCTGAAGCTGCGCGCCGATGTTGGCCCCCACGTCTACGTCGGCGATGTCGATCGAGAGGATCTCGAACGCCGTGCCGGCGTCCAGCCCCTTGCCCAGCACGGCCTTCGAGATCTTGTCGGGGTTCTCCAGCACTTCCTTGTGGCTCTCGGACGACCCGATGGCCGACACGATGCCCTCGCCCACGCGGGCCACGATGGTCTCTTCCGTGGCGCCGCCCACCAGCCGCTTGATGTTGGTGCGCACCGTGACGCGCGCTTTGACCTTGAGCTGGATGCCGTCCTTGGCGACCGCGTCAATGGTGGTGCGTCCCGTCGCCGGGTTCGGGCAGTCGATCACCTTCGGGTTCACGCTGGTGTGTACCGCGTCGACGATGTCGCGCCCCGCAAGGTCGATCGCGCACGCCGTGCGGTAGTCCAGCGGAATGTTGGCTCGCTGTGCCGAGATCAGCGCCATCACCACGTTGGGCACGCGGCCGCGCGCCAGGTAATGGTTCTCCAGGTCGTCGGTGGTCACGTCGCCGAGCCCGGCCTTGAGCGCCTGAATCTTCGTGCTCACGATGACGTTGGCGTTCACGCCGCGCATCCACATCCCGACCAGCTCACCCATCGTCACCCGCGCCCGGGCGAACCAGGCCATGACGTAGAGCCGGCCGAAGTTCACCGCCAGGATGAAGAACAGGAAGGTGAGGCCGACGACGAAGACGATCAGCGCGATCCACATCCATCGTTCCATTCCGACACCTCGATCAACGGCGCCCCCGCCCGCCGCCGCATTCCACTTCCGCGCTCACGCGTGCGGCGCTTCGTCCAGCACGCGGACAATCACGTTCATCCCCTCGCGCCGCAGCACCTGCACCCGCCGCCCGGCCGGAACGTACTCCCCCTGGCTCTGCACGTCGACCACGTCGCTTCCGAAACGGGCCTGCCCGCCCGGACGCAGGTCGGCGGTCACCAGGCCGATCTGACCCTCGCGCGCCGCCGGCGGCACCACGTCCGGAAGCGCCAGTTCGGCCGCGTCGGGCGTGGCCAGGATCAGGCGCCGGCCCAGCCACGTGTCCGGCAGGTAGCGCAGCAGCAGCACGATGCCCGCCGCCGCGACCAGCGTGCTGATCGTCAGCACCTTGACGCCCTCCAGGAGCCGGTCCCACGTGCCCGGCAACTGCGGCCAGGAGAACGGCGGCGCGCCAGGCTCGGCCGGAACGAACGTGCCGACCAGCGCCACCAGCATGAGCGCGATCCCGGTCAGTCCGACGATCCCGAACCCCGGAATGACGAACACTTCAATCGCCAGCAGGGTAGCCCCGAGAATCAGCACCACGATGGTCCATACGTCCGCGAGCCCGGCCGCGTACGGCGCCGCCAGGAAGATCACCAGCGCCACCCCTGCCGTGGCACCCGGCAGAATCAACCCCGGCGCCTGAAATTCCATGTAGGCGCCGATCAGGACGATCATGAACAGCACGCCGCGGACCAGCGGGCCGTTGAGCCACTGAACGAACGAATCCCAGGCGTTGATGTCGAGGTAGAGCGGGGCCCGCGCCAGGTTCAGCACCTTGGCCAGCTCCGCCGCGTCCGACGCGATGGCGCTGGCGAGCCCGAACGCGACCGCCTCGCTTTGTGACAGGGTCAGCAGCGCCTTGTCGCCGTCCACCGGCTGTTCCACCGCGATTTCGCTGCCGCTGAGCGGATCCTTGTAGGACGCGACCAACCGCCAGGGCTTGACTCCGGCCTCATTCGCCAGCAGGCGCTCCTTCTCGTCGCGCCCTACGAACCGCCGCGCTCCGCCCTCCGCCGGCTCGACCCACCAGACCTCCTGTCCGACCGCGACCATCGCCCGGCAAAGCAGGGCGTCGTGTCCGTTCCGCGCCGCCGAGTCGCGGAACTCCTGGAGCACCGGGCCTTCCGCCTTGGCGCGCTCCGCTTCACCCAGCTCCTCCAAACCGCCCACCGGGTTGATCATGATCGGGGCGCAGTCGCCCAGCGACGACGAGCGACTCATCACAATCCGCCGGCAGGCGACCGAGATCATGGCCCCGGCGCTGAAGGCCTGGTGATTCACCCAGGCCACCGTGTCCACGTCGGCCGGCAGGTTCTTGATCAACCGGCAGATGTTCAGCGCGCTGGTGACCAGCCCGCCGGGCGTGTCCATCTCGAAGACGATCGTGCGCGCCCCGTCGGCCAGAGCCGCGTCCACCCGCCGGCGGACGCTCTCAGCGGCGATGTCGTCGATCTGCGTCTTGAGCGTGATGATCGCCGCGCTCGGGTGCGCCTGCGTGCCGGCGATCGTCGGCAGCCAGGCGAGGAAGCTCAGCGCGCTGACCACGCCCACCCACCGCACGCCGTGTCCCACGCTGTGTGCCCGTGCATGACCATCAAGCAGAATCCGCATCGACGCTCCTCATCGCGGCGTCCCGACCGTCACCGCGCGCAAATCCACCCCTATCCTGGCGCCGTCGATGGCATTCTACCACTATAATTCGCGGCGCCTTTCGGAACGAATCACCCCCGCGGCGCCGCAGGTCGCGTGTCGACCCGGATCGCTCCCGGCCGGCGGCGGCGCGCCAGCGCCACAATCCACAGCGCGCCAACGAGCGCAAACGGCGCCCCGTAGACCGCCAGGTCCCACGCCCCGTAGCCGGGCGGCGTGGACTCCACCTGCGCGACAAGCTCCAGCGTCCGCCCCTCCGCGCCCGTCAGCGCGATCCCGACGCGCCACTGGTCTCGCCGGTCGAACGCCGGCGTCGCTTTGAACTGCATTCGGCCGCGCGCCGCCTCGCGACCAGCCGTGTAGTGGGTGCGCCCCAGCCGTCCGCTGGTCGGCTCGACCCACAGCGATACCGTCGGCGCGACGGCGGGCGCCCCGCCGGACTCAGTTTCGACCATCACGTAAAACGTCGCGTCGCCGATGTCCGGGTCCGCCCACACCGAGACGACGTATGGGCCGGCCCGTTCGTCCATCACGATCGGAAAGGGAGGCCCCTCGTGCCCCGCGGCGTGCGTCCCCACGCACAACGCGAGGACGATCGGCCCCAGCTTCACCCGCCACCGACCCGCGCCGCGCACTCCGGCGTGTCTCGCCACGTCAGCCCCCAAGGAACGTCCCACGCATGTCCATCGGCTGCGCCATGATCCACAATCCCGAAACAAAGAGAAACCCGTGCACGACCGCCCACGGACCGAACGCGGGTGCCGCGCGTGCGCCCGACGTCCGCCGCGCGATCGACCAGGCCACCCCCAGCGAGCCCAACAGACCCAGGCTCATGAATCCGACCTCCATCGGGAACACGATCCGCTCGGGCAGCCCGCCCCAGTGCCACAGCGGCCGACCCAGAAACGGCACGCCCAGCGCCGAGAGCACGGCGTTCTGTGCGACCGGCACGACCGTCAGGAACCCGGTGAAGAAGTGAAAGCCGTAGTGTGCCAGCCAGATGCCGAAGCCGATCGGAACCAGGGAGCGCGCGTAGCGGTTCACGATCGCCAGAACCGACTCGCGCGACCCCGTCGCAATCCGCGTCGCCGCCGCTGCGCCGCCCAGCAGGAGCGCCGGCTCGATGATCAGCGCGGTCGCGAACACGGCAGACAGGATCGGCCATTCCACGCGCAGGCCCGTCCTTGCCGCGATCCACTGCTCGACGGCGTACACCGGGCTGATCATGGCAAACGCGTTGAGCAGCGCGCCGAAGGTGAACACCGCGATCAGCGCCGTGAAGTCGAAACGCCGCTCGATCCGCCCCAGACCCGAGCGCAGTCCCTCGTCCGCCAGCTCCGCACCCGGCAGCCGCGCGCGGATGCCCACGTTGTCGTGCGGACAGGCATACACGCAGTCCAGGCAGAACGTGCAATCCAGATTGCCCACCTTGCGCGGCTGGAAGAGCGCCAGCTCGCAGCCGCGCTGAACGATCGGCAGCGGCCGCCCCGGTGCGGGTGCCCCGACGTGCGGCGCGTGCACCCCGCGGATGCAGTCCTTCGTTTCGCAAGTCGTGCACACGCCCGTGTCGCGCACCGAGACTTCGAGCGGCGACAGCGTCGACGACAGGAAGTTGAACTGCCCGATCGGGCACACGAACTTGCAGAACGATGCGCGGCGAAAAAGCGCGTCCACCGCAGTCGCGGCTGCGAAGTACGCCACGATTACCACGCCCGTCCATAGCGGCGACGACCACAGGTCGAACAGCTCGTACGCGAAGAGCACCAGCACGAACAGCACCAGCGCCGGCCACTTGTTCCGCAGCCACCGCGGCCACTCCCAGCCCGGGCGGAACCAGCGCCGCGCCAACTCGCGCGGCAGCAGGAACGGGCAAGCCATGCAGAACAGGTTGCCCGCGACCAGCAGGACCAGAACCACCAGCCCCCGGAAATGCACCCACGTCAACAGGGCGGCCAGGTTCTTCGGCGCGAGATCGGGACCCCAGAATGCGTGCGCGATCATCACCACGCCGATCAGCGCAACGGGAATCTGAAGCGCCAGTCGCGAGCCGCGCCACCGTAGAAACCGCCCCACGAGCGGAGCCCGCAGCAGGTCGAACCCCGCGGACTCCGGCGGCGGGGTTTCGGCCCGCGCGGTGATCATCGGCCGTGCACGCCCGGCACGTCGACCCGGTGCTCCACCCGTCTCCCATCCGGAAGCTGCGCCTCCAGGATCAGAATCCAATCCCCGCCCATCGTGAACTCCAGCGCCCCGCGATAGTGCCCAGGCGCGGTCTCCACCAGCACGGCCAGCGAGGGCTTCATTCCCGCGTGGTTCATGTTCCCCTCGACGCTCACCTTCGCGCCCGACACCGGCTCGCCGCGCGCCGTCAACAGCTCGGCGCTCAGGGCCGCGGGCCCGACTCGCGGTGGCTGCGGCGAAATGCTCACGCGAAACTTCACGTCTCCCGCCGTGCCGCTCGATTCGCGACAACCCCCGCACGCCAGCGCCGCGACCACCAGCGCCAGTACGGCCGTCGTCCGGTAGCTCCAGCGGCTCCCAGGGGACGTCGCGGCGCGCCTCACGCCCGCGCCAGGCGCGGATGCCACGCACACGAGCAGTGGTGCTGCGCCTCCTCCTCGGCCGTGGGGAACATGTGCTCGAACATGCCGATCGCCATCGGCACGAACACGATCGCGTTGTAGAAGAGGTGCAGCTCCACTCGCGGCACCCAGAGCTGAACGATGCTCAACGGGACCGGCGACCCGAACAGGTTGTGACCCGCCAGCGCCTGACCCTGAAGCAGTCCATGCTCGATGTGGTGCCAGAACTGGATCCAGAACGCCACCATCCACCACATGCGCGAGCGCCCCGCGAACCCGGTCCGCAGGATCCAGAGCCCGATCAGCATGATCAGCGCGTACACGTAGTGAAGCGACTCCGACGTAACCAGCCACGGAAACCACAGCCCCAGCACGCCCCCGGCCAACGGCCTGGGCCAATGCAGCGTGTAGACCTGAACCGCCTGCGCCAGGTGTTCGGCCCAGTGCGCCAGCACGATGACGGCAAACCCCTGCAAGAAGGGCTTGTGCAGCGGTCCATTCAGCCGCTGCATCCAGCCTTGCGGCGCATCCGATCGGAGGCTGCACGCGACGGTGTCGGCCATGGGGTAACGTCCTTACGGTCTCGATTCCAGGGGTCGCTGCGCGTTGGTCGCGCAGCCCAAGACCACCTCAACACGGAAACCTGGCCGCTACGCCGGCAACAGGCTCGCTCCAAGACAGGGTGCACGTGCACGGCACGTGCCCGGCCCTTTCATCCGCCCGATTGCGGACGCGCACTACCCCCGGCGCGCCCACATGGATTTTTGATCTTACGGCTCGGCCCCCGGCAAGAGCAAGGATTATCCGGCGGTTGCGAACCAGCGCCGCGCATCTGCGCCCCTGGGCCGAAGCGCGCCTCAGCTCCGCCTTTCGAAAGCGTGGCCAGCGCCCGGCGCGGCCGGGTGCCAGACCCGCTTTCGTGGGGCTGCGGCTGTGTAACCGGCGTTGCTTTTATTTTAGTTTTTGCTAAACTAATCTCGTGTGCACGAATCTCGCCCTGCTGGCCAATCCGTACCGCCAGGAAATCCTGCGGCTGGCCTGGATGCGCGAGCAGTCCGCCGGGCAGATCGCGCGGCGCTTCCCCGTGACGTTTGGTGCCGTCTCGCAGCATCTCGCCAAACTGACGGCTGCGGGACTTGTCCGTCGCCGGCGCGACGGCCGCCGGATTCTTTACGTCGCCGACCGCGCGGCCCTGGGGCCGTTGGCGGCCGCCCTGGAGGCGATGTGGTCGGAGCGGCTGGCGGTGCTCAAGAACCTCGCGGAAGCGGCGGAACAGCGAACCGATCGGTCGCGCGCGGCGCCAGTCGCGTCCGGACGATCTCGGCGCCTGGATTGAAGCGCAGGCCTGAACAAGGAGTCTCGAGCATGCAGCGCCAGCCGGACCGCGCCGACGAGCGTGAAGTATGCGTCAGCGTAAGGATCGCCGCGTCGCCCGCGACTGTCTGGCGGTTCCTGAGCGAGGCGGAGAAATTCGCCGCCTGGATCGGCGCGTTCGCCGGCGGCCCGCCCCTGGAGGGAACGCGCGTGGACGCGCGTCTCGGGGGATCCGTCCGCGTGGTCTACCCAGGCGGGGGCGCTGCGATCGGCGCGATTACGGCCTTCGAGCCGCCGCGCCGGGTCTGCATGACCTGGGGCTACGAGCGCGAGGCGGAGGGAGTCGCGCCGGGCAGCTCGGAGGTCGAGATCGTATTGGTGCCGACCGAGGGTGGCACGCGGGTCGAGCTGCGGCACCGCGGCATTCCGACGGCCGACGCGCGGCGGGGCCACCTGGCAGGCTGGAAGCACTACCTTTCCATGCTGGCGCGCTGCGCCGCGGACGCGCAGCACGCGGCCGGGCTCGGGCCGTGCCTCGACGCATACTTCGGCGCATGGCGCGAGCCCGCCGACGCCGCCCGTCAGTCTTTGCTGGAGGGGTGCTGCGAGCCGGACGTGCGTGTGCGGAGCGCGTTCGCCTGCACGGACGGTGTGCAGGAGCTGTCGGCGCATATCGCCAACAGCCTGCGATTCATGCCGGGCATGACGCTGGCCGCCGACGGCCCGCCGGAGCAGCTTCACGGGCACGTGCGTTGCCGCTGGACCGTGCGGGCGCCGGATGGGCGCAGCGTGATGAGCGGCGAGAACGTGGCCGGGCTGTCGGCGCAAGGGCGCATCGCCTGGCTCGTGTCGTTCTCCGACGCGGCCAAGACCTGACGGCGCACGCGCCACGCCGCGCTCATTCGCGGTCGCCCTGATGCCCCGCACCGCTCTCGGCGGTGTGCCGCACGATGGTCCCGGTCGAGAGGTAGATCACGTCCTCGGCGATGTTGGTGGCGTGATCGGCGATGCGCTCCACGTTCTTCGCGATGGAGATCATGTCCAGGTAGCCGGCCATGAGGTCCGGTGACCGGGCCGCACTCACCACGATCGAACGGACGATTCGTCCGTAGCACGCGTCGATGGTCGCATCCTCGCGCAGGACACGCCGCGCCAGGTCGGCGTCCTCCTGGCTGTAGGCCTGCACCGCGTCTCTCAGCATCCGCCGCACGAAAGGGCACATCGCCTTCAGGTCGTCGTTGTCGTTCGACAGGTTCTGCACTTCCAGGTGCCGGGCCCGCTCCGCGATGTTCACCGCGCAGTCCGCCACGCGCTCCAGGTCGTTGTTCACCTTCAGGATCGTGCACAGCAACCGCAGGTCCACTCCCACAGGCTGGTACAACGCCATCAGCCGGATCGTCTCGCTCTCGACCGCGACCTCGTCAGCGTCGACCTCGCTGTCGCGCGACATGACCCGCGTGGCCAGCGCCTCTTCGGACAGGAAGACGACCTCGCACGCCTCCTGGAACATGTCCTCGACCTGGCTGGCCATGCGCAGCGAGCGGCGCCGCAGGTCGTCCAGCAGGTTCACAAAATGTGCCGTCATGGTGGGCAGTATATACGCCGCGCACTTCCCGCGCGGCGCTGGCAACCGACTCCCGGAGACTTCGGGCCGCGCCGCCGTTAACGTCGCCGCGCCGCGCGTCGATAACCATGGGGGATTTCGCCACCGACCGGCGATCTCAGCGGCGTGCCGTGCCGGCTGCCGCGAGTGAGCGTGATGCGGCGTCACGAGATCGACATCTGCGTGATCGACGACGATCCGGCCCAATGCGCGCTCCTGCGTGCGCGGTTTCTGCGCGAGCAATACAGCGTCGTGACCGCCACGAGCGGGGAGGACGGTTTTTCCCTCGTCACGCAGCACCTCCCGCGCGTCGTGCTGTGCGACCTGATGTTGCCCGGGCTTGACGGGGTGGAGCTGGCGCGGCGCTTGCGCGCCGACGCCGCGCTCGACGGCGTGTACCTCGTGCTGGTCACTGCCATCGACTCCCCGGAGCAGAAGCTCCGGGCGCTCCTGGCCGGCGCCGACGACTACATCACCAAGCCCTACAACGTCGTCGAGCTGGTCGCGCGCGTCCGCAACGGGATGCGCATCTGCCGGCTCCAGGAGCGGCTCAGCAACGCCGCCATGACCGACGGCCTCACCGACCTGGCCAACCACACCTATTTCCGCAGCCTGCTGGAGGTCGAGTTCTCGCGCACCCGCCGTTATGGGGGCTCCACGTCGCTGCTCATGATCGACCTCGACCATTTCAAGGCCGTCAACGACAACTTCGGACACGAGGCCGGCAACGAAGTGCTGCGCGCCACCGCGCGGCACGTCTCCGCCGTCGTGCGCGACATGGACCTGGTCGCCCGCTACGGGGGGGAGGAGTTCGCCGTCATTTTGCCGCAGACCGACGAGGCCGCCGCCGCCCACCTGGCCGAGCGAATCCGCGAAACCACCCCGCACGCCGTCACCATCCCCGACGCCGCCCGGTCCGGCGTGACCCTCTCCATCGGCGTCGCGTCCTCGTCGGACACGCGCGTCGGGTCGGTCGTCGACCTCATCAATCTGGCCGACACCGCGCTGTATGCCTCCAAGCGTTTCGGGCGCAACCGCGTCACGCTCGCCACCGAGCTGTCCGAGCAGGCCGACGGAGCGCTGCTCTACCACGACGTTGACCAGCTCCGCAAGCAGGTCGTCTCGCTCAGCATGCACGCCAAGGAGGTGTGTCTCCAGAGCATCTGGGCGCTCGTGCAGGCGCTGGAGACGCGCGACTCCTACACTGCGAAGCACTCCCACAACGTCCGATTCGTCGTCGACCGCGTTTCCGAGCGCGCCCGTTGGAATCCCGCCCTCCGCGAAACCACCAGCAACGCCGCCATGCTGCACGACCTGGGCAAGATCGGCGTGCCGGACCGCGTGCTGCTCAAGCCGGGTCCGCTCTCGCCCGACGAGGCCGCGGTCATGCGGCACGTTCCACTGCTCACCTGCAAGATCCTCGAACCGCTGCGGATCTTTGAGACCGAGATTCAGATCATCCGCCACATCCGCGAGCGCTTCGACGGCACGGGGTTCCCCGACGGGCTGGCCGCCGCCGCCATTCCGCTCGGCGCCCGTCTGATCGCCATCGCCGAGGCCTTCGTCGCCATGACCAGCGGCCGGCGCTATCGGGCCACGCTGGGATTCGACGAGGCGCTGGCCGAGATCGTCCGCCAGTCGCGGGCCCAGTTCGACCCGGCCCTGGTCGAGTGTTTCGAGGCGACGCTGTCGATCGAGAGCGCACGCTGGCAGGACGTGCTCTGCGGGGGTATAAGTCTCGCTCACTCCGGTACTTGAGGGCGGTACGCCCTGGGCTCCGTTGCCAAAAATCGGACATTCAGCTTGACACCGAACGGAGTTTCGTCAATAATTCAATAGGCATTGAAATATTGGAATCCATGCTCGGTTTCAATGAGACATTCAGGGCACTCGCGGACCCCACACGACGCGCGATCCTGGCGGCGCTGCGTCGCGGTCCGCTCTTCGCCGGCCAAATCGCCGAGCAGCTTCACGTGCCCCCCAGCGCGCTGTCGTTTCACCTGCGGGTGCTTCGCACCGCCGACCTGGTCAGCGACTGCCGCCGCGGGCAGTTCATCCAGTACACGCTTAACACCAGCGTCGTGGACGACGTGATCCGGTTCCTCATGAACGGCCTCGGACGCGACCCCCTCTCGACGCAGGCGACGCAGGCCATACCGGCATCGGACGACGCCCGACCCTCGGAGGCACGCGAATGATCCCGCGCCGCAGCCTGTTCCTTGCGATCGCGCTGAACGCGTTGGCACTGGGCACGAGCCTGGCGTTCTTTCCGTACCTGCCGGACCCCGCGCCGATCCACTGGGGCATTTCCGGGCAGCCGGACGGGTTCGGCTCGCCCTGGGTGCTGGCGCTGCTTGGACCTGGCGTCGCGGTTGGGCTGACCGCGCTGCTGGCGTCCTTGCCACTGCTGGGTCCGTTCCGGAGCAATTTCGAGCGCTTTCGGGTGACCTATGGGCGGATCTGCGTGCTGATGGCCGCGATGTGCCTCGGTCTGCAACTTGTGCTGCTCCTGAACGCGGCCGGAACCGGACTGTCGGTCGGTCGCGGGCTGTCGTTGATCCTGGGGCTGGCGATCGCGTGCCTGGGCAACTGGATGGGCAAGCTGCGTCGCAACTTCTACGTGGGGATACGCACGCCCTGGACGCTGGCCAACGACGTGGTGTGGGAGCGAACACATCGGCTGGGCGGGCGTCTCTTCGTCGCGAGCGGAATCGCGGCCGCGATGGCGGCGATGTTCCTGCCGGACGTGGCCTGCTTTTTCGTGCTGATGGGGGGCCTGGTGGGGTCAGCGTTGGTGGCGGCGGTGTATTCGCTGGTGTGCTATCGCAAGACGGGTCGAGTGGACGACCTGTCGCCGACGGACTAGCGCGGAGGCGCCGCGGGGGCGGTTCCCGACCCGGCGCGGCAAGCGCCGGATACCTTGGTCGGTCGCATGATTGACAAGTTCATGCATGCGTACTTATATAAGTACATATTTATGAAGGCACTGACTGCTCTGGCCGACCCGACCCGACTCCGGCTCTTCGAGCACCTTCGCCGCCGCGACCACACGGTCGGCGAGCTGGCGGCGCGGCTGCGCGTGACGCAGCCGGCGGTTTCGCAGCACCTGCGTGTGCTGCGCGAGGCGCGCCTGGTTGCGCACCGGTGCGAGGGGACGCGCCGCTATTACCGTGCCCGGCGCGAGGGCGTGCTGGCCCTGCGGCGCTACGTCGAGTCGCTGTGGAGTGACGTGCTGTCCGCGTATGCCGCCGGCGCCGACGCCTCGGCCGGTGCGGAAGGGGATGCTTAATGCCACCGGCCGCTCTGCCCCCCATCGAACGGACGATTGAGGTCGCTTGGCCACCGGCGGAGGCGTTTGAGCGCTTCACCGCGCGTTTCGGCGCCTGGTGGCCGGCGCGGTCGCACTCGATCGGCGGACCGCGCGTGGCGCGCGTCGTCTTCGAGGCCCGGGCGGGAGGACTCATCTACGAGCAGCACGAGGACGGCCGCCGGTTTCAGTGGGGCTGCGTCCGCGGGTGGGACCCGCCGCGCAGCGTGCGCTTCACCTGGCACCCATCACGGGCTCCCGAGACTGCGCAGGAGGTGGAGGTGACCTTTACGCCTGACGGGGCCGGCACACGCGTCCGGCTCGTGTCCTGGGGGTGGGAGCGCTGGGGCCGACGTGCAGGGTTGGCGCGGCGCGGCTACCGGCTCGGGTGGGGATACCTTCTGAACGTGTGGGCGGATCGGCGGACGGCCGGCATGGCGGTGGTGGAGGCGCTGGACTGGTTGCTGGGTTTGGCGCGCCGCACGCGCGGGGGACTGGACGCGGCCATCGCCCGGGCCGGGGGGGAGCTTCGGGGATGACGCTTTCGGCGGGCCAGTTCAACGTCAGCGCCGGTTCCGCATCCGCCAGCCGGTGAGGGCGCATGATTCGTTGCCGCGGGGTCTGCGGGTACTGAGACGGTGCGGAGTGCAGGCGTAGCCGCCGGCGTCAGCGGGCGCGCCTCCGCGCAGCGGCCCGGGCTGCGGGCGGTTGTTTTCCGGCCGTTGCCTTGGCGCGGCGCGTCGTGCGGGCGGCCGTGTCGGCAATCACCGCTTGAGCGGCGGCAAGGCGGGCGATCGGCACGCGGTAGGGGGAGCAGCTCACGTAGTCCATGCCGACGCGGTGACAGAACATCACGCTGGGGGCATTGCCGCCGTGCTCGCCGCAGATGCCGACCTTGAGCTTTGGGCGGGTGGAGCGTCCCCTGGCGATGGCCATTTCGACCAGTTGACCGACGCCCTCGACGTCGAGCGACTCGAAGGGGTCGGCGGCAAAGATGGCCGCCCGCTGCGGATCGACGTATTCAGGCAGGAAGCGCCCGGCGTCGTCGCGGGAGAGAGCCATCACCGTCTGCGTCAGGTCGTTGGTGCCGAAGCTGAAGAACTCGGCCGAATCCGCCACGCGGTCGGCCAGCAGGGCGGCGCGCGGAGTTTCGATCATCGTGCCCACGAGGTAGGGCACCTTACGTTTCGCTTCCGCGAGGACGCCGTCGGCGACGGCGCGGGTCTGATCCGCCAGGCGCTTCATCTCGCGCGGGTCGATGGTGAGCGGGATCATGATCTCGGGCAGGACGGCGATCTTGCGCGCGGCGCAGTCGACGGCAGCCAGCATGATCGCGCGCACCTGCATTTCGAGGATTTCGGGATAGGTGACGCAAAGCCGGCACCCGCGATGCCCCAGCATCGGGTTGGCCTCGTGCAGGGCTTCGGAACGAGCAAGAATCTGGTCCACGTCGATGCCCGTCGCGGCGGAGAGGGCCTCGGCCTGGGCGCGCGTCTTGGGCACGAACTCGTGCAGCGGCGGGTCGATCAGGCGGATGGTCACCGGCTTGCCGGCCATGGCCTCGAAGATTCCGATGAAGTCGGCCTTCTGGAAGGGGAGCAGCTTGCTGAGCGCGGCGACGCGCTGCTCCCGGCCGTCGGCCACGATCATTTCCTGGATCGCCAGCCGCCGCTCCTGCGTGTCGAAGAACATGTGCTCGGTGCGGCACAAGCCGATGCCTTCGGCGCCCATCTCAATCGCCTTGCGCGCGTCGTAGGGCGTGTCGGCGTTGGCGCGGACCCGCAGGCGGCGCAGCTCGTCGGCCCAGCTCAGCAGCGTGTGGAACGCAGGCGGCAGCTCGGGTGTTTCGAGCGGAAACTCGCCCGAGTAGACGATGCCGCCCGACCCGTCGAGCGTCAGGCGGTCCCCGGCGCGGACGACGGCGCCGTTGACGCGCATCGAACCGTCGCCGTAATCGATGTCCAGCGCCTCGCACCCGACGATGCAGCACTTGCCCCACCCGCGGGCTACGACGGCGGCGTGCGAGGTCTTGCCGCCGGTCGCCGTGAGAATGCCCTTCGCGGCGTGCATGCCGCCCACGTCCTCGGGACTGGTCTCCTTGCGGACCAGGATGACGCTGTCCCCGGCCGCGGCCTGTCGCTCGGCATCGCCGGCATTGAACACGACGGCGCCGCTCGCGGCGCCCGGGACGGCGCCGATGCCCTCGCAAAGCCGGCGCCCGTCCAGCTCGGCGCGTGACACGGAGCGCCCGATGACGGGGTAGAACAGGCGCTCCACGTCCGCGGGCGTGATCCGCGCCAGCGCCTGCTCGCGGGTGATGACCGGCCGCGTGGCCGGCGTCTGGTACGAGGCCGGCAGGTAGCGCTTCTGCACCAGCCGCCGGGCGTCGGCCGCACTGAGCAGGGGGCGGGTGGCCTGGTCGACGGCGATGCGGAACGCGGCGGCGGGCGTGCGCTTGCCGGTGCGGCACTGGAGCATGTAGAGCTTGCCGCGCTCGACCGTGAACTCGAGGTCCTGCATGTCGCCGTAGTGGACTTCGAGCATGGCCCGCACGGCGCAGAGCTGCTCGTAGGCGGCCGGAATCTGCTTGCCCAGCTCGGTGAGGCGGATCGGGGTGCGGATGCCGGCCACGACGTCCTCGCCCTGGGCGTTGATGAGCAGGTCGCCGTAGAAGGTGTTCTCGCCGGTGTTCGGATCGCGCGTGAAGCACACGCCCGTGCCGCTGTCGTCGCCCAGATTGCCGAAGACCATCTGCTGCACGTTCACGGCCGTCCCGTACAGGTCGGTGATCTTCTCGACGCGGCGGTAGGTGACGGCCTTGTCGGCGTTCCAGGAGCGGAAGACGGCGTTCACGGCGCCGCACAACTGCTCCCACGGGTCCTGCGGGAAGTCCGCGCCGGTCTGCTCGCGAAAGAAGGTCTTGAAATCGGCGCACAGCGTCGCGAGCGCGTCGGCCGGAATCTCCGTGTCGGCGCGGACACCGAGGCGCTGCTTCAGTGCCGCCAGCTTGTGTTCGAGCGTGTCCTTGCTCAGACCGACGACGACGGTCGAGTACATCTGGAGGAAGCGGCGGTAGGAGTCCCAGGCGAAGCGCGGGTTGCTGGTGGCGGCCGCCAGCCCCTGCACCGACGCGTCGTTGAGGCCGAGATTGAGGATGGTCTCCATCATGCCCGGCATGGAGCGTGCGGCTCCGCTACGGACGGAGACGAGCAGCGGGTCCTTCGGGTCGCCGAGCTGCTTGCGGCACGTCTTTTCGAGTCCCGCCAGCGCCTTGCGGACCTGTGCCTCCATGCCCTTCGGCCAGCGCCGGCCGTGCCTGTCGTAGTAGGCGCAGGCATCGGTGGTGATGGTGAACCCGGCGGGAACCGGCAGCCCGATGCGGGTCATTTCGGCCAGGCCGGCGCCCTTTCCGCCCAGCAGCGACCGCTGGTCGCCGCGCCCCTCCGCCTTTCCGCCGCCGAATGAGTAGACGTACCGTTCGCTCATGGTGTGTACCGACCTCCGTGGAGGACCGCCCGCGCCGCCCGCGTCCGGTGCAGTTCCGCCGCGGCCAGCACTCTTTTCGCGGGCCGAAACGGGGCATGCTACCGTGCCCGCCGGCGCGACGCGACCACGCGCGAAATCGCGTCGCGTTCGGGAGGCCGTCCCGAAAGCGCGGCCCTTCATCTCCAGCCTGGTTGCGAGCCGCAGGCGGCAACCGGCATGATCGGCCGGTTGCGGCCTGGGCGAAGCGGCTAGAATGCGTCGGACTCCGGCGGCCGGTCCGCCGGCCCGGACCCGCCGTGCGACCCGAGCAGTAACGCCGTTGCCCGCCCGATTGCGAAACCCCGTTACGAGCCACCGCGTCCGCCGCGCGGCCGGACATCCCGGGGTTGCGCTGATGGCGTGGCTGGTGGTGGTGCTGGTTGCGCTTGCGATCGTCCTGGCCGCGCGGACG
The DNA here is from genome assembly GCA_964401365.1 of uncultured Planctomycetales bacterium. Taxonomy (GTDB): domain Bacteria; phylum Planctomycetota; class Phycisphaerae; order UBA1845; family Fen-1342; genus CAYNYG01. Next base: position 16,671 of record CAYNYG010000038.1, on the reverse strand, counting down.
GCCTCGTACTTGCTTCCGCCGCGACCGACCGACGCCGTCGGAAGCGCGGCGCCTCAGGCGAGCGGGGCCGACGGCTCGATCCTGGCGGCGGACGTGACCTGGCCGCAGGCCGACACGAGGGATGTGAACCGCGCCCGCGGCGCGGAATCGGGTCCGGGAGGGGACGGGCCCGGGCGTGAGTCGGCTTGGCCGGAGGCGGGTCCGGCGGAGTCCGTTGCGGCTGAAACCGCCTGGATCGCTCACGTCAACGTCGCGTCCACGCACCCGACCACGGCGCAAAGCGGCACGTCGGCGGTTGCGCGTGGTGTCGCGCGATACGACCGGTCGGGCAAGGCGCGCGAGGAGCGCGTGAAGCGATTCGGCGGGAATGCGGCCACGGAGGACGCCGTCGAGGCCGGGCTTGCATGGCTTGCCGCGCATCAGTCCCCGGACGGCACGTGGGATCGCCACGAGTTCAACCGCGCCTGTCCGGCGGGGGATCGCTGCACGGGAATCGCCACGAATCGCGGCGACCACTCGTTGACGCCCGGCCTGACGGGGCTGGCGCTCCTGGCGTTCCTTGGCGCGGGGTACACGGCGGAAAACGGGCCGTATCCCGAGGTGGTTCGACGAGGCGTCGAAGCGCTGCTCGCTCTACAGCAGCGGGACGGGGGCTTTTCGCGCGACGACGGGATGGCCGGCTACAACGACGCGCTGGCCACGTTCGCGCTGGGCGAATACGCCGCGATGACGCGCGACCCGCAGGCGCAGCGCGCGCTGCGCGCCGCCGTGGATCGGCTCGTGCTGTCGCAGCAGGACCTGGGCGGCTGGGATTATCTGCCTGATCCAGGCAGCGGCCGCAACGACACCTCGATCACCGCCTGGGTGGTGCAGGCCCTGCACGCGTGCGAGGCCGCCGGCGTGGCCGTCCCGCGTCCCGCGCTGGTGAACGCCGCGACGCACTTCGCACGGGCGTCGCTACCCGACGGGCGTGTCTGGTATGCCGACTCCGGGACCGGGTTCGGGCTCGACCGCACGACGATGCAGCCGCAGTACCGCTACGGCGCGGCCATGACCGCCTGTGCGCTCACGTGCGAGAGCCTGCTGGGCTGGCGGTTGGACGGTGGCTCGCCGGCGGCTCAGGTGGCGCGCATCCTGGGGGAGCTGCCCTCCGCGGCGCTGGCGCGCGGTCGCGACGTGACCGGCCTGCACAGCGAGTACTACTGGTACTACGGCACGGTGGCGATGTTCCAGGTCGGCGGGGACGCGTGGGAGCGCTGGAACGCGACGCTGCGCGACATGATCCTGCCGATGCAGGAGCGATCGCGCGCACGCAACGCGGAGAAGCGGCACGCGTTCGGTAGCTGGCCGCCCTACGGCGAGAACTGGGGCAAGTGGGGCCGCATGGGCGGTCGCGTCTATTCGACCGCGATCGCGGTGCTGACGCTTGAAGTCTACTACCGCGCCACGCCGGCATACCTCGGCGGGGAGCCGGCGCTGACCGGGGACGACTGGCGCGCGTACCTGGCGGACGCGGACCCGCGGCGCCGCCTGCGCGCCGTGCGTGCGCTGCGCGAGGCGCGGCTGGAAATCGGGGAGGGCGTGCTGGTCGACGCGCTGGGCGATCCGGATGCGGGGGTGGCGCTCGCGGCGGCGACGTCCCTGGCGGCGCTGGATTCCCCCATGGGGCGCACGTTGATGGAGGGGGTGGTCGATACGCTCGCGCCCTGGGAGCGCGGACCGGTCGAACGGGCGCTGGCGCGCGTGCGCGAGATCGAGCGGCTCGCGCACGCGACCGGGCGCGTCCGGCTCTACGATCCGCGGGTGCGGCTGGCGACGCTGGCGCTGGACCGCGCCTACGTCGGAATGGAGCTGGACCTGCTGCGCGGGCGCGCCCCGGGGGGGACCGCGCGCGGCGGCGCAGCCGGCCAAGCGCGCGAAAGTGGCGAACCGGGGCGGCTGGCGGCGTCGCAGCCGGTGGGGCGAATGCGCGTCCTTCAGCGCATCACGGGGCGTGACGTCGTCGTGGCGCGCTGGCTGGGGAACGACGACGATGCGCCGGCCGCGGGGGATGCGCTGATCGAGGTGCGTTGATCCGGAGCCGGCCGGGGGGCGTCACCCCTGCTGCGGGCCGATGTCGAGGGCCATCAGCGTCTTGCGATCGCGGACGTAAAGGCGCGTGCCGACCAGCGTGGGGACCGTCCACGCCCGGTTTTCGAGGAGATCGACGCGCGACACGATCTTGACGCCCTCGCCGGTGGGCTCGGCCAGGGCCAGCACGCCGTCTTCGTCGAGGACGATGAGCTTGCCGTCGGCCGCCAGACAGGTAGCCTTCTTGAGGCCGCGTTCGCGGCTGACCGACTTGCCGGTCTTGAGGTCGATCGTGGTCAGGAAGGCGGGCCCGAAGTCGCCGCTCGAGCCGTAGATTCGGTCGCCGAGTCGAATCGCGTTGCCATGGTGGATGCGCATGGTGCGGCTGTACCAGACTTCCTCGGGCGTGACCTTTCCATCCTTGATGTTGAGGCGCACCAGTCGGCTTCCGCCCGGCGAGTAGGCGCACGAGCAGAAGATAAGGTCGTCGCCGCACCAGATCGGGGTGGCGATGTTGGCGCCGAACTGAGTCGTGTGCGGGTGGGCCCAGAGCGTCTTGCCGTCGGCGGGATCGATCCCCGTCAGCTCCTTGGTGGTGAACATGACCAGTTGTTCGCGCCCGCCGAGCGTGATGAGGATCGGAGAGGCGTGCGAATTGTCGTGCGGCTCGCCGATGTCGGCCATCGCGCCGGCGTCGTCCGCGCGGTTCGGGGAGGCGGCGGTCTTTCCGAACGGCTCGCTCTTCCACGCAACGGCACCGTCGGACTGCTTGAACGCGATCAGGCCACACTCCTTGCCCCCGACCGAGACGATGACGGTGTCCTTCCACGCCAGCGGGCTGCACGAGTACCCGCGACCCATGATGTTCCCGCCGAACTCGTTGTGCAGGTCGTGGGACCAGAGCGGCTTGCCTTCGCGCAGACTGAGGCAGTGCATGACGTCGGTGACGCCGACCGAGAAGATACGATCCCCGACGATAAGCGGGGTGGAGTGCGGCCCCGGGCCGAAGGACATGTCCATCTCTTTTTCCACGAAGGGAGCCGGGTACTTGAACTCCCACTTCGTCGCGCCGTCGGCGGCGCTCAGGGCGACGACGCTCTCGCTGTCCCCGTCGCGGCACATGGTGTAGAGCGTGTCGCCGTCGACCAGGATGGTCGAGTAGCCATCGCCGAACTCGCGGCTCCAGAGCTTCCTGGGCCCGGCCTCGGGCCAGGACGCGGCCAGACCGCGGCTGTCGCAGGTGAAGTTGCGGTGCGGCCCGCCCCACTGGAGCCATTCACCGGCGGCCAATGCGGCCGCGCCCGGACCGACTCCTGACAGCAGCGCGACAAGCGCGACCCCGACACCACGTGCGGAGCTGAACATTGGAGACTCCTCGTCGCCCGCGCGGCGGCGCCCGGCCCGTCGGCCGGAGCGGCACGATGGGCGCCGTCCCGCAAAACCGCGGGTGACGGTGCGCTAGATGCGGCAGACGCGGGGAAAAGTCAAGATGAACGCGACCGGACGCACGCCGGAGCGGGGCGCCCGGCCCGGCGCCGGCCGCCGATCCCGGCACATGAACCGCCGGGAGTCAGTCGCGGGGGGACGAAACGGAATCTCCGGCACCGGGTCCGGCGCGATCGCGGCCCGCCCGTGCGACCGCCGTGATCTCGCTCTTGAGCCGCGTAAACTCGGCCTCTGAGATGTCGCCCCGTTCCCGCATGTCGCGCAGGTCCTGAAGGCTGAACGCGTGCGACTCCTCCGAACGCTGCGCCCAGCGCCTGGCCCACTTCGCGGCCAGCAGTCCCCCGGCCGACAGCGCGGCCACCAGCATCATCCACATTCCGGCCGTGAACACCTTGCCCAGGTCGACGTCCGCCACGCCGGCTGCCTCCCACCGCGTCTGTCGCGGGACCGCAGCCGCTCGCGATCGCGGCCGGCGGGCCCGTTCGGGCCAACAGCGTACCCGCGAGAGGCTCGTGCTGGCAATGCGGGCGGAGGCGGCGTAACATGCTGAGTTTTCCCGAACCCGGGCGGCCTGAACGGCCGCACCCCCGCGCGGCCGGGCCGGGGCCTTTTCGAAATGGTGCGCGACCGGTGGCCCCGGCCGCGATTCGCGGAGATCGCCGGATGAGCACAGAGGGACTGATCCCGCCGCACGGCGGAACGCTTGTGAACCGCATCGTGGACGGCGCACGCCGCGCCGCGCTCGAGCAGGCCGCGGCCAGGATGGTGCGCGTCAAGCTCCAGGACCGGGAGCAATGCGACCTGGAGCTGCTGGCCGTCGGAGCCATGAGTCCGCTCACGGGCTTCATGGGCGAGGCCGACTTCAACTCCGTGTGCGACCGGATGCGCCTGGCGAGCGGGCTGCCCTGGAGCGTCCCCATCACCTGCTCGGTCGACGCGACCACCGCGCAGTACTGCGGCAAGGGCCAGCCGGTGGCGCTCACCGACGCCAGCGATCGGCTCCTTGGCGTCCTCACCGTGCAGGAGCAGTACCGGCACGACAAGCTCCGCGAGGCCGAAAAGGTCTACGGCACCACCGATTCCGCCCATCCCGGCGTCGCGGTCGTCATGGGGCAGGGCGACGTCTGCCTGGGGGGACCGGTCGAGGTCCTCACTCCGCGGCACGACCCCGATTGGACACAGTATCGGCTCACGCCGGCCCAGACGCGGGCGGCGTTTCGCGAGCGCGGCTGGCGCACCGTGGTCGCCTTCCAGACAAGAAACCCGATCCACCGCGCGCACGAGTTCATCACCAAGTGCGCGCTGGAGATCTGCGACGGGCTGATGGTCCACCCCCTGATCGGCGAGACGCAGAAGGGCGACATCCCGGCCGACGTGCGCATGCACTGCTACGAGGCCCTGCTGGCCAACTACTACAATCCGAAGAACACGCTCCTGGCCGTGTGGCCTGCCGCCATGCGCTACGCCGGCCCGCGCGAGGCCATCCTTCACGCGCTGGTCCGCAAGAACTACGGTTGCACCCACTTCATCGTCGGGCGCGACCACGCCGGCGTCGGGAAGTACTACGGCACCTACGACGCGCAAAGGCTCTTTGACGAATTCGAGCCCGGCGAGATCGGCATCACTCCCCTGAAGTTCGAGAACAGCTTCTGGTGCCGGAAGTCGGGCTCGATGGCAACCTCCAAGACCACCAACAGTGGACCGGACGAACAGGTTTCGCTGTCGGGAACCGCCGTCCGCGACATGCTCGCCAAGGGCCAGCGCCCCCCGGTGGAGTTCACCCGTCCCGAGATCGCCGACATCCTCATCGCATCGATGAAGGGCCAGTAAGGCCGGCCGTGCCGGGCACCCGACCGCCGGCGCGCGAGCGGGCCGCGACTGCGGATCGGTTAGCATCCACCGCCCGATGAGCGCATTCTCGCCCAGCGCCGGCATCGATCGCCCGCCCCCGGACGCGCCGCGCCCCTATCAGCCCACGTCCTACCCCGTCCTGATCGCCGCGATGCTCCTGGTCGTCGGGCCGCTGGTCATCGCCTCGCAGTTCACCGCGCATCTGCGCCTCGACGTCGTCGACGACCAGATGTTCGGCTACTACGGCTGGCGCATCGCGCACGGGGCGGTCGTGTACCGCGACGTGTGGGACAACAAGCCGCCGGGCATCTACTGGATCAACGCGCTGGGATTCCTGCTCACGGGGGGCGAAAGCTACGGCGGCGTGATCGCGCTGTGCGCCGCGGCGCTGCTGGTGACGCACGCGTCGTTCTTCCTGATCACGCTGTCGGTCTACTACCGCGAGGCGGCCGCGGTCGTAACGGTGATTGCCAGTTTCTTTCTGACGCATGGCTATTACACCTGCGGAACGAACCGAACCGAGACGTTTCTGATAGCGCTGGAGACGTCGGCGGTGGCTCTCTACCTGCGTGGGTTCGCCCGACCGAGCTGGCGGCGCGACATTCTGGCCGGGGCGCTGTGCGGCGGGGCGTTCCTGTTCAAGCAGGTGGGGCTGGCGGCCTGGGGCGCGATGGGACTGCACGCGATCGTGCTCATGCTCCTTGGGCGCCAAGGCGTCGCGACCACGGCGCGGCGTTGTTTCGCGCTTCTGGGCGGAGCGGCAGGCGTGGTGGCGCTGGCGGCGGGCGCACTGGCGTGGCAGGGCGCGCTGGGTGAGGCGCTCTTCGCCACATTCACCTTCAACAAGGCGTACTTCGACGTGGGGGAAAGCAGCTTCGCGGACAAGGACGCCTCGATCCAGCAGCTCCGCTATCACCTGCCCGTGCTGACGCTGCCGATCCTGATGGCGATCGCGTCGGTGATTCACGCGCTGCTGTGGCTGCTGCGGCCCATGCTCCGCCCGCGGGACGTGGTCGAAAAGCTCGCCCGCGACGTGAAACCAACCTGTCCGCTTCCGATGCTGCTGTTTGCGACGTGGCTGGCGGCGGCCGCGTACGGTGCGGTCCTGAGCCCCCACAGTTTCCGCCACTACCTCGTGCCGACGCTCCCGCCGCTGCTGCTGTTGTCGGGGTACATCATCAACGTGATCCTGGGGGAGTTCGGGCTCTTGCAGCGGATGCAGCAGCGGGCGTGGGTGACGGCCCTGTTCGTGTGCATCGGATACTTCGCGTCGGAAGCGGCGTGGCGGCAGTGGGAAGAGGTGAGCAAGGTGGTCGTGCCGCGCTGGATTCTGGGCGAGCGGGCCGAGTGGGAGGTGCTGGGGGAGAAGGTCGCGGCGGTGACCCGCCCGGGCGACACGATCCAGTGCTGGGGCTATCAGCCGGGCATCTACCTTTTCGCACGGCGGCCCAACGCGGTGCGATTCACGACGACGGAGAAGATCGGGCAGGTGAAGCAGAAGGCGGCCTTCGTGCGGGACGAGCTGGTGAAGGGGATGATGGCGAGGCCGCCGGCGGCGTTTGTCATCGGTGCCGGGGACCTGGCGTGGCTCCACGGAGAGTCACCGACCGGGCCGACGCGGGTGGACGAGCTGGCGCCGTGGCTCGACCGCAACTACCAGCAGGTGGACGACTACCGGAATATCCTGGTGCTCAAGCGGCGTGACGTGCCGCCGGGATGAAGGCTCATGACCGCGGCGATAAGCGATGGAGCCATGCGCGCTACCGTCCCTGTGACGCAGACTGTGTCGTAAGTGCCGCGAAATCATCTTTGCGTGCCTGCTCGCGCGTCAGCAGGCTTCGGAGCCGCGGTTTCAGTCGATTCTTGAAGACCGATTCGTCGTCATCCCCCTTTTCAAGTGTTCACGCGCGCCGCCGTTCCCCACGCAGCGGTGGCACACGTTCGGGCGGACGAAAGAGAATGGGTTTGGGAGGGCCTCTCTATCCGTGACTAAAGTCACTGGCAACGATCGTCCGCCCTCCGGGCGAGGACCGCGCGTTCCCGTGCGACATTGGCGGCCACGCCGCGCTCCTCGCCCGGCAGGGCGCACGAGCGTTGCCAGGGGCCTTCAGCCCCAGGGACCCAAGCGCGCTGGGCGGCCTAACGCGACGCCAACTCGTCGGCGAGGGCTCGGGCGCGGGTGCGCACGGTGGCGTCGGTGGCGGCGGCGGCGACGCGACGAACGGCGGCCTCGGCGAAGCGGCCGTAGACGGTCGCGGTCTGGCGGGCCGCGGCGTGGGCGGCGGTGTCATCGGCGAGCAGCGCGCGAACGGCGTCCTCGACGATGCGTTCACATGTCCGGGGAAGGAATTCAAGCCGGCCGACGAGCACGCGCACCAGCTCATCGGGCGCCGGGCTGATGGTAAGCGGCAGGACGGCGTCGGTGACCTTGCGCGGCAGGATATAGAAGACGCGCCAGCCGGGCTCTTCGAACCAGGATTGTCTCCAGGTCTTGACCATAGCGCGGGCCTCGAGCTCGTACAGGCCGGCACGAACCAGCGCGCGGGTCATGGCGTCGCACAGCTCGTAGGTGGTGCGGAGTTCGGCCGGCAGCGCGAGCTCGGCGGTGGCGCCGACGTCGTCAAGCTGGGTGAAGCGAACGTCGACGCTGCCACAACACTCGTCGCTGAAGAGGAACGCGGCGATGAGCGTTTCGCCGGTGTCATTGATCAGCGTGACCTTCTGGCTGTCAGCGGTGGCGCGGACACTGACGGGCAGGCGGAAGTTCCCGACGCCGCGGTAGAAGAGGAATTTCTCGAAGCGGTCGCCATCGGACTGGGCGACGCGTACGAATGCGGAATCGGTGTCGCGCGCATGCTCATAGGGGTTTCCAGCCGGGACGTCAGGCAGCCAGGGCATGTGGCCCGGCAGGACGTTCGTGGGGGTGGTGCTCAGTGCGCTGACCGGCAGGATGCCGACGCTCCATTCGAGCGACGACCCGACGGGGCTGGGACGCTCGCCGAGGCTGTAGCTCGGCTGAATCGAAGTGGGGGCCGGGTAGAACTCGGTCAGCAGGCCATCGGGGAAGTCGACGCGGACGCTTACATCTCGCGGTTTGCCCGAATAGAAGTAGATGACCGGCGTTTCCATGCGCTGGAGCGCAGGCATGGCGGCTTTTCCGCTCTGCGGCTGCGCCGCGCCGGACCAGCGGGCGCGGTCCAGCACGAACTCGGGCAGCCCGTCGTTGATCGGCGTGCGAAACTCAAGCTGGACGCCGTCGGAGCCGGAATAGCTGGTGAAAGTGCCCCACTCATGCACGACCAGCTTCTCAGCCAGCGCGGCCTTGCGGCACTCCTCGCCGCCGAGGAACGTGGCGAGTCCGAACGTCAGGGGAACGAGCGCGGTCATCTTGGGTCTCCTGCGCGGGTCGACGCGCGTCCCGACACCCGCGGGCGCGCTCCGCCGCGTCGCTTCTCCAGTAGCCCGGGTGGGACGACCCAATAGCAGATATTGGGTCGGTGGGTTCAAGCTACCATGGACTAGGACGCAGACGCGGCGACCAGTGGCCGGCGGCGGAGACTATCGGTGCCGGGGCTATCGGACGCAGACCTGGTTCGGCAGGCGCTGGACGGCCGCCCCGGCGCTTATGCGGACCTTGTGCATCGCTGGGCGGCGGCGGTCGCGGCGTGCTGCCAGGCCCACGTCCGCGACGGCGACGCGGTGCAGGACTTATCGCAGGAGACGCTGCTGCGCGGGTTTGCGGGCCTGCCTTCGCTGGAGAGGCCGGAGCATTTCGGAGCGTGGCTGCGGGGCATTGCGCGAGCGACGTGCCTGGACTGGATCAAGCGGCGGCGGCGAGCGCGGCAGACGTTCTGCGACGTTCGCGCGGACCGACCCGACGAGCGGGCGGCGGCGTCAGCCCCCGACGAGGGCGCAGGCGCCGAGGAGACCGCCGACCTGCTGCGGGAAGTGCAGCGCCTGCCGGAGGCGTATCGCGAGACGCTCCTGCTGTACTACTACAACGACCTGACGTACGAGGCGCTGGGGGGGATGCTGGGCGTGTCGGCGGCGACCGTCAACGCGCGACTGACGAAGGCGCGCGCCATGCTGCGCGATCGGCTGCGAGCGCGAGAGGGCGGACATGAACTGTGAACGGGCCCGCGAATGCATGTCGGCGCTGCTCGACAGCGAACTGCCGCGCCCTGAAGGCGAAGACCTCGCCGCGCACCTGGGGCGCTGCTCGTCATGCCGCGACGCCCTGGAGGAGTTGCGCGAGCTTCACCAGCGGCTTCGCGCGGCCGTCGAACCAGGACGAGCGGGGGCGCAGGTCGCTGCGCGGCGCGCGATGGCGCGCCTGGCGGTGCCACGACGCCGGCTGGGTGGTTGGCGGCTGGCGGCAGGGCTGCTGCTGTCGGCGGGCGCCGGGTTCGCCGCCGCGTGGCTGGTCAGGCCGGGCCTGGTCCGGCCGGGCGGCGCGGCGCAGCCTGGACTGGCCGAGCTGACCTTGGCGACCGGTCCGATCGAGACGGCGGGCGCGGAGGGCGTATGGTCGGTGTTGCCGACCGGCGGGGCGGTCCAGGCCGGCGCCCGAGTGCGCACCGGGCCGGCGTCGCGATGCGAGTTCCGGACCGCGGATGGGTCGGAGATTCGTCTCAATTCCGACACGGAGTTCCGCTTCTCGTCGCCGCGGGATTTCGAGCTGGCGCACGGGCAGGCCTGGTCCACCGTGAAGCCCGCGGGGGCGCCGTTCGCCGTGCGGTTCGCCGCGGCGCAAGTGACCGCGTTGGGGACGCAGTTCGACGTGCGCGCGGAGAGTGGCCGCGGCGAGGTGATGGTCGTGGAGGGGGCGACGCGCGTCACGGCGTCCGGCGCGGAGCAGCGGGTCGAGGCGGGCGAAGCGCTGGTGGTGGTGGACGGACGGCTGGGGGACAAGCAGCGCGTCGACGACCTGGTGAGCGCGACGCGCTGGGTGCACGAGATCCTGCTGCTCAAGCGGCGCGACAACCCAGAGCTGCAAGCGCGGGTGAACGACCTGCTGGCGCAGATCGGCGAGACGAAGATGGACTTCGTCTATGAGCAGGAGATGCGCTGGCTCGGAGACCACTGCGTGCTTCCCCTGACGCGCTACATCCAGTCGCCGCGCTCGCAACCGGACGAGAACAAGCGCCACCGGGCGGCGCGGATCCTGGCGGACATTGCGCAGCCGTGGAGCGTGCCCGACCTGATCGAAATGCTCAACGACGGAGACGGCGAGATCCGGTACTTCGCGGCGCGGGGGCTGGCGCGTCTGACGGGGCAGGACTTCGGTCGGGCGCCGGAGTCGTGGCGCGACCACGGGCTGGTGGCGTGCGAGGACACGCTGGTGCGCTGGCGTGAGTGGTGGACGCGGAATCAGGACAGAATCCCGCGCGCGACCCGCGATCGTCCGTAGCGGACGCCTGCCGCGCGCGCCGTGCGGGGAACGGGTGGGGTCCGGGCGGGGCGGCGTTGAAAAGGGGGCGGGCGCCGAGTTACCATCAGGTATGCGCGGCGGTGAGCCCCACTCCGCGCGTCAGTTCAGCGAGCAGCCGACCGCCGAGCGAAGCCGACAACGACCGCGGAGACCGCGATGCGCCGACCAGCGTTCACCCTGATTGAGCTCCTGGTGGTGGTGGCGATCATTGCGCTCCTGATGTCGATTCTGCTCCCGGGCATGAAGGCGGCCCGCGAGCAGGCCCGGGACGTGGTGTGCCGCAGCAACATCGGCCAGGTCACGCGCGGTTTTCTGTACTATGCGCAGGATTGGGCCGACTGCCTGCCGGGCGGGACGTGGGACTACATCCCCTCGCCGACGACGTACCTGGACTGGCTGGGAATCGGTACCAGCCACGACGTGACGCGCGCCCCGGTGCGCGGCACGATCTTCCGCTACCTGAACCAGAAGGAAGTCTATCGTTGTCCCAAGCACCGGATCGAGCGCGAGACCCAGGGTCCGTCCGGGCAGAGCCTTGAACTTCGGCTCAGCTACACGGCCCCGGCGATGATCACCGGAGCGCCGATCAGCATGCTGCGGGTGGCGCGCTATCCGCAGAACCCGCCGGACGCAGGCACCAAGCCGCCCCGCGCCGACGCCGTGAACCACATGATCCCGCCGCTGCTCTATGAGGAAGACTCGCAGTGGTATCTCGACGCGTCGGACGACAGCGCCTGGAGCAACTGGGACGAGATCACGACCCGGCACCGCGGCGCGGGGGCCATCGGTTGCGTGGACGGGCACGCCGAGCTGCGCAAGTTCCCCAAGAGTCCCATGCCCCTGACGGCGTGGCACATCCTCTATCAGCGCGACGACGGGCGGATGTTCGCGGCCGGACACTGGGGCTCGACGGTCCGGTTCACACCGACCGCGTGGATCCGCCGCGCGAACCCGGACTACTAACAGCGACGGAGCCGGGAATCGGGCCCGCACGCCCGCGCGCGATCGGCGCGCGCCGGCGAACCGTCCGGCCGGCGGCCGGCGTTCGGCGCGGCCTGCTTGCGAGCGCGCGGCGCATCGGTCACGATGCGATCCTCGCTAGTCGAGGAGGCAGGTCATGCCGGTCGTTCTCATCGCGTCCATTCGAGCGAAGCTGCGTCCGGCATTCACGCTGATCGAGCTGCTGGTGGTCGTGGCCATCATCGCGCTGTTGATCGCAATCATCCTGCCGTCGTTCTCGAAAGCGCGCGCCAGCGCGAAGTACTCCGTCTGCATGTCCAACCTGAACCAGATCGGCGCCGCGGTTCACGTCTATGCCGGGCAGAACGCCGACGCGATCCCGCGCGGCCCGGCGACGCCGCTGCCGTTTCATCCGCAGAACTGGGACGAGTGGGCCAGCAACCAGGTGTGGGTCGGCGCGCTGCGGACTCCGAACGCGCTGGGCACGCTGCTGGCACGCGACATGACCCAGCCCAAGGCGCTCTTCTGCCCGGCCGACGACAGCACCGACCCGATCGAGGAGCTGGGCAAGATCGAGCGCTTCCCGGACCAGGATGCGTTCGGTTCCTACCTCTACCGGCAGCGCGACCAGACCACGCGGGACCGGATCGACCAGCTCGGTAAGAACGACCTGGGCATGCCGGCCCGCGCGCTGGCGCTGGACATGAACAGCCGCGGCGCCGGCCCGCTGGAGCGCACGAACCACAACGCCGCCCAGGTGAACATCCTGTTCCTGGAAGGCCACGTCCTGCGGCGACGCAACACCGGCGACGTGCTGACCATCCGCGAGCAGGACTATTGGGGATTTCCCGACAGCGTCGAGCGCCGGCTCAACGAGATTGTCGTCGCGGGCGATTACTCCGAGCGCGACGACCCCAGGAACACGCCTCCGCTTCCCTAGCGCGGCTCGGTGCGAATGACCCTCGACGCGCCCGCCCTCGATTCAGCCCCCGCTTCCCGACCCGCCACGCGATGGATCGCGCGGCTCGGACCGCTGCTGGGTCTGGCATTCGTCTGGGGGTTGTTCGCGGTGTTGAACGGCTTCACGTTCGTGGCGTGGGAGAACCAGCGCCTGATGCTGCTTCAGACCGCGGTGGTGGGGACGGCGGCGGTCGGAGCCACGCTCATCATCGTGTCGCGCGGCATCGACCTTTCGGTCGGATCCACGATCGCGCTGGGGACGGTGGTCGTGGCGCTGGCGCTGCGCGCGGGCTTCTCGCCGGGCGCGGCGGCGCTGGCCGGCGTCGCGACCGGGCTGGCGTGCGGCGCCGCCATCGGCGCGATCGTGATCGGCCACGTCGGGCCGCTCGCCGCTCTCCTGGCCGGCGGCGGCTTGACGATCTGGCTGCGCGGCGCCGTCCACCCGCTGGGCGCGGTCGCGTGCGGCGCGGCGCTGGCCGGGGTCTTGTGGATCGTCAGCGCCATCGCGATCCGCCGACTCGAGCTGTCTCCCTTCATCGTCACGCTCGGCATGTGGGGCGCCCTGCGCGGGGCGGCCAAGGGTCTCGGTGACAACCAGCCCGTCTACCCCGATTCGTCCGGCTGGCTGGCCGACCTCATGATCGGCCGCGCGGGCGTCGCCGGACTCCTGCCGCCGGGGGTCTGGGTCTTTCTGGGCCTGGCCGCTCTCGCGGCGGCTGCGCTGCACTTCACGCGCTTCGGGCGGCACCTATACGCCATCGGCTCGAACGAGCTGACGGCACGCTTGTGCGGCGTCGCCGTCGAGCGCACCAAGCTGCTGATCTACACGCTCGGCGTCGGCTGCGCGGGCGTCGCCTCCGTGCTCCAGTTCTCGTACCTGTCCATGGGCGACCCCACCACCGCCGAGGGCTACGAGCTGCGCGTCATCGCCGCGGTCGTCATCGGCGGCGCCAGCCTGTCGGGCGGTGAGGGCGGCGTGGGGGGCACCCTGATCGGTGCCATGATCATGACGGTCGTGGACAACGGGTGCACCCGGCTCGGCCTGGAGAACTGGGTGCAGGACCTCGTCACCGGCGGGATCATCGTCGCCGCCGTTGCGCTCGACCGCGCCCGCCAGCGGCGCGGCGTGTAACCGCCAAGTCTCGCGTCAGCACGCCAGCGCGCCCAGGTCGGCGCGCAGCGCGCCGAGCACGTGCTCGACGACCGCGTCCGGCGCCAGCAGGACCTTCTCGCCCGGTGAGGCGCGGCGGCTGAATTCCACCACGCCCTGCGCCAGGCTCTTGCGCCCCACCACCACGCGCAGCGGGACGCCGATCAGGTCGGCGTCCTTGAACTTGAAGCCGGCGCGCTCGTCGCGGTCGTCCAGCAGCACGTCGGCGCCGGCGGCCGCCAGGCGGTCGTGAAGCTCCCCCGCGACGCGCATGGCGTCCGCGTCGCTCGGGTCGAGCGCCACCACCAGCACCTGGAACGGCGCGATCGACACGGGCCAGATGATGCCGCTTTCGTCGTGATGGGTCTCGATCGCGGCGGCCACGATCCGGTTCAGTCCGATGCCGTAGCAGCCCATGATGAAGGGCTGCGGCTTGCCCTCGCGGGATAGGAACGTCGCCTTCATCGCGTCGCTGTACTTGGTGCCGAGCTTGAAGACGTGGCCGACCTCGATCGCGGTGCGAAGGCGCAGCGGGCTGCCGCTGCCCGTGGGCGACGCGTCGCCGTCGACCACGCTGCGGATGTCGGCGACCACCGCTTTGGGACCGGTGAGCGGGAAGTCGCGCCCGGGGGTGATCCCGGCGACGTGGTAGTCGGTCTTGTTGGCGCCGCTGCACGCGTCGCGCATGAGCGTCACCTCGCGGTCGATGATGAGCCGGTCGACGTTGTCGGCCAGACCTTGCGGACCGGCAAAACCCACCGCCGCGCCGGTCAGCCGCTCGATCGACTGCGGCGTGGCCAGCTCGAAGCCCAGGACCAGCGCTTCGCCGGCCAGGGCGCGGTTGACGACGTTGCGGAGCTTGACCTCGTTGACGTCGTGGTCGCCGCGCACCAGCGCCACGATCCAGCCGCGCCATTCGACTTCCTTGCCGCCCAGCCTGCGAAGCGCGTGCAGGTCGAACACCAGCGTCTTGATCATCTGCGCCGGCGTGGTGCCCAGCAGCTTGCAGACGTCCTCGACGCGGCCTGCGCCGGGCGTGTGAATCTCGCGCACCGGCTCGAATCCGCCGCTGCTCTCGATTGCCCGCAGCTCGTCCATGCGGTCCTGCGGCGTGTGCGGCACGAAGTGCGCGGTGGCGCGCTCCAGGTTGGCGGCGTAGTCCCCGTTCTCGGCGATGGCGACCTGGTCCTCGCCCGCCTCGGTCAGCACCATGAACTCGTGCGATGCGTCGCCACCGATGGGGCCGCTGTCCGCCTCGACCGCCAGGTAGGGCAGCCCGCAGCGGCTGAAGATCCGGCAATAGGCGTCGTACATCTTCTGGTAGCTGACGTCGAGGCCGGCCTTGTCGACGTCGAACGAATACGCGTCTTTCATCAGGAATTCGCGCGTCCGCAGCACGCCGCTCTTGGGCCGCGGCTCGCCGCGGAACTTGAGCTGGATCTGGTAGAGGTTGACGGGGAGCTGTTTGTAGCTGTTGAGGTAGGCCCGCGCGATCTCCGTGATCTGCTCCTCGTGCGTCGGACCCAGAACGGTGTTGCGGCGGTAGTCGTGCGGGTCCGGGGCGTGCAGCCGGTAGAGCACGTCGCCGTAGTTGGCCGCCCGGCCGGTCTCCTCCCACCAGGCCAGCGGCATCATGACCGACATGCGCAGCTCGACCGCGCCGGCCCGGTCCATTTCCTCGCGCACGATCTGCTCCACGCGCCGCAGCGTCCGCAGTCCGAGCGGCAGGTAGCCGTACACGCCCGCGGCCACCTGTCGGATCATGCCGGCGCGGAGCATGAGCTGGTGCGATGCGGCCGTCGCGTCGCGGGGAGTTTCCTTGGCGGTGGGGATCAAGAACTCGCGCCATCGCATGGGCGGATCGCTCCTGCTGGGTTTGACCGGTTCCGCGCGGCGCGGCCGCCCCCGTCCGGGGCGATGGATCGGGGTGTATTCTGCGGGGGCCGCGCCGGACGTGCAAACCGGCGGCGATCCGGGCGCCCGGTGAGTCAGAGCCGGCGGCCCGGCGCCGGCGAGGTGGCGCGGGACTCGCGCTCGCTGAGCGCGTCGCGGACGTCGCTGGTCAGGTCGCAAATGGAGCGCCACGCCGCCGCGGCGCGGTCCAGCATCCCGATATTCTGGAGCGCCAGCGCCAGGTTCGCCCGCAGTGCGGCGTGGGCGCCGCCCCCGCGCAACCCGTGCTCGAATGCCTCGACCGCCAGGTCGAACTGCTGCCGCTGCGCAAACAGCAGTCCCAGCTCGTAGTGCGCGTCGACGCAGTCGTCGCGCAGCGTCAGCGCCGCCCGGAACGCCTCCTGCGCGTCGTCGGCGCGGCCGGCGTCGCGCAGACACACGCCCAGCTTGATCAGCGCTTTCACGTAGGCCGGGTTGATTGCGACGGCGCTCTGGAACGCGTCGATGGCTTCGTCCAGACGTCCCACCTGTCGCAGCAGCAGCCCGTACCGATAGTGCAGGTCCGCGTGGTTGGGCCGCAGCACCAGCGCCTGCCGGTGGCGCTCGATCTGCGCTTCGAGCAGGTCGCGGCATTCGTCGTCGGGAGGCGCCAGCATGCCGCGCGCGCTGCGCTCGCGCTCCTCTTTCATCTGAATGCGTGCCGATTCGGCGAACAGCAGCGTCGAGTTGGGCTCCACGCCCGCGACCAGGTCGAGCGTGGCGCGCGACTCCTCCTCGCGCCCCGCGTTGCACTGCGCGACGCTGAGCCCCACGTACGCCTCCATCAGCCGGTCGTTGACCTCGATCGCGCCTTGAAACGTGCGGGCTGCGTCGAGGGCGGCCCCCGTTCGGAGGTAGTGCGTACCCAGCT
>CAYNYG010000037.1:0-40319 GCA_964401365.1 uncultured Planctomycetales bacterium | reverse complement strand
GCTAGAACGCGGCAACGCCGCCGGCGATCTCGCGCCCGACGATCAGCTCGTGGATGGTCTCGGTGCCCTCGTAGGTAATCACGCTTTCGAGGTTGAGCATATGGCGGATGGGGCAGCACTCGGTGGAGATGCCGCCAGCGCCGAGGATGTCGCGCGCCTCGCGGGCCACGTCGAGTCCGGTGCGCACGTTGTTCCACTTGGCCAGCGAGACCTGAGCGTGGTGGAGCTTGCCCTGGTCCTTGATTCGCGCCAGACGGAAGGCCAGGAGCTGCGCCAGGGTGATGCGGCGCAGGATGTCGGCCAGCCGTCGCTGCACGGTCTGGGTGTGAAGGATGGGGCGTCCGAAGAGCGAGCGCTGGGCGGCGAAGGCGCGGGCCTCGTCGTAGCAGGCGATGGCGGCGCCGATCGCGCCCCAGGCGATGCCGAAGCGCGCCTGCGTCAGGCAGCTCAGCGGTCCGACCAGCCCGCGGGCCATGGGCAGGCGGCTGGACTCGGGGACGCGGACGTTGTCGAGGAAGAGCTCGGAGGTCACCGACGCGCGCAGCGACATCTTGTGGCGGATGTCGCGTGCAGTGTAGCCGGGGGTGCCTTTCTCGACGATGAAGCCGAAGATGTCGTCGTCGGTGCGGGCCCAGACGAGGGCGAGGTCGGCGACCGTGCCGTTGGTGATCCACATCTTGGCGCCGCTGATGACCCAGTCGCCGCCGTTCCTGCGGGCGTGGGTCTTCATGGCGCCGGCGTCGGACCCGCCGTCGGGCTCGGTCAGCCCGAAGCAGCCGATCTTTCTGCCGGCGGCCATCTCGGGCAGCCAGCGCTCCTTCTGGGCCTCGGAGCCGTAGGTATGGATGGGCCACATGCAGAGGCTGGTCTGGACGGAGCAGAAGCTGCGGATGCCGCTGTCGCCGCGCTCCAGCTCCTGCATGATGAGGCCATAGCAGACGTTGTTGAGGCCCGCGCAGCCGTGGCCGGCGAGGTTGCAGCCCAGGATGCCCATTCCGGCCAGCTCGGGGACGAGCTCGCTGGGGAAGCGCTCGTGCTCGAAACACTCGCCGATGATGGGCAGGACGCGCTCGTCGACGAAGCGCGCGACGGCGTCCTGGATCTGGCGCTCGTCGTCGGAGAGGAGGTCGCGGACGGCGAAGGGGTCGCGGACGTTCAGTTCAGGCATCGAAGGTCGCTCCGGAGTGCGGGACGCGGGGCGGATTATAACGGTTCGAACGGCGCGCCGCTGAGGCGCGCGCTGCGCCCGGGACCGCGCGACGATCGCGGTTCATGGCGAGCCGCACGGAACGCCGGCAGGATGCCGGTCCCACGGCTCCAGCGCCTGAACCGGCCGCCCCCGGACGCGCCCTGATCGCGGCTCCCCGCAGGCTCGTTGTTCGGCGTATCATGCGGGGTGCCGGGTCCGGTGGATCCATTCGCCGGGCGCGGAGCGCGGCCTGCGAACCGCGGAAGGACCCCGGCCCTGCTGGAATAGTCATGGCGATCCAGTTCCCTTGTCCGAGCTGCGCTCAGCCGATCGAAGTGGACGACGAGGTAGCCGGGCGCGAGGCGGCGTGCCCCTATTGCCAGCGCGTGGTCACGGCGCCGCAGCAATCGACGTACGCGCCACGTCCGTTCGTGGAAGCGCGACCGGTCGGCGCCCCCGCGGGCGATGCGTGGGCGCCCCCTCCTCCGCCCGTCCAAGGGGCGAGCGAGTCGCCGCCGCCGGTCTTTTCCGAGCGGTCCGGGCTGCACATCGGCGCTGCGCCCCCGAGCAACAAGGCGGCAGGGACGTACGGGAACTATGCGTTGATCTCGGCCGGTCTGGTGCTGGTGGCGTTCGCTGCGGCGGTGGGTTTGAGCGTGGTGGCCCTGGGCCCGCTGCTGCGCCAGCAGGCGTCCGGGGGCGAAGCGCCGACGATGGATGCCATCCAGAAGGCGATGCTCGCCTCGCCGCATGCCGGGTGGATCGCGGCGCTGCACGTGGGCGCCGCGTTCTTTTCGCTGGTGGGGACGGCATTTGCGGCGGGGAGCCTGCGGGCCAAGGCGACCGGCAACCCGCGCGGGTGGATTGCGTTGCTGGTGTGCGCACCGATGCTGCTGTGCTTCTGCGGCGGGCAGCTTCTCAGCCTGATTCGTGGGGCGGCGTAGTGTCGTGAGCGCTGCGCCGCGACTACGTCGGCCGACCATCCGCGAGGTGACGCTGGGGCTGGTCACGCTGGGCGTCCTGTGGCGCGTGACGCGCTACGCGCTGGCGTTCCCGCTCTGGGGCGACGAGGCGTTCGTCGGGGTGAACTTCTTCGTGCGCGACTTCGCCGGCCTGATCCGCCCGCTCGAATGGGGGCAGATCGTCCCGCTCATGTTCTCGTGGATCACGCTGGCGGCGACGCGCGTCGCCGGCGTGAACGAGTACACGCTGCGGCTGGTGTCGCTGGTATCGGGTGTGGCGGCGCTGCTGCTGTTTGCGCGCTGGGCGGCGCGCGTGCTGCCGCGCCGCGCGGCCCTCCTGGCGACCGCGTTCCTTGCGGCGTCGTACTACGCTGTCCGCCATGGAGCCGAGGTCAAGCCCTATGCGCTGGATCTGCTGGTATCCGTGTCGCTCACGTCGCTGGGCTGGCACGTCCACCAGCGGCCGGGCCGGCCGGGATCGTGGGCGGCGCTGATCGCGGCGACCGCGGCGGCGGTCTGGTTCTCGTACCCGTCGGTCTTCGTCGCCGGGTCCGTCGTCTGCGTGCTGGTGCTGCGCTGCATCCGCGCCCCTGACCGCGGAAGCCCGAACGGAAGCGACCTTGCGGCCCGCCGCACCGACCGCGCGGGCGCCGCGCTGCTGGCCCTGGCCCTGGCCGCGAGTTTTTCCTGGATGTACGTCGTCTACGCCCGCCCGCATGCGCAGTACGCCGCACGGCTGACGGAAATCGCCATGTGGGCCCCGTTCTTCCCGCCGTTGACCGAGCCGCACAGGCTCCCGCTGTGGCTGGGCTATGTGCTGACCGGCCCGATGATGGCCTACCCGCACGGTGGCAACCCGCCGGGCAGCCTGGCCACCCTGGCGCTGTTCACACTCGGCGCCGTCCACGTCGGCCGGCGGCGCCCGCGCCTGCTACTTCTGCTGCTGGCGCCGCTGGCGTTCAACTTCGCCGCGGCCGCGCTGAAGGCCTATCCCTTCGGCGGGTCGGCGCGCACGTCGCTGTTCTTCGCCCCGGCCATCTGCCTGCTGGCCGGTGTCGGGTTGTGGCGCGCCCTGCTGCTGGTTCCGCAACCGCATGGCAACAACCTGTTTGTCATCATCGGGTGCGGGCTGGCGCTGCTGCCGGTCGCCGGCATGATCGGCGACGTTCGCAAGCCCTATCAGTCCATCGAGTCCCGAATCGGCTACGCGGCGATTCGCGACCTGGCGCGGCGCACGGGTCCGGCGGACCGCTGGATCGTCTTCAACGCCGTCGAGCCCTGCGACTACGCCCCTTACCTGGGCGATTGGCACGGCACGGGTGGACAATTCGTGTTTGACGTGATGCGCTTCGCTCCCGTGCCGCTCACCTGGGCGCCGCGGCCCGAGTCGGTCGAAGTGCCGCCCGGCGGGCGCGCGTGGCTGCTGGCCATGCGCGGCGTGCGGATCGAGTTTCCGGAGCGGCAGTTCGCCGAGTACCTGGCGCCGCTGCGGGACCGCTTCGGCGTGCCCGAACACGAGCACACGCGGCTCAAGACGCGCGGCGGACGCGAAGAGGCGATCGACGTCTACCGCTTTCCGCCCCGGTGACCCCCGCCCACAGGCCGCTGTGCGACGGAGTGGCGCCGCCGCGGCACGACGAGGCGCCGAGCATGACCGAAGCGGACATCGCGGTCGATCCAGCCCGTCTCGACGGGCTCTCGTGGCCGTCGCTGTTCGGCAACGACCGACCGGTGGAGGTCGAGATCGGCGTGGGCAAGGCGGGGTTCCTGCTACGCCGCGCGCAGGCCCGACCCGAGCTCAACTTCTTCGGGATCGAGTGGGCCAACGAGTTCTACCGCTTCGCGGTCGACCGCATGCGCCGCTGGGGTGTGCGCAACGTCCGCATCGTGCGCACCGACGCCTCGTACTTCATCCGCGCGCAGTGCCCGCGCGCCTCGCTGGCCGCCCTGCACGTCTACCACCCCGACCCATGGCCCAAGACGCGGCACCACAAGCGACGCCTGTTCCAGCCGGCCTTCGTCGCCGCCGCCGTGGACTGCCTGGCACCCGGGGCGCGCTGGGCCGTGCAGACCGACCACGCCGAGTACTTCGAGATCATCCGCGGGCTGCTGCGCGGCCGGCCCGAACTGGAGGAGGTTCCCTTCGAGGCGCCGGAATACGGGGCTGGGTGCGACGGGGTCGGTACCAATTTCGAGATCAAGTATGATCGCGAGGGACGGGCCATCTACCGTCTGGCGGTGCGGCGTCGGGGATGACGGGTGCGGCGCATGGGCCTGTTACGACGGGCGGCCGGGCGGGGTTGCTTGCCGGCGGTCATTCGCGGTTGCCGGGCTCCAGCCCGGACGTGTGGCGACCGAAGCCGTGGCCGCGGTTGACCAGATTGCGGCGGGCGCGCTCCAGTACGTCCTGGTAATGCGGGTAGCCGCCGGCACGGGCGAACGCCTCGAACATCACCAGGCGCCGGTCGTCCGTGACGCCGATGGCCGCCGCGTCGTTGTAGTCGCTGGCGATGAACCCGCCCGCGGGCGTGCCCCACTTTTCGACCAGCTCGGTCGCCTGCCGGGTGATCTCGTCGTACGATCCGCGCGGCAGCGTGGACTGCGTGTCGACGATCGACTCGAAGCAGACGCGCCCGCGGAAGCGGCGGCTCATCTCGTCGATGCCGACCGTGTTGGGCTGCTGCGAGTTGATCACCTCAAGCCCGCAGTCGATCAGCTCCTCCAGCACGTCGTTGATCCGGCCGCACGAGTGCATCCACGGGTGCATGCCCAGCGACTTGATCTCTTCGAACCAGCGCCGGTATCGCGGCTTGAAGAACTCGCGGAACTGCTTGACCGACACGAAGGCGCGGTCCTGCACGCCCCAGTCGTCGGCCATCGCGGCGGCGTCGATGCGCGCCGGTGGCGTGCGCTGCGAGGCGATGCGGGTCGCGTGGCGCAGCACGCGCAGGTGGTGCTCGAGGATGCGCTCGAGGATCTCGTGCATCTCGCGCGGCCGGCGGTGCAGGTCCATGAGCGACTCCGACATCCCGTGCAGCATGTAGAGCCGCTCCCAGATGCCGTGCCCGAAGCAGAACATCACGAAGCGGTCCTCGGCGCCGTCGAGCTGTCCGGCGAAATCCGCGTAGCGGCGCGGGTCGTCGGCGTCGGGCCAGGTGTAGTCCTTCAGCGCGTCGAGATTGCGCAGCGGGTGCTCCACCACCTGCCCGGTGTTGTCCACGCCCGAGCGCCGCCAGCCGCAGCCCCACTCGTCGGCCCGCTGCTGCCCGAAGTCCCAGGTCCAGCCGGTGGGGTCGCTGGTCCACACGTCGTAGCAGTCGTTGACGCCCACGATGTCGAACTTCATGGCGATGCGCGGCGGGTGTTGGAACGTGATCGCACGTTCGACGATCTCGCGACGGGTCATGGGTGGTCTCCGGCGCTCAGCCGTAGCGGCCGATGCGCCTGACTTCGTCCAGCACAAACCGATAGGTGTCCAGGCGCACGCCGGGTGGGATCGAGTGATCCGAGTGGTACAGGTACCCGGCGCGCGGCATTGCGGCGCGCAGCTTCGATTCCAGCTCGGCGCGGATTCGCTCGCGGTCGTTGGTCGCCAGCACGGTCACGTCGATGTTGCCGCACAGGCTCAGGCGGTCTCCGTAGCGCGGCGCCAACTCGCGCACGTCCATTCCCGCGCGCGACTCGAGCGGGTTGATGCAGTCCACGCCGGCGTCGAGCAGGTCGTCCAGGATCGGGCGGACGTCGCCGTCCGAGTGAAAGATGACCGGCATGCCGCGGGCGTGGAACGCGTCGAAGAGCCGCCGGTGGTAGGGCTGCACGAACTCGCGGTAGTGCCGCGGGCTCATGAACGGCCCGTTCTTGTAGGCGATGTCGCCGTAGACGAAGGCCCCGTCGCACTCGAGTCCCCCGGCGCGGGCCAGCTCGAACATGCCGATCAGGAAGCGCGTGTAGGTGTCGAACACGTCGTGCAGCCACTCGGGCTGCCGAATGATCGCCCGCAGCATCTGCTCGTGCCCGAGCGAATCCTTGACGCACTCGATGATCTCCACGCCCGCGTAGCAGAGGAAGCGGTCGTCGCGACGCGCGCGGCGGTATTTCGGCAGGAACTCGGACCAGCGAATCCGCTCGCGCGAAGGCGTCAGCCCGCACTTCGCGGCCCGCCACGCTTCCGGCGAGCGGATGCCGAAGTCCACGTGCTCCGGCGTGCCCATCTTGTGCTTCCACCAGCGCAGCACCGCGCCGTTGCCGTCGCGCTGAAGCACCCACGCGTCGCTCTCGTCGATGACCTCCGGGTCGACCATCCGCAGGCGCTGGTCCGGCCAGCCGACCTGCATCAGGTCCATGTCGAAGTACTCCCAGAGCGTCAGCCCCTCGCCGCGCCGCGCGACGTGGGTCGCGTCGGCCCCCGAGCTGGAGAACTCGGGCGCGATGCGCGGGTCGCCGATCTCCCGCAGGTACGCCAGCTCCGTCTCCATCCACCACCAGTCGAACAGCGGAACGCGATCGTGCGGCCTGCGGGCCAGCGCGGCTCGAACGCGTTCTCGCGCGGACATGGTGACGAGGGCTGTCATTTGCGGCCGCTCCGTCGCCCTGCTTGGACTACCTGGCGACCAGCCGCTTGGCCACCTCGGCGCCGCTGGCCGCGTCCCTCCCGTAGCCGGCCGCCCCGATGCGGTCGGCGTACTGCTGCGTCACCGGCGCCCCGCCGATGATGACCGGCGGGGCGTTGGGCAGCTCCTGCCGCAGCGCCTTGATGGCGACCTCCATCTCGGGCATGGTCGTCGTGAGCAGCGCGCTCATGGCAACGAGGTCCACCGTTCGCTGCCGGCAGACATCGACGAAGCGTTCCGGCGGCACGTCCACACCCAGGTCGATCACCTCGAAGCCCGCGCCTTCCAGCATGATCGCGACCAGGTTCTTGCCGATGTCGTGCAGGTCCCCCCGGACGGTCCCCACGGCCGCCGTCGCCCGCGCGGCGACGTTCTGCGCCTTCAGCGCGGGGGTCAGGACGGCCATGGCGGCCTTCATCGCTTCGGCCGCCACCAGCACCTCCGGCAGATAGTACTCCCCCTCGCGAAAGCGCCGTCCGACTTCGCCCATGCCGGTCAGCAGGCCTTCCTCGAGGATGCTGCGGGCGGACGATCCCGCCGACAGCGCGGCTGACACGTAACGCGGCGCTTCCTGCTCGTTGCCGTCGATGATCGCGGCGCTCAGCGAGCTTAGAACGGGCGACATCTCGGTCATGGTGACTTTCCGGCGTAGCGGTAAACGGACCCGGACAGCTCCTCGCAATCCACGTTCCATCCTGGCTGCAATTCCGTCGGTTTTTTGCACCGGCCGAATATCGCCGTCACGATCCGCCCGGCGGTGCGTGTGGGCCATTGGAACCACGGCGGCATCGGCCGGCAGGTGCGGCAAATCGCGCACCCGCCCTGGTGAGACGGGTCATTGGCCCCCGGTATCGCCGTCCGCGTGGGCCACGATCCGGTTCCCGACGGTCCGGTGGGAAATCGCGCGTGCGAGAACGCCGATTGCCAGTACTCAGCCGGAGGTTCCGACGGTGGTACTGGCGCGCGCGCCGGCCGTTCGCACATGGACTCGTCCCGCGATTCCGGACGCGGACGCGCTGGTCTTCGGGCTTGCGCCGAATCCCGTCCGCTGTGGTCACGGGCTGGAGGTCGGAGCCGGCACTGTGCATCCGGAAATCAACTTCACCCTCCCGCCCATGCTGGTCAACGGCGACACCTGGTCGGACGTGTGCCGCATCTACGACCGCACGCTGGACGAGCTCCTGTTGCGCGCCCGGGCGTTGCGGGTGTCGGGGCTGATGGTGGAATTCGAGCAACTGCCGCCGATGACGGCCGCACCGGCGTGGGGTGCGGAACTGACGGCCCGCATCCAGGACCACCTGCGGCGGGCGCATGAGGGCTGGGGGCTGCGCTGCGCGCTGCGGGTCACGATTGTGGATCTGCGCGACGAGCTGCGCCCGCCGCGACGGCGCTCAGGCCGAGCCTGGGAGGCGATGCTCGCGTCGCTGGAGCAGTGCGCGGCGGCGGGCGCGGACGTACTGTCGATCGAATCGACCGGCGGGAAGGAGGTGCACGACGTCGCGTTGACGCGTGGCGACCTGCCGGGCATCGTGTTGGCGCTGGGGGTGCTTGCGCCGCACGACATGCGCTGGCTCTGGCGGCAGATCGCCGCGGTGTCGCAGCGACGGGGCGTCATTGCCGGCGGGGACTCGGCGTGCGGCTTCGCCAACACGGCGATGCAGCTTGCGGGCCAGCACATGCTTCCCGACTGCCTGGCGGGTGTGGTGCGTGCGATGTCCGCGGTTCGCAGCCTGGTCGCGTTCGAGTGCGGTGCGGTGGGGCCGGCCAAGGACTGCGCCTACGAGAACCCTGTCATCAAGGTCATCACCGGCTGCCCGATCAGCATGGAGGGTCGGTCCGCGACCTGCGCGCACCTTTCCCCGATCGGCAACATCGCGGCCGCCGCCGCCGATCTGTGGAGCAACGAGAGTGTTCCGGACGTGCGGCTGCTGTCGGGACCGGCTCCGGTCGCGTCGCTCGAGTCGCTGGTGTACGACTGCCGGCTGATGAATGCCGCCATGGCGCGCGGCACGGAGCACGAGCTGCGCGATCTGCACGTCGCCAGCGACGCGCCGCACTCGGCCCAGGCGGCCCTGCTGGCGCCCGAGGCCGTCCTCGCTCTTGCCCTGGCCATTATGTCGGAGGCGGACCCCTACCGGCGCGCGATCGCCGCCGGGCGCACTGCGGCCGAATGGCTGGCGCGGCGGATCGAGCGCGGCGAGTGGTCGCCCGACGCCGGCGAGCGCAAGTGGCTCGATCGGCTGCGGCGCGGCCTGGATCAACTTCCGGACGACGCGGGCGAACTGGCGCGCGAGACGCGGGCGCGCTACGGAACACTCTACGACGCAGGCGAGTATGGACCTGGCGATTGACGCAGGCGGCTGCGTGACGCGCCGCTACGACGCGGTCCCGCTGGAGATCGACGGAGTCCGCCGGGCGCTGGGACTGCGGCCGTCGTCCGGCAACGGCCGGCGCTGGGAGCCGACCATCGACGAGCTGTCGCGGCTCCTGCCGCGCCTGGCGCGGGGCCGGGCGGTCTACCGCATCGAGCGGGTTGCAGCGCTTGCGCCATCCCGGTTGACGCTGGCGGATGGCGCCGTGATCGAGGGGGCGGTCGGGCAGTTCCTGGCGCACTCGCAGTGGGTGGCGCTCTTCGTGGCGACGATCGGGTCGGGCGTGGAGCGACTCTCGCGGCGCTGGCTGCGCGGCGGCGGCGTGATCCGCGGGCTGGTCGCTGACGCCATCGGGTCGGAGCTGGCCGAGTCGGTGGCCTTCCTCTGCCAGCAGGACGTGCGCGCCTGGGCCCGGCAGCGCGGTCTCGACATCACACCCCGCTACAGCCCCGGCTACTGCGGCATGAGCGTCCGCCAGCAGGCGCCGCTCTTCGCGCGCCTGCCCGCCCGCGCGATCGGCGTGCGGCTGTCATCCAGCTTCCTGATGACGCCCGTCAAGAGCGTCTCCGGTCTCATCGGCATCGCGCCGGCCGGGCTCGTCGCGCCCGAGGATTATCCGTGCAGCCGCTGCGATCACCCGGACTGCATGCAGCGTCGCTCGCGCTTCGAGGCGCGGCGCGGCTCGTGCGTCGACTGGTCGGAATGCGGCGTTCCCGGCGGCGCGACGCACCGGAACGGAGGTGCCTAGCCCGATGAACTCGCGCGAACGCATCCTGGCGGCACTGGCGCGTCGGCCCTCCGACCCACTTCCGATGTGGGAAACGCAGTTCTGGCCGCAGACGCTGGAGCGTTGGCGCGGCGAAGGGATGCCCGTCGACGCGGACCCGGTGGCCTATTTCGGGCTGGACCCGGTCGCCTGCATCAACGACCTGTTCGACCCGTCGCTCCAGCGCCCGGAGCGGACGCTCGAGGAGACCGACGACCAGCGCGTCGAGCTTGATCGCTACGGCAAGACGGTCCGGTCCTGGAAGCACTCGGACCACCCGCCGAGCATTCTGGCCCCCGGGGTGCGCGACTGGGACGACTGGCGACGGCTTCGCCCGATCCTCACGCCGTCGCAGGAGAAGTTCAACAACCCGGTCGCCGAGGCGCAGTACGAGGCCGCGCGTCAGGCCGGCCACCTGCGGGTCATCACGCCCGCCGAGCCGATGTGGTTCGTGCTGTACCTGTGCATGGGGTTCGAGCACGGGCTGCGCGTGCTGGCGCGGGAGCCGGATCTGGCGGCCGACATGATCGCGTGCTACACGGATTACATTCTGGCGATGATGGAGCGGGCGCTGGCGCGCGGGCTGCGATTCGACGCACTCTGGTTCTGGAGCGACCTGTGCTACCGCAACGGGATGCTCTTTTCGCCGCGGACGGCGCGGCGGCTGGTCGTGCCGCACTGGACGCGAATCGGGGCGTGGTGCCGTGCGCGTGACATGCGCTTCCTGTTTCACTGCGACGGCGACGTGCACGAGCTGATCCCCCTGCTGATCGAGTCGGGCTGCGACGCCATCCACCCGCTGGAGGCGCGGGCGGGCAACGACGTCCGCGCGTACAAACACATCTACGGCGACCGAATCTGCCTCATCGGCAACATCAACGCCGACATCGTGGCCACCAATGACCTCGAGCGCATCGAGCGCGAAGTGGCCGCGAAGGTCCCGGTGGCGGCCGCCGGCGGGGGGTACATTTACCACATCGACCATTCCGTCCCGCCGACGGTGTCGCTGGCCGCGTACCGCCACCTGCTCGGCTGCGTCCGGCGTTACGGGCGCACCGCTCCCGCGCACGCCGAGCCTGCCGCAGCGCCGGCCCGTGACGGAGTACGTGCGTCATGAAGACCGTACCGGCCACCGCACTGGCCCGGCCCGCGCTGGAGCGCGGCGAGGGCATTCTGCGCCTGGCGCCGACCTGGGTGCCGCGGGCGTTCCTCCACCCCGGTCGCCGGCTGCGGCTGGCGGAAGAGGACCTGTACGCGCTGGGGCCGGAACGCGGTGGCATCGACGAGCGCTGGCTGTCGTCGTGCGTGGTCGCCGACAATCCCGGCGCACCGGAGGATGAGGGTCTGAGCTACGTGGTAGACGAGGGGAAGCGCTGCACGCTCCGCGACGCCGTGGCCGAGCTCGGCGCCGCGCTCCTGGGTGCCGATCTCTGGAGCCGCTACGGGCGCTGGCCGGTGTTCGGCAAGTTCTTCGACAACCTCGGACCCATCCCGCACCACCTCCACCAGGACGACGCCCTGGCGGGGCTGGTCGGTCGCCAGGGCAAGCCCGAGGCGTATTATTTCCCCCCGCAGCTCAACCCCGTCACCAACCAGTTTCCCTGCACGTTCTTCGGCCTGGAGCCGGGCACGACCCGGGCCGACGTGCGCTCCTGCCTGGAGCGCTGGAACCGGGGCGACAACGGAATCCTCGACCTGTCACGGGCCTATCGGCTGCGACCGGGTACGGGATGGCTGATCGGGCCGCGCATCCTGCACGCCCCGGGCTCGCTGCTTACGTTTGAGCCGCAGTGGGCCAGCGACGTGTTCGCCATGCTCCAGAACGTGGTTGACAACCGGTTCGTCCCGTGGGAATTGCTTGTGAAGGACGTGCCGGCGTCGCGGCAGCGCGATCTCGATTTCCTGGTGGACCTGATCGACTTCCCCGCCAACACCGACGCGGAGTTTCGCAAGCACCACTTCCTCGCGCCGGTCCTCGCCGGCGGCGGACCCGACGCCGGTTTCACGGACCGGTGGGTCGTGTATGGCCGCTTCGCCGGTCGCCAGCTCTTCACCGCCCGCGAGCTGACCGTCGAACCGGGACGGCGGGCGGTGGTGGCGGACGGCGGCTGTTACGGGCTGGTCGTTACGCAGGGGCGCGGGACGATCGGCGCTCCAGGCTCAACGGCGCCCAAGCTGCCGCTGGAAGCTCCGGGGGTGATCCGCTTCGGGCAGTTGACGCGCGACGAGGTCTTCGTGTCCCAGCCGCGGGCCCGCGAGGGGGTGGAGTTCGCCTGCGACGGCCTGGACGAACCGCTGGTCACGTTGCGCTACTTCGGCCCCGATGCCGATCCGGGCGCGCCGGAGCTTCCGTCGTGACGGACAGCGCACGCCGCCGAAGCCCGGTTCATCACAGCCCGAGCGGCTGGAACACCTGGGATTTTCGCGGCGCGAACCGCGTGGTCTACCTCGATCGCGGAAGGCAGCGCCTGTGCATCGAATACGCCATCTGGGACGAGGACCATCGGCCGGTCGGCGAGGTGAAGAACCGCGGCGGGCTGCACCACGCGCTGGGTTGGGGCGACGTAACGCGGCTGGGCCCCCACGCACCGCTGGGGCTGCCCGCCGTGCTCGACTTCCGTGCCGGCGGCGCGACCTGGCGCGCGGCGGCCGAGGAACGCGACGGCGGGCTGCACCTGGCGGTCTCCCCGCTGGACTGCGACGGAGCGGCGCGCGGCGGAGCGGGACTGCGGGTGGTCTTCCGCCTTCTGGCTCCGGACGGCGAGCCGCTGCGGGTCACGTCCGCGGCTCGCGGCGTCTTTGCCGGCTTCGAACTCCAGCTCGACGGCGCCACCTGGCCGCAGGCGTACTTCCTGAACGTCGCAGAGCCGTACGCGCTGGGTTCGCCCGGCGCGGCGGCGGCGGTGCGCGTGGCGCCGGTGCGTCCCGCGCGGGGCGCGGGTGCGGCGCGGCAGCGCAAGGGCGCGGCCTCCGATTGCGCGGGAACGGTGCCGGCCTACGAGGCGTCGATGCTGCGCGGCACGGGGGCGCTGGCCGACGCGCCTGAGGCGATGGTGCGCGCCGTCACATGGAACACGCTGTTCGACCCGCGCCGGCGGCTGGTGAGCTCGCCGGTAAGCCGCGACTGGTGCCGCGACTGGAAGGGCGTGGCGGTCTGGTGCTGGGACACGTTCATGATCGGGGCGCTGATCGCGTGCGAGTCGCCCGAGCTGGCGCGGCTCAACTTCGACGCCGTCACGGCGGCCATCGACGAGCTGGGCATGGTGCCGAACTACTACATGGCGCATGGAGCGGCCAGCCGCGACCGATCGATGCCCTGCCTGGGGGCGTACATGATCTGGAAGGTGCAGCAGCCCGCGCCCGACCGTCGCTGGCTGGCGCGCATCTACCCGCGCCTGAAACGCTGGCACGCGTATTGGATGGCGCATCGCGACGGCGACCGCGACGGCCTGCTGGAGTGGGGCAGCGACGCCGAGCCGCGTTTCGAGTTCCCGCAGCTCCTTCAGGACAACCCGCAGCTTCAGCACTCTCCCAAGTGCGCCATGTACGAGTCGGGTCTGGACAACTCCCCGATGTACGACGACGTGCCCTTCAACCCCGCGTCGGGCACGCTCGAACTGGCCGACGTCGGGCTGAACTCGTACTACGCGATGGACTGCGAAGCGCTGGCCAGGATCGCGGACTGCCTGGGCCGAAAGCGCGACGCGACGCTGCTGCGGCGCGAGTACGAGGTGATGCGCGGGAACATCAACCAGCGCTTGTGGGACGCGGACGCGGAAATCTACTGCAACCGCCACTGGGACGGCCGGCTGTCGCCGCGCTGGTCGCCGACCTCGTTCTTCCCGCTCATCGCCGGCGTCGCGCCGCAGGACCGCGCGGCGCGCATGGTCGAGCGGCACCTGCTTGAACCGACCGAATTCTGGGGCGAATGGGTCATCCCGTCGATCTCGCGCAGCGATCCGGCGTTTCCGGACAACGACTATTGGCGTGGACGCATCTGGGGGCCGTTCAATTTCCTGGTGGCGCAGGGGCTGCGGCGCTACCGCTTCGACGACGTGGCGGCCGATCTGGCCGACCGAAGCCTGCGGCTGTTCATGAAGAACTGGCGCGAGGACGGCGGCGTGTACGAGAACTACAACGCCGTCACCGGACGCGGCGCGGACGTCTGGAACGCGGCCCGGCTGTATCACTGGGGCGGCCTGATGGCCCTCGTCGCGCTCGAGGAGCTGATCGACAGCGAGCCCGCCGGCTGGCTCCGCTTCGGCTCGCTGCGCGCGCCGGCCGCCGGCGCGGTGAACGTGCGGCTGGGCGACGACCTGTACGACGTCCACGTCGGCGACGGGTGTCGCGTGCTCAGGAACGGCCGGCCGTTCCTGGAGTCCCGGCCGCGGGTGATCGTGCGCATCCCGATCCACGCCGGAGCGCGACCGCCCGTCCAGGTCTGCGCCGAGGCTGCCGGCCGGCTGACGATGCACGCGGTCGACCTGGCGCGGGGCGGCGCGTCGGTGAACGGCGCGGCGCCGCTGGCGCCGGTGTTCGCCGACGGGGCCGCGGTGTTTCAGTGGTAGTCGGACGGCGGGTTGGTCAGGAAGCGCGCGGCGCCGGCACGGCAGCGCGCTCCATTCGGTCCACGCACGCCGCAATCGCCAGGTCGCCCGTCACGTTCACCGTGGTGCGGCACATGTCCAGCAGGCGGTCGACGCCCAGGACGATCGCCAGCCCCTCGGCGGGGATGCCCACGGACTGAAGCAGGATCGCGATCAGCGGCAGCGAACCGCCCGGCACGCCCGCCGTCCCGATTCCCGCCAGCACGGACATGAGCACGACCGTCACCTGCTGGAGCGTCGTCAGCTCCACGCCGAACACTTGCGCCAGGAACAGCACCGTGATGCCCTCGAACAGCGCGGTTCCGTTCTGGTTCGCGGTCGAGCCGACCGTCAGCACGAAGCTCGAGACCTCGCGCCGCAGCCCGAGCCGTTCCTCCGCGACGCGCAAGGCGGTCGGCAAGGTCGCATTGGACGACGAGGTGCCGAACGCGGTCAGGATCGCCTCGCTGATGCGCCCGAAGAACGACCAGGGCCGCGTGCGCGCCACGAACCCCAGCAGCAGCGAATACACCCCGAGCATGTGCAGCGACAAGCCCAGCAGCACGGTCGCGACGTACCAGGCCAGCGAACGCAGGATGTCGAGCCCCATCGTCGCCGACAGCGCGAACACCAGCCCGCACACCCCCAGCGGCGCCAGCCGCATCGCCATGCCGATGATCACCAGGCATACGTCGTAGATACCCTCCAGCACCGCCACCAGCGACGCGACGCGCTGCGGCGCCAGCGTGATGGCCACGCCCACGATCAGCCCGAAGAACATGACGGCCAGCATGCCGCCGCCCGGCGAGGAGCCGTCCAGGGCCCCCACCGCCTCCTGAAGCGGGTTCTTCGGGATGATGTCCAGCAACGCGTCGCGCACGCTCCGGGCCTGGCTCGCCTGCGCCAGCTTCTTCTGCGTGTCGGAGCCGAAACGCTCGTTCAACTCGGCGCGCTTCTCCGGCGCCAGGTGCGCACCGGGCCGCAGCAGGTTCACCAGCCCGATTCCGATGCCCACGGACACCGCCGACAAGCAGACGGTCAGCCCCAGCGTGGTCAGCCCGACCCGCCCCAGCTTTCGCACGTCCCCGATCCCCGCCACGCCCAGCGCCAGCGCCGCGAACACGAGCGGCACCACCACCATGAAGATCAATCGCAGGAACACCTGCCCGATCGGCTCGGCGACGTTCGCCGCGAACCAGACCACGCCGGCGTTCGTGCTTCCGTCCGCGCCGCGCGGCGCGACGGCGCCGGCGGTCACGCCGGCCGTGGCGCCCGCCAGCAGCGCCACCACCATCTGCCAGTGCAGCGCCAGCCGCGGACGCGGTCCCGGTGCGGCCGTCCCGGTCGCCCGCGATGCGGAATCGGCTGTGTCCATCGGCACCTCGTTTCGTGGTCGGTGCCACGAATTATGCGAAGCACACGCCGGCTCCGCGAGTACGGGGCCGCGCTTTCATCGTCGCGCGATCGCTCCTATAGTGGCCGTCGCACGTACCCCGCTTGCGCGAGGCTTGCCGGCACCGATGCCCACGACCGTGCTCATCCGAAACGGCCGCGTCA
Organism: uncultured Planctomycetales bacterium; assembly: GCA_964401365.1. GTDB lineage: Bacteria > Planctomycetota > Phycisphaerae > UBA1845 > Fen-1342 > CAYNYG01. Next base: position 24,277 of record CAYNYG010000037.1, on the reverse strand, counting down.
TTGATCCGTCGCAGTCCATCGACGAGACTGCGGACCTGTTCCTCGCCGACGGGCGCGTCGCCGCGCTGGGCCGTTCCGCGCCGCGCTCTGCCGACCGGGTGATCGACGCCTCCGGCCTGATCGTCACGCCCGGCCTGATCGACATGCACGTCCACCTGCGCGAGCCGGGCCGCGAGGACAACGAGACGATCGAATCGGGTACGGCCGCCGCGGTCGCAGGCGGGTTCACCGCCGTCGCGTGCATGCCCAATACGCAACCGCCCCTCGACAGCGACGCGCAGATCGAATTCGTCCTGCGCCAGGCGGAGCGTGCCGCATCCTGCCGCGTGCTGCCCATCGGCGCCATCACCCGCGGTCGCAAGGGCGAGGAGCTTTCCGAGATGGGCATGATGCTGCGCGCCGGGGCGGTGGCGTTCAGTGACGACGGCGACGGTGTCGCCAGCGCCAGCGTCTGCCTGCGCGCCATGCGCTACCTCAGCCAGTTCGACGGGCTGATGATCCAGCACTGCGAGGACAAGTCGCTGGCCGGTTCGGGCTGCATGAACGCCGGCGTGACGGCGACGCGCTTGGGCCTGCCCGGCATCCCGGCTGTGGCCGAGGAGCTGATGATTCAGCGCGACCTGCTGCTGGCGCGGCAGTGCAACCTGCGCTACCACGTGGCGCACATCTCGACCGCCGGCGCCGTCGAGCTGGTGCGCGAAGCGAAGCGTCGCGGGCAACCCGTGTCCGCCGAAGTCTGCCCGCACCACCTTCTGCTGACCGACGAGCGCTGCGCCACCTTCGACACGCACTTCAAGATGAACCCTCCGCTGCGGACCTCGGTCGATCTGGCGGCTTGCGCCGCCGGTGTGCGTGATGGGACCATCGACTGTCTTGTCAGCGACCATGCGCCCCACTCTCTCCAGGAAAAGCAGCTCGACTTTCTCGCCGCGCCCAACGGCATCATCGGTCTGGAGACCGCGCTGGCCCTGTTCATCAAGGCCCTGGTGGAGCCGGGTGTGATCGACTGGCCGCGGCTCGTGGACGCCATGTCCACGCGCCCCGCCGCCCTGCTGCGCCAGCCGCTGGGCACGCTTCGCGGCGGCGCGCCGGCCGACGTGACGCTCATCGATCCGGCTCGCGAGTGGACGTACGACGTGGAGCAGTCGCGCTCCCGATGCCGGAATTCTCCCTTCCACGGCTGGAAGCTGCGCGGAAAAGCCGTCGCGACCATCGTGTCCGGCGCGGTACGGTATTGCGAGCCGGAGTTCGGGCCCGGCGGAGCCGCCTGCGGCTGACCGCCGGCGACGGGCACTTCTCGGCGCGCGATCGGCGCCGCCGTGACCGGGATTCGCGCCACGGTCGCGCTGTGCAACCCGGTTCCGCGATTCGCTCCTTGCGCACCGACCAACGTCATGACCGATGAGTCGACACAACCCCACGGACGCGAACCCGGTTCCCATTCCGACGTCAGTCCCAGCGCACAGACACGCGGGCACGAGCCCGGGTACGACACGGGCGGCGAAGCGCCCGAGCGCATCGGACGCTACCGCCTGATCCGGAAACTGGGCGAAGGCGGTATGGGCGCGGTGTACGAGGCCGAGCAGGACAGCCCGCGCCGCTCCGTGGCGCTGAAGATCATCCGCCCCGGACTGACCAACCCGCGCGCCCTGCGCCGCTTCGAGTTCGAGGCGCAACTGCTCGGCCGGCTCCAGCATCCGGGCATCGCGCAGGTGTTCGAGGCCGGCGCCACGGACTTCCGCGGAGCTCGACAGCCCTACTTCGCCATGGAGCTGGTGCGCGGGCGGACGCTGACCGACTACGCCCTGTTTCATCGGCTCTCGGCGCGAGAGCGGCTCAAGCTGCTGGCCGCCGTCTGCGACGCGGTTCACCACGCGCATCAGAAGGGCGTCATCCATCGCGACCTCAAGCCCGCCAACATCCTGGTCAGTGACGACGCCCCCCCGTCCGGCGACGGGCTGACGCTCTCGCGCGCCTCCAGCGCGTCGTCGGCCGCCCTGCGCCCCGTCGGACAGCCCAAGATCCTCGACTTCGGTGTCGCGCGTCTCACCGACGGCGACGTGGCCGCGCTCACGCTTCAGACCAGCGCCGGCGAGCTGGTGGGAACCGTTGCCTACATGAGTCCGGAGCAGGTGGAGGGCGCATCCGCCGACCTGGACACCCGTTCCGACGTCTACGCGCTGGGCGTGGTCGGATACGAGCTGATCGCCGGGCGCATGCCCTACGAGCTGACCGGCACGTCGCTCTTCGAGGCGACGCGCGTCATCCGCGAGGTGGAGCCGCTGCGGCTGACCCGCGTCAAGCGCGGCTTCGACGCCGAGCTGGAGGTGATCTTCGCCAAGTCGCTGGAGAAGGAGAAGGAGCGGCGCTACCAGAGCGCCTTCGACCTGGCCGCCGACGTCCGCCGCTACCTGGCCGACGAGCCGATCCTGGCGCGCCGCGCGACCGCCGGCTACCAGCTCAGGAAGTTCGCCAAGCGCAACAAGGCGCTGGTGGGCGGGGCGCTGGCCGCCGTGGTCGCGCTGGCGGCGGGCCTGGCGGTCGCCACCGTCGGATTGGTTCAGGCGCGCCGCGCCCGCGATGGGGCCGAAAGTGCCCGCGTGCGCGAGTCGCAGCAGCGCCGCCTGGCGGAGGCCAACCAGGCCAAGGCCGAGGCCGTCAATCAGTTCCTGCTTAAGATGCTGGGGTCGGCCGACCTGCGGAAGCTGGGGCGGAATGCGAAGGTGGTGGACGCGCTTCACGAGGCGTCGCAGACCGTCGCAACGGCCCTCGCGGACCAGCCGGAGGTCGAGGCCGGCGTGCGGAAGATGCTGGCCGACACCTACCTGTCGCTCGGGCTTCCCGACGACGCCGCGCCGCATCTTGACGCCGCCGTGGCGCTCGCGACGCGCCTCTACGGCGAGACCAGCCTGGAGGTTGCGCGCTGCCTGCACACGCGCGGCTCGCTGCTGCTCGACCAGGGGAAGCTCGCCGAGGCGGTCGCGGTGTTCCGCGCCGCGCTGGCCATGGCCGAACGCCTGGCCGGTCCTGACAGCACCTTGGCGCTTGGACTGCGCGGGGACTACGCCCTGGCGCTGCGCGAGTCAGGACGTGTGGACGAGGCGGAGCAGATGTACCGCGAGACGCTGGAACGGCTGCGCGCCCGGCCCGACACCGACGCCAGCAACAACCTGCTGGTGGGGATCAACAGCCTCGCCGTCCTGCTTCACCATAAGGGGCAGCTCGGCGAAGCCGAAGCGCTGTATCGCGAAGCCGTCGAGCGCGGCGCGGCGCAGCTCGGCTCCGACCACCCGGACCAGATCACGGCCGAGCTGAACCTGGCCAGCGTGTTGCGTTCCCGCGGGAGCGTGGATGAAGCCGAGCACAGGATGCGCGACGCCGGGGGTCGCTGCCGGCGCGTCTTCGGCGAGAACCACGAGAAGACCGCGGTCGCGCTCAGGAACCTCGCGGACCTGCTGTCGGACCAGGGACGATTCCGGGAGGCGCTGCCGCTCTACGAGGAGACGGTCGCGGTGATGGAGCGCGTGCAGGGCGACACGGTGGCGTCGCTGGCCGACGCGCAGGAGTCCCTGGCGCTGGCCCGCGAGCGGCTCGGCGACTCGCCCGGCGCGGTCGCCGTCCAGCGCCTCGCCGTGGAGACCCGCCGGCGCGTCGACGGTCCTGAGGCACGCAAGACCATTCAGGCGGTCACGTCCCTGGCCAACTACCTCGACGGTGACGCGCAGGCCGACGAGCGCGAGCGCATGCTTCGCTGGGCGATGGAGACGGCGCAGCGGACGCTGGGCGACTCGCCCATCACGGCGATCACCATCAACAGCCTCGCGCTGGCGCTGCACGAGCGCGATCGCATCGACGAGGCCGAGCCCCTCTACCGCGCGGCGGTGGAGATGGGGCGGCGCGTCCTCGGCGAGGATGATCGCGACACACTCGTCTCCGCCCACAATCTCATGGCCGTGCTGCGCGCCCGCAAGAAGCTCGACGAGGCCAAGGAGCTCGGGCTTGACCTGCTGCCGCGGTTCGATCGCGCATACGGCCCGCGGCATCCCAGCGGCGCCGTGGTGCGCGTCAGTCTCGGACGCGTCCTCGACGACCTGGGCCAGACCGAGTCCGCCCTGCGGCTCTTCCTTCAGGCCGTCGACATCCGCCGCTCCGCGCTGGGCGAGCGCAACCCGGCCGTCGCCGACGGTCTCGTGGAAGTGGGTTTGGCGCGCCTCAAGCTCGGCGCGCTCGACCGGGCCCAGGCGGCGCTGCGCGAGGCGGTCGAGCTTCGATCGGCGGCCCTGGGCGAGGACGCGCCCGCCACCGCGACCGCCCGCAGCGCCCTGGGAGCGTGCCTCACGGAGCGGCGGGAGTTCGACGAGGCCGCCACGCTGCTGCACGCCGCCTACGACGTGCTGCAACGACAGCGTGGCCCGGCGCACCGCGAGACGCGGCGAGCGGCGGAGCGGCTGGCCCGCCTGTGTGATGCCCGGGGCGAGGTCCAGGAGGCCGCGAGCTGGCGTGCGAAGGCCGAGCCGCCGCTGGCCAGCGCGCCGTCGACAGCGCCGTAGGGGAGCTCATCCGCGTGCCGGGGAGGCCGGCCGGTCCGAGCGGCGGTTCGCGGTCGAGCGGGCATTTCCGGCGCCGCAGGGTATCCTGAGCCGATGGACCGCGGCGAGGTCTGCTCCCGATTCATCGAAAGCGTCCCGTTCGACCTCTATCCCTTTCAGGAAGAGGCCCTGCTGGCCTGGTTCGAGGCGACCGGCGGACTGCTGGTCTGCGCACCGACCGGTATGGGAAAGACCCTGATCGCCGAGGCGGCCGTCTTCGAGGCGCTGCAAACCGGGCGGCGGCTCTACTACACCACGCCGCTCATCGCGCTGACCGACCAGAAGTTCCGCGAATTCCAGGACCGCGCCGTCCAGTGGGGCTTTCGGCGCGAGGACGTCGGACTGATCACCGGCAACCGCCGCGTGAACCCCGACGCCCTGGTGCGCGTCGTCGTGGCCGAGATTCTGCTCAACCACCTCCTGACGCGCGACCCGTCGCTGGGCGACTTCGACCACGTCGACGCCGTCGTCATGGACGAGTTTCACAATTTCAACGACCCGGAGCGCGGCGTCGTCTGGGAGTTGTCGCTCGTGCTGCTGCCCCGGACGGTGCGCGTGATGCTCCTGTCGGCCACGGTGGGCAATCCCTACGACTTTTCGCGCTGGCTGGAGACCGAGCACGGCCGCAAGCTGACCATGGTCACGTCCAGCGAGCGCCGCGTGCCGCTCGAGTATCGCTGGGTCGAGGACCGGCTGCTGACGGAGCTGCTGCCCGAGATGGTAAGCCGCGACGACGCGCAGAACTTCACTCCCGCGCTGGTCTTCTGCTTCAACCGCGACGAGTGCTGGGAGCTGGCCGAGAAGCTCAAGGGCCTGCCGCTGATCGACGCGTCCGCCAGGGCCCAGATCGAGGCGTACCTGGACTCGCGCCGCGAGGACCTGGCCGACGGCGTCGGGCCGAAGCTGCGGCAGATGCTCCTTCGCGGCGTGGGCGTGCACCACGCCGGCGTGCTGCCCAAGCACAAGGCGATCGTCGAAGCGCTGTTCCTGCAAAAGCTCGTGCCCTTCGTCGCCTGCACCGAAACGCTCGCCGCCGGGATCAACCTGCCGGCCCGGTCGGTCGTGCTCACCACGCTGCTCAAGGGGCCGGCGCGCGAGAAGAAGCTCATTCCCGCCTCGACCGCGCACCAGATCTTCGGCCGGGCGGGTCGACCTCAGTTCGACACGCGCGGCTACGCCTACGCCGTCGCCCACGACGACGACGTGAAGATCAACAAGTGGCGCCGCAAGTACGAGCAGCTCGATCCGCACTCGAAGGAGCTGGGCATTCTCAAGGCCCGCAAGGAGATGGAGCGCAAACGCCCCCAGCGGCGCCGCACCGAGTCCTACTGGTCCGAGGGGCAGTTCAAGCAGCTCATCGCGGCCGGTCCGGCCAGGCTCGCCAGCCGCTCGATGATCCCCTACCAGGTGCTCATCTACCTGCTCAATCAGACCGGCACCATCCATGCCGTGCGCGACCTGTTGTCGAAACGCTTCGCGCCCGGCGACCGCATCGAGGGGTTCAAGAAGCAGCTCGGCTACATGCTGACCAACATGGCCGGGCTTGGCTATCTGACGCTGTCGGAGGACGGAGACCACGTCACGCTCAACGAGGGGATCGCCCGTCTGGAGGTGTTCCGCACGCTCGACCCGCTCTTCTCGGCCTTCCTCTGCCAGCAGCTCGCGGTCTCCAGCCTGGAGGAGAAGATTCTGGCGCTGGACTCGGCGCTGTCGATCCCGCCGGTGCTGGAGCGCAAGCTGCGGATTCCCGACCTGCCTCCCGGGCCGCTGGAGACCGAGGTGCTCGCGCCGCTGATGATCGAGCTGGGCGTGGTCGTGGCGCGGCGCGGCACGCGCGACGATGAGGAGGAAGAGGACGACTTCCTGGACGAGAACGGCGACTTCCAGCGCCCGCCGACGTTTCCGGAAATGCTCAAGATCGCGTTCGAGGCGCGGCTTGCGAACCCGGAACCGGCCTTCATGCAACCCAAGTGGTGCGCTGGGGCGGCCTTTGACCATGCCTGCGACTTCTTCCGTTTCGTCCGGGCGGCCGACCTCGTCAAGCAGGAGGGGATCGTGCTGCGCCACCTGTTGCGGCTTGTCATCCTGGCGGGAGAGTTCTTCACGTACACCGAGGACCCGGCGTATCAGTCGATCGGGGAGAAGGCCACGCAGACCTGCCGGCGCGTCGACGCGAGCTACACGGACCGGTTCCTGGCCGAGGCGGCCGACTTTCACAAGATCAAGCCGGGAGGTTAGTCCGGCTATCCGCCGCCACCCTTCGGTCCACATCGCGCCGTACTCCCTGGTCGAGCGTTATCATGTTGCCGGGGTTGGAGGAAACCATGGGTGCACCAGCGTTTGTGCATCTGCACGTGCATACGCACTACTCCTTGTTGGACGGTGCGACGCGCATTCCCGAACTTGTCGCAGCGTGCAAGGCGATGGGCATGCCCGCGGTCGCCATCTCCGACCACGGCAACATGTTCGGGGCGATCGAGTTCTATCGTGCGGCCATGGCGGCGGGCGTCAAGCCCATCCTGGGCATGGAGGCCTACATCGCGCCTGGCGATCGGCGTGAGCGCACCAAGCCCGAGGGGCTGGACGAGTACGCCTATCACCTGCTCCTGCTTGCGACGGACCTGACCGGCTATCGCAACCTCATGAAGCTCGCCAGCATCGCCTATCTGGAGGGTTTCTACTACAAGCCGAGGATCGACAAGGCCGTGCTGCGCGAGTATTCGGCCGGGCTCATCGGCACCAGCACCTGCCTCGGTGGCGAGGTCCCGCAGACCTTCCTGCGGCGCGACGCCGCGGCGGCGAAGCGCGCCGCGGAGGAATACCTGAGCATTTTCGGGCCGGAGCGGTTCTTCATCGAGCTTCAGAACCACGGGATCGACGATCAGCGTGTGCTGAATCCGGAGCTTGACGACCTGGCGCGGCGGTTGGGCGTGGGGACGATCGCGACCAACGACGTGCACTACCTGCGGCACGAGCACAAGCCGGCGCACGACATCCTGTGCTGCATCAACACGCGAGCCAGGTTGAGCGACCCGGATCGCTTCCGCCTGCCGACCGACCAGTTCTACCTGAAATCGCCCGACGAGATGGCGACCGCGCTGCCGGACTACCCCGACGCGCTGGCAGCAACGCTGCGCGTCGCGGAGATGTGCAACGTCGAATTGGATTTCAATCGGCGATATGCGCCGGTTTTCCGGCCGCCGGCGGGCAAGACGGCCGACCTTTACCTGCGCGAGCTGGTGTACGCCGGGGCGAACGAGCGGTACGGCGGCGGCGGGGCGGCGCTGCCTGCCGACCTGCGCGAACGCATCGACTACGAGCTCGAGGTCATCGCCGGCAAGGGTTTCTCCAGCTACTTCCTCATCGTCTGGGATTTCGTCACCTACGCCCGGCGTCACGACATCCCCTGCCAGGCGCGCGGGAGCGGTTGCTCGACCGTGGTGGGGTACTGCCTGCGCATCAGCAACGTCGACCCGCTGCGCTACGGCCTGTACTTCGAGCGCTTCATGGACCCCGAGCGCGACGAGATGCCCGACATCGACATCGACATGTGCCAGGACCGGCGGCAGGAGGTGATCGACTACGTCCGCGGCAAGTACGGGCACGTGGCGCAGATCATCACCTTCGGGACGCTGAAGGCCCGCGCCGCGATCCGCGACATCTGCCGTGTGCTGGACATCCCGCTGGGCGAGGCCGACCGCGTCGCCAAGCTCGTGCCGGAAGAGCTGCACATGACGCTCGACAAGGCGCTGGAGCAGGAGGCCGAGCTGCGGGCGCTCTACCGCGCCGACGAGAAGTTCCGCCAGGTGCTCGACGTCGGGCGGCAGCTCGAAGGGCTGGCGCGTCACGCGTCGGTCCACGCCGCCGGTCTGGTCATCGCCGACCAGCCGCTGGACACCCTGGTGCCGCTCTACAAGGCGGCCGACGGCGACGACGTCATCACGCAGTTCGAGGGGACGACGGTCGAAAAGGTCGGGCTGCTGAAGATGGACTTCCTGGGCCTGCGCACGCTCTCGCAGGTGCATCGGACGCTGAAGCTGGTCCGCGAGCACCATGCCGTGGAGGTGGATCTCGAAGCGCTGGACCTGACCGACGCGCGCGTGTACGCGCTTCTGGCGCGGGGCGAGACCAAGGGCATCTTCCAGTTCGAATCAGGCGGCATGCGCGACGTGCTGATGAAGATGAAGCCCAACCGGATCGAGGACCTGATCGCCGCCAACGCGCTCTTCCGCCCCGGGCCGATGCAGTACATCAACGAGTATTGCGCCCGCAAGCACGGCAAGCCGTGGAGCACCCCGCACCCGACCATGACCGAGGTGCTGCGCGAGACGTACGGGATCATGGTCTACCAGGAGCAGGTGTCGCGGCTGGTGAACCGCCTGGGCGACGTGCCGTTGCGGCGCGCGTTCCGCCTGGCCAAGGCCATCAGCAAGAAGAAGAGCGACATGATCCACGCCGAGCGCGAGCCGTTCATCGACGGCTGCCTGCGCAACGGCCTGAAACGCGAGACGGCCGAGCAGATCTTCGGCGACATCCTGCAATTCGGCGGCTACGCCTTCAACAAGGCGCACTCCGCGGGCTATGCCCTGCTGGCGTTCCAGACCGCGTTTCTCAAGACCTACTACCCGGTCGAGTTCATGGCCGCCCTGCTGACGTTCGAGAGCGGCAACACGGACAAGATCGCCGAGTACCTCCACGAGTGCCGCCGCGTCACGCAGCGCGACGGTTCGACCGGAATCCCCGTTCACGCCCCCGACGTCAACGCCAGCGACCTGGCGTTCACCGTGGTGTACGAGGCGGGACGCGACGGCGCCGCGGCGCAGCGCGGGAGAATCCTGTTCGGACTGGCGGCCATCAGCGGCCTGGGGGAGAAGGCCTGCAACTCGGTGATCGCAGCGCGGCGCGCCGGCGGGCGCTTCCGCGACATCTACGACCTGTGCGAGCGCGTCGACTTGCAGATCGTCAACAAGTCCGCGCTGGAGAGCCTGATCAAGTGCGGCGCGCTCGACAGCACCGGCGCCATGCGCAAGGCCCTCATCGACATCCTGCCGCAGGCGATGGAATACGGCGCCGCCGTGCAGCGCGATCGCCGCGCAGGCCAGAGCAGTCTCTTCGGCGACCTGGGCCCGCCGACCCCGCCCAAGCCGCGCATCACGTCCGCGCAGTGGACCGAAGCGGAACTGCTGCGGCACGAGAAGGACGTGCTCGGGTTCTACATCACCAACCACCCGTTGACACACCACCTCGACGCGCTGCACGCCTTCAGCACGTGCAGCACCGCGCGGCTCAAGGAGCTGGGCGACGGAACCCGCGTCGTCCTGGGCGGACTCATCAGCCAAGTGCGCGAAATCCCGATCCGCTCCGGACGCAGCGCGGGCAGGAAGATGGCGGCCGTGACCCTCGAAGACCTCTCGGGCTCGGTCGAGGCGGTCGTCTTTCCCGACGGCCTGGAGCGTTTCCGGGCCCTGCTGGTGCCCGATCGGGTCGTCTTCGTCAGCGGCGCGGTCGACCGCCGCCGCGAGGAGGCCGGACTGCGGGTCGAGCAGGTCACGCCCATCGAGCGGGCCACGAAGGAACTCTCGCGCGCCGTCCTGCTGCGGCTCGGGTCGGTCGTGACCGAGCCGCCCGCGGGCGGTGAGTCGGAAACGGGTGAACCGGGCGCCATGCGCGACCCCGCGGCCGGCGCGGCGGTGGATCGGAGTGGCGCGGCGCGGCGCGCTCCGCTGCTGGCGGTGCGGGACGTTTGCGCCTCGCATCGCGGACGCGTGCCGCTTTACCTGGAGGTGCAGACGTCGGCGGGCTGGACGACCACGATCCAGGCGGGCGGGGCACTCAGCGTCGAACCCAGCGACGAGTTCCTGGCAGCGCTGCGAGACGTTCTGGGCGAAGACAACGTCGTGTGCGTCGGTGCCGGGGCGGGCGGACCCGCGTAGCGTCCGTGCGGATCGACCCGCGCTGCGCCGCGGCGATCGCTCAGGCGAACATGGCCTCGAACAGTTCGGGCTCGACGCCGGTCATGCATTGGCACGCCGTGCACAGGATGCGGCCCATTTCGCAGTCATCGGGCAGCAGATCGTCGAAGAGGCTCGAAATGGTCGAAAACTCGTTGTGCGCGAAGCGCAGCAGCTCGGCCAGCCCCTCGGGCTCGAGACCGTGCAGCCGCATGACGCGCTCGAATTCCGGCGCGGAGGCGGCTCCGTCGCTCGGATCGGCGACCACGCCCAGCGGCAGCGCCCCGGCGAACCCGGCGATCCCGGTCAGCTTCGAGGTCTCGTCCGCGCCGTCCTGCGCGTCCACCGTGTGATGGCCCTCGATCGGACGCCAGATGATCTCCGGCAGGTTCCACTTCTTGAGCAGGGCGGCGGTCACGTCGGCGTGCGTGAAGCCCAGCTCCTTGCGCTCCCACTGGGCCAGGCGATGGTGGAACGCGCCGAACTCGTCCCAGCGCGCGATGTAGAACTCGCCCAGGTCGGAGGCAAGCAGCGGCACGCCGATGTCCTGCGACAGCCCGATGAGAAAAGCATGCTCCGGATCGACGCCGCTCTTGGCGCGGGCCAGGTGTCGCGCGGTGCAGGCGCGCATCAGCGAGTCGCGCCAGAAGATCTGCATGTCCATCGCGGGGGCGCGCATCGTGCCCAGCGGGCCGGCGATCTGCGTCGCCAGGCTGATCGCCTTCACGTAGCTCAGGCCCAGCACCACCGCCGCGCGGTCAGGCGTCGTCACCGGCATGCGCTGTCCGAACGCGGCCGAGTTGGCCACCTTGAGCAGGCGCGTCGCCAGGGCCGGGTCAACGCGGATGACGGCCGCGATCTCGCGCACCGTCGCGTTGGGGTTTCCCAGCAACTGGATGAGCACGTTGGCCACCTTCGGAAGTGGGGGAAGGTTGGCACGCTGGATCATCGCCTGAATCTTTTCGCTGTTCGACACCCCGGCCGCCTTTCGTCCCAACGAGTATTCGAATCGACGAAGCTGACAACGCTTTCTTATCGACGGGATTCGCCTGAGATTTGATTCGGTTCATGCCGGCCGCGCAACCTCCGGGGCACGCCCGCGAATCGATCCCCGCACGCGGCGCGCACCAGGCAGAACCGCGCGTCACGGGCCCGCGAGCGTATCCTCGATCCGATAAAGCCCGCGGGGCCGACCGGCCAGCCACCGCGCGGCGCGCAGCGCGCCCGCCGCGAACAGCTCTCGGCTGTGCGCCCGGTGCCGCAGGCACAGGGACTCGCCCGGGCCCGATAGGTGAACCTCGTGCTCGCCGACGTGGTCGCCCATCCGCAGCGCGTGCAGCCCCACCGCGCCCGCCCGGCGCGGCGCCGTGGCGCCGTGGCGGCCGAACTGCGCGGAATCGCGCGGGTCGCGGCCGGTGGCGCTACAGATCGCGTCGCAGAGACTCAGGGCGGTGCCGCTGGGCGCGTCCTGCTTCCCGGAATGGTGCGTCTCGACGATCTCCACGTCGTAAGCCGCGCCCAGCGCCGCGGCCGCCTCCGCCGCCAGCCGCCGCAGCAACGCCACCCCGGGGCTCATGTTCGCCGACCACAGGACCGGGGTGACGCGCGCCGCGTTCGCGAGCAGGTCTTGCGCGGACGCGTCGAGTCCGGTCGTGCCGCTCACCAGCGCGCAGCGATGGGTCTCCGCCCAGCCGCAGGCGCGCCCCAGACCCGCGGGCGTGGAGAATTCGATCAGCACGTCGCAGGCAGCCGCCCAGTCGTCCGTGATCCGGATCCCCAGCGGCGGGGCGCTGTGAAACTCCCCCGCGTCGGCGCCGACGCCGCGGCCGCCGGCGCGGGTCAGGGCCGCCACGATGGCAAAGTCGGCGTTCGCGCGTGCCAGCGCCAGAAGTCGTCCGCCCATGCGTCCGGTGCAGCCTGCGATGGCGATGCGGATCGGGTTCATGCCATCGAGTCCAGCAGGTCCCGCATCTCGTCGCGCGTCTTCCAGTCCCCGCCCGCACCGGCCACCTCCATCCCCGTGCGGAGCGTGGCACGTGCATCGTCGTGGCGGCCGGCCTGTATCTCGCACCGCGCCCGGTGGTAATACGCCGCCGAGTACGCCGGGTTGATCTCCAGCACTCGGCCGAAGGATGCAATCGCGTCGGCCCAGGCCCCCTGGTTGATGTACTCCAGCGCGAGTCCGTAGTGCGCGAGTGGATCGTCCGGCGCGACGCGGGCCAGCTTCTGGAGTTGCTCGAGTCGGGTCACGGTCGTGGCCTCCGGGCGCTCGCGCCGGCGCGGGGGCTTCAGACCGCCCGACGTGCCGCTCGCCGCGCGCACCCCGGAATCCTGTACCCGCTCTCGCGCGGGATTGCCACCTGTGCGCTGACCGCACCGGGTCGTCACCCGGTGCGCGCCGCGACGCCGGCATCCAGGAGCGGGCCGGCGGCGCCCACGCGAGCGCCGCCGGTCCGTGGGGTCGAGAGGTCGACCAGGCGACTAGTTGCAGCTACGCCGACGCCCGGCGTCACGATTGGAGAATCCGCTCGTGCCGCAGGCGTTCTTGGCCTTGACCCAGTAGTAGTAACGCTGTCCGGGTACGGCGGACAGGTCGTCAAACGGGCTGGCGGTGTCCGTTCCGATCAGCGACGCGCCGGACGAATTCCGCGACGTGCCGCGCCAGACTTCATAGCTGGTCGCGCCCGACGACGCGTTCCAGGTAACGCGCACGAAGTCGCAATAGGTGCGATCCGACGCGTTGACATTCGTCGGAGGCGGCGGGGCCGACCCGCTGCTGCGGAAGCCCGTGTCCGGCGTGCTGAACGCGCCGCCGCCGCAGGCATTCGTGGCGACGACCCAGTAGTAGTAGGTGGTGCCGGCGGCTGCGGACCCGTCGTCAAACGGGCTGGCGGTGTCGGTGCCGATGAGCGTGGCGGTGGCGGAATTGTTGACGGTATTGCGCCAGACCTGGTAGCCGGTGGCCCCGCCGACCGCGTTCCACGAGACGGTGACGACGGAGCAGGAGGTTCCGTCCGACGCGCTGACGCCGGTCGGTGCGCCGGGGGCGGTGGCCCGCGAACCGGCATCGGAGAGCGAGAACCCGCTGCCCCCGCAGACGCTGCTGGCGCGCAGCCAGTAGAAGTACGTGACGCCGGGCGTCGCGCTCGAATCCGCGAAGGGGCTCGCATTGTCGTTGCCGATCAGGGACGCCGTCCCGCTGTCGTCGACGGTGTTGCGCCAGATCTCGTAGGCGGTAGCGCCGGCCGACGCGTTCCACGAGACGTTGACCGCCGAGCAGGACGAGCCGTCGGAGGCGCTGACGCCGGTCGGGGCGGCGGGGACGGTCGCCGCGAATCCGCTGTCCGAGGTCGAGAACCCGCCGGGTCCGCACGCGTCCACGGTCTTGATCCAATAGAAATAGGTGCTGCCGGGTGCGACCGCGGCATCGACGTACGGGCTGGCCGGCGCCGTCGCGATCTGCGTAGCGCTGCCGCTGTTGTTGGTCGTGTTGCGGAAGACCTGGTACTCGATCGCACCGGCCACCGCGTTCCATGAAACAGTCACGTCCACGCACGTCGCGCCGTCCGTGGCATTCACACCCGTCGGAGCGGCCGGCGGCGGGCAACCGCCGTCCGAGTTCAGGTTCGGCGACGCGCAGACCGAGAAGGGTTGCGGTCCCTGCGGGACGTCGAAACCGACTACTTCCACCGTCCACGTTCCGGCGGCGGGATTGTCGACCAGGACCTGCTCGATGTTGTCGCGCGAGTTGCGCTGCGTGCGAACGGCGGCGGAGCTGGGGCTGGTCGGGTTCAGCGTCCAGGGGAACGCCTGGTTCGAGCTTGGGTCGAGCACGCGCAGGTCGAGGTCGTTGACCAGCGCCGGGTTGACGTTGGGCGTCCCCGGGACGTCGTCCCACGCCAGCGTGACCTTCAGGACGCTGGTGCCGGCGGCGACGTCGATCGTGTAGGCGACCGTTCCGCCCTGGTCCACGCTGGCCTCCCGGAAGTTCCCGGTGCGCATGAAGTCGATCGCAGGGACGATCCGCACCGACCCATAGCCGTACTGGTAGTCGGGCCCGGCGTTGCCGAGATCGACCGCCGTGTGGGCCCACAGAATCTTGAGCGTGGAGTTGCGCGGATCGTCGCCGCCGAACTGGGCGCGATAGTCCTCGAGCAGCAGCGCCGACAGCCCGCAGACCGTGGGCGACGCCATGGACGTGCCGCACAGCGACGCGTATTGCGTGTCGCTTCCGGAATAGCACGAAGTGACGCCGAAGTCGGCGTCGGACTGGCAGCCCGGCGCGCTGATGTCGGGCTTCATGCGGCCGTCGTCGGTGGGCCCCCAACTGCTGAAGCTGGTCATGCTGTCGTTGTTGGAGTTCAGGGCGCCGACCGTGATGTGGTTCTTGGCGGTGGCGGGCGGCGCAGTGCTGTAGTAGTCGCCGTAGCCCTCCACGTCGCACCGGCTGCCCTGGCGCTCGTTCCCGTTGGCCCAGATGACGCGGAAGGGCGTACCGAGGCTTCCGCGGACGATGGAGTCGATGAGCTGGTCGGTGACCCCGTAGTCGCCCTGGATCGAGCAGGGGAACCCGTTGGTCTCGGTGTTCGTGCCGATCGAGTTGTTCGAAATGTCGGCGCCGTACGTGTTGATGGCCTGGTTGTAGTCGGACTGGAGATCGCCGGGATTGCTGTAGAGGAAGATGCCGGTGCCGTCGTACTGGAACCCGTACGATTGCAGCGTCACGCCCGGCGCCATGCCCTCGCGCAGCCCGCCGCTCGCCGCGCCGCTCCCGCCGATCGTGCCGGAAACGTGCGTGGCGTGGCCGCTCAGGCCGCTGCTGTCGCGGACCGTCAGCCGCCCGCCGAAATCCTGGTGCGAGGCGCGCGCGTATCCGCCGTCGTAAACCAGGACGGTCACGCCCGCGCCGGTCAGGTTGTACGGCGCGCTCTGCGCCTGGTCCGCGCCCGTCCGCGAGCGGTTGCTGTCGTTCCACTCGCTGAACGCCGGCAGCGGTGGCTCAATCCATGCCACCGCGTCCTCCGAGGCCAGTGCCGCAACGTTCACCAGCGGCAGCTCGATCACCAGCCCGTTCACCACGCTGATCGTGTCTCGCACCAGACCGCCGTACATCGCGACCAGCGGCATCCCCTCCTGGTCATACGACACGTCCGCGTGGAACGTGATATAGGCCGCAACCACCGGCCCGGTGGGCTCCACGTCGATCACCGCGTACTCGGGCACCGGACCGAACGCCAGCGCCGGGTGCAGCTTCCACACCGGGTCGATCGCTTCCACTCGCGCGACCGCCGGCAGCGCCGCAACCGCGCCGGCGTCGGTGCCGTCCGGCGAAAGCGCGGCAAAGTACGCCTGATCGCCCAGGTACGAGAGCAGCGCGACGCCCGCGCGCTCCAGCGCCGCGCGCTCATCGCGGCTGACCGGACGCTCGAACTGCACCACGACGTGCCGCGCCGCCGCGCGCAGCGACAGCTCCGCAACCGCGGCCGCTATCTCCGACGAGCTCATGCGCGCCCGCACCGCAGCTCCGCTGCGCCATTCGATCCGGACCTGCGCGGGCGCCGCAGCAGGGGCGCGGCGCTGCGATTCCTCCCCGGACGGCCCGTAGGCGGCACCGACAAGCAGCGCGGCGATCGCCACGGACCCGCACAGCACGGCGCCGTGCGCAATTCGAGCCGATAGGCGAGGACGGAGCGACGACATGGGTGTACCTCAAGTCACGACGACATGCGTGGACACGACTTTCCCAGCGAAAGACCGTGTTCCGCCGGCGCGTCGCCGCCGGCAAGGTGCGAAGTGCAGCGATGAGTCTACCGTCCGGCACGCCCGCGGATCAACCCCGGATGCATACTCCTCGCAACTGCTGCCGCGGGCGAATGTTAGAGGCGTGCCGCACGCGCGCCGCGACCCGAAACTCGGGCAGCCCAATCGAGACCCCTCCCAGCCGCCTCCCGGCGAAGCAGAATCAGCGCGACAGGCGCCCGGCCGGCGTCACTTGCGCTCCGGGTTCGCCCGACGCGTTCCGCCCGCCCGAGGGGTCCCGCGAATCAGCGCCAGCGCGTCGTTTACGCTCTCGCCGATCTCCAGGAGCTTGTGTAGCTGCGTCACCGTGATCACCCCGCGCAGCCGCGGACGTATCCCCACCAGCAGCAGGCGGCGACCCTCCAGCTTCAGCGTCTTGGTCAGCTTCACCAGCGCCCCCAGCGCCACGCTCGGCGCAAACTCCACGTCCGAAAGATCGAGGATGATCGGCACGCGCGGCGTCGCGGACGCCGCCATCAGCAGCGTGTGCTGAAAGTCGTTGACCACCGACTCGTTCAGCGTGCTTGTGCGCACGGCCGCGATGAGCGCGTCCGATTCCGTTCGGATCTCGGTCACCTCAGGTTGGTCGGACATGCCTCGCCTCCAGCCGTCGGCTCGTCGACGGCGGCCGATCGCGTTGACTCGACTGGGCCAAGCCGGCACGTTTGCGCCACCGCCGCCCGCCGCGACGCCCCTAGCGCGCCGTGCGATGACCATACATGCCGCGCTCGCACGCTACCACGAACATCTCCGCGGCCCGCTTCAGCTCCTCCCACGCCTGCCGGATCGACCGCGCCTCCGCCGCGCTGATGACCCCGTCGTTCTCGATGCTGCCGCTCACCCGTGCCAGCATCTGCCCGAAGTTCTCCACGACGCGCTGCGTCGTTCCCAGCAGGTTCTCCTCCACCTGGCCCGGGTCCACGCGCGGGTTGGGGACGAAGTGTCCGCCCGCCGCGGCGCAGATCCAGTTGATCAACTCAGGAGCCCGGGTCGCCTCGTAGATCTCCCGCACGCGGTCCAACGGGTTCAGCGCGCCCGACGCCGCAGGCGCGTCGTGCGGCGACTCCTGACACCATTTGTACACCAGAGCCGCGCTCAGGTTCAGTTTCGCCGCGATCGCCTTCACACCCACGCGGTCCACGGCGTCGCGCAGCACTTCCCACGACTTCATGTGTCGCCCTCCCGGACGTACAGGCCATGCGTGCTGATGTAACCGTACACCGCGTCCGGCACAAGATATCGGACCGAAAAGCCCCTTCGGACCCGCTCGCGAATCGCCGTGGCACTGATCTCGATATTCGGAGTCGTTAATACGTTCGACTGCATCGCCGCTACCTGCTCGGCTCGCAGCACATCGCCGAGCTGCTCTAGCGCCGCCGCGGCGTGCCCCGGACGCCCGGCGATCACCAGCGTGCATCGCTCCGCAAGCTCCGAGACGCGGTACCACGTCCGCAGCTCCGCCAGCGTGTCCATCCCAACCAGCCAGAAAAGCCGCTCCCCGGGGAGCGCGGCCTGGACGTGCTCTACCGTCTTCAGCGTGTAGCTCGGTGTCGCCGCCGAACCCTCCCAGTCGTCGACTGCGAACGTGGGTTCGCCCTGCACGGCCAGCCGGCACATCGCCGCGCGATCCGCGAACGGCGACAGCAGGCGCGCGTCCTTGTGCGGAGGGAAGCCGGAAGGAATCAGCACGACCCGATTCGCGCCCAGCTCCTCCCTGGCGGCGCGCGCCACGATCAGATGTCCGTGGTGAATGGGGTCGAAGGTTCCGCCGAACAGCAGGATTCCGGACAAACCTGCCTCACCAGCGCGGCGGGATGACAGACTCGATTTCGGCCAGAATCTCCGCGAGTCCCTCGATTCGCGGGTGGATCTCCAGCGCCTTTCGGTATTGGGCCGCCGCGCCCTCGATATCTTCGCGGTTTGCGGCCACATGTCCAAGGTTCGCAACCGCGCTGAAATGGGTCGGGTTCAGCTCGACGGCGCGGCGGAATTCCCGGTCGGCCTCGTCCAGGCGATCCAAGAGGCTGTAGACGATGCCGAGCTGATGGTGGGCCTCGGCGAATCCTGGCTCACGCCGGGCGAGCTCCTCCAGGGCTACGGCTGCGGACGGGAGGTCGTCACGTCCGATAAGTTCGATTGCGCGGGCCAACCGCGCATTGCCATCGCGCGTCCCAGCGCGCATCCAGATTCGCCAGAGCGCATCTTCGGCGCATTCCGCGACGACCGGGTGTTTGTGGTGGAGGAGCCGGGCAATCGCATCGCAGTCGCGCAGGCCGCCAATCCGCCCCATGCATTTGAGGGCGGCCGCTGCCGTGGCGGGGTCCGCGCTCGCCATGAGTTCCGATAACTTCTGCGTTGGCCAGCGATCAACCAGCAACGTGCGAAGTTGATCGGAATCGGCGTCTCGAAGCAGCGTGCTGACGTCGGCGAGGAATTCGCGCGCGGGCGTAACGGCTTCGTTCATCCTGGAAATGCTCCTGCGGGAGCCAAGATCCCGAGGTTTACCCGCGCGACAGGCCGAGACGATGAAATAGCGAAGTGGGTCTCGTGAATGCGCGTGCCAACAACTCGGGCGCAGGCCGCTCCTTTCCACCTAGCTTCGCACATCGTAACGCAATGGCGCGGTCGCGTCAATCCGTAGCGCGCGAGAAGAGGTCTGAGCCGCCCCCGCTTCCCCGGTTTGTCCCCTTTTCAACCTTGGGGTTTGCCTCTATACTGCGGGGCTCCGCGTCGCGGCGACATTCCACCCGCGGGTTGCCGCGGCCATGAAAGGGAGCATGAGATGGCGGTCAGGATTCGACTGAAACGCATCGGGCGTCGGCACCGCGCGTGCTTCCGTTTGGCCGCCACCGACGCGCGTTGTCCGCGTGACGGCGCCGTGATTGAAGAGCTGGGCATTTACGATCCGGCCAACAAGGTTCCGGAGCGGCAGGTCGACCTGCGGACGGAGCGCCTGCAACACTGGCTGAAGGTCGGCGCGGTGCCGAGTGACACCGTTCGGCGATTGCTGGTGCGCGCCGGACTGATCGGCAAGTGAGCCTGACACCGAACCCCATGGTTCATCGCGATGCGCATCGACGTGTTGACACTGTTTCCGGAGGTTGTCTGGCCCTACCTGTCGGCCGGCATCCTCGGGCGCGCGTCGGCTGCCGGCATCGCTGAGTTCCACGTCCACCAGCTTCGCGACTTCACGAACGACCCCCATCGAAAAGTCGACGATCGTCCGTTCGGCGGCGGCCCCGGGATGGTCCTCATGTGCCAGCCCGTGTGTGACGCTGTCGACAGCATCGAATCGCTGGACGCGCGACCGTCCCTGCGGCTGATCACCTCGCCGCAGGGACGCTTGTTTACCCAGTCCGTGGCGCGCCGCCTCGCGGGCCTGCCGAGGCTGCTGCTCATCTGCGGGCGCTACGAAGGCTTCGATGAGCGAATTACGGAAATCCTGCACCCCGAGGAGTACAGCCTCGGGGATTTTGTTCTAACAGGTGGCGAACTGCCCGCGCTGGCCGTGATCGACGCGGTCGTGCGATTGCTCGACGGGGCGCTGGGCAACGACGAGTCCGCGGGGCGCGAGTCCTTCGAGCGGCCGTTGCTCGACTATCCGAATTACACGCGGCCGCGGGAATTCCGCGGCCACGTCGTCCCCGAGGTTCTGCTGTCGGGCGATCATGCCAGGATCGAGGCGTGGCGCCAGCAGCAGTCGCACCAGCGCACGCGAGAGCGGCGGCCGGACTTGAGCGGCCCGCTTGACCGGCACACGCCGGCGCCGTGCGGGGTGCGCCCGGATTCGTGGCAGCACGCCACCCTGCCTCGCCTGTCGGCGCACGCCGAGCGAGTATCTTGAGAAGAACGAGAGGCCGCGATGAGACACCCGCTGTTCGGCGCCGTCGAAAAGAAATATTCCCGCCAGAATGCGCTTGAATTCGACATCGGCGACACGATCGCCGTCACGACCCGCATCGTCGAAGGCGACAAGGAGCGGCTTCAGGATTTCGAGGGCACGCTGATTGCGCGGCGTGGCCGCGGCCTGGACGAGACCATCACGGTGCGCCGCCTGGTGGGCAACGAGGGCGTCGAGCGCGTCTTTCCGGTGCACTCGCCCAAAGTGATGTCGGTCCGCGTCGTGCGTAGCGGCGTGGTCCGCCGCTGCAAGCTCTACTATCTGCGGCAGCGGGTGGGCAAGGCGCGCAAGCTTCGCGAACGCCGCATGTCGGCCGAGGCGAAGAAGGCCGTTGCCGCGGCCCGCGCGGCGCGCGAGGCCGGCGCGGCCGAAGCGCAGGCCGCCGTCGCCGCCGCGAGGACCGCCGAGCTGGCCGGCGCACGCTGAGAGCAGCTCAAGCGCGACCGCCGTCGCTTTTGCGGCCGGCCCTTTCTACGATGCGCGGCATGTCAGCTCCGACGACGCCCCGCCGTCGTCTCCTCGATCCTGACCGTCCGGCCTTCCTGGTGGGCGCGCTGCTGCTGATCGGCGGGTCGCTGGCCGTTTCGTCGCTGCTGGGGGACAGCCTGACGTTCGATGAGCTGGACCAGATGACCGGCGGCGTCAGCTACTGGCACACGGGGGACTTCCGCCTGGCGCCCGGCAACCCGCCGTTCGCCAAGATGTGGGCGACGCTTCCGCTTTACCTTTTCGGAAGCCGCTGGCACGACCCGTCCCCGGACCTGTGGCGCGAAAGCAAGCTGTGGCGCATCGGGCACGCCTGGCTCTTTCCCGGCTCGGCGGGGGAAGACCTGGTGACGCGGGCGCGCCTGGCGATGCTGGCGTTCTACGCCGGGGTAGTGCTGACGTGCTACGCCGCCGCCCGGCGGATCTTCGGGGGTCGGGCGGGGCTGCTGGCCGCCGCCGTCGCGGCGCTAAGCCCGGAGATGCTGGCGCATGGCCGACTCGTGACGACCGACCTGCCCGTGACCTGCCTGTTCGCGCTGTGCCTGTACACTTTCGCGCGCCTGGCAGAGCGCGTCACGCTGCCGCGGTTCCTCGCCTCGGCCGCGAGCCTGGCGGCGCTGAGTCTGACCAAGTTCTCGTGGCCGCTGGTGATTCCGGCGATGCTGGTCATCGCGATCGCCGCGCTGGCGCGGGCGCGATGGTCGCGAACCGCGTCACCCGCGCTGGACGGCGCGGCGCCGCCCGCGCCCACCGGTGCCGAGGCGCCCTGCGGGCACGCCAACCCGCCCGGCGCGCGGTTCTGCACGGTTTGCGGCCGGCCGATGGACGCGGTCTGTACCGACGCGACCGGACCGGGCGACCTCGCGCCGGCTGCGCCCGCGGCGCGCGGACCGCTGGCGCACGCTGCGCTGCTGGGCGCGGCTTCGCTGCTCCTGGGCGTGTTCGTGTGGGCCGCGATCTGGTCGTGCTACCAGTGGCGCTTCAGCCCGTTCCGGGACGTCGCGCGGGGCGAGGCCACGATGTTCGCAGTTGCGATCGGCCAATCCCCCGCGCCGACGACGATGGACGGAGCGTGGGAGACGATCCTGAAAGACCCCGACGGGCGCGAGCTTGGGGGCCTGACCGCCGGCTTCGTCCGCGCCGCGCGGTCGGGGCGCTGGCTGCCCGAGGCGTATCTGTATGGGCTGGCCACCGTACTTCGGCCGTCCGCCGAGCGGTCGCACTACCTGTTCGGCGAGACGTACTCGGAGATACGGCCGACGTACTTCGCCTGGACCGTGCTGCTCAAGACGCCGCTGGCGACGATGGCGTTGATCGCGGCGGGATGCGTGGCGCTGGGCGCCTGGGGCCGGCGGCGCGTGGGCGACGTGCCGCTGCTGGCCGGGCTCGTCACCTTTGTTGTCCTCTACGCGCTGTACGCGTCCTTCAGCGCGGTCAACATCGGCCACCGGCACATTCTGCCGATCTACCCGGCGTTGTACGTGCTCGCGTCGGCTGCGGTAGCCGGCGCCGCTCCGGTCGCCGTGCGCTGGATCGGCGCCGCGCTCGCGGTCTGGCTGGGGTGCGCGACCGCGCTGGCTCACCCGCACTACCTGAGCTACTTCAACGAGGCGGCCGGCGGATGGCGCAACGGGTGGCGCTACCTGGCGGACAGCAACATCGACTGGGGCCAGGACCTGAAGCGCCTGGCCGCGTACGCCCGCGCCCATCCGGGCGAGCGAATCAAGCTGGCGTATTTCGGTTCGGCCAAGCCGGATCAGTACGGCATTCCGGTCGAGATGCTGATGAGCACGATCACGTTCGGCGCGCCGGCCAAGCTCGAGCCGGGCACGTTCGCCGTCAGCGTGACCCAGGCGCTGGGCGTCTATCCCTCTGCGGCCGCGGCCCGCGACGCGTTCTGGGCTGACGAGCGGAATCGCACGATCTACCGTCGCGCGCGGGAGCTGTTCGCCACCCCGCCGGGCGACGACGCGGCCGCGCAGAACCGACAACGGCTCCAGCGCGGCTACGACGTCCTGCGCGAGGGCCGATTGCTGAATCAGCTTCGGCGGCGCGAGCCCCACGAGCGCATCGGCGCCTCGATCTGGGTCTATCGCCTGACGAAAGAGGACATCGACGCGCTCACCGCGCCGCCGTGATGCCTGGCCGTCGCCCGGCCGGCGTCGGAAGCACCACCGGCCCCGCCGCGGTCGTTTACGATGCGCGCCATGGACGAGGTCCGCCTCCCGGCTCCTCCGTTGCCGCCCGACGCCGCCCCGGCGTTGACCGTCGCGGCGCACCTCGCGTCGCAGGGGCACGTGGCGTACCTGGCCGGCGGGTGTGTGCGCGACCTGCTGCTAGGCTCGGAGCCGCACGACTTCGACGTCGCCACCAACGCCCTTCCGGCGCGCGTCCAATCCCTCTTCACGTCCACCCGCGAGGTCGGCGCGCAGTTCGGCGTCGTGCTGGTGCGCAGCGGCGGCCGCTGGATCGAGGTGGCCACGTTCCGCTCCGACGGGACGTACAGCGACGGCCGGCGGCCCGACAGCGTCAGCTTCGGCAACGCGTGCCAGGACGCGGCCCGGCGCGACTTCACCATCAACGGAATGTTCCTCGACCCGCGGAGCGGCCAGGTCATCGACTACGTCGGCGGCGCGGCGGACCTGGGCCGTCGCGTCGTTCGCGCCATCGGCGATCCGCGCAGCCGCTTCGACGAGGACCACCTGCGCCTGATCCGGGCCGTGCGTTTCGCCGCGCGGCTCGGGTTCGAGCTCGACCCGGGCACACGGGCGGCCATGAGCGCATCGGCCGGGAAACTGGCGCGCGTCGCCGCCGAGCGTGTGCGGGACGAGCTGGAGCGGATTCTCTCGCACGCGTCGCGGGCCCGGGGCGTCGAGTTGCTGGGCGAATGTGGTCTGCTTGCGCACCTGTGGACCGGAGCCGACCGCCTGGCGGCGGATGCGGTCGAAGCGGGACGGCGTCTCGCGCGACTGCCCGAGGCGGCGGGGTTCGAGCCGGCGCTGGCGTGTCTGCTGGAGGGTTGGCCGCCCGGCGAGGTGGACCGCGTCTGCCGCCGGCTGACCTGCTCCAACGAGCAGCGCGAGAACGTGACCTGGCTGGTGCAGCACGCCGGCGACCTGGACGAGCCGGCGCGCCCCGCGCTGGCCGCGCTGAAACGGCTCATGGCCCACCCGGCGTTCGCGGCCCTGGTCGAACTTGCGCGCGGCCGGCACGCCGGCATGACCGACGGCGCCGCGCGGGGCGACCAGCTTGCGTTGCGCATCGCGGCGATACCGGCCCACGCGGTCCAGCCACCGCCGTGGGTGACGGGCGACGACCTGATCGCGGCGGGTGTGGAACCGGGGCCTGTGTTTCGCCGGGTGCTGGATGCGCTTTACACGCGGCAACTCGACGAGACGCTGACTTCGCGCGAGGCGGCGCTGGAGGCCATGCGCGCGATGCTGCGAACG
The DNA here is from genome assembly GCA_964401365.1 of uncultured Planctomycetales bacterium. Classification (GTDB taxonomy): domain Bacteria; phylum Planctomycetota; class Phycisphaerae; order UBA1845; family Fen-1342; genus CAYNYG01. The sequence goes on along the minus strand of CAYNYG010000037.1, from coordinate 102 downwards.
GGGGCCTGAGTCGCGGACGGGCGCACTCGCTGGCGCTTCGTGCTCGGATGCGCGCGATGCTGCGAACGGGGGCCTGAGTCGCGGACGGGCGCACTCGCTGGC
>CAYNYG010000036.1:0-41214 GCA_964401365.1 uncultured Planctomycetales bacterium | reverse complement strand
CCAGCGCCCCGAGCCGCCGCCGCGCCGTGGTCAGCGGTAGCCAGCAGTAGCTCTGCACCCCGTATCGTTCCACACGTTCCAGGAACTTCGGCCAGCGCCGTAGCTCGTCCAGTTCTGACGTGACAAGGGGCTGCTGGGTCCGCCAGACCAACCCCGCCGGATCGTCCTCCGGACGCAAGACGATTTCGAGCCCGCGTGCGGCCGCTTCACCAGTCTCCAGGATGTGCAGGCGCATCGTGTCTGTTGCGGCGTCGTGCAGCACCAGCGATAGCGCGTCGTAGTGCGCCACCCGCACGAGCTGTTCGGCGAAAGCGTGGAACAGTGCGGGCAAATCCCGGCACGAGACGATCGCTTCTGACACGGCCAGCAATGCCCTGTACCGGTCCTCGGTGGCCAGTTCGTGCGAATGAGCAGTCGACACGACTCGCTCCTGCGCGGCCGCAGCATTGCTCAGCGGCCCGGTGGCTCGCGAGCGGGCGGAGGTCACCTGGAGCCCCAACCGCCGGTCGCTCGATGAGGCTCGTAAGCGTCACCTGCCGCAGGACTCGCACCAAACGTCATTCGGACCGCCTGGCCGCCTGTTCTGCACGCAGGTTCCCACGACCGGCCTTCGGGCCGGTCGCTCGCGCTTCGGGACCACGAGCACGCGGCCGGGGCGGTGACCTTGCGGGTTCGGGCGGGCCCGGGCGAGTCGTCGAGTTCAATCGTGGTCGTGCTCGTCGTCGTCTTGCTCGGCCGGCTTGCCGTCGCCGCGGGTGGCGGCGTGCTCGAAATAGCGCCGGGCGTCGGGCGTATACATCATCTCGCGACCCTTGCCGTCCTTGCGGAAGTGGACTTCGTACAGGGTCAGCGTCTTGCGCTCGAAGCTGACCTTGGCGTCCTTGCCAGCCTCCTTCTCGACCGCAGCGCGCACGGCGGCGGGAACCTTGTCAGCGGGGACGGACTCTTCCAGCTCGACGACGTCGCCGAACTCGGTGACGAGTCCGTCGACGTTGCCGTCGGGGCCCTTCCACGAGCCTTCGTAGAACTTGTGCCCGTACTCGATTTCCTCGGCAAACTCGGTCAACGGGGCTGAGCCGGCCAGCGTCTTCAGCGCCGCGAGCGCGGCGGCGGGGACTTCAGCCTCCTTCACCGCGCGCTCCTGTTCGGGGAGCGGCGGCTTCTTGTCCTGCGCCCGGACGGCGAGGGTTGCGGCGGCAGCCAGGGCCAGACCGGACAGGGCGATCCAGCGGGTGCGGCGTTGCACGGAAGTCTCCTTTGCGTGAGGTGCGCCGGAAGCGGCGTAACCGACGGGCGACGCGCGGCGGCGCCGGCGATCAGCATACTCGAAAGGCGACCCGTACATGAGAGTCGCGCGGGCCGCGGGAACGGGGCGGGCGCGGGGCGACGAGGGCGCGCCGGCGGTTAATCGTCGGGCGCGGACGGGCCGTCGCAGCGCTGGATTTCGGCCCCGACGGCGTGCAGCTTCTGCTCGATCTTCTCGTATCCGCGGTCGATGTGGTAGACGCGGTGGACGCGCGTGACGCCCTGGGCGCAGAGACCGGCGAGGACGAGCGCGGCGGAAGCGCGCAGGTCGGAGGCCATGACTTGGGCACCGATGAGGCGCTTGACGCCCTCGACCAGCACCACCGGTCCCTCCTTGCGCAGGTGCGCACCCAGACGGTTGAGCTCGCCGACGTGGAGGAAGCGGTCGGGGAAGATCTTTTCGGTGACGACGCTGTTTCCCTCGGCCAGGCACAACAGAGTCATCAGCTGGGCCTGCAAGTCGGTCGGCATTCCGGGGAAAGGCTGGGTGGTGACGTCGGTGGGTTCGAGGCGGCGCGCGGAAGCGACCCGCAGCGCGCCGGCTTCGCGTTCGACGTCGACTCCGATCTGCCGCAGGCGGTCGATGAAGGCCAGCAGATGCTCGGGGCGTCCGTTCTCGATGCGAAGCTCGCCGTTGGTGATCGCGGCGGCGACCATGAAAGTCCCGGCCTCGATGCGGTCGGGGATGATGCGGTACTCGCAGCCCTTCAGCTCGCGGACACCCTCGACGACGATGCGCGGGGTTCCCTGTCCGGTCACGCTGGCCCCGCACGCGTTGAGGAAATTGGCCAGGTCGACGACTTCGGGTTCGCAGGCGGCCATCTCGATGACGGTGACGCCGTCGGCCAGCGCGGCGGCCATCATCGCGTTGGCGGTGCCGAGGACGGTGGAGCCGAAGGGTCCACCGAGGAACATCTCGGTGCCGACGAGGCGCTTGGCCTTGGCGCAGATGTCGCCGCTGATGAGGTCGAGATCGGCGCCCAGGGCCCGCATGGCGCGGAGGTGCAGGTCGACCGGTCGGTCGCCGATGGCGCAGCCGCCGGGCATGGAGACTTCCGCTTTGCGTCGTTTGGCGAGCAGGGGTCCCAGCACGCAAATGCTGGCGCGCATCTTGCGGACGATGTCGTACTCGGCCTTGCAGTTCATTTCGTCGCGCACGGAGAGCCGCAGGGCGCCGTCGGGCTGGCGTACAACCTGCATGCCGAGCTTGGTGAGGAGTTCGCCCAGGAAGCGGACGTCGGCGACCTCGGGGACGTCGTGCAGCACCACCTCGCCCTCGCACATGAGCGCCGCGGCCATGATGGGCAGGGCTGCGTTCTTGGCGCCGCTGACGCGGACGGAGCCGCGGAGCCGGCGCCCGCCGCGAATCTCGAAGTAGGGAAGACCCATGAGGACACTCCGTTGCCGTCGCCGTTCCTGATTCAGGCCGTACGATTCTAATCCATCCCGGACAGACGGGCAGGGGCGATGGCCGGTGCGCGGGGACGGGGCGCACGCCGCCACGGCCGCGCCGTGAAGCGGGCGCCGGTGTCGGGCGCGTGCCGCGGCGGTCGGGTTGCGACCCGGGCGTTGCAATCGGCTCGATGGGGGGCACGGTCGCGGCGGACGGCAGGTATCATGAGGCCGCCGGCGTCCCGCGTTCCGGGCGCGCGGCGCTCGACTTCAAAGCGTAGTGAGGATGCCATGATTCGTCTCCTGGTGCCGCAGGTCGCGGCGTTGGTGCTCGGGGCGTCGGCCGCCGTGTCGGCCGCCGCACAGGACAGGCCGCGGATCGCCGTCATCCCCAAGGGCACGACGCACGTGTTCTGGAAGTCGGTGGAGGCCGGCGCCCGCCAGGCGGGCGAGGAACTGAAGGTCGACATCGTCTGGAAGGGCCCGCTCAAGGAGAACGACCGGGCGCAGCAGATTCAGCTCGTGCAGCAGTTCGTGTCGCAAGGGGTCAGCGGCATTGTGCTGGCGCCCCTGGATCACCAGGCGCTGGTCGGGCCGGTGCGGGACGCCGCAGCTCGGAAGATCCCGGTGGTGATCTTCGACTCGGCCCTGGACGGCGAGCCGGGGAAGGACTTCGTCAGCTACGTCGCAACGAACAATGAGTCGGCCGGGCGGATGGGCGGGGTCCACCTGGCGAAACTGCTGGGGGATCAGGGCAGCGTGGTGCTGCTTCGGTACCTGGTGGGATCGGCCAGTACGGACGCCCGAGAAGCAGGGTTCCTGGGCGCGATCCGCGAGCGGGCGGGGATCCGAGTCGTCTCGGACAATCGCTATGCGGGAGCCACGGCCGGAGAGGCCAAGACGGCGGCGCTGAACCTGTCAGACTCGCTGCGGGAGGCGACCGGTGTGTTCGCGCCGAACGAGTCGTCGACCTACGGGATGCTGTTGGGGCTGAAGCAGTTGGGGCTGGCGGGGAAGGTGAAGTTCGTGGGGTTCGACGCGTCGCCGCCGCTGGTGAAGGCGCTGTCCGACGGAGAGATCAGCGCGCTGGTGGTGCAGAATCCGCGCAAGATGGGATACGAGGGGTCAAGGCCCTGGTGAAGCACCTTCGCGGCGAAAAACCCGAGGCGGTGATTGACACCGGGGCGGTGCTGGCGACGAAGGAGAACATGAGCGACCCGGCGATCCGGCCGCTGCTCGAATAGGCATGCGCGGCGCTCACGCGCCGTCCGGGACGCGCGTCCAGAGCGCCTTGAGGTAGGCCGACTCGGGGCAGTTTGTCATGACGGGATGATCGGGGGCCGCGCCGGTCTCGGCCAGCACCTGGAGCGGGCGGCGCGCGCGATGGGCGGCGCGGGCCACGACCTCGGCGAACGCGTCGCGGGACACCAGGCCGCTGCAACTGCACGTAAGCAGGAAACCGCCCGGTGCGACCAGTTGCACGGCCAGGTGGTTGAGGTCGTGGTACTTTCGCAGGGCCTCGTCGAGCGTCTCGCGGGACAGGGCGAGCTTGGGCGGGTCGAGCACGATGGCGTCGAAGCTGCGGCCGTTGGCGATCATCTGGCGCATGTACGGGAACGCGTCCGCTTGCACGAGCTCGAGCCGGACCTGGTTGAGGTTGGCGTTGTGGCGCGCCCCGGCGACGGCGGCTTCGTCGAGGTCGACGCAGGTCACGTCGCGCGCCTGGCCGATCCGCCGCGCGCACAACCCGAAGCCGCCGGTGTAGCAGCAGAGGTCGAGCACGCGGCGCTCGCGACACAGCTCGGCAAAGCGGCGCCGGTTGTCTCGCTGGTCGCAGAAAAAGCCGGTCTTGTGACCCTGGGCCAGGTCCACGCGATAGCGGATGCCGTGCTCGCGAACGACCACGTCGCGCGGCGCGTCGCCGTCCGGCGGGACGCGGAAACCCTCGATCTCCTCGACGCGGCGGTCGGCACGGACGACGGCGCGCCAGGCGGGCGCGGTGCGGTCGGGGCGGTCGAGGCCGGTGGGTGGGCCGAGGGTGTCACGCAGGATCGCCAGGATGGACTCGACGCGCTGGTACATCCCGAGCGCGAAGAGCTCGACCGCCAGGCAGTCGGCGTAGCGCTCAACGATGAGGCCGCTCAGGCCGTCGCCCTCGGCGTGGATGAGCCGATAGGCGTCGGTGTCCGCGTCGAGGCCCAGGCAGCGGCGCAGCTCCACGGCGCAGCCGATGGCGTGCTGCCAGAAGGCGTGGTCGACCGGCCGCGGGCCGTGTGAGAGCATGCGCAAGGCGATCTGCGATCGCGGGTTGAAAAGCCCGCGTCCGAAGAGCGCGCCGTGCTTGTCGTAGACGGCAACGACGCATCCGGGCCGGGCGGCCGGATCGGCGTCGCGGATCATGCGCTGGTAGACGAAGGGGTGGAACGTGGCCGAGCGCAGGCGAACCCAGGGCGACTCAGGCGGACGGAACTGGTCCGGGGCGGCTGGCACGTTGACGTGGCGCATGGTACGCCGGCGGTCCAGGTTGGAGAAAGGCAGGCGGACTTGGGCGAGGTCCGCCCGTGGCCCAGGCGGGCGTGCGCGCCGGCAGCGCGATCCGGGGCGGATAGAATCGTGGAGTGACCATGAGCGACCCAGCATCGACCGGCGACGGCGGGCGGCAGACGGACGCGACGGCTCGCGTGTGGCGAGCGGTCGAGACGGTGCGCGACCCGGAGATTCCACCGCTGTCCATCGTCGAGATGGGCATGGTCCACGAGGTGTGCGTGGAGGCTGGGCGCGTTCGGGTGCGGTACATGCCGACGTTTGCCGGGTGCCCGGCGCTGCTGGTCATCGCTGAGCAGATCGAGGCGGCAGTCCGTGCGGCGGGGTTCGACGAGGTGGCGGTCGAAGCGGTATTCGATCCGCCGTGGCATTCGGACCGGGTGACCGAGGAAGGGCGTCGCAAGCTGCGGGAATTCGGGCTGGCGCCGCCCGAGCGGCTCTGCGGAGCGCCGGTGACGGATGCGCACTTCGAGCGGGTGACGTGTCCGTATTGCGGCTCGCGGCAGACGAGGCTCGAGACGCCGTTCGGGCCGACGCTTTGCCGCGCGATGCACTACTGCGACGGCTGCCGGCAGTCCTTCGAGCAATTCAAGCCGGTGGAACTGACGGTTCGGGGCGGTTGAAGGCGGTTGCCGGGCGGGCGGGGCGCGGACGGCGGTGTGGCGCGGACTCCGTGCGGGCCGTACCGTCGCACCTGGTCGCGTGGTTGCGGCGCTTGGGCTTCTGCGCCACGTTCAAGACGACGGCATCCCATTTGCTGCGACAGCGGCTACGCTACGCCGTTTCGGACGGACCGGCAGTTCGGCGCGGCCCAGGAGGATCGATGCGACCCACGAGAGCGAGCGCGAAATCCGCGAGGCGGCAAGCCGCCGCCGCGGCAGCGAGTCGGGCGAATCGTGCCGGGCGGGGCGGCGCGGTGCGCAAGGGCGGCGGATCGAAGCGTGCGGCCTCGCGCAACGGAAAACCGCCGGCCGCGCCGACGTGGGACCTGCGCGACCTGTACGCCGGGGTGGACGATCCGGCCATCGGACGCGACCTGGCGGAGACGAAGGCCCGCGCGGCGTCGTTCCGGTCCAGGCACGCCGAACGCTTGCTGAAGTGCGCGAGCCCGGACGCCGGCGCGGTCGCGGAAGCCCTGGCCGAATACGAACGGATCATCGAGTCGGCGACGCGCGTGGCCTCGTTCGCGCAGCTCCTGCACGAGAGCGACACGGCCGATGCGCGGCACGGAGCGCTGCTGGCGACGGTGATGCAGGAAACCACGGAAGTGCGGTCCAGTCTGATGTTCCTTGAGCTCGACTGGATGGACCTGGAGGATGACGTCGCGGAGCGGCTGATGGCCGATCCGCGGCTGAGCAAGTACCGGCACTACTTGTGGGTCGCGCGGCGCTACCGCCCGCACAAGCTGAGCGAGCCGCAGGAGCAGGTGGTCAATCGGCTGGCCAACACCGGCTCGCGCGCCTGGCAGCGGTACTTTGACGAGTTCACGGCCGGGCTGCGCTTCGACGTGAAGGTGCGCGGAAAGACGCGGCGCCTCTCGCAGAGCGAGGCGCTCTCGCTGCTGCACGACGCGGACCGGGACACGCGCAAGGCCGCCGCGGACGCGCTGACGGCCGGTCTGCGCAGCCACGAGCGGACGCTGGCCTATGTGTTCAACGTCCTGCTGTGGGACCATCAGATCGACGACGAGATGCGGCGGTTCGCGGAGCCGATGGCGGCGCGCAACCTGGACAACCTGATCGACGCGGAGACGGTGGCGGCGCTGATGGCGGCGGTCGAGTCAGGGTATCCGATCGTGCAGCGCTACTATCGGCTGAAAGCGCGGCTGCTGGGGCTGAAGCGCCTGACCGACTACGACCGGTATGCGCCGGTGGGCGGCGCGGACCCGGCGGTGGAGTGGCGCGCCGCCCGTGAGAGGGTCACGCAGGCATTCGCCGCGTTCTGCCCGGCGGTGCGCGACGTGGCGGATTGCTTCTTCGAGCGCCGCTGGATCGACGCCGCCGTGCGTCCGGACAAGTCGGGGGGCGCGTTTTCGGCGCCGACCGTCCCGAGCGTGCACCCGTACATTCTGATGAACTTCACGGGCCGCATGCGGGACGTGATGACGCTGGCGCACGAGCTGGGGCACGGGGTGCACCAGCACCTGTCGCGCGAGCAGGGGCTCCTGCTGTCGTCGCCCCCGCTGACGCTGGCCGAGACGGCGAGCGTTTTCGGGGAGATGCTGGTCTTCGAGCGCCTGATGGCCGAGCAGACGGACCCGGACGTGCGGCTGGGGCTGCTGTGCCACAAGATCGAGGACGCGTTCGCGACCGTGTTCCGCCAGACCGCCATGACGCGCTTCGAGCAGCGCGTCCACGCCGCCCGGCGCGAAAAGGGGGAGCTGGCGGTAGAGGACTTCAACCGGGCCTGGCTGGAGTGCAACCGGGCCATGTTCGGCGATTCGATCGAGTTGACGCAGGGCTACGGGTGGTGGTGGAGCTACATCCCCCACTTCGTCAACTCGCCGTTCTACTGCTACGCGTACGCGTTCGGGGAGCTGCTGGTGACGGCGCTGATCCGCATCTATCGCGAACGCCGTGCCGCGGGCGACGCCGCGGACTTCGTCGAGCGATACCTGGCGCTGCTGCGCGCCGGAGGGAATGGGACGCCCGAGGCCCTGCTGGCGCCGTTCGGGATCGACGTCCGCGACCCGGCGTTCTGGCGCAAAGGCATCGAGTTCCTTGACGACATCGTGCGCCAGGCCGAGGAACTGGTCGCAGGCGACGGCGCGCGGCGGCGGCGGCGATAGCGGATGCCTGGAGGTGCACGAATGTCTGGAACCGCGAGGATGTGCGGCTGGCTGGTGACGAGCGCGGCGCTGCTGGGAGTGGGGTGCCGCACGGGCGAGCCGCGCGACGCGGGCGGCCGTGCCGCGGGGGAGCCGCCCGCGGAATGCGTGCTCGCGGCGGACGCGGCGCCGTCCGCGACGGCTGCAACCGCACCGGCGATCCGGGAGCCGGACCACGCGACCGCCGATGACGCGGACGCGGCAGGGCCGTCGCCGCTCACGCCGCTGGACAATTTCTATCCAATCGTGGACGGGCGGGCGTATCGCGGCGCGCAGGTGCGGGGCGAGACGCTGGCGTACCTCGCGCGGCGTTACGGGATCAAGACGGTGGTCAACCTGCGCGGTGCCAACCCCGGGGCGCAGTGGTACGAGAGCGAGAAGGCCGACTGCGCTCGCCTGGGGCTGCGCATGATCGACGTCCGGCTGAGCGCGTCGGAGCTTCCGGCGCCCGAGAGCCTGCTGGCGCTGCTGGATGCGTTCGAACCGGAAAACGAGCCGCTGCTGATGCACTGTCGCGGCGGGGCGGACCGATCGGGCATGGCGGCGGCGCTGTGGCGGCGGGTGGCGCTGGGGGAGGACGCGGAGAGCGCTGGGGGCCAGCTCTCGTTTCTTTTCGGACACTTCCGCAACGTACACCCCGAGATGTTCGACATGGTGAAGATGTTCGTGCCGTCGCGCGCCTGGGCCGAGACGCAGTATCCCCGGCTGCGCGAGGCGTACCAGCGCGACCGCGGGCCGCGCGCCCGCGGCGGCAACGACGACTGAGGCGATTTCGCGTCACGGCTGCACACGCAACGCGGGCGACGCGGGGTCGGGCGGGATTGGCATGCCGCTTGCATACAGCACGGGTGAGGAAACTGCGCTCGCGGCGAGTCTCCGGAGAGGTCTCTGCGCGCGCGATTCCGCAGGGAGAGTCGTGACATGTCGGCGATCTCAGCGCCCCTGGTCCCGAGCCAGGCGGAAGTGATTCGCCAGCCGACCCGCTACGTAGTGCTGGCTGGCGCGATCCTGATCCAGTTGATTCTGGGTACGGTGTACGGATACAGCATCTTCTGGGCGCCGCTCCAAGCACAGGTTTTCCCGCCTGTTGTGACGGCGTCGCAGGCCGAGGCGCTCGCCGCGGCGGGCGAGAGCGTGGCGGGAATGCAGGTGGTGGCCGACGAGCAGGCCGCGCGCGTGCTGAAGGACCAGCGCCAGGGACACCTGAAGTACGCGTTCTCGATCTGCATCCTGTCGTTCGCCCTGGTGATGGTGGTTGCCGGGCGGATTCAGGACGTGCTGGGTCCGCGGATTCCGGCGCTGATCGGCGGCGTGCTGATGGCGCTGGGGTTCCTCCTGGCCGGCGCGATGAACGAGCCGGTGGTGTGGATCATCAGCCATGCGGGGGCGTGCGGGGTGGTGGCGATCGTGCTGGCGCGGCTGGCGGGCACACTGTACGCGATGGTCGAGCCGGAGCGGGGCGCAGGTCAGCAGATCGTCGTGCTGGGGGTAGCGGTAACGGTCGCGGTCGCGGGCGTGCTGATCGGGACGCAATACGTGGGGAAGCTGGGCGAGTATGATCGCGTAGCGCTGCTGTGGGGGACGATCGGGTTTCTTGCCGGCGCGGGCGTCGGGTTTGCGTACGTGTGTCCGATCGCAGCGCTGGTGAAGTGGTTCCCGGAGGCCAAGGGACTCGTGTCGGGCCTGGCGGTGGCGGGCTTCGGCCTGGGGGCGTACATCTTCAAGGATCCGCGCATCGGTGCGCCGGCCTATTTCAATGCCCACGGAATCACCGGTTTTTTCCTCGTGCATGGGCTGGTATGTCTGGCGGCCGTGTCGCTGGGAGCGTTGCTGCTGCGGAACCCGCCCAGTGCGACGGCGCCGGCGCGCGCAGCGCACGAGTCGAGCTGGCAGCAGACGCTTCGGCAACCGTCGTTCTATGCGCTGTGGGTGATGTTCTTCAGCGGCGCCCTGTCCGGCCTGATGGTGATCGGCATCGTGGCGGAGTTCACCAAGGAGCAGCTCGCGGCGGGCGCCAGCGTCCAGCCGATGGCGGACCTGGCGGCCAAGGGGGCGGCGGCGGTCGGCTGGCTGGCGATCTTCAACGCGCTGGGCCGCATCTTCTGGGGGCTCGTGTCGGATCGCGTGGGCAGGACACCCGCCTTCGTGGCGATGTTCACCTTCCAGGCTCTGACGCTGGCCACGCTGGCATCTTGGACGGGCGAAACCGCGCTGATGATCGCGGCGTCGATCATCGGCTTCAACTTCGGCGGGAATTTCGCGCTGTTCCCCTCCGCCACGGCCGACCTCTTCGGGGCGCGCAACCTGGGCGCCAACTACGGGTGGGTCTTCACCTCGTACGGCGTCGCGGGCGTGATCGGCGTGGCGGCCGGGAACACCGCCAAGGTCGCCACCGGCTCCTATCACGCCGCGTTCATCGTGGCGGCCGGACTGTGCGTGGTGTCGGCGGTGGTGGCGGTGTGGCTGACGCTGGCGCGGCGGGCGGCGGCGCGCGCCGCGGCCTGAGGCGCGGCCTGAGGCGCGGTCAGGGCCGAACGCCCTGCGAATAGTGGATGCGATAGCGGCCGTCGGGACCAACCGCGATCGTGGCCGTCCCGCCCCCTGCAACGCGGGAAACGATCGAGCCGAGCTGGGCCGGCTCGGCGTAGGGCTCGCGTCCGTGGGGCCAGCGCTGGAGGACGCGCAGCAGCCCGGCGGCCACCCAGGCGTGCGCGTCGGCGGCCAGACGTTCGCCGCGATACTCGGCCAATTGGTTGTAGATGGTGCGCAGGGCGTCGACCGGGCCGGTGCCGGAGAAATCAGCCAGCTTCGGGTCGATCTCGCCCGTGAGCTCATAGCCGCTGGCGAGCTTGAAGCCGACGTATCGCTCGACGAAGACCGCGTGGAAGCGCGCCGCCAGGCGATGGTCGCGCGCCAGAACGACGATGATGGCGTCGGTGCGGCCCAGCCTGTCGGCCGACAGGTAGCAGAGGCGGTCTTCCGTTCGCCGGGTCGACTCCGCCGGGAGGATCTTCTCGTACTCGCGCTGCGTCAACCCGATCTTGAGGCGCTCGTAGTTGAACTGGGCGCAGCCACCCGCGCCCAGGATCAGTCCGCACGTCAGCCATGTCCGGAGTCGGAGGTTCATGCGAGCAACTTCGACGGTCCGGAGCGGCGCGTCAACCACCGGGCGCACGGGCGCAAGACCTGCGCGGCCACCGGCGTGCGGATCGGATTCCCGCCGCATGGCGACACTCGGCGATTCGCGGTGGCCGATCTTGACGAGCGGGAGTCTGGGAATCGCGTTCTGGAGGTTGCCGTGGCCTGGGAATGGATGCCCGCCGTCACGCTGCTCGCGACCATGATGCGTCAGCAGGCTTCGTCACCGCCCGTCGCGCCCCCGCGCGCGTTCGTCGCCTCGCGCCAGATCGCCGTGGACTACGAAGTCTCGCCGCCCGGCGCCCCGGTGGCGGTCTGGCTGACGGAGCGGGGCGAGGAATGGACGCGGGCGAAGCCGCTGCGATCCGTGCCGGGCCACGTGACGGTCGCAGTCGAGCGGGACGGCGACTACGACATCCTGGTCGCGCCGGCGCCACGGGCTGACCCGCCCCTGAGCGGCGTACCGCTACGGGTGTGCGTCGATACGCTCGCGCCGACGGTGCAGATTCACGCGGCGGCGGCGCGGCGCGCCGCCGACCGGGCCGAACTCGACCTGCACCTGACCGCGCTGGACGAGCACCTCGGGCCTGATGGCGTGCGCGTGTTCGTCCGCACCCACGCCGACGCACCCTGGATCGACGGCGGAATCCTCCACATCCGCGACGGGCGCGGCACGGTCCCGCTCGCTCCGCTCGCCGCGGTGGAACGCACGATTCACCTGAAAGTCCTCGCGACGGACCTGGCCGGCAACCAGGGCGCCGACGAGACGACGCTTCGATTGGATTCGACGATCGGGCGCGGCCCGCACGAGACAGGCGACACGTCCTGGTCCGACGTGACGCCCTTCGCGGTGGATGTGGTCGCCCCGGTCGTGGTCGATCCGGGTTCGCGGCGCGCGGCCAGCGGGGAGCACGCCGCGCCGGTTTTTCGTTCATCCGGTCCCGCCGCGCCGCGGCACCGGACCGGGCCGAACGCCGCCCGGCGGATGCGCGCGCCCGGCGATTGGGACGATCTCGCCGGGGATCGGGTCGGCCAGCTGCTGGAGCCGGGCGCGGCGGGAGAGGAGTTCCTGAACGCCCTGGCGCTGGTTGAGCGGGAGCGCGGGCGGTACTCTGGGCCGCCATGGATCGAGGCGCTGCTGAGCGGCGACCCCACCGAGTCGCGGCCGTGGCTCCGTTACGGGGCCAGGGACCCGCGCAGCAGCGCCACGCTGCGCGGGGTGGAGCCGTGGAGCGTCGCGCGACACCCGACGACGCAGGCGACGCCGCCCTGAGCGCGACGCACGGGCGAAAGGAACGGGCCGGTGCGCATGGCAGGTAAGAAGGGGCTGCCCCCGATCGCGGTCGTTTTCGGTGAAGAACGGGCCCGCAAGGCCGACGAACTGGCGCGCCTGCTGGACGAGCTGTTGCCGCCCGGCACCGATCGCGGGATGGCGCTGATCGAGTACGACGGCAGCCGCCCCGAGGACTCGGGCGGGGCGTCGTTTGCGACGATCGCCGACGAGCTGCACACGCTCCCGTTCCTGGCGGACCGCCGCGTGGTGGTGGTCCGCGACGCGGACGCGTTTATCTCGCGCTGCCGCGAGCCCCTGGAGCGCTACGCGGCCCGTCCCTCGCCGGCGGGGACGCTGGTGCTGGAATGTCGCAGCTTTCCGAAGACGACACGGTTTCACAAAGCCGTTCTGGCCGCGGGGGGCAGCGTGACGGAGCTGCGCCGGCTTGCGCCGCGCGAGGCGGTGGAGCTGGTGACCACCGCCGTCCGCCAGCGCGGCAAGCAAATCGACGTGCAGACCGCCGAGCGGCTGGTCAACCTGGTCGGCCCGGAGTACGGCCCGCTGCTGAGCGAGGTGGAGAAGCTGTGCCTGTACTGCGCAGCGCGCGCGGAGGTCCGCGCCGACGACGTCTCGGACCTCGTCGGCGAGAGCCGCGAGGAGCGCATCTTCGCCGTGATGGACGCCGCCCTGGACGGATCCCTGCCCGATGCGCTGAAATTGTGGCGGCAGGTAGTGACGACGGACCGCGCCGCCGCATTCAAGGCACTGGGCGGCATCGCGTACGTATTGCGCGGACGCCTCGCGGCGCACCGCATGGCCGCCGACGGACTGCCCTTGTCGGCCATCGCGCCGAAGCTGTTGATGTTCCGCCGCGAGCGCGACCTTGAGCGGCAACTGCGGCGCTTCCCGGCGCCGCGGCTGCAACGGATGCTGGCGTCGCTGGCGCAGCTCGACCTGCATTCGAAGTTGGGGCTGGCATCGGTCGAGCGCGGCGTGGAGGTATTTCTGGTGCAGACCTGCGGTCGCGGGCACGACGGCGCCTCGCGGGCCGCCGGCAGGCCCGCCGCCGCGAGCGCACCCGGTTCGGCTTGACTTGTCCGGCCGGCCGGATACATTGGTTTACGGTGCTGGATTCTCGGTGGGCCGGCGCGCGCCGGCCCTTATCGGACGAAGCTGGCGCCGCGTTGAGATTGGATTGCCTGACCCGTGACCGCCTCGATGGATGCCCCTCGCTTGGCCACCGCCCGCCGACGCACGTTGTTGCCATGAGGATCGTCCGCTCATGGTGACGGTGCGTTTGCCGGACGGCAAGACCCTCGAACATCCTGACGGCGTGTCGCTGGCGGACATCGTGCGCGGCATCGGGGCCGGTCTGGCCCGTGACGCGATCGCCGCGCAGGTCAACGGCACGACGGTCGACCTGCGCACGACGCTGGCGGCCGGCACGTACGACCTGCGCGTTCTCACTCCCAGGACCGACGACAACGCCGCCCTCGAAGTCATGCGGCATAGCTGCGCGCACGTCATGGCCGAGGCGCTGTGCGCCCTCTGGCCGGAGACCAAGCTTGTCTACGGCCCGCCCGTGGACGACGGTTTTTACTACGACATCGACCTGAAGCACAGCCTCACGCCCGATGACTTCGCCGCGGTCGAGGCGAAGATGGCCGAGATCGTCAACGAAGACCGTCCCTTCACGCGCTACGAGCTGCCGCGGGCGGAAGCAATGGCCAAGCTCCAGCGCGAGGGGAACCCGTACAAGGTGGACAACGCCGAACGCGCCGCCGGCGACACGCTGAGCTTCTACGTGAGCGGGACGCGCGACAGCGGCTGCTGGGAGGACCTGTGCCGCGGGCCGCACGTGCCCAGCACGGGGCGCGTCGGCGCGTTCAAGATCATGCAGGTCGCGGGCGCGTACTGGCACGGCGACTCGTCGAAGGCCGTGTTGCAGCGCGTCTATGGCACGTCGTGGCCGACGCGGAAGGACCTGGACAAGCACCTGCAACAGCTCGAAGAGGCCCGCAAGCGCGACCATCGCAAGCTCGGGCCGGAGCTGGGCCTGTTCGCGATCGACCCGCTGGTCGGCACGGGGCTGATCCTGTGGAAACCGCGCGGCGCCGTCCTGCGCTACAACATGGAATGCTTCATCCGCGACGAGCTCATGCGCCGCGGGTACCAGCCGGTCTACACCCCGCAGATCGGCAGGCTGGAGCTCTATCGCACCAGCGGCCACTTCCCCTACTACCGCGATTCGCAGTACCCCCCCCTCTACGAATCCGACACGGCCCGCGTGCTCAATCACCTGTGGGTCGCCCTCTACGAGGCCGACCGGCGCGACCCCAACCAGCCGTTCCCGGACGAGGTGCACGCCCAGCTCGACGAGCTGGCGCGCGTCAACCCGGCCGTGCACCAGGCCCTCACCGCGGGCGACGCCGCCAGCGGCGCCGCGCCGCTCAGCCCGCAGCCGGGGCAGGCCGCCCACAACCTCCAGCTCGTTCGCCAACACTTGCAGCATTCCGACGGGTACCTGCTGCGGCCGATGAACTGCCCGCATCACATCCGCATCTACGGCTCCGAACCGCGCAGCTACCGCGACCTGCCCATCCGCCTGGCCGAGTTCGGTACCGTGTACCGCTTCGAGCAGTCCGGCGAGGTCGGGGGCCTGACCCGCGTGCGCGGACTGACGCAGGACGACGCGCACATCTTCTGCACGCCCGAGCAGATCCACGAGGAGCTGTCCGGGTGTATCGAGATGGCCAAGCACGCGCTGGACGTGGTCGGACTCAAGGACTACCGCGTCCGCGCCAGCCTGCGGGACAACAGCGACAAGTTCTACGGTTCGCGCGACAACTGGGAGAAGGCCGAGGCCGTCGTCCTGGAGGTCTGCGCCAAGTCGGGCATGAACTGGTTCGTCGGCCGCGGGGAGGCCGCCTTCTACGGCCCGAAGATCGACTTCCTCGTCAAGGACTGCATCGGCCGTGAGTGGCAGCTCGGGACCGTGCAGGCCGATTACGGCCTGCCCGAGCGGTTCAACCTGCGCTACATCGGCGCCGACAACCAGGAGCACCGCCCGGTCATGGTGCACCGCGCTCCGCTGGGGAGCATGGAGCGCTTCATCGGCATCCTGATCGAGCACTTTGCCGGCGCGTTCCCGCTCTGGCTGGCGCCGGTGCAGGTGTGCGTCTGCACCGTCAGCGACAAGTCGCGCGAGTACGCCCGTTCCGTCTACGACCGCATCCGCTTCGGACTGCGCACCGAGCTGGACGATGGGGACGAACGCATCGGCAACAAGATCCGCCGCGCGACGCTGATGAAGATCCCCTACATCCTCGTCATCGGCGAGCAGGAGGCCGCCGGCGGCACCGTGAACGTGCGAACGCGCGACGGCCGGCAGCTCGGGAGCACGCCGCTGGCCTCGTTCGTCGCCGCCTGCGCCGACGAAATCGTCAAACGGAGTCTCTAACCCCCGTTGTGCGGCCGCGCGCCCGGCGCGCGGGCGCCGTACGACAGTCAGGAGGAAGCGTCATCAACCAAAACCTTCGTTGCAACGAGCAGATCCGCATCTCGCCGGTCCGGCTGATCGACGACCAGAACAACCAGATGGGCGTCCTGCCCACCTTCGAAGCGCTCAAGCTCGCCCGCGAGGCCGGGCTCGATCTGGTCGAAGTGGCGCCCATGGACCGCCCCCCGGTTTGCCGGATCATGGACTACGGCAAGTGGAAGTACGCCCAGAAGAAGAAAAAGCAGAAGCATCACGAGCAGCAGCTCAAAGAGGTGCGGCTTCGCCCCAAGACCGACACCCACGACCGCGACGTGAAGATCAAGCACGCGGTCGAGTTCCTTCAGGACGGGGACAAGGTCCAATTCACCATGAAGTTCCGCGGCCGCGAGCGATCGCACCGTGAGATCGGCTATGAGACGTTCCGCGACATCCTGGACTTCTTCGGCCCAACCGTGAAGATCGAGCGCCCCCCCTCGATGGAGGGACGCGACATGGTCATGATCGTCTCGCCGATCAAGGGTGTGATCGACAAAGTCGTCGCGCCCCTGACCCGCAAGGTCGATCCCGGCAGGAAGCCGGCTCCGGACGCACCCGCGCCCGCAGCCGAGGAATCGGAACCGAGCGACCGCGGCCCCGCGACGGCGGCGGCACCGGGGGCCGCAACCTCGGGCACCACCGCCACGGCCTGACGCTGGCGCGCCGGACGCACGCCCGCGCCGCCCCACGGCCGGTTCCCGCGGCCCGCCCCGCACGCGCGGATCCCGCGACTCATGACGAGGTCGCCCATGAGTGAGACCATCGGCTTCATCGGCCTGGGCATCATGGGGCGCCCCATGGCCGGGCACCTGCTCGACGGCGGGCACCCGTTGCGCGTCTACTCGCGCACGCGCGCCGCCGCGGATGGCCTGGTCGCGCGGGGGGCCGCCTGGTGCGACTCACCATCCGACGTGGCCAAAGGGGTCGATCTGCTCTTCACCATGGTGACCGACACGCCCGACGTGGAAGCGGTCCTGCTCGGACCCGGCGGCGCGGCCGACTCACTTCGCCGCGGCGCCACGGCGATCGACATGAGCACGATCAGCCCCGACGCCACGCGGCGTCTGGCCCACGAGCTGGGACGGCGCGGGATCGAGTTCCTGGACGCGCCGGTCACCGGTGGAGAGCTCGGCGCGATCCACGCCACGCTGACCGTCATGGTGGGCGGTGCGCGATCGGCGTTCGATCGCGCGCGACCCGTCCTCGAGCTGATGGGCAAGCGGGTGGTGCACGTGGGTCCGAGCGGCGCGGGCCAGGCCATGAAGGCCTGCAATCAGATTCTGTGCGGCGTGAACATGATCGCGGTGTGCGAAGCACTGCTGCTGGCGCGCGCCAGCGGGTTGGACGTGACGCAGCTCGTCGAGACGCTCTCCACCGGCGCTGGCGGGTCGTGGGCGCTTCAACATCTCGGCGGCAAGATCAACGCCGGAGATCTCCAGCCGGCGTTCATGATCAAGCTGATGCAAAAGGACCTGCGGATCGTTCAGGACGCGGCTGCGCAGCTCGGGTTACCCCTCCCGGGGACCGCCCTTGCCCAGCAGCTTTTCCGCGCCGTCGAGGCCGAGCCGCGCGGGGGACTTCTGGGAACGCAGGCCATGATCCGCGCCTACGAGCGTTTGGCCGCCGCCGGGGCGTGACCGCGATTCGCGGCGCCCGACCTTCGTCCCCGGGTTGTCAGGCGAACCCCTTCCTACGATGCACGCAGCTCGAATATCGACTGCGTCTTGACCACGGTGCGGTCGTGTGGGAACGAGTGGTAGGAGTAGACGTGCAGTTCGGCGTCGCGAGCCTCATGCTCGATCAACGTGAAAGGCACGAGGTCGCCGTCGGCCCAGCGCTCGTAGCGATGGTACCAGCCGCGCCTCATGGCGTGCCGCTGAAGGTCGAGGTGCACCGACTTGAACAGGTGCTCGTCCATGGTCTCGATCTGGCTGCTGACCATGTAGTTCCAGCCGTTGGGGCATTCCTTCTCCAGATCGCGTTCGCCCTTGAGCCGGAAGCGCGTGAGGATGCCGCGCGCGGGGAGGAGGTCGTTTTCGATGGCGATCAGCTCGGTGATCGTACGGTTACCGGACGTGATCGTCACGGCGTGCCCAAGTCCGATAACCCAGATGTGGGCCACGTACTTGCCCTGCTCAACCCGATAATCTCCGTAGTGGCTGAACAGCTCGGGGTGGATCGCACGATCCAGCAGGAAGAGGTTCAGATCGGCGGCCGCGATCGGGCCGCCCGCCGCTTCAGTCTTGTTCACGTCGTAGCCGTACCTTTCAACTAGTGTATTGAAGCTGCCAGTATAGCGGTTTCAACCCGCTGAAGTTCTCAGATTCTCCGCTTCAGAGTCACAAAACCGTGCTGTGGGGTCACTCGATGCGACGGGCCCGGCAGGCATCACATGGGCAAAGGTCGCGCAGGGCACGAAACTCGTAGATCCCCGTGTCATGCCCGTCACGCCAGACGAACCGGACCGCGTAATTACCCACCAGCTCGGCCGACTCGACGGTGACCATCCGTGCGGGATCCAGCGGGGATTTCAGAATTCTCAGCGGTGATGGGCTCTCCTGTTCGCGCTGCGAGCGGCACGTCGCGCACGGACACGCGCGCCGCAGCAAGGGCAACGGGTAGACGCTTCGATGGCCGTCGTCCCAGACCACCTCCAGTCGTTCGTCCCGGTGCAGGTCCAGCTCGACCGGGCGTACTCCCGACACGTCACTCCCCATCGGCGGTCGGCGCCGTTCGCGCTGGTTCGGCACCGGTCATCGCGCCGCGGAGGCCCGGAGGGACGCACGACCCTCCGTTGCGGCCGGAACGGGTGCGGCCCCGCCGGTCACGAACGCGCTTCCCAACGACCGAAGCCGCTCGTAGCGCCGTTTGACGAGCGTTTCGACCTTTCCACGCCGCACTTCACGGAGGGCCTGGGAAATCCACTCCTCCAGCCGCGCGGCAGCCAATGCCGGTTCGCGATGCGCGCCGCCCAGCGGCTCTTCGACGACGGCGTCGATCAGGCCCAGGCGCTTCAGGTCCGGGGCGGTGAGGCGCAGGGCGTTGGCGGCCTTCTGAACGTGCTCGTTGGACTTCCAAAGGATGGCGGCGCACCCCTCCGGACTTATGACCGAGTAATACGCGTGTTGCATGACCGCCACCTGGTCGGCCACGCCGATGCCCAGGGCACCTCCGCTGCCGCCCTCCCCGATCACGCAGGCCACGATCGGGGTGCGCAGCCGCGAGATTTCCATCAGGTTCACGGCGATGGCCTGCGCGATCCCGCGCTCCTCGGCCTCCACCCCCGGATAGGCGCCGGGCGTGTCAATCAGGCAAACCACCGGCACCCGGAACTTCTCGGCAAGCTTCATCAACCGCAGGGCCTTGCGGTAACCCTCCGGATGGGCGCACCCGAAATTCACTTCGATGCGCTCCTTGGTGTCCCGCCCCTTCTGGTGGCCGATGAGCAGGACCTTGGTGCGGTCCTTGCCAAGGCGGGCAAAGCCGCAGACGATCGCCCGATCATCGCCCCCAAGGCGGTCGCCATGCAGCTCGCAGAAATCGCGCGTGATGAGTTGCACGTAGTCGCGCAGGAGAGGCCGGCGCGGGTGGCGCGCCACCAGGACGGTCTCCCAGGGAGAAAGATCGGCGTAGGTTTTTCGCAGCGCGGCTTCAAGCTCGGCGCGAACCGCGTTCACGAGGTCCGAATAATCCCGCCCCGTCCGCGCCTGGCTCGCCTCGAGCTCAGCAATCTCCGCTTCCATCTTGGCAAGCGGTTTCTCGAACTCCAATACGTAGGTGGTGGACATCCCGACCCCTTAAGCCCAACATCGTTTTCACCCAACTCAGACCGCGCCGAAATCGACGCTGATGCGCCAGCCCTCTCCACAGGGTGGACTTATTCAAGCCCAAGACGACCGAAAACGCAAGCGTAAAGTTAAGATCGGCGCGGCAGGAGTTTCCTGAAATCAACCCGGCGTGGAGTTAATCCGTTGTCAATTATACGGTTCCGGTCAATACACGTTATCGGTCCAGGACTCATCGGCGGCTCCATTGGCCTGGCCTGCCGCCGCCGCGGGATCCTCGTCAGCGCCAGTTCTCCATACCCCGCCGAGCTTCGCCGGGCGCGGCGTCTGGGTGCGATAAGCGCGGCAAGCCGGAGCACGGCCGACGTTCCCCCGGATGCGGACCTGGTCGTGATCGCGGCGCCGGTCGACGCAATCCCCGGAATCCTGCGGGACCTGGAGCGTTACGGCGCAGGGCGGTGCACGCTCACGGACACGTGCAGCGTGAAGCAGACGGTTGTCGAGGCCGCCGCGACGAATCTGGCGGATTCGAGCCGGTTCGTGGGTGGACACCCAATGACCGGGTCGGAGCGTCGCGGCGTGGAAGCGGCGCGGGCCGACCTGTTCGAAGGGGCCCGCGTGGTGCTGACACCGACCGGCGGCACGCGCCGGACCGCGGTGGCGCGCGTGGCGCGGTTCTGGACGGCGTTGGGCGGCAAGACGATGCGGCTGTCTCCGCGGGAGCACGATCGACGGGTCGCGGAGATCAGCCATCTTCCGTACGTGGCCGCGGTGGCACTGGCTCGTCTGGCCGGACCGGCGTCGTTGGAGCTTGCGGCGGGAGGCTTCCGAGACACGACGCGCGTCGCGGCCAGCGATCCGGCGCTATGGGCGGGCATCTTGCGAGCGAACGGGCGACAGGTCGCGGACGCCCTGGATCGGCTGATGAACGAGCTGCGTGCGGTGCAGGGACTGGTTGGACCGGGTTCACCGGTGCGGTTACGAAGATTCCTTTCGAAGGGGCAGCGGCGGAGGGAGGGATTGCGGTCGGCGTAGCCCTGGGAGGGAGAATGCCGCGGAGGGCTCCGACACCTTGCGGCGGGAGCCCTTCCGCGCGCGATGGGGCGACACCACTTGGGGGAGCCTCGGTGTCGCGTCCAACAAGAGCAAAAAAAGGACCGGACCCCGTATGGGGGGGGCCGGTCCTAAGCAGCTTGTCCTCGCTCCCTCTCCTTTCGGCTCCCGTGAAAGGATGGACAAGTTTATTATCAGACCTTCCAGTTGGCTCCCCTTGGGAGGTCCGACAACATCGGATACTAGGCCGCGGGGTTCAGGAAAGTCCACTCAAGCCCCAGAAAATCTTCATCTCGGCGCTGGGAAGTCGCGGGGCGCGAACCCGAGGCTGCGGAGGATCTCGTCCTCGCGGGCGTGCATCCGGCGTGCGGCGGCGGGTGTCCGGTCGTCGTGGCCCGTGCCGTGGAGGACACCGTGGACAACGTAGAGGGCCAGCTCCGCGATCCAGGCCGGGCGGCGCGGGGAGTGCGAGGCGGCCCGGGCGACGTCGGCGCAGACGATGAGGAGGAGGTCGAGTCGGGCGCGGGAGTCGCCGAGATCAAAGGTCAGCACGTCGGTCGGCGTGTTGAGTCCGAGGAATCGGCGATGGTGGGCGGCGATCTCGGCGGCGGTGACGACGGCGATCTCGAGGGAGCAGTGGTCGACGGCCTGGGCCGTGAGGGCGGCCCGCGCGGCGCGGCACAGGAGGGCCCGGGCGCGCCAGTCCTCCGGGTAGCGCCAGGCGATGGTGACGCGGTGCGATCGCGGCCGGCGGTCGCGCGTCACGACCCGCGCACCGGGGCGGGCTCTTCGGACTCGGCGGGATAGGCGATTCGCCCGTGATAGATGCCGCAGAGGCTCTTGACCAGGCTCTGCTCGATGGAGCCGAGCTCGCGGAAACTGAGGTCGCACTCATCGAGCTGACCGTCGAGCAGTCGCTTTCGCACGACCTGGGAGACGACGCCTTCGATGCGGGTGGGGGTCGGTTCTGGGAGGGCGCGAACGGCGCCTTCGACGCCGTCGCAGAGCATGACGATGGCGGTCTCGCGCGACTGGGGCTTGGGCCCGGGGTAGCGGTACTGGGAATCGTCGATCTCAGGCTCGTCGGGGGCCCGCTCGCGTTCGGCGGCGCGGTAGAAGAATTCGACGAGGGTGGTGCCGTGATGCTCGGCAATGAAGGGGTGGAGGACCTGCGGCAGTTTCCACTCGCGGGCCATCTCGATTCCATCCTTGACGTGCGCGACGATGACGAGCAGGCTCATGGCGGGGGAAAGCCGCTCGTGGCGGCTCTCGCCGGGCTGCTGGTTCTCGACGAAGTAGTCGGGCTTGTTGATCTTCCCGATGTCGTGGTAGTAGGCGCCGGCGCGGGCCAGCAGGCCGTTGGCGCGGACGGCCTCGGCGGCGGCCTCGGCCATGGCGCCGAGAATGAGGCTGTGGTTGTAGGTGCCGGGCGCGCGGCTCGCCATGAGCCGAAGCAGGGGTTTGTTCGCGTCGCACCATTCGAGCAGGGTCATGTTGGTGGCCAGGCCGAAGGCGCGTTCGATGAAGGGGAGGGTTCCCTCGACGATGAACCCGGCGGCGACGGTGGCTCCGCCGCACCAGAGCGCCTGCCAGGTCATGTAGGACAGGCTCTGCCCGTGGGCCATGTCCGCGGCGAGCGACGCGCCGGCTCCCAGCAGGCCGGACGCAAGCCCGACGGCGACGATCTTCCCGCGGCGGCGCACGTCGTGCAGGCCGAGGATGAAACCGGCGGAGACGGCCAGCAGAACTGCGAGAAACCCGACGCCCTGGTTGGTCGCGAGCGAAAGCAGCAGAGCGAGGGCGCCGGCGGCGCCGAGAGCGAAGCGCTGGGGGTAGACGATCGTGAGGATGGCGGCGGCGAGGGCCTGGCAACCCGCGGCGAAATGGGCGGGGACGGAATCAAGCCGCACGAACGCGATGCGCGCGATCGCGAGCATGAGGATTAGCAGCAGACTGACACCGGCAAGCCGTCCCGGCCGGCGTCGGGCCGCGACGCGGACGCGCGAGACATAGGTTGCGACACCCGCCGCGACGAAGAAGGCCAACGCGGAGCGTCCGATCCCGGACGCGCGTTCTCGTGCCAGGAGAGCCGGATCGCTGGCGAGGGCGAGCTTGTAGGCGCGTTCTTCGGCCCGCAGGCGTGCGAGCTCGTTCTCGCCGACCGGGCCGGGATCGGCCAAGCGGGCCTTGGGTTCGAACCGCAGGAACTCGGTCTGGACGGCGCGCTCGGCGAGGCGCGCCACGGCGTCGGTTCGGGCCGGGTCGAAACGGAAAAGGGGTCGCGGGGTGGCGGACCCCTCGGCGGGGCGGATGACGGTGAGGATGACCTGGCGTGCGGCGGTGCGGAGCGCCGGCCCGAAGTGCTGGGCGACCAGCTCGGCGACCTTGCCGACGGAGTCGGCGTCGCTGGCGAACTGGAGCGACGCGCTGGGGACGCTGCGTTCGACGGAGTCGTGGATCAAAACCGCGCGGAGCGGCGTGCGGCGAATCGCGAGATCGGAGACTTCGACCAGGTTCTGGGTCACCAGCGCCCGAATTGCGTTCTCGACCATGGCCGGGTATTCGGCCGCGTCGCCGCTCTCCGCGAGGCGGCGCAGCTCGCGAGCGGCGTCTTCGTCGATGGTGACGCCCGCGGCGCGCATTTCGGAGACGAGGCGGCTCGGGTCGGAGCCGATGCGCGCGAGCGAAAGCAGGTTGGTGAAGCGACCACGGAGCTCTTCGAGGACGCCCGGGTCGGCGACGAAGTAGTTCGGGGAGGAATCGCGGGCCTGGACCCGGCGCAGGGCGGTGGTTTCCGCGTCCTCGATCAGCACGGGGACGCGCGCGCTGACGCCGAAGGGAAGGTCCATGCCGAGGCGCCAACCGCTGACGTGGCGATCGACCGCGAGGATCAGCGCGGCTGCCAGCCCGAAGGCGACCGCGACGGCGATGGGCGCGGCGCCGCCCTCGCCCACCAACCGCTGCCAGGCCAGGCGACTGAGCGGGGTTTCGTGCTCGGCGCGGCTGCGCCGGATTTCGCGACGCCGAGTCGTGGTGGTGCTGAAGGGCCACATGGCTGAGCCGCACGTCCGTGCCGGTCGACCGACGGGTTCCTGGGGGGCGCCATCGAGCGCTGCGAACGATCGCAGGACCGCTGCGCCGGGAAGACATGGTATCCGATCGAGCGGCGGGACGGCGCGGCGGGGTGGTCAGCGCGCGGCCGCGCGAAGCGGCGCGGGTGCATTCGGGCGGGCGTGCTTGCATGGGCCGGCGGCAGCGTTACAACCTCGATTGCGTCCCGGCGGCGCGGGTCGGTCGTCTGCACGCGACGACCACGACGGGGCGCCACGAGACACCGACCAAGGAGGCTACGTCATGAAACTGGGCGTCATGGGCGCGGGACTGGGCGGCATGGGTTGGGACAAGGCGCTGGATTACTGCCAGAGCGTCGGGCTGGACGCGATCGAACTGCCGGTCGGGGCGTATCCGGGCAAGCCCTTCTTCGAGCCGGCGGAGGTCGTGCGCAGCAAATCGGCTCAGCAGCGCATCATCGACGACGTGCGGCGGCGGGGGCTGGAGATTCGCGGGCTGGCGGTACACGGGAACCCCGTGAGCCCCGACAAGGCGGTGGCGCGTGAGCACGCGCGGGCCCATGACGTCGCGGTGCGGCTGGCGCCGAAGCTCGGCACGGACGTGGTGATCAACTTCTCGGGCTGCCCGGGAGGGCGGCCGGGCGACAAGACGCCCAACTGGGTGACGTGCGCCTGGCCTCCGGAGTTTCCAGCGGCGGTGAAGTACCAGTGGGAGGACGTGCTGGTGCCGTTCTGGAGCAGGAAGAACAAGGAGGCGGCTGACGAGGGGGTGAAGATCGCGTTCGAGGCGCATCCGGGGTTCTGCGTTTACAACACGGAGACGATCCTGCGGCTCCGCAAGGCGGCGGGGCGGCAGCTTGGGGCGAACCTGGACCCGTCGCACTTCTTCTGGCAGGGGATCGACCCGGTGGAGGCGGCTCGCGCCCTGGGCGATGCGGGGTGCATCTACCACGTGCATGGCAAGGACTGCGCGATCGACCCGCACAACACGCGGCTGAACGGGACGCTGGACACGAAGAGCTACGGCGACCTGCACTCGCGGTCGTGGGTGTTCCGCACGTGCGGCTACGGTCACGGCGACGAGTTCTGGAAGCCGTTCGTGAGCATGCTGCGGTGCAAGGGTTATGACGGGGTGATCAGTATAGAGCACGAAGACTCGTACATGTCGGTGCAGGAGGGGTTTGAGAAGGCGGTGAGCTACCTGCGCGGGGTGATGATCAAGGAGAAGGCGGGGGGGGCGTGGTGGTTTTGAACCGTGCCGCGGGTCGCCTTCCGGCGAGCGGATGAGCCGTTGGCCGCGCGATGCGGCGCGGGGTCAGAAGAACAGGGACGAGGGATCGGCGGGGGTGTGCAGCGCGAATCCGTCGGCGCCGGGGGAGGCGGTTTCGTTGCTGGAGCGAGGTCTGGGCGGCGAGCACGTTTTTGTGGCGGGTGCGAAGCACAACCTCGCGCTGGCGCTGCGGCAGACGGGCGAGCTGCGCGAGGCGGAGACGATGGCGCGGGAGGCGCTGGAGTCGCGACGGCGGCGGCTCAGGGAGGAGCACGTCGAGACGCGCGAGTCGCAGGCGCTGCTGGGCGAGCTGGCGTCGCCGTGACGCGAGAATCAGGCCCGGGAGGCAGCGATGCATCGCGCCCGGCGGGCCGGAAGCGGGTTGCCGCGCGTCACGCCGCGGAGCGACACAGGTCGGAAAACACGGCGATGGCGCGGTCGATGTCGGCCCGCGACACGTCGAGGTGGGTGACGGCGCGCAGGCGAGCGGGCCCGGTGGAAAAGAGCGAAACGCCGCGCGCCAGCAACCGCTGCTGGAAATCCGGAGCGGTGCCGAGGCGCGGGTCGATGTCGAAGATGACGATGTTGGTCTCGACGTCGGCGGGGTCGAGGCGGATCCCGGGCAGGCTGGCGATGGCCTCGGCCAGGCGGCGGGCGTTGGCGTGGTCGTCGGCCAGGCGCTCGACGTTGTGGTCGAGCGCGAAGAGCGCGGCGGCGGCGAGAATCCCCGCCTGGCGCATTGCGCCACCGAACATCTTGCGGAAACGGTGGCAGCGCTCGATGAAGGTCCGCGAGCCGGCGACGACGGAGCCGACCGGCGCGCCCAGTCCCTTGGAGAAGCAAAGAGAGCAGGAGTCGGCGTATCGGGTGAAGTCGGTGGCTCGGCGTCCGGACGCGACCGCGGCGTTGAGCAGGCGTGCGCCGTCGATGTGGAAGTGGAGCCCGTGACGGGAGGCGACGTCGCGGATGGCGGCCAGGTTTTCGGGCGGCCAGACGGCGCCGCCCCCGCGGTTGTTGGTGTTTTCGGCGATGACCATGCGTGTGCGCGGGAAGTGACTGTTCGCGGGTCGGATGGCGGACGCGACCTCGTCGGCGGCGAAGATTCCGCGGCGGCCGTGAAGGAGCATCATGCTGACGCCGGCCAGCGCCGCGGGTCCGCCGGACTCGTAGTTGTAGCTGTGGGTGGTGACGTCGGCGACGATCTCGTCGCCCGGCTCGGTGGCGGCGCGGATGGCGACCTGGTTGGCCATCGAGCCGGAGGGGACGAAGAGGGCCGCCTGGGTCCCCAGCAGGTCGGCGGAGCGCTCCTGGAGGCGAATGACGGTGGGGTCGTCGCCCAGGACGTCGTCGCCGACCTCGGCCGCGGCGATCGCCGCGCGCATGGCCTGCGACGGGCGTGTCACGGTGTCGCTGCGCAGGTCAACGATAGTCGGCATAGCGGTCGCTCCAGCGCTTGGCGTCGCGCTCGACGTCGCGCTTCACCCGCGTAAACTCCTCGCGCACGCGGGCTTCCTCGGCCTTTTCGAAGAAGCTGTCCTGCTTGGGGTTCTTGATGCCGCAGATTCGGACGATCGCCTTGTAGGCTTCCAGCGCCTTTCGCGGGCTGTCGCCGTCGAAAGCCTCGGCCAGCAGTTCGGCGCCCGGGGGCGTGCACCTGGCCAAGGCGTCGCGTGCCGACGCCGCGGGGCGTGCCGCGCCCTCCACCGCCTGCGTGAGCAGGTAATCCACCGCGTCACGGGTGGACAGCTCCGCCAGCGCGAGATGGCACTGCTTGACGAGGGCGTCGCTGATGCCGCGGCGCTGAAGCGCCTTGAGCAGGGACTTGTCGGCCTCGACGATGACGAATCTTTCGACCAGCCTGGCGGCGCGGTCCACCTCCCCGGCCGGAGCGGTGTCGTCCTCGAGGATCGGCTTGAGCTGCTCCTCGTAGAGCCGCTTGCGGTATTTCCGGAAGGCGCTGGCGCAGTAGTCGGCGAGATTCTCGGCCAGGTGGACGTCGCGGAACTCGTCGAACTTCTCCCCGTTCGGCGTGGCAAAGACGACCAGGTACACCAGCTTGCGAGGTACGTTGAGCTTCTCGAACAGCCACTGGTAGCCGCTGTGGCTGCGGATGACGCGCACGCCGATGAAGTTGCGGGCGGCATAGGCGACGTTGGCGTTGAGGAGCGCCTTGCGGCGATTGTCGTCCTCGCGTTCGTCGCGTTCATCGAGGTCGCCCTCGACGTAAAACAGCAGCGGCCGCAGAGTCTTCTTGGCCTCGTTCACGGCTTCTTCGACGTTGGTTCCCAGGCGCAGGCCCTTGCCGCCGCCGCTGCCGCGGTAGGCCTGGAAGGCGGCGGCGCTGGAGGCCGAGGCGGCCAGGAGCATGAGGCAGATCACGGAGCGGATTCGTCGCATGCGGAGCCTTCCAGGTACGGGGCGCGGGGCGAATGCATGGCCCGCTACGCCCGGGAAGTAACCGGTCAACTTTCGGACGCGGATGCGCCCTTGCGGAAGACGGCGACGACGTCCTCGACGGGAACGACGAAGAGACGGTTATCGCCTTCGAAGTCGACCGGGATGGCGTTCTTGGGGTTGAACAACACCTTGTCATACTGGCGGATGGGATAGTCCGCGTCGCTTCCGATCATGGCCGAAACGGCGACCACCCGCCCGGTGATGGTCGGGATCTCGATCTTGTCCGGAAGTTGAATCCCGCCCTTGGTCGTTTTCTTGTCGTCGTCCTTGCGGATGAGCACGCGTTTTCCGATCGGCTCGACAACTTCGAGCGACTGCGAGGCGCGGGCCTTATTCATGTGAACTCCGTCTTGCGCGCGGCTCGAGAGGCCGCCGGCCGGCTGCACGTATTCTAGCGGCGACCCGGCGGTGTTGGGTACGGAGCTGGCGCCTGCCTCCGGCCGCGGGCGTGCGCGCACGGCGCCGGGCTGATAGGCGAGGGCGGGGTTGGCGCGGCACGCTCCGCGTTCCCGGTGCCGGACGCGGCGGCCGACTCGAAATTCCCGAATTGGGCTTGCATTCGCAGTTTGGTTCGTGTACGGTAAGGCGGGTCGGCCGAAGTTCACCCTAACACGAAGGAGACGGGCATGGCAGGCAACGTATCTCCGATTCCCGCCGGATTCCACTCGATCACGCCGTCGATCATCCTCAAGGACGCGAATGCGGCGATTGCGTTCTACAAGAAGGCGTTCGGGGCTGAGGAAGTGATGTGCATGAGGACTCCGGACGGCGGGGTAATGCACGCGGAGCTGAAGTTCGGCGATTCGATCGTGATGATGAGCGGGGAGTGGCCGGATCACGGCATGAAGGCGCCGCAGCCGAACCACTGCTCCGGCGGGCTTCATCTGTACGTGGCGGACGCCGACAAGGCTTTTCAGCGTGCGGTGGAGGCGGGCTGCACGGTGGTGATGCCTCCGATGAACATGTTCTGGGGGGACCGGTACGGGAAGGTCCTCGATCCGTACGGGCATCAGTGGGGCATCGCAACGCACATTGAGGACGTGACACCGGAGGAGTGCCAGCGGCGCGCGGCGGCGTGGAAGCCGGGCTAGGCCGGAATCGCGGCGGCGTCGGGGAGGCGCGCCCCCGGATCACGCGGGGCGCGCTTCGCCCACCGAATAGCTGAGGCCGTCCGGATCGGCATACTCGGGCGAGCCGTGCGCCGAAGACACGCGCATGTCTTTCGCCGTGGTGAAAGGCGGGACGGTCCACTTCGCGGACGCGTTTGAATACATCGGCGGGGGGCAGTTCGTCCGCGATCCGGCCGGCATCAACC
Source organism: uncultured Planctomycetales bacterium (assembly GCA_964401365.1). Taxonomy (GTDB): domain Bacteria; phylum Planctomycetota; class Phycisphaerae; order UBA1845; family Fen-1342; genus CAYNYG01. The sequence continues at coordinate 12,249 of CAYNYG010000036.1, read as the reverse complement.
AGTCGGCGATCGACCTGGCGCACTTCGCGCAGGCGCTGCTCGACAGCTATCATGGACGCGGGGGTCCGCTCTCCCCGGAGGGGATCCGCAGCCTGTGGTGGGCGGTGTCGGACCTGGGTTGCCACCCGAACTGCCCGTACGAGCGCTACTACGGGGTCGGGTTCTTCACGGACACGCTGCCCGGCGACGCGGTTCACCAGGTCGGGCACGGGGGCGCGCGGCCGGGGTATGCGACGGCGTTCGTGCTGCGTCCCGAGTCGGACGGGGCGGTCTGCATCCTCGCCAACGCGGACGTGAGCACGCGGACGCTGTCGGACATGGCGAAGACGATCCTGGACGATTTCGGATTCTGACGGCGGCGGCGACGCGGGCCGGTTCGCGAAAAACATCCTGCGGGGTCGGGGGTGATTCTGCGCTTCGTCGGTTGCGGTGCATGCGTGTCGGGCATCCGCGCGTGACGCCGCGCGTGGACGGTGCTCGCTCGCGACGGGTGCGGCGGGGCCCGGCGCCCGGCGCGACCGCATCCGTTGAGGAGTCCGCACATGACGCGTCGAATCGGGCCGGTTCTGATCTCGACAGCTCTGCTGACCGCTTCGTACACAAGTGCTCAATCGCCGCTGGGAACGGTGTTCACGTACCAGGGTCGACTGCATGACGCGGGGGCGCCGGCCAACGGCACGTACGACCTCCAGTTCACGCTCTACGATTCGGCGGAAGCCGGCGGGATTGTTGGCGGACCGATTTGTGTGGACACCGTCGAAGTCACCGACGGGCTGTTCACGGTAGCGCTCGACTTCGGCACCGTCTTCGACGGCCAGGAGCGCTGGCTGGCGATCGGCGTGCGACCGGACGACACGATCGGGAACTGCGCGTCCGGCGCCTACACGGCGCTGACGCCGCGCCAACCGCTGACCGCGACTCCCTACGCACTGTATGCGCTGAACGGACCGTGGGGCGGAGGCGGGGGGTTGGAGCTGCCATACAGCGGCACGGTCGCGGCGGCGGTGCCGGCGTTCCAGGTTGAGAACACGGGAGCGGGGGCGGCGGGGAAGTTCAGCGCGGCCGGCGCCGGCGGGACTGCGGCGCTCGAGGCGGTTTCGAGCGGGTCGGTCGCGATCCGGGCCCAGGCATCCGGCAGCGGGACTGCGCTGCTGGGGCTTGGTACGGTCGTCGGCTCGACCGGCTCAAGCAGCGCCGGCGCATCCGGTGTCCTGGGCGAAGCGACGAACGCATCCGGTGAAACGTACGGCGTTCGCGGCGAGACGCAGTCGACGGGGGCAGGCGCGGGCGGCGTGTTCGGGCTTGCCAGTGCGACCAGCGGATCGACGAGCGGCGTCCGCGGCGAAACACGGTCGGCTGCGAATGACGCGCGGGGCGTGTTGGGATGGGCGAGCGCATCGAGCGGCACCACGGTGGGTGTAGAGGGGCTGACCGACTCGAGCTCGGCGGGCGCCGCAGGGGTCGCGGGAACGGCGTCGAGCTCGTCAGGCGGGCCGACGTTCGGCGTTCATGGCATCACGAACGCCACGGGCGCCACGGCAGCCGGTGTGCGCGGCGAGGCCGCGACCGCCGGCGCCGCCGGGGTCACATACGGCGTCCATGGGTCGACCAACTCGGCGGCAGGCGGCGCGGCGGGCGTGCGAGGTGATGCCACCGCGGCCGGCACCGGGTCGGGCGCGACCTACGGCGTGGACGGCGAGACGGTTTCGCCAGCGGCAGGCGCGGCGGGCGTGCACGGGCGGGCGCGCGATCTGGGCGGGGGGACGGCCGGCGCGACGTACGGCGTACACGGACAAACGGAGTCCAGCGCGGCCGACGCCGCCGGAGTCCGCGGCGAAGCAAGCGCCGTCAGCGGCGCCACGTACGGCGTTCATGCCACGACTGCGTCCGGCACCGACGACGCGGCTGGACTTCGCGCCACGGCCGACGCACCGTCGGGCAGGACGTACGGCGTGAACGCGTCGACGGCGTCCGGGGCGGCCGACGCCGCCGGAATCCGTGGCGACGCCAGCGCCACGTCGGGGCGGACGTACGGCGTGTACGGCACCACGGCGTCCACGACCGATGATGCCGCAGGTGTGCGCGGCACAGGGGCGTCGGCCGGCCGGACCTACGGGGTGCATGCCAGCAGCGCGTCGGCGGCCAATGAAGCGGCCGCGATCCGCGCCGAATCCAGCGCTGCAACCGGAAGCGTCTTCGGCGTGGACGCGCGCACCGCGTCGTCGGGGAATGACGCGGCCGGGGTCCGCGGCGAAGCCTCCGCGCAATCCGGTGCCGTCTTTGGAGTCCACGGCGTCAGCAAATCATCGGGCGGCGGCTCGGCGGGGGTGCGCGGGATGGCGGACACGGAGAGCACCACACCGGGCGGCCTGCCGACGTTCGGCCTGTGGGGGCTGTCGCGCGCCGTTCGCCGAACGGTGGGAGTGCAGGGCGATGCATACTACCTCGCGTCGCCCGCCACCACCTTGGACGCGCGGATCGGCGTGCGCGGCTACGCCGGGCCGTACGGTGCCGAGACCACGCAGCGGGTCGGCGTGGAGGGCGACGCCGCTCCGAACGTTCCCGAGCCGTTCGTGCCCAGCGGGGTACGGGGAGTGAACCGCGGCGACCAGCCCGGCTACAGCGGCGTGGTTGGGCAAGCGCTGCCGGGCAGCGACGAAGGACCGCCGCCCGATCCGGCCAACGGCGACGTCGGTCACGTGGGCGTCTGGGGCGTGACGCAGTCGTCCAGCGGAGAATCCGCCGGAGTGCGCGGCGAGGCGACCCACCCATCGGGACTTACGCACGGTGTCTTCGGCGTCACGCGATCCGACTCTCCGACCACCACCGGCGCCAGCGGGGTCCACGGCTCCCCCACCGGCCTCGGGTACGGCGTTCGAGGCCGATCGAGCTCGACCGCCCCCGAGGCCGCGGGCGTGCGCGCGGACGGCGGCGGCGCGATGGGACCGGGAATACCCGCGGCCGCGGCGCTGGAGTTCCACAATGGCGCCATTCGCGTGAGCGGCTTCAACCGCCCGATCGGGACGATCTGGGTCGATCCGGTGTGGCTGCCGATCTACGGTTGCACGAATCCGGGGCCGCCGCAGCCACATTCGCACATCGTGGGGTACTACGTCGACGTGTGCATGGAGAACGACCTGATCGATCTGACCGGACCATTCGAAGAGCCGCCCTTCGTGCTCTGCGACCCGGATCCCGCGGCGCCCAACGCGGGCAATTACGTCTTCGGCAGCATCATTCTCGCCCACGTCGAGTCGGTGGGCCCGCCGATGAACGGGTCGTACTCGGTGCACGTGCACAGCAAGTCGTTTGGCGTGTGTACGTTCCGGATCACCTGGCACGGGTGCTTCGCGCCGCCGGACCGGATCTACGTCCATTGGCAGATCGTCAACCCGTTCCCGCCAGGCGTATGACTGCATGAAGCGGGCGGCATCAAGCCCGGGCGGCATTCTCCGCGATGCGCGCCTTCACGAGCTTGCGCACCAGCGCCGCGGGCAGCGGCTTGTCCGGGGAGAATCGTATCGTCCCCTTGCTGGTCTCCAAGCGCTCGAGTTGGCGCGCGAACGCGGCGACAGTGTTCCCGCTCATCGGGTAGAAGGCGCAGTGGCGCGCGGTCGCCCCAAAGGCCGCCAGCGGCCGGCCGTCGAGCCGAAAGGCGGGGAGCCGGTAGCTGATGCACTCTGCGGCGCGCGGCGCGGCGGCGCGCTGCGGCTGCGTCACACGGTCGAGGTACTCGTCGATGGTGGCGGACTTTCGCTTGCGCATGGGCGCTCCGGGGTTACCCCAGATGCTCGGCCAGCAGTTGCTCCATGCGGTCGTAGCCGGCCGCCATCCCGTGCTCCATGCCGGAGGCGATGGTGGCGTCACGGGCTTCCTTCGAGGGATACAGGACGGTGATGGACACGGTGGTGGTGCCGGCGCGCTCCTCGAGGACCATCGCTCCGAGCTGCTCGCCGGCCTGCGCGTTGCAGCCGAACTCGAACCGCTCCGTGCGGACCAGGCGACCGCTCGTGCCGCTTCGCCCGGGCGGCACGACTTCGCGGTAGACGCCGGTCATCCTCATCGCGGGCTGCCCGTCGGGTCCGCTCCACTCCCAGCGGTACGCACCGCCCGCGCGCACATCCTCGTCACAGGCGGTCATGGTCCACCCGGGTGGACAGAAGAGCCAGCGGCGGATGAGTTCGGGCCGGGTCAGGGCATCCCAGACGAGCGGGCAGGGCGCGTCGAGGCTGCGTGTGATCAGAATCTCGCGGTCGGTGGGCGTCGTAATCCTGAGTGCGGTTGCCATCGGAGTCTCCGTGTTCGCGGAAGGAGTCGTCGCCGGCGCGGACTTCGCGCCGCGCGCGACGACGCCGTGAGAATCGGGGCGGGTCAGACGCCCGGCCCGGTACGTCGCAGTACGGGCGCACAGGTCCCGCGGCGGGGCGGCGGCGTTGGCGGCGCTATCCGCGCCCGTCCTCCGCCTTCAGCTCTTCCAACACGGCGTCGAGGCGCTGGAAGGTCTGTTCCCATTGCGCGCGGTAGCCCTCGGTCCATTCCGCCACGGTCTTGAGCGGCATGGGGTTCAACCGGCACATGTGCGAGCGTCCCGCGACGCGCCGCCGCACGAGCCGCGCCCGCTCCAGCACGCGGACATGCTTGGAGGCAGCCGGAAACGACATCTTGAGCGGGGCGGAGAGCGCGCTGAGGTTCTGCTCGCCGCCGGCGAGGCGCCGCAGGATGGCACGGCGCGCCGGATGGGCCAGGGCGTGAAAGACCCGGTCGAGGCTGGGGGATGTGTCTAGAACCATATGGTTTCATGGTAGGGCGGGGCGCTCGCGCGTCCAACATGGTGATTCTCCGCTGGTTTGACTCCGGCGCGGCGGCGTCACGCGAGGGTGCGCAGCAGTTCGGCCAGGCGGTCAAGGCTCTCCGTCGCGCCCGGCTCCATTCCGTACTGGAGATGGCCGTCGCGGGCTTCCTTCGACTTGTGGAGGACGGTGCTGGTGACGCAGGTCCAGGCGTCGCGCTCCTCGAACTCGACGGTGACGAGCGCCTCGGGGCATCCGACGGCGGGCTCATCGAAGCATTCGGTGTAGACCAGTCGCGCCGGGGGCGCGACCTCGCGGTACACGCCGCGGAAGCGGAACTCCTGCCCGTCGGGCTCGCGCAGCACGTAACGCCACGCCCCGCCGGGGCGGAGGTCGATCTCGCAGACGGTCAGCTCCTGATGGCGCAGGCCCCACCAGCGCTTCACATGCTCCGGTCTGGTCCAGGCGTCGAACACGAGCGCGCGCGGCGCCTGAAATGCGCGGCGCAGCACGATCTCGCGGTCGCTCGGTGTGGTCACGCTCAAGGTGGCGGTCATCGCGTTCTCCTGGATCAAGGTGATGAGACGGGCGTCGGCGTTTCGATGACGGCGGTGCGACGCGGCGGCGGCGACGGGCCGTCAGCCGAGCGTCAGGTCGCGCAACAGTTCCGCCAGACGATCGAGGCTCTCCGCGACACCGTGCCGCATGTCGGTCCCGAGCACGGCGTCGCGCGCCGCCCGGGAGGGATAGAGCACCGTCAGCGTGACGGTCGTGTTGCCGTCCCGTTCGGTGAGGACGAGCGTGTTGAGCGTTTCGGGCCACTCGCCGCCCCAGGACTCGGTATGGACCAGCCGCTCGGGCGGGGTGATCTCGCGATAGACGCCGCGCACGCTCATTTCGGATCCGTCGGCGCGGCGCCAGACGAACCGCCAGGCGCCCCCTGGGCGGAGGTCAATTTCGCAGACGGGCATGGTCCAGCCGCTGGGACCGAGCATCCAGCGTGGCAAGTGCTCGGGGCGCGTCCAGGCATCAAAGACCAGTCGGCGCGGCGCGGCCACGGTGCGCGTCATGACGATCTCGCGCTCCGAGGGGGTGGTGAGCTTCATCACGCCGAATCTAGGTTTTCCGTTGGCGGCGGGCATGGGCGTTCTCCCGTTCGTTCAGGCGTCGGACGTACTCGTCGAGGCGCGGGGTAGGCCGCGGCCCGGCGAGGAAGCGCTGTCGCCCGGGGTCGGGCGAACGAGTCGATCGGAGAGCGCGCGGACTCGCAGGGGACATGGGGCCAATCTCCTTGTCTGAAAGCCGGGGCCAAACCGAACATCCAACCGTCTGGTTTAGTATAGCCGCGCCGGCGATAAAGTCAACCATTTGGTTAAATGAATGGGCCGCCGGACGGCCGTCCGCTCGAATTCGCGCCCGGCCCGACCCACCAGCCGCAGCGCCAGCGCCGCCCGCGAATCGTCGGGCGGCGCGGAGCGGCAGGCCCTGAAAAGCAGGCGCAGACCGTCACCGGCGGGCGTGCCATCGAGGCTTGCGTCGGGCGCACCCACCCTGTGACCGTCCGCGTTGTCGTCGTCTTCCGGCGGCCCCCGCGGCCGGAGCCCGGCAATCCAGGCGCGTGGCTGGCGGCGACGCCGCGGCGCCGGACCGTCGATCGATCCGCCGGCAACGCGTCGAACGCCGCATGCTGGAACAGGCGCCGCCGCGGGTTCGGATGTGGCCACTACTGCACGAAGTCCGCCTCCTCGAACAACGGCCGTATTTCGACCTCGGTGTCGGTGCCGGGGTGCGGGTGGGGGCAGCGCTTCACCCACTCGATCGCCTCGGCGAGGTCCTTGACCTGCCACAGCCAGTAACCGGCGATGAGCTCGTTGGACTCGGTGAACGGCCCGTCGATGACGGAGCGATTCGGCCCGGTGAATCGAACGCGGGCGCCGTGCGAGGTGGGGCGCAGACCCGCGCCGTCGAGCATGACGCCTGCCTGCACCAGCTCCTGATTGAACTTGCCCATCTCCTCGAGCAATTGCATGCCGGGCATGACGCCGGCTTCGCTATCCTTGGTCGCCTTTACGATGACCATGACTCGCATGGCGTGTCCTTTCGTGGGGGGTTCGGGAACGCCCCGGATCATTGGGCGATCGGGGCCTCTGCCGAGACGTCGAGCGAAGCTGGGGCGAATCAACATGGAGGCGGCAGGAAGCGAATCTCGGGCCGCCCGGCGCAGCCTGCCCAGGTCCCCGCCAGCGCCAGCGCGCACGCCGAAGCGCCGTGAATCCAGTGCCTGGACATGACCGGCCTCCGTTCGAGGGGCGATTCCGACACGGAGCCGCGCGGCCGCGCGAATCCGCGGCGCCGGTTATGCTGTCGGGATGGCCCGAGCAATGCCCGCCGCATCGTCGCCGAGAGTCTGGTCGAATTCCAGACCGCGTGGCGGCGCCGGGCTGGCGCTGGCGTTGCTGCTGACGGGCGCTGCGTACCTGCCGGGCGCGCTGGGTCCGCGCGACCTGGTCTACTGGGACGACACGCTCTACATCCGCAACAACCCGCAGATGGAGGACCTGGACGGGCTGCGGCGAATCTGGTTCACGTTCGAGTCGGACCAGTACTATCCCCTGACGTTCTCGACCTTCTGGCTCGAGGTCCGGCTGTGGGGTGACTGGGCGACGGGGTTCTATCTCACGAACGTCGCGCTGCACCTCGTCAACGTCGCGCTGCTGTACCGCCTCGCGCAGGCGCTGGGTGCGTCACCGCCGGCGGCGTTCCTGGCCGCGGCGCTGTTCGGAGTGCATCCGCTGCAAGTCTCGTCCGTCGCGTGGGTAGCGCAGCGCAAGAACACGCTGTCGACCGCGCTCGGACTGCTGTCCGTGCTGTTGTCTGTGCGCTGGCTGCGCGGCGGAGAGGGCGGCGCCCGGCGCCGGCGCTGGCCCCTTGCCGCCGTCGGGTGCTTTGCCGCCGCCGCCCTCTCCAAGACCGCCGTCGCGACCCTGCCGATCTCGGCCGCGCTGGCGGGTTGGGCGGCACGGCCGACCGGCGACGCCGGGACGCCACAGGCCGGAAGCTGGCGGCGGGCCCTGGCGGTCGTGATTCCGATGCTGGTGGTCGCGGCGGTGCTGAGCGCGATCACGCACATGGTCGAAACGCCCGGCCCCGCCGCCGACCTGGCACCGGAATCGCGCGTCCTGGTGGCGGCCGGCGCGGTGTGGTTCTACCTGGCCAAGCTGGTCTGGCCCGCTGATCTTCAGGCGATCTATCCACAGTGGGAACGCGCGGCGACGAACGCGGCGCTGTGGGCGGCGTTGGCGGGGCTGGTGCCCCTGGCGGCACTGCTCGCGGTGGCCGCGCGGCGCCTGGGGCGCACGTTCGCATGGGGACTTCTGCACTTCGCGGTATGCCTGGCGCCCATCCTCGGCCTGGTGCGTTTTGACTACCTGCGGCTCACGCCGGTGGCGGATCATTTCCTGTACCTGCCGCTGGCGGGCGCATTCGTCGCGGTGAGCGTGGCTGCGGACCGGTGGGTGCCGCGGCGTGGGCGCGCGGCCGCCGGTGCGGTGGCGCTGCTCGTCCTGGCGGGGCTGGCGTGGGCTTCTGCGGCCCAGACCGAGCAGTGGCGGAACGGCGAGGCGCTGTGGACGCGTACGCTGGAGCGAAACCCCAACTGCGCGGTGGCCCACAACAACCTCGCCTTGCTCCGGGCGCGAGACGAACCCGGGTCGCCCGAGGTCGTGGAGGGATTCCGCCGGGCGGTGGCGTGCGATCCGGCCTTCACGCTGGCGCGGATCAACCTGGGACAAGCGCTGGAGCGCGCCGGACGCGTCGATGAGGCGCTCACCGTCTTCGGCGAGGCCGCCGCGCGCGACCCGCGCGACGCGACCGCGCAGTTCAATCTCGGGCTGGCGCTGTGGCGCGCCGGTCACCGCGACGAGGCCCTGGCCTGCTACCGGCACGCGATCCAGCTCCGTCGCGATTACTTCCAGGCGTGGACCAACCTGGGGACGGCGTTCCTCGAACTCGGGCAGACCGGCGACGCCGTGAAGGCGCTTCAGACGGCGCGCATGCTGAGGCCGTCGGACGCGGCCACCCGCATCGGTCTGGGCCAGGCCTTGCTGGCGGCGGCCGATCTGGAACAGGCGCTGGTCGAGTTCCGCGCGGCGCAGAGGCTGGCGCCGCGGCTGGCCGCCGCGCCGATGAACATCGGGTTGACGCTGCTGCGGCGCGGCGACGTGCGCGGCGCGCTGGACGCGCTGCGGGCCGCGGTCTCGGTGGACCCGCGCGACGCGGCGGCGGTGCTGAACCTGGGCGCGCTGCTGGCGCAGTTGGGACAGATTGACGCCGCCGAGCCCTGCTTCCGCGCCGCGGTCGAACTGGACCCGCGCAACCCGCAGGTCCAGGCCAATCTCGGCGCGCTGCTGATTCAGCGCGGCCAATTCGCGCCGGCGATCGAGCACCTGACGAGTGCGCTGTCGGTGGACCCGGACTACGTCAACGCAATCTTCCACCTGGGGCGGGCGCACGCGGGGCTGCGGCAGTGGTCCGACGCGGTCGATTGCTTCCGTCGCGTCACGCAGGCCGCACCGCAAGACGCCGAGGCGCACTACCAGCTTGGGCTGGCGCTCGAGCAGAGCGGCGCTGCGCACGACGCCGCCGAGGCGTTCGGGACCGCGATGAGGCTCCAGCCGGAGCGGGACGAGTATCGGGCCGCGCGCCAGCGCTGCGCCTCCCAGCCGGCGTCGGCGCCGTGAACGGGCCCACCTCGCATCGCACCGAGCGCGGGACCCAAGGGTGGTCTGGCGTTGGCGTATCATGCCGGGCATGCGGGTCGGACCGAGGCTCTACACCGTGCTGCGCTGGATCGGCGTCGCGCCGCACCGCGGTCTCTGGACACGCGCCGGGATCCTCTGGTGGCGCATCCGATGGACCTTGCGCGCCGCCGCGCTGGCCTTCATCGCGACCGTCGTCATGATCGGACTCGACAGCTATTTCTACTACCCCAGCCGCGAGATGCTCTACACACCGGCCACCTGGGGCCTCACGTTCGAGGATGCCGCTTTCTCTGCGTCCGACGGCGTGCAGCTCGCCGGCTGGTTCATTCCGGCGCTCGGCACCGCGCGCGGCACGGTGGTCCACTTCCACGGCAACGCCGAGAACATGAGCACGCACGTCTCGTTCGTCACCTGGCTGCCGCCCCGCGGGTACAACCTGTTCACCTTCGACTATCGCGGGTACGGGCGATCCGAGGGCCACCCGACGCGCGCCGGGACGATCCGCGACGGGCTGGCCGCCGTCGACTACGTGCTGTCCCGCAAGGACGTCGACCCCCGGCGCGTGTTCATTTTCGGGCAGTCCCTTGGCGGCGCCATCGCGACCGTGGTCGCGGCCGAGCGGCCTGCCGTCCGGGCCGTTGCGCTGGACTCGCCATTCAGCAGCTACCGCCGGATCGGCACGTTGCATCTGCGGCAGGTACTCAGGAACGAGTGGGCGGCATCCGCGATGGCCTGGTCGCTGCTGAGCGGCGGGTATGAACCCACCGACTACGTGGCGCGCATCGCGCCGCGTCCGTTGCTGATCGTCGCGGGCGGACGCGACGAAATCTGCTTCCCCGAGCTCGCGCAGGAGCTGTTTGACGCGGCCCGCGACCCGAAGGAGCTTTGGCTCGTGCCGGAGGCGGCGCACACCCAAGCGATCGATCTGATCGGACGCCCGGCCGAAGATCGCATTCTGCGCTGCTTCGAGTCGGCGGGGGATTGACCGGTGCTCGCCGACGCCAACCCGTTCAGCGCCCTCCTGGTCGCCGGGCTGGTGGCCGCCGGGGTCGCGGCCGGCTTTGTTGGCGGACTGGCGGGGGTCGGCGGGGGGCTGGTCATGATCCCGGTCATGATCTTCGCCGTGGGCGACCGCTACGGTCCCGAGGCGTTCCACCTGTTCAAGCTGGCTTCGATCTCCACCTCATTCGTCCTCTCCATCCCGGCCGCCGCTCGCCACATCCGCGCCCGGGCGGTGCTGCGCGGCTTTGTGCCCGCGATGGCGCCCGGAGCGCTCGCCGGGACGCTGGCGGGTGTGGTCGCCGCCGGGACGCTGAGCGGTCCGCAAACGCACTGGCTGACGCGCGCCTTCGGCGTACTCATGATCCTCAGCGTGGGCTTGCGCAGCTACGTCGAGCTGCGCGCGGTCCGCGGCGACGCCTACGTTACGCGCGCCTGCCCGACGCCGCGCCGCTTCGCGTTCCTGGCAAGCGTGATCGGTGCGCCGGCGGGGCTGGTGGCGGGTTTGTTCGGCGTGGCGGGCGGGATCTGGGCGGTCCCGGTGCAGAACCTGCTGGGCATCCTGCTGCGTAACGCGATCGCCAATTCCACCGTGCTGGTCGGCCTGGTCGCGCTGGTCACGGCCTGCTCACAGAGCCTGGCCGTGGCACAGCGGCCCTCGCTGCACCTGGCCGACGCGTTCCTGCTGGCGGCCTGCCTTGCACCCGGTGCGATGCTGGGCGGCTGGATCGGGGCGGGCTTGACGCACCGTATCCCCACCCGGTGGCTGTCGCGGGGCTTGAACGTCGTGCTGGTCCTCACCGGGCTGCGCCTCGCGTTCGGCTAAGCGCAGTCGCCGCCGCTATTGGGACTCACTCGATGCCCCGCGCTCCGGTCGCGCAAAGAGCGCCCGCCGAACCGCGCCGACCCGCCACCAGACGAACAGCCAGACCAGCAGGGCCGTCCCCTGCGGCAGCGCGAACCCCAGCAGCTCGGACGTCAACCCCGCCAGCCCGGCCGGCCCGGTGAAAAGTCCTCCCGACGTGCCGCGCAGCGCGATATCGACGTACGCCGTCGCGTGATGTACGGCCACGGACAGCACCGGGGTCGCCAGAATCAGCCCGATGGCGACACGACTCGAGAACGGCTCGCCGTAGAGCTCGACCGGGTCGGCATCGCGCAGCATGGCGACCAGCAGCAGGCATGCCGCCAGCATCTCGAGCGTCACGACGACCGCCGGCGTGCCGCGGTTCGTCCAGCTCGCCATCAGCATCAGCCCGGCGACGGTCATCCCGCACGCTGCGTACTGCCAACCCACGCGTCCGCGCTTGCCCTCGCCGGCGATCCAGCACGCCCACGCCGCGAGAACCGCCGACGCCAGCCCCGCCAGCTCGCGCAGGTCCCACAGCAGCCACAGCTTCAGAAACGCGCAGGCGCGCACCAGCCACAGCACGCGCTCGAAGCGGCCGGCCTCGGCGCCGCCGAACCAGCGCTCGAGCGTCTCGCGGCGATACTGCGCTCCGCACTCGGAGCACTGGTAGCCCGTGACCGACATCAGCGGGTAGGCGCACCGCAGGCAGCGCAGCTCCGCGCCGCTGGCCGAGGTCGCGACCGGTGGCGCACCCGGCGTGAGCGAACTCCGCGCAGCGCCGGCCGTTGTCGGCGGCCCAGGCAACGACCCGGCGGGCGCCGCGGCGGCGGGCTTTCCCGCCGGCGCCGAC
>CAYNYG010000035.1:39140-41474 GCA_964401365.1 uncultured Planctomycetales bacterium | reverse complement strand
ACCACCCCGCCGCCGTAGGATCGTCGAAGATTCACCCGCGTGTCTTCGGCTTGACTACCTTCGCGGGTCGCGGGCCTGCGCTGCGCTCGGCGCGCTTGAGCGACAAAGGCCGGGCATCGACGGCGGCGACTTTCGACCCGGCGGAGCGCTTCAGTTGCGCGATGTGATCGCGCAACGCCGCAGCCTTCTCGAAATCCAGCTCCTGGGCGGCCTGGAGCATCTCCGTCTCCAACTCCGCGATCAGCTCGTCGCGGTCGTGCTCGCCCTCGTCGCGGTGCACCGCCTCGCGCACCGTCCGCTGCGCCGCGACTTCGGTCTCCAGCCCGCGGCGGATTGCCTTGCGGATCGTCTCGGGCGTGATGCCGTGCTCCTCGTTGTAGCGAAGCTGAATGGCGCGGCGCCGCGATGTCTCGTCGATGGCCCGTTGCATCGAGGGCGTAACCCTGTCGGCGTACAGCACCACCGTCGCGTTCACGTTGCGCGCCGTGCGCCCGATGGTCTGAATCAGCGACGTGTCGTTTCGCAGGAAGCCCTCCTTGTCGGCGTCCAGGATCGCGACCAGCGACACCTCCGGCAGGTCGAGCCCCTCGCGCAGCAGATTGACGCCCACGATCACGTCGTACTTGCCCACGCGCAGGTCGCGCAGGATCTCCACCCGCGCCAGGGTGTCGACCTCGCTATGCAGGTAGCAGCCGCGCAGCCCCGCCTGCTGAATGTAGGCCGAGAGGTCTTCGGCCAGCCGCTTGGTCAGCGTCGTCACCAGGACGCGCTCACCGCGGGCGGCGCGTTCGTGAATCCGGGCCAGCAGGTCGGGCACCTGCCCGCGGGCGGGCTTGACCTCCACCACCGGATCCACCAGCCCGGTCGGGCGGATGATCTGCTCCACCACTTCGCCGCCGCAGCGCTCCAGCTCGAACGGGCCGGGCGTTGCGCTGACGAACAGCACCTGCCGCCACATGCTCTCGAACTCCTCGAAGCGCATGGGCCGGTTGTCCAGGCAGCTCGGCAGGCGGAACCCGTGCTCGACCAGCACTTCCTTGCGCGAGCGGTCGCCGGCGTACATGGCGCGGATCTGCGGCACGCTGACGTGCGACTCGTCCACGACCAGCAGAAAGTCCTTTGGGAAGTAGTCGACCAGCGTGTAGGGCTTGGCGCCCGGCTGCGTGCCATTCAGGTGGCGCGTGTAGTTCTCGATGCCGCTGCAATAGCCCACTTCGCGGATCATCTCGACGTCGTACTTGGTCCGCGCCGCCAGGCGCTGTGCCTCCAGCAGCTTGCCCTGGTGTCGAAGCTGCATCAGCCGCATCTCAAGCTCCTCCTGAATGGAGGCGATGGCCCGCTCGACGTTGTCCTCGGGCATGACGTAGTGAACAGCCGGGTAGATAAACACGTCCGAGCGCTCCTGAAGCACGTGGCCCGTCAGCGGATGGATCAGGCTGATGCGCTCCACGGTGTCGCCGAACAGCTCGATGCGGACCGCGAACTCTTCGTAGGCCGGGTGCAGTTCGACCACGTCGCCGCGCACGCGGAACTTCCCGCGGCGGAAGTCGAGGTCGTTGCGTTCGTACTGGAGCTTGACCAGCTTCTTGAGCAGGTCGTCGCGTTCCACCGTCTCGCCGACTTTCACGCCGATCACGCTGGCCTTGTACTCGTCGGGCGAGCCGAGGCCGAAGATGCACGAGACGCTGGCGACCACGACCGTGTCGGGCCGGCTGACGACGCTGCTGGTGGCCGCCAGGCGCAGACGGTCGAGGTCGTCGTTGCGGGACGAGTCCTTTTCGATGTAGATGTCGCGCTGCGGGATGTAGGCTTCGGGCTGGTAATAGTCGTAGTAACTTACGAAATACGCGACCGCGTTGTTGGGCAGCAGCTCGCGGAACTCCTCGTAGAGCTGCGCCGCCAGCGTCTTGTTGTGCGAGAGGATCAGAGCCGGCATGCCGAGCTGCGCAATCACGTGCGCCACGGTGAAGGTCTTGCCCGAGCCCGTCACGCCCAGCAGCGTCTGGTACCTGCGCCCGGCGCGGAAGCCGGCCACAAGCTTCTCGATGGCCTGGGGCTGGTCGCCGCGCGGCGTAAAGGAGCTGACGATCTCGAAACCGCCCACGGGCGTCTCCCGTCCGGATAATGTTAGGAGGGAGATTATAGTCGATCGTGGGCGGAAAGCGTCTACGCCTGCACGGTCGCCCGTATGCGTCCCGCCGGCGCCCACGCGGGCTCAAGCCAGCGGCTCGTTGTTGGGGTCTCGGGATGGCTTCTACGGCCGAGGCGGAGCCCGGCCGCTACTTTCCGGCAGACCGTCAGGCCGCGACGCCGCGCCGCGGCGCGGCACGGCGC
>CAYNYG010000035.1:0-39040 GCA_964401365.1 uncultured Planctomycetales bacterium | reverse complement strand
CGCCGAGCAGTTCGCCATCCGGCCCGTAGCTGCGCGAGTGCTGATGTCCGTCGGCGAAGTACTCCCAAATCCACGCGTTCGTGGTTGTGGGCGTGATGGTGATCGAATCCTGCGTCAGCGTGTCGTCGATCTGCACGTTGCTGATCTGGTAGTGATGCACCCCGACGCTTTCGTACGGCGCCTCGACGTTGGGGTTGTGAACCACCACTACGGGCACCGGAAGCTGTGCCAGGATCAGCATGCTCAGCAGACCAAGAGCCGCAACGCCCAGTCCGGACAAAGAATGAGTCGGCTTCACGCAGGCGCTCCAACAGGAGTGGATCGGGAATCGCGCACAAGCGCCAGGCACGCCGCCCCGCACAGCGCCACGCAGATCGCCAGCATGATGACGTGATCGTACCAGCCGTCGCGCGTCAGCCGCGCTGCCAGGCAACGGCGCTCACGAATGTCCCCCAACGCCAAGGCGGCCGCGTACACGACGGCGAACGCGGCGCACAAGCCCGCCGTCAGGAGCCACCCGGCACGGCGCGCCCGCTGAAACTGGAGCAAACCGGCGACGAGGAACTCCGCGGCGATGACCGCCGCGGCAGCGAGGCGCACGCCTATGAGGGGAAGCATTCCGCTGCCAGCCAGGTAGCCGGACAGGTTACTACCCCCGACCCCGCGAACTCACTCCACATTTTGGCGGATGCGGACGCCAAGAAGAGGATGGCAATCGCGGGCGCGGCACGGCTCATCTCAACTCCCTATATCTGAAGTATCGTTCGGATTCTGCGACCAGGTCAAGCGGAAAATCGAGACTCTCGGACACGGACGCCGCTGGGCTTTTCGTTCGGGCAGGCAGTACCGCGCGTCCCGTTGAGCGTGAACGCCGGCCGCGATGCGGCTAGAATCCCGGTCCGCGCGCCGACGGTGGCGCCCGATGGAGCCACGAATGGCATTCGAAGACCCTGCCGGAACGCTCGCCTCGCTCACGTCCCGCATCCACGCGATCCGAGACTCTCTTTGACCTGCCGGCAAAGTCCGCCCGGCTGGCCGAGCTGGCCCGCAAGATGGAGTCGCCCGGCTTCTGGGACATCCAGGAAAACGCGCAGAAGGTCGTGGCGGAGATGAAGGCGCTGCGCGCCCGCGTCGATCCGGTCACCGACCTGGTGAGGCGTGCCGACGACGCGCACGTGCTGCTGGAGCTGGGCGGCGGCGAGCCGGGCAGCGAGGCGTACGCGGAACTGCAAGCGGGTCTGAGCCAGCTCGTGGAGAAGACGGAACAGGTCGAGCTGGTCTCGCTCATGAGCGGCCCGAACGACGCGCGCAACTGCTTTCTGGCGATCCAGGCCGGAGCGGGCGGCGTCGAGGCCTGCGACTGGGCGGCGATGCTGCTGCGCATGTACCTGATGTACCTGGAGCGCGCCGGCTATCGAGTATCCGAGGTGGACCGCCGCGACGGGGACGAGGCCGGCATTCAATCGGTCACGCTTGGCGTGGAGGGGCCCTACGCGACCGGGTATCTTTCGTGCGAGGCCGGCGTTCACCGCCTGGTGCGCATCAGCCCCTTCAACGCGCAGGGCAAGCGGCAGACTTCGTTCGCCGCGGTCGATTGCCTGCCGGAGTTTGAGGAGACCGCGATCGAGATCGCCCCGGCCGACGTCGAGGTGGTGTTCTTCCGCCGGTCTGCCGGCGCGGGCGGCCAGAACGTCAACAAGCTGTCGACGGCGGTTCGCGTCAAGCACCTTCTCACCGGCATCGTGGTGGAGTGTGTGAACGAGCGCAGCCAGGCCCAGAACAAGCGGATGGCGCTGAGCATCCTCCAATCCAAGCTCGAACAGATGGAGCAGGCCAAGCGCGACGCCGAGCTGGCCAAGATCTACGGCGAGAAGGGCGAAATCGCCTGGGGAAACCAGATTCGCAGCTACGTCCTGCACGGCTCGACCATCCACGTCAAGGACCACCGCACCAACCTGGCCATCGGCGATACGCAGAAGGTGCTGGACGGCGGGATCCAGCCGTTCATCGACGCCCGGCTGCGACAGAAGCTCAAGAGCGATTCGGTCGCGCCGGCCGCGCCCCTGGCCGCCACCGGCCGAGGCGAAGACGGCGACTGAGGCGCGGGTGCGGCGTCGCCATGCCGCGGTCGGGCGGCTCCGGGCGGACTGCCGAACGGCGAACCGCGGGCGCGGGTCGGGTTGTGATCTTGCCGGTTCGCATCGTGCCAGCGGCATCGGCTGATAGAATCTGCCGCGCGGAGCAGCGGGCGGCGGGCTCGCTCCTGCGACCGGCAAGCCGTCGTTGGGCCGCGGATACATGTCGAGCAGCGCCGACGCATTTCATCCGCCTGCCACGCGCATCAGCGCGTCGAACGGCGAGCCGACGGTGGCCACCGAGCCGGCACCCGCGGCCGGAACGTCGCTTCCCGAGCGCATCGGGCGCTGCCGCATCCTGGCGCGGATCGGCGAAGGCGGCATGGGCGCCGTCTTCCGGGCCGAGCAGGAGAACCCGCGCCGCGTCGTCGCCCTGAAGGTCATTCGTGCCGGGCTCTCGTCCGACCGCCTGCTGCGGCGCTTCGAGTACGAGGCCCAGGCGCTCGGCCGGCTCCAGCACCCCGGCATCGCGCAGATCTTCGAGGCCGGCGCCATCGAAGGCGGGCTGGGCCGCACGCCCTACCTGGCCATGGAATTGGTCGAGGGCCGACCGCTGGGGGACTACGCGCTGGTCGAGCGGCTCGACGCACCGCGCAAGCTCGAGCTGCTGGCGCGCGCGTGCGACGCGGTCGAGCACGCCCATCAGAAGGGCGTCATTCATCGCGACCTGAAACCCGCCAACATCCTGGTCGATCGCGCCGGACAGCCCAAGATTCTCGACTTCGGCGTGGCGCGGCTGATCGACCTGGACCTGGAAGCCCGCTGCACGCTCCAGACGCAGGCGGGCGAACTGGTCGGCACGCTGGCCTACATGAGCCCCGAGCAGGTCCGCGGCGACCCCGGCGACGTCGACACCCGCAGCGACGTCTACGCACTCGGGGTCATCGGCTACGAGCTGCTGGCGCATCGCATGCCCTACGAGCTGCTGGGCAAGTCGTTGGCCCAGGTGGCCGACACGATCTGCACCGGCGAGTCGCTGCAACTCACCCGCGCCGGCCGCGCCTTCGACCGCGATCTGAACACGGTCTTCGCCAAGGCGCTCGAAAAGGACAAGGTGCGCCGCTACCAGTCCGCGGCCGATTTCGCCGCCGACCTGCGCCGCTACCTGCGCGACGAGCCGGTCCTGGCGCGGCCTGCCAGCGCGGGCTACCAGTTGCGCAAGTTCGCGCGGCGTCACCGGGCCGTGGTGGTCGGCGCCTGCACGACGCTGGCGGCGATCCTGGCCGGGCTGGTGGGAACGACCTGGTTCGCGTGGCGCGCGTCGTACGAGCGCGACCAGGCGCTTACCGCCCGGGCGTTGGCCGAGCAGCGCCAGGATCAGGCGGAAAAAAGCGCCGCCAAGACGCAGGCCGTGCTCACGTTCCTCAACCGCGACATCCCGGGGGCGGCCGATCCCACGCGACGCCCGGGCGAGGAGGTGAGCCTGGTCGACGTGGTGCGCCGGGCCGCGACCACGATCGACGCAGGTTCGCTCAAGACGCAGCCCGACGCAGAGGCCGCGGTGCGCCTGACGCTCGGTGCGACCTTCGCGTCGCTGGGCAAGTACGCCGAGGCGCAGCGTCACGCGCGGGCGGCGGTGGAGCTATCCCGCGCCGGCGGCGATGCCGAGCGGATCACGCTGGCGGAGGGGCTGTCGATGCTGGCGGACCTGCGCTCGAACGCACACGACTACGACGCGGCCGAGCCGCTCTACCGCGAGGCGTTGTCGCTGGTCCGCGCCTCCGACGCCCGGCAGGATCGGATCCGGGACGCAACGGTGCGCGCCCGCCTGGCCAACCTGATGGCCGACAAGGGCGAGCTGGCCGCCGCCGAGGCGCTGCACCGCCAGGTACTGGAGCAGCGGATCGAACTTCTGGGGCGGGAGCACGCGGACGTTTCCTCCAGCCTGCACAACCTGGGGTCGATCCGCGTCGACCTGGGTGACCTGGACGGGGGCGCGCAGGCGTTCCAGGAGGCGCTGGCGATGCGCCTGCGGCTGTTCGGGCCGCTCAGCGAATCGGTGACGCTGACGCGCATGGAGCTGGCGGGCGTCGAGTTCCGCCGCGGCCGGGTGCGGGACGCGATCACGACCCAGCGCGAGGCGGTGGAGATGCAGCGCGAGATCTACGGTCCGACCCACCCGCGCGTCGCGCAGGCGCTCAACAACCCGGCCGTGTTTACAGACGCCGGCGGAGACGCCGCCGAAGCAGAGCGATGGATGCGTGAGGCCGTGGACATCTGCCGCGCCACGCCGGGCGGCATCGGGCCGATCGGGCTTCGCGCGGTGCGCGGCCTGGCGCAGCTTGTGGAGCGGCGGGGCGGCTGGGAGGAATGGCTGGAACTGGCCGATCTGGAAGTCGCCGTCGCGCGCGACGCATTCGGCGAGCAGCACCCCGAATACGTCGCTGCGCTGGAGCACCGCGACGAGGTGCGCCGCAAGCTGGCCGGCCTGGCCGCGACGCGGCCGGGTTCCGACCCGGTGTCGCGGCCGGCGCCATGAGCGCCAACCGGTGGACGTGATGCTCAACCCGCGAACCGCGGTGGCCGTCCCGCTGACGCGCGCGGATCCGCCGCTCGACGGGCAGGTCCGGGCCGCGATCGCAGGCGGCGCGGACCTGGTCGAGCTGCGGGTCGACCTGATCGGCGACGTCGCCGCCGTCGAATCGCTGCTTCGCGGTCCGCGCCCCTGCCCCTACCTTCTCACGGTCCGGCCCGTCCACGAAGGCGGGGCGTGGGACGGCGACGAATCGGACCGCATCAGCCTCATCGAGCGCCTGGGGCTGCTGCGGCCCGGATGGATCGACGTGGAGCTTGCGGCCTGGCGGCGCTCGGCCAACGTGCGGCAGAAGGTCGGACTGGTGTGCGACGTGTCGGGGCGCGAGACCGCGCCGGCGCCGGGTTCCGGGATCCGTGACCAGCCGGCCCCGGTGGGTGACGGCCGCGCCCGCAATCGCCTCATCCTGTCGCATCACGACTTTCGCTCGACGCCGGCGGACCTCGACGCGGTGTTCGATGATCTCGCCGCGACACCGGCGTTCGCGATCAAGGCGGCGTTTGCCGCGCGCGACGCGTCCGACGCGCTGCGCGTGCTTGACCAGCTTCGCCGCCGCAGCAGCGCCCGCCGCGTCGTCGCGCTGGCGATGGGCGAGGCCGGCCTGATCACCCGCGTTGCGGCCCCGCGGTTCGGAGCGTTCCTCACGTTCGCCGCCGCCGAGGCGCGCGACGCCTCCGCGCCGGGCCAGCCCACGCTCGAAGAACTGCAACGCTGGCGCTGGCCGTCGCTCGGGCCTGCGACGCGGCTCTACGGCATCGTGGGCTGGCCCGTTGCGCATTCGCGCAGTCCGCGCGTCCACAACGCCGCCATGGCGGCGGCCGGCATCGACGGCCTGTTCGTCCCACTCCCCGTGCGACCCGACCGCGACGCCTGCCGCGCCTTCCTGGACGCCGCCGCCGCCGCGGACTGGCTCGGGCTCGCGGGGCTGAGCGTCACCCTGCCTCACAAGGAACACCTGGTCGATTGGGTGCGGGCCCGCGGCGGTGTGCTCGATTCGCTGTCGCAACGCTGCGGCGCGGCCAACACGCTGATCGCGCCCGATCCCGCCCGCGGCAACGAACGGCCCGCCTGGCACGCCGCGAACACCGACGGACCGGCCGCGCGCCAGTCGCTGGCCGGCGCCATGCAGCGCCCCGCACCCTGGCGCGTCACCGTGCTCGGGGCGGGTGGCGCGGCTCGGGCCGTCATCGCCGAGCTGGCCGCCGCCGGGCACAGCGTCACGGTGCTCAACCGCACGCCTGAACGCGCCGCGCGGCTG
Source organism: uncultured Planctomycetales bacterium (assembly GCA_964401365.1). Taxonomy (GTDB): domain Bacteria; phylum Planctomycetota; class Phycisphaerae; order UBA1845; family Fen-1342; genus CAYNYG01. Next base: position 33,114 of record CAYNYG010000035.1, on the reverse strand, counting down.
GCGCGCGACTTCCACTGCGCGTCCGACGCCTGGGAGCGGCGCGGTGAGCTGGCCGCGGATGCCGTCGTCAACTGCACCAGCGTCGGGCTGGGCCCGTGCGCAAACGAGTCCCCGTTCCCTGACCACGCCTGGGGGAGCCTGCGGACCCGGTCGAGCGGCGTCGCGCCGGTCGCGTTCGACACCATCTACGAGCCGCGCGAAACGCGCTTCCTGCGCGAAGCGCGCGCCGCGGGCTGGATCGCCGTCCCGGGCGTGGAGATGTTCCTGGCGCAGGCCGCGCGCCAGTTCGAACTCTGGCACGGACGTCCCCCGCCCGAGGGCGTAATGCGCGCCGCGTTCGATGCAGACTAGGTCCGTTCCCCACGCCCGAGCGTGGCCTCGATCAGCGCTTCAAACCCCGCGCCGGTCATCGCCGACACCGGCAGCACCCGCCCGCGGGGGAAGTGCTCAGCCACCACCCGCGCGACGTCCGCGCATTGCCCCCCGGGCAGCAGGTCGATCCGGTTGAGTGCGAGAAGCTCGGCCTCGTTCTGCCGCGTGCGATAGAGGAAACGCGCCTTCTGAGAATGCGCGGCGGCGGGATCGCCCAGCGCCGCCCAGGCCCGGGCCGGATCGATCACCGCGACGTAGGGCCCGATCCGCAGCGCGCCGCCAAACAGCTCCGCCAGCGCCGCGGTCGTGTCCAGCACGCGGTCGATGCAGTGCGCCTGCGGCTCGGACAGGATGAGATCGGGACGCTGGGGCGGGGCGACCGGGTCGAACGCGGCGAAGTAGGACGCCGGCGCCGGACCGGTCACCCACGCGGTCACCGCCGCGCCGGCGCCGGGCTCGACTCCGGACGCGGCGCACAGGGTGGCGGCGTCGAGCTGCGGCCCAACGTCCGGGCTGACGATCCAGACCCGCCGGCCCCGCGCCACCGCGGCAGCCGCGAGTCGCAACAGGACCGTCGTGCGGCCCGAGCCGACCAGCCCGCCGACGGCGATGAACAGCGGCGCCGCGTCACTTGTGTGCATCGCGGAATTCCGCGTCGAACCACTCGGCGGGGTCGATGAACTGCTCGAACTCCGGGTGCCGCTTGCAGCACAGCAGCGCGATGCCGCCCGGCCGGGCGACACCGTCGATGCGCGCGGAGAACTGCCGCATCTGCGTGAGATTCAGGTGCGCGGCGTTGGAGAATATGCGCGCGGCGTCCGGACCGGTCCAGTCGAAGTGCAGTGTTTCGGGCACGTTCAGGAGCGTAGTGGCCATCATCTCCGCCTGGCGCAGCGGCTCGGGACCGGCCGAGCTTTCGAACGGCGCGCCAGGGCAGAAGAGGTGAACGAACATGCCGCTCTCGATGACCACCAGCCGCAGCCCGGGGCGCGGTTCGTACTCGCTCTTCACAAAGTCGTACGTCCCGTCCCGCGCGACGTGGTACGCCTGCGCCACGTCGCCCTCGCGCAGCGGTCCCATCCCCTTGCGGAAGATCAGCCCGTTCCAGCGCCGCGACTCGAAGTAGACCCGCGCCGGCAGCGATGAATAGTCCGTGAAGGGGATCCACTCGTCGGGCCGCACGGCTCGCACGGCGGCCAGCCACACGTCGCGGGCCGACTCGAACGTCTCGTCGTCGTCTTCTTCCAGCTCAACGTCCGTCATCGCCGGTTCCTTCGCGTTGGGAGGCGCGGCACAGCCCGCCAGCAGCAGCATCGCGGCGGCACAGGCCCGGGTCGTTCGCATCCGCGCCTCGCTAGGGCCGGCTGCGAAGCCGGGTGAGCCGGTGCTCGCCGGTCAGTGTGCCGTTCTTGCCTTCGTACACCCAGACCTTGGTCACCTTGCGCTTCAGCACGCCGCGACGGCTCACCATCTTGTATTCCGCCAGTCCGTAGAAGACGTAGAGCGGGTCTTGCGACTCGTCCAGCTTGCCGACACCGCCCCCGAACCAGTCCTCGTCGCCCGTGTTCGCGTCGCTGAAGACCAGGTAGGCCTCGAAGTTGTTCCAGCCGACCTTCTCGCCTTCCGAATTCAGATCGTCGCGGCCGTACTTCTCGCCGAACTTCACCTTGGCGTCGACCAGGGCGTACCCGCGGTCGGCCCGCGGCCCGGTCGGCTCGGAGCCTTCCCGGGCGGTGTAGGGATCGCTGGCGTCGGCGGTGATCAGCACCTTCTCGGCCTTGCCGGGTACGCCCACCTGGTGAATCACGCCGCGCGTGAAGCGCACAATGGCCTGGCATTCGCCGCCGTACTCGGTGAAATCGCCCAGCGGCCAGGCCCCGCCCTTGGCGGTGTTGAAGTAGGCCGCGAAGTCCACGTCGTCCAGCTTCCGCCGCTCGTCCGGGTGGTCGCGCAGATAGCGCTGCTGCCGGTCCGACAGGTACTCGTAGCCAAGCGTGTACCCCTCGAACTGATTGAAGATGTAGTCGACGATGCGAACCGGCCGGCGGCGCCCGGCCTTCCACGCCTTACCGACCAGGTCGACCGCCTTTTCCATCCGCCGCCAGGTCACGCCGTCCTCCGTCTGCCCTTCGACGATCGGCTTGTCGACGGTGACGTAGAGGGTGTGCTCGCCGGAGACGCCGGCCACGACGCTGGAGTCCGGGCAGGTGACGCGCCAGGTGATGCTGCGCTTGTCGAGCTTGACCACCTCGTCGGGCAACGCCGCGTCGGCCGTCAGGTCCACGGTCACCTTGCCGGGCGCGAACAGCGCCTTGCCGCTGAACGACAGGTACCCGTCGCCACCGTCGCCGCGCACCGTGCCTTCGCCGGGTGTGCCGTCCGGAGGCGACACGTCGAACTCAACCGTCAGCTCGATCTTCCTGTTCTTCGTGTGGCTGATGGGAAAGCTGTGATCGGTCGTCCACTCGCGCGGGTCCTTGTCCTCGAAACGCGTCCCGGTGCGCTTGTAGTCCGTGAAATAGTCGGTCAGCATCCCGTGGTCCGACCGGAAGCGCACGCTCGCCAGCTTGATGATCAGCTTCGTCGCCGCGCACGGGTCCGACGGCTTGTCCGGCGGCTTGGGGTTGACCGGCTTGTCGCCTCCGCCCTGTTCCTCGAAGTAGTAGCGCCACCACTCCTCGCGCAGCGCGGCGTCTTCCGGACCCAGCGTCAGCTTTCGCCCGTGCAGCTCCGGATGCGCCTCCCACAGGCGCCGGTCGGCCTCGGACACGGCCTTCGGATCCAGCGGTCGGCGTGCGCGCGTCGTGCTCATGCGGGTCGCGTCTCCCACGCCATGCGCTCGGCCAGCAGGTCCATCTTCTGCGAGCCGCTCAGATCGTCTCGCTTCAGGATCTCGCCGGGCCAGGCCAGCTTGCCGTCGCGATCGAACGCCATCCCCAACTCCAGCCGGCACTCGCAGAACCAGCGAATGTCCGCATCGCACACCACCTGGTACGCGGCGGCCCGCGCCATGCTCTCCCGCACGAACAGCTCCACCCGGTCCGCGGCCACCCCGCGGGTCCGCAGCAGCTCCGGAAACCGCTCGCGCAGGTACGCCGCCGTCCGGCCCACGAACGCGTCCTCGTTGTAGCGTCCAAAGGCGTCAAGCTGTTCCCGCGTCAGTCTCATTCGTCCCTCGATCCGGCGATCCCTCGACCCCATTGCTTTCTGTTCGTGTCGTCCGGCTACGCCCAAGGCGCCATGACGACGCCGCTTCGCCCGGCCGTGCAGCGCAGCACGCTTCCCGGCACGCCGCCCTCGACCAGCATCCACGACACGGGACCGAAGAACTCCGCGGCTTGCGCGGCGCTGCACGTCGGCAGGAAGACGCGCAGCACACGCGGGTCGTAGAAGCGGAACGAGTAGGACCCGCCCGCCTCGTCGGTCACTACGAACAGCGAGCGCAGGTGACTCCACATCGCGTCGGCGTCGATCGCCGCGCCCAGGATCACGCCGGCGCTGCTTCCGAGCTGCGCCTGCCACGCGTCGAAGAACTCCGTTCCGGCATGCGTGGGGAACAGGTGAGGCGCTACGTGGTCGAGCATGCCTGCCAGCGGCCCGTCGAACAGCGACCGCCCGACCAGGCCGTGCTGCTCCCGCGCGGCCTGGCACAGCAGACCGGCCCGGGCGGCGTCGATGACGACGTAGACCCGCTCCCCGGTGCGCAGACGCTCGCGCATGCGGTCGGTCAGCCTCGCGGTTGTAGTCGTCGTCCCGGCCACGTGCGTCGACCCTCCGTCTCTTCGCCTCACACCTTCACGCATGGCGAGCAACGCTCCACCAGCGGCGAGCCGTTGCTGGCCGCCTGCGCGAACGTCGCCTCGACCGCCTGCGCCTGCGCGACGGCTTCTTCAGACGGGCCGCCCGCGTCCTCGCCTGCCGGCGCCGGCTGGTCCGCGTCCTGAAACTCCAGTGCCGGCCCGCCCGCGCCGCTTCCCGTCTCGTCGCCGATCAGCACCGAGTCGCACCCGATGCTGATCCCGTCCGGTCCGCCGCACGCCTCGAACACCTTGTCGCCCTTCCGCGCCGGCGGCAGATTGTTGATCAGCACGGTCGTACTGGCCTGGGTGACCATCCCGGGCCCGTGCGGCGGGATCGGGCACGGGACGGGGCAGGTGTGCATGTCGGTCATGCCCCCGATGGCCGCGAACACCGCCGTCGCCGCCCCGGCCACGATTCCCTTGATCCCCTCAGTGTACGCCGTATTCGCCGCCGGCTGACCCCCCGGTACCGCCGACGCCGTCGCCCACGTCGCGCTCAGCGCAACGTTGCCGCTCACCATCGTCGTCACCGCGCTGCCCGCCGCGGTCGCCGCGCTCGGGTTCATCTCCGACGCTGCCTTGGCCGCAGCCTCAACCAGCCCCGACGCGATCTGCACCAGCTTGGTGGCGGCGCTGGCCGGCGTCAGCACCGCCTCCTTCATGAATTGGCTGGTCTTGTCCGACACGCCCTCCACCGCGCCAGCCACGCTGGCCGGCAACGCTCGCCACGCCGGCAGGAACCCGATCATCACGTCCGGACTTCCCGGACCGGCGCTCAGCGGCGTGCCGTGCTCCGTCGCGTCCGTCACCCGTGCGGCCTCTGGCATTCTTCATCCCTTCGGCGCTCCCCCTTCGGCCCTTGCCGTCACCTCACCACGGTCCACTTCCCCTCCAGCGGCGCCAGGTAGAGCGGCAGCGAGAAGCCCGCGCTCGAGGACGCCGCCGTCCGAATCGCCGCCACGTTGCCCGGCATCGTGGCCCACACCACCCGGTTCCCTGCCACCACGTGCAGCTCCAGCTTCTCCGGCTCCAGCGGCGCCACCGCCCAGTCCGGCGTCGAGAACAGCTCGTCCAGCAGCTCCGCCAGATCGCGCCGCCCCTCCTCCGGCGGGATGTGGAACGCCCGGCGCACGTCGAGCGCCTTGTATTCCAGCAACGCCGCGCAGCGCGCCCGGTCCCGAGCGCCGAACGCCTCGTGGACCTGCCTGACCGCGTCCAGAACCGCGGCACGCCCGCCGTCGTTGAAGTCCATCGGACGGGCGTGCGTCCACAGTTCGGCCGGCGGCGGCTTGCCCACGTCGAACCGCAGCACCGTCTCGTACGGGTACTGCTCCGCCTGCCCCTCGATGGGCCAGTCGAACTCGCACAGCGCCCCCTTCGCCGACGGCGGCTTGTCCCGCTCCAGGCCCGCCACCCGCACCAGGAACTTCGCCTGACCCGCCGCGAACCGCTTGCGCCGCGGCCATTCCAGCCGCACCCGCAGCTCCTGGGCCGTCCCGATCATCCAGCCGTTAAGCGCCTCGACCACTTGCTGCGGCCCGGGGCCCGTCCACTGCACGATGGGCACGCCGTTGAATTCGATCGAGACGTCCACCGCGCGCCGCTCAACGTTCATGATGTAATACAGTCCCATCGTCTGCTCCCGTGCCGACACGGAGGCACGCCGGGCCGGCGTGCGCACCGCTGCTCGGCGTCGCTTCAGCTCCGCTCTTCCTCGCGGAAGAAGAATCGCGCATTCTTGGCCCCGGGCGGATAGAGGGAGAGCTCATCGATCGACACGAGCGTACCGCCCTTGAACCAGGTGATCTTCGGCGTCTCCTTCTCCAGCACACCGTCGAGCAGCTTGACCTTCAGGCCCGCCGTGATGTCCTCGCCCTTCACTTCGAGCTTGCGCAGCCCGAACCCGTTCTCGTCAATATAGGGTTGACCGTCGCCGAAGAGCTTGGCGTCGATCGCGCTGACCTCCACCGACACCACCTTGCCGCCGATCAGCCCGGCCTCCAGTCCGAGACCGACACTCCCGGTGACGTGGACCCCCTTGCCCGTGTTCTCGACGAACTTGGGCTGGTCGGGAGAGCTGCGCTCCCATTTGCATTCCACCGCGATGTTCAAGGACGCCTTGATGCGCAGGTTTGCCTTGACCAGCCAGTCGATAACTCTTTGAACATACTTGCCCAGCCACGGGACCAGCTTGAGTTTCTTCGTCAGGAACTTCGTTCCGATGGGGATCTCGCCCTCCAGCCCCACCAGCGGATCCAGCGCCGCCGTGATGCTGTAGCCATAATACGCGCGCCAGTCCGTCCACTCCTTCCATTTCGCTTGCGCCTGGACCTTGCCCTTCAGATAGACCAGCTTCAGTTTGTCCGTAATCGCGACGTCCGCCACCCACTCCAGGAACTTCGTGAACAGCCGCAGCACTTCCAGCAGCTTGTTCAGGTCGATCGTCGGAACGTCCACCTCCACCAGCGGGTACGCGTGCACCTCGAGCCACTGGCTCGGACCGTTGCAGCCGCGGCAGAACACCTTGTACTTGTTCGGCGTCGCCGTCGGAATCCACGCGAACTTGTTCAGGATCGGCCCGGTCGCGTTGAAATCGGTCTTGGGCCCGCGCTTGCTGCTGCGGCCGCTGATGGTCCATTCCGGGTGCTCGCCGCAGGGCATCTGCATCGTGGCGGCCAGGTCGATCCGGTCCCAGCCCCAGTCGCGGTTGGGCACCACCTCCAGCGTCATCCCCTGTGTCACCGTCCGCGGATTGGGCGTGGTGTGCCCGCACGTGGCGCTGATCGCCAGCACCGCGCACTTCACGTCCGGCGGAACCTTGGTCTCGGGCGTCCCGCCTCCCGGCGGAGGAGGCGGAGGCGGCGGCGGCGGCGCGTGCTGCGCCTCGATCGTGTAGCCCTCGCGCGTTCGCGGCTTCCACGGACCCCCCTTCTTGCCCGGCTTGCCCGTGTCGGCCGGGATCGCGTCCAGCGGCTTGAGCCCCTCCTGGTCGCCGACCGAAGGCGCCGATCCGCCGCTGTTGATCTTCACCTTCTGTCCGACGATCGTCACCCCCTGCTGGTCGATCACGATGAAGTTGCCGCCCACCTTCAGGGCCAGCTTCTCCTTCATCTCGATCACCATCTCCTTGGCGTTGACCTCGATCTTGTCCTTGACCATCAGGGCGTAGTTGGCCATGTAGGCGTCCAGCACGTCCTTCTCGATCCGCGTCTGGACCTTGTCCTCGATCCACACGTACTGATCGCCCTTGTCGTGCAGGTCGATGCCCTCGTTGACCGTGCGGAAGTAGCGCCCCTTCTTCTCGCCCTCCTCGTTCTCGTACCCGACGTACTCGTGCAGGCTCCCCCCCGTCGTGTGGTAGTGCGGACCCAGCACCCGCGTGTCCATCCGCCGCTGCGCACGGATGAAGAGCTGCTCGGCCTTGTTCTTGTCCTCGAAGCGGATCTCGTGGAACCGCTTCGACTCGCTCTGTTCCGTCGAATGCGTCTTGATCGTGCTCTTGGTGCGCTCGTCGGGCAGCGTGTAGGGCGGCATGTGCGTCCCGTTGTACACGCGACCGGTGATGATCGGACGGTCCGGATCGCCCTCCAGGAAGTCCACGATCACTTCCTGACCCACGCGCGGCAGGAACATCATGCCCCAGTTCGCGCCCGCCCAGCCCTGGCTGACCCGGATGAACATCGACGAGTCTTCCGGGTCCTCGTGCTGGTGGTCCCAGTGGAACATCACCTTCACCCGCCCGAACTTGTCGACGTAGATCTCCTCCTTCTCGTTGCCCTTCGGTCGCACCACCAGCGCCGTCTGGCTTCCCAGCACCGTCGGCCGCTTCGTGACGCGCAACGGCCGGAAGGGCGTCCCCTTCGGGATCGCCGCCAGAACCGCCTCGTACCCGAACCCGGCCTGGTCGACGGCCTCCGCTTCCGCACTCTGTGTCTGGATGCCGCGGTGGCACACTTCGGTGATGAGGAAGGCGTCGTCCACGTCCCCATCAGGCTTGGGGCTGAGCCGGAAGAAGTACCCGGCCGCCAGGTGTCGCGCCGTGGCGCGCATCCGCGTGACCCGCCGCCGCGCCTGGAACCCTTCCAGGCGATGCAGCGCCAGCCGCTTCTCGCCCTCGTCCGGGTTCTCGAACTTGCCGGGATAGTCGTACACGGACAGAGCCGTGAACTTCTCGGCCGTCCGCTCCTTGGTCTGAAGGTCGAGGTCGGGCTTCTGGAAGTTGAAATCGTCGAGCGTCACCGCCCCGATCTCGATCGCGTTCTCCACCCGCACGTCGAAGATGAACTCGCGCTCTTCGAGCAGCCCGGACTCGTCGTGATACGGAATGACGGCCGGGTCGAAGTCGGCCCCGCCGCCCGGCTGGTTCTGCTGCGACTGCTGCGGTTGCTGCTGCTCCTCTCCATCGCCCCCGCCCACGCCGTGATGGGCGCTGGGGTCGTCGGCCAGAACCATCACGCAGCCGGCGTCCGAGTGCTCGAAGAAGTAGCAGATACCCTCGTCCTCCATCAGCCGCGAGATGAAGTCGAAGTCCGACTCGCGATACTGAACCACGTACTCGCGCACCGCATAGTCCGGACTCAGCCGCGTCAGGTCGTACGTGTCCTCGGGAACGCCGGCCGTCTCCATCACCTTCCGGATGATGCCCGGCACGGTCATGTCCTCGCACGTCTCCTCGTGGAAGATGCGGCAGTCGTGCCGCTGCGTCAGGTACCATTGCAGCGGGACGATCTCGGCCACGTACTTGGTCGAGTCGTGCGCGTCGCCGACGCGCTCGAAGCGGCGGATGATGCCCTGCACGTAGCGCCCCACCTCGCCCACGATTTGCAGGCCGGCCCCCTTCCCAAGCATCTCGTCCAGCTCGATGTCGGGCCGCTCCGAGATCAGCTCCACCCGGAAGTGGAACAGCTCACTGATCGCCTCGCGCCCCGAAAAACCGGTCACTTTCAGGTCGCCGCTCTCGTAGCCCGCGACGAGAAACAGAAAGTCCGCGACGTTCGCCCTGGTCGACTGAGTCGCCATACGAGCCATTCCTCTCCGCGGGGTGGTCTCTCGACCGCCGCCGCTCGCGCGGCCCGGCGCCGCGCCCGCACATCCCCCGCGGAGCCAAGCCCGATTCGTCGCCCCGAACCCGAGCCGCCAGCATCTGCCTGAATCGCCGTCCCGTCAACTCCCTCACACCGCGGCGCGCCTAGCGCACCGGCTTGCTCGCGCGGGTGATCGAGACGATCGACGCCCGCACCGCAGGCGGCAGGCTCGACCAGGACGTCACCACCTCCTTCAGGTCCGCGGGGAGTTCGACTCCCGCCGCCGCCGATCGCGTGTCGCCGGGCAGTGCAACCACCCGACTCTCCGCGTCGGCCGGCGGCGGGCCCGGAGTCGCCGTCCGTCGTCGCCCTATTTCCGCCTGGAGACGCCCCGAAAAGCCGTCGTCCTGGACGCTCTGCGGCGCCGTGCGCCGTTCCCGCGCGTCGCACGCGTCGGCGCGGGAGCGGCCCAGCAGGGCCGCCAGCCGCTCGCTGAAGCTCGTTCCACTCGGCATCTCGGCACCCATCGCCCTAGTCGCACTGGTCGCTTCGATTCGGACCATCACGCACCCGGCATCCTAGCGATTCAAACGCACGTCGGCCGACACCTTTAACGCGACAGCGTCGCGGAAATCCGGCAAGTCGCGTATTGCTAGCGGACTGTGGCGGGCGCGCTCACGCCGATTCCGATTTCCGACCCTGCGTGGCGCGAACTCGCCAACGGCCGCCCTTCTGTCACGAGCGAACCGGGCGAGCGGCTCGGTCAACCCGAAAAAAAACGCGAATCCGACTTGAGCGCCTCGCGCAGGCAGTCGTGGGCGCGTGCCCGAAGCATGAAGATCGCCCCCTCGGATCGCCCCATGAACTGCGCCACATCGCTGGATGTTCGGCCGTCCAGGTCATAGAGCTCGATTACAGTCCGATAATCGCTGGGAAGCTCGGAAACCGCGCCGCGCATTACGCGCGCCATCTCCTGCCCGGCCACTGCCCGGCTGGGTGTGGACGCCGTCCCGCCCAACGCCTCCAGCAACCCCGTCACGGACTCGTCGGCCGAAACCGCGACGACACGCCGCCGCGGATCGGGGCGTTTGGCTCGGGAGAGCTCCTTGATCGCGTCGCGCAGGTTGTTGTGGGCGATGCGCGTGACCCAGGCGCGGAACGCCGCCGGAGTCGCGCCGCGCAGGTCGGCGATGCGCAGAAACACTTCCAGATACGTGACTTGCATCACGTCGTCGATGTCGATGAGCGAGCGCCATTCCGGCCCGATGGTCACCCGCGCCGCGATGCCCGGGCCCGTCGCGCGGAGCAGCGCGCAAAGCGCGTCGGCGTCGCCGCGGATGGCGCACGTCAGCAGCTCGGATTGTTGAGCGTCGTTCATGGTGCGTCGGGTTGCACATTCTACCCACCCGGGGGCGTGGTCGCTGGAAACCAGGCTTGACATAAGTTCGTATTGTGTTATTATATTAACAGAAGCCTACATTACCGAGAGGAGACTCGCATGGATCGCGGAATGCTGGCGCAGTGGTGGGACGAAGCGCGGGACAGCGGACTCTGGGCGGCCTCCTGGTCGAAGCTGGTGGAGCACCTTTCGGCTCAGCAGGCGGCATGGAAGCCCGACGCAGCGCGGCACTCGATCTGGCAGATCGTGGAGCACGTCGCGTTCTGGCGCGGGGTGGCTGTCGCGCGGACCGCCGGGGGCGAAGGTCCCGGCGAAGCCGAGATCGCGCGCCGCAATTTCCCCGACCCGGCGCGGGTCTCGGACGCGGAATGGAACGCCAGCGTGCAGCGCTTCCGCGAGTCGCACAACCTGGTGGCTGCGGCGCTGGCGGACGCGAGCGTGGATACCAGCCGGCTTCGGTACCTGATCCCACACGACGCGTATCACATGGGGCAGATCGCGTACCTTCGCGCGCTGCAAGGACTCCCGTCAGTGGAGTGAGCGCGCCGGTCCGCGGGCCGCGGCGCCGGCCGGTGGCAGGCTCGGGGTCACTCGCCGAGCAGGTGCACGACGACTTCGCGTTCGCGAGGCCGCGTGTCGAAGTCGATCAGCACAATCTGCTGCCACGTTCCCAGCGTCAAGCGGCCGGCGGTGACCGGGACCGTGATCGACGGCCCCAGCGCGGATGCGCGTACGTGGGCGTGGCCGTTGTCGTCGTTCCAGGTGGCCTCGTGGCGGTAGGGCACGTCATCGGGCGCGACGCGATCAAAGAACGCCTTGAGGTCGTGGGTCATCAACCCCGGCTCGGCCTCGGTCGTGGTGATCGACGCGGTGGAGCCCACGACGAACACGCAGACGAGTCCCTCGCGCACACCGGCGGCCGACACGATCCGGGCCACGTCGGGCGTAATGTCGATCACGTCCGTGTTGCCGCGTGTACGGGTCGTGAATCGTTGCTGATGCGATCTCATGACGTGGCTCGACGGGGGCGCCGCTGCGCATTGAGCGACGCGTCCCGGTTGTCGAGACGGCACCCAAGCCGGCCCCTGTGCGCCGAAGGCGATCAGGTCCGCTGGGGTAGTTGCGCGCCACTTCGCCGACGGTCTTCGCGCGGGAAGGCGCATTATAACGAGGCGGCCGTCAGCGGCGCGGGGGACCGGTTTCCGGGCTGCGAGGAGCCGCGTTGCCCGCGTGCGGCGAACCTAATCTCGGCCCCGTCCATGAAGCCGCAGCCGGGGAGGCTGGCTGCCTTGTCGCGACGATTAGGGATTGCGATGGCGCGGCGCGCGGACACGGCGCGCCCTGGGCGGCGGGCGTGGTGATTTGACAATCCGCAGCGAGGGGAAAAGAATCGATTCGCCGCGCCGGGCGACGCGGCCGCCGAAGCGCCGGCGATCGGGCCTCGGGAGTCGAAGGATGAGATTCGTGGTGGCGATCCCCGTCTATAACGAAGCGCGCTACCTGGCGGGGGTGATCGAGCGGGTCTCGCGGCACGCGCGCGACATTCTGGTGGTCGACGACGGCTCGACGGACGCGACGCCGCGCATCCTGGCGCAGCACCGAGGCGTGATGTCGGTGCGTCACCCGGAGAACCGTGGGTACGGTCAATCGGTCATCGACGCGATCTGCCACGCGGCGCGGCGCGGGTACGACTGGGTGATCACGATGGACTGCGATGAGCAGCACGAGCCCGACCGTATCCCCGCGTTCATGCGCGAGGCGACCCGGAGCGACGCGGACGTGATCAGCGGATCGCGGTACCTGGAGCCGCAGGCGGGCGACGACGACGCACCGGAGGACCGGCGGCGGATCAACGCGACCGTGACCGAGCTGCTGAACCAGCTCCTGGGACTGCGCCTGACGGACGCGTTCTGCGGCTACAAGGCGCATCGCGTGTCGGCGATGCGGCGGCTGCCGCTGGACGAGCCCGGGTACGCCTTTCCGCTTCAGTTCTGGGTACAGTGCGCGCGTGCGGGGCTGCGGGTGCGCGAGCTGGCGGTGCCGCGCATCTACCGTGACAAGAGCCGGACGTTCGGCGGGACGCTGGACGACCCTGCGGCGCGGTTGCAGCACTACCTGCACGTGCTGGTTCGCGAGTTGCAGCGCGAATCGACGGCGCGGCGCCGCTGCGGTTCGAGCGTGGTCGAGTGCGGGTCCAGCGACGGATGATGCGCCTTGAGCGGCTGGTGGCGCCGCGGGAGCATGGCCGGGTTCTCGTGGAGCCGGAGGGTGGGGAGCTGCGTCGACTGCTGCGCGAGGACGTGCGCGGGGCGGACGTGCGCGTGGGCGACGTGACGCTGGGCGAGCTGCGTGCGTCGCTGCGGCGGCGGCTGGGCGTGGACGGGCCGGTGATCCTCAGCGGGCACCAGGCCGAGTTTTATCACGCGGGGGTATTCGCCAAGGCGATCGCGGCGTCGCTGCTGTCGGCCGCGGTCGGGGCCGCGCCGTGGTTTTTGTGGGTGGACTCCGACGTTCCGCGGACGACCTCGCTGGCGGTGCCGGAACGGACGGGGCATGCGCTGCGGCGTGTGAACGTGGAATACATGGCGCCGCTGGAGGAAGTACCGGCCGAGTCGCTGTCGGCGCTTCCACTCGACCAGTGGCGGGAGTTTTTCGCGCAAGTTTCGGAGCGTTCGCGTGCGGCGGAATCGAGCGTGCTGCCGACGTTCGTGGCCGGCTGGCTGGGCGGTGGTTCGGGTGCGGTGCATCTGGTGGACGGGTTGGCGCGCGGCCGCGGCGCGGTGGAGCGCGCGTTGGGGCTGCGGCCGGCACGGGACCTGAGAGTCTCGGAGCTATCGCAGACCCCGGAGTTTGCGGCGCTGCTGGGTCACGCGCTGCTGAACGCGGGCGCGCTGGCGGCGGCGTACAACGCTGCGCTGGAGGCGTATCGGCGACGGTTTCGGGTTCGGGCGCATGGGCGGCCCGTGCCGCCGCTGGTGAGCGATTCGCGGGTGGAGGTGCCGTTCTGGGCGTATCGACCGGGTGAGGCGCGGCGGCGGCTGTTCGTGTCGGGCGGGCCGGACCGCGTGGGCCTGTACGCCGACGACGAGCGGATCGGCGTTGTGAGCAGTGCGTCGCTGGCGCGGTTCGAGCGCGGCGCGGAGTTGGCGGGAGCGCTGGGCGCGTGGCGGGTGCGGCCGCGGGCGCTGGCGCTGTCGGGGTTCACGCGGCTGCTGCTGAGCGACGTTTTTGTGCACGGCATCGGCGGGGCGCGATACGACGTGATGACGGACGACGTGGTGCGGCGGTTCCTGGGCTGCGAGCCGGCGCCGATGGCGTGCGTGACGGCGACGCTGCACGTCGAGCAGGCGGCCGCTCGGGTGACGCGCGACGATCTGATCACGGCCCGCCGGCGGAGCCGCGACCTGCGTTTCAATCCGCAGCGCTACCTGCGGTCGGTTCCGGCGGAGCTGCTGGAGAACCGCGACGCGCTGCTGGTCCGATCGGAGCGGCTGCGCGCGTTGCACCCGCGCGACCGCGCCGCGCGACGTGTGGTGTTCGGCGAGATCCGGCGGGTGAACGAGCAGATTCTGAAGACCGACCCATGGCGAGCGGCGGAGTTTGACCAGCGGATCGACTCGCTGCTTCACGAATGGCGCGCCAGCCAGATTGCGCTGGACCGCGAGTATTTCTACGCGTTTCACTCGCCGTCGGCGCTGGCGTCGCTGGTGAGCGGGCTGCGGTCGGCGCTGGGCGTGTGAGCGGTGCGGCGGGCGGCGGGTGCGGACGGGGTTCAGTCGCCGCCTTCGTGCTGACCGGCCGCGTCCCCGGTGAGCCGCAGGAAGATCTCCTCGAGGCGGCTGCTGCGGCGGACCATGGCGCGCAGCTCGTCGAGCGTGCCGAGCGCGATCACGCGTCCATCGACGATGATGCCGATGCGGTCGGCGATGCTCTCGGCCACGTCGAGCGTGTGGGTGCTCATGAAGACGGTACCGCCGCTCCGGGCGATCTCGCGGAAGATGGACTTGGTGACGTGAACGGTGCGCGGGTCCAGGCCGACCATGGGCTCGTCGACGACCAGGACGCGCGGCGCGTGCACCAGGGCGGCGGTCAGGGCGACTTTCTGCTTCATACCGTGGCTGTAGTACTCGCACATGCGGTCGAGGAACGCGGCCATGTCGAGCCGGCGTGACAACTCGGCCAGGCGTGCCTCGGCCGCGGCGCTGTCGACGTTGTACATGTCGCGGACGAAGTGGATGAACTCCCGCCCGGTAAGCTTGTCGTAGAGGAAGGGTTGATCGGGCAGGTACGCCATGAGCTCTTTGGCGCGGAGCGCGTCCGCGGTGACCGGGTGGCCGCAGACGGTGGCCGTTCCCGAGTCGGGCCGCAGCAGGCCGGTGGTGATGCGCATGGTGGTGGTCTTGCCGGCGCCGTTGGGACCGAGGAAGGCGAAGACTTCTCCGGCCCGGAGATCGAGCGACACGTTGCGGACGGCGAGCTTGGCGCCGTAGGACTTGGTGATGCAATCGAGTCGGACGTTGATCTCGGGGCCCGGCGCGGCGTGGGATGGAGCGGGACTGGATTCGGGCAAGGCTTCCACGGGGGGATTGTAGCCGGCCGAATTCCGTGGGCGCGGTCCGGCAGCGCCGCGGTCGACGCGGGCGATGCCGGTCCGAGGCGGCGGATGGTCGCGGCGGCGTTCCCGTCGACGCCAGAGCCGACCGGACTGAGAAGGGGCTTGCAGCGCTCGGATTCCGGGCGGGACTCGCGTGCGTGGCGAAGGAGTGCGCGATCCGCGCTCGGGCGGCGCGGGAGGCGACACGTTTTGCGAGGCGGGTATGGAGCCCGTTACACTTCTGAATTCCGCCCCGCGAGCGGGGCAGGGCTGCGGCGCGCGACGGTCGCGGCGAGGTGACGGGGCAGGGCGCGACGGAGAGGCCATGAGCGGCGGCGGCGCATACGACCCGAAGGCGATCGAGCCAGACATCTACGCGATGTGGGAGGCCGGGGGGTATTTCCACGCCGAGGCGGAGCCGAGCGTGGCCGGGCTGCGTGAAGGCGCGGCGGCCCATGGGTCCGAGCCGGGCGATCGCGCTGCCGAGCGGGGGGCTTCGCCAGGAGCGGACGGGGCCGGGCGGGCGGCCCGCAAACCCTACACGATCGTCATTCCCCCACCGAACGTCACCGGGGCGCTGCACCTGGGCCACGCGATCAACAACACGCTTCAGGACATTCTCATCCGCCACAAGCGCATGTGCGGCTACAACGCGGAGTGGATGCCGGGCACGGATCACGCGGGCATCGCGACGCAGGCGGTGGTGGAGCGACGGCTGGCAGCCGAGCAGGACTGGCGGCGCGACACGCGGAATCCGGAACACCGCAAGTTCCTGGTGGACAAGATCTGGGAGTGGAAGGAGGAGTACAGCGCGCGAATCCTGGGGCAGCTTCGCAAGATGGGCTGCTCGTGCGACTGGCCGCGGACGCGCTTCACGCTCGACGAGCGGTACGTCGATGCGGTTTACCACACGTTCTTCGAGCTGTTCAAGGCGGGTTTGATCTATCGCGGCACGCGGCTGGTGAACTGGGACGCAGCGCTCCAGACGGCGGTGTCGGACGACGAGGTGGTCTACGAGACGGTGAAGGGGCATTTCTGGCACTTTCGCTATCCGCTGCTGGACGGCGAGTATCGCAGCATGCGGCCCGTGCGGGAGGACGTGGCGCGGGCGGCGATCGGGCGCGCGACGCGGCCGGAGGCGGCGCTGGCGGTGGACTACATGGCCATCGCCACGACCCGGCCGGAAACGATGCTGGGCGACGTGGCGCTGTGCGTGCATCCGGACGATGCGCGCTACAAGCACCTGATCGGGCGGCACGTGCTGCTGCCGCTGATGAGCCGGGCGATTCCGATCATCGCCGACGGCGAGCTGGCGAAGATGGAGCTGGGGACGGGCTGCGTAAAGGTGACGCCCGGGCACGACCCGAAGGATTACGCCTGCGGACAGCGTAACAACCTGCCGATGGTGAACATCCTGACGCCGGACGGCCGGATCAACGAGAACGGTGGGCCGTACCGCGACGCGCCGAAGGAGCAGGCCCGCAAGCGGGTGGTAGGCGACCTGGAGGGGCTGGGGCTGGTTGAGAAGATCGAGGCTTACCAGACGGAGGTGGGGCACAGCGATCGCAGCAAGACGCCGATCGAGCCGATGCTGAGCGAGCAGTGGTTCATGAAGATGAGCGCGCTGGCGGACGCGACGATGGAGCCGGTGCGCGACGGGCGGGTGCGGTTTTTCCCGGAGAGGTTTGCGAAGACGTATCTGGACTGGCTGGGGGAGAAGCGCGACTGGTGCATCAGCCGGCAGTTGTGGTGGGGGCACCGGATACCGGTGTGGAATCTGCCGCTCAAGGATCCCGTGCGGCAAAGCGAGGTGCTCACACTGCTGAGCAGTTACTTCACCGAGTGGGGTGGCATTGCCCCAGCCGACTACACGTGGCGCGCGGTGGACAGCAGCCCGAGCGTCGCAGGGCTCGACATCACGCTTCAGATTTGCGGTCGCACCGCCGCCGTGCGAGACGCGCTGTCGGCGCTCGAGTCGCTGTTCGCTCACGTTCTTCGCGACATCGACACGAGGCGCCGTGCGGGTGAGCCATCTGCGCGGATGGACTGGTCGTTTTTTCCAAGGCAAGACGTGTTGCAAACGGCTCGGCGGTTTCTCGATACGTGCCAGTATGCGCAACAAGACCCCGACGTGCTCGACACGTGGTTCAGCAGTGCGCTGTGGCCGATGGCGACGTTCGGATGGCCGCACGGAGCAGAGGCACGAAGGGACGAAGGCATGCAGGCACCAAGTGGAAGCGGGCCTTCATGTGTGCGTGCGTCCGTGTCTGCGTGCCCGTCGCCCACCGACTTCGCCTACTTCTTCCCCACCGACGTGCTCGTCACCGGCCGGGGCATCATCACGCTCTGGGTGGCGCGGATGGTGATGATGTCGCTGTACTTTGAGAAGCGCGTGCCGTTCCGCCATGTCTACATCTATCCGACGATCCAGGACGCGCTGGGCCGGACGATGAGCAAGTCGCTTGGGAACGGGGTTGACCCGATCGACCTGATCGACCGCTTCGGGGCGGACGCGATGCGATTCGTGCTGACGCAAATGGCGACCGAGACGCAGGACGTGCGCGTGCCGGTGTCGAACATCTGCCCGCACTGCGGCGGCGAGACGCTTCAGCCGGCGGCGACCGGGAAGTACGACAAGGTTGAGCAGATGACGTGCAGGCACTGCAAGAAGCCGTTCGCGACTTCGGCGGCGCCGGAGGAGTTGCGGCGCGAGCTGGGGGTGGGCCCGGCCACGTCGGAGCGGTTCGAGCTGGGGCGGAACTTCTGCAACAAGCTGTGGCAGGCGACGAACGGGCTGATCTTGCCGGCGCTGGGGGGAAGGCACGGAGGCACGGAGGCACGGAGGCACGAAGGCACGGAGGCACGGGGGCACGAAGGGGGGGGAGGGGAGAGTGGAGCGGGGGGCGCGGAGCAAGGAGGAGAGGGCACGTTCGACGCAGAGGGTGCGAAGCCGCTGCGGCGGGAAGAGCTGGAGATGGAGGATCGCTGGATTCTCTCGCGGCTGAGCGAGACGATCGCCGAATGCGATCGCAGGCTGGCGTCGTATCAACTGAGCGACGTGGCCAACGCGATCTACGGGTTCTTCTGGAGCGATTTCTGCGACTGGTACCTGGAGCTGGTCAAGCCGCGGCTGCGGGGGGAGAGGCAGGAAGGGGGAGGAAGGGTCGCAGTCGCGGAGGCACGCAGGCGCGAAGGGGAATCGGGTCGCACTGGCTTGCAGGCGGCAGCTCACGCGACTGTGTCGTCGTCGAGCGTCGCGCGCCAGGTGCTGGCGTGGGTTCTGGACCAGACGTTGCGGCTGCTGCATCCGATCGCGCCGTTCATTACCGAGGCGCTGTGGCGCAAACTGAATGAGGTTGCGCCGCGTCGCGGGATCGGCACGGTCTGTGAACACTCGAAGGCGCTCATCGTCGCGGCCTGGCCCGACGCGGCCGCATTCGAGATCGACACCGACGTGGAGCGCGAGATGGCGTCGCTCCAGGACGTGATTCGCGCGCTGCGCGACATCCGCACGAGCGTGAATGCCCTGCGCTCGGTCGCGAAGCAGCCGGCGCTGCGGGCGCTGCCGCGGGCGGTCGTGCGGGCGGATGCCGGCGCGGCGCGGCGGATGCGGCGAGACGTGGCCGTGCTGCTGCGGTTGGGCACGACGGACGCGCTGGACATCGGGCCGGACGTGGCGAAGCCGCCCGAGTCGGTCTCGAAAGTGCTGAGCGGGGGCATCGAGGTTTACGTGCCGCTGGGGGGGCTGGTTGATCTGGAGATCGAGCGTAAGCGGCTGCGCAAGGACCGAGACGAGCTGCTGCCGCGCATCGAGCAACTGACGGCGAAGCTGGCCGATTCCGGGTTTACGGGCAAGGCCCCCGGCGCCGTGGTGGAGAAGGAACGCGCTCGCCTGGCGGACATGCGTGGACGGCTGGTGTCGATCGAGCGGAATCTGGGCGAGTTGGGGGAATAGGCAGCCTGCCGCGCTCAACGAGGAAGGACGTCACCATGCGACTATGGCCCGTGATCGCCGCGGTCCTTTGCACTGTCCTGGCCGTTCCCGGCTGCGACAGCCGACCGCCGGCTCAGGCTGTTTCGGCGCCCGCGGGCGGCGGGCGGGTGAAGCTCGGGTTCGTGGTGAAGCAGCCCGAGGAGCCCTGGTTCCAGATGGAGTGGAAATTCGCCGACCAGGCGGCGGCGGCGCTGGGCTTCGACCTGGTCAAGATCGGCGCGACGGACGGGGAGAAGGTGCTTGCTGCCATCGACAACCTTGCCGCGGGCGGCGCGAAGGGGCTGGTGATCTGCACGCCTGACGTGCGGCTGGGCCCGGCCATCGTCAACCGGGCCGCGCAGCACGGGCTCAAGCTGATCGCGGTCGACGACCAGTTCGTCGGGCCGGATGGCAAGTTCATGACGGAAGTTCCGTACCTGGGCATTTCGGCCCGCAAGATCGGCGAATCAGTGGGCACGGCGCTTCTGGCCGAGATGCGCAAGCGGGGCTGGGCGGCGGACCAGACCGCCGCGTGCGTCGTGACCTACGACGAGCTCGACACCGCGCGCGAGCGGACGGACGGCGCGGTGGAGGCGCTTCGAGCCGGCGGGTTCCCCGCGGAGCGGACCTTTCGAGCGGCGGTCCGCACGACGGACATCCCCGGCTCGTTCGACGCGGCCAATACGCTGCTCACGCAGCGCGCCGACGTGCAGCGCTGGCTGGTGTGCGGGATGAACGACAACGCGGTGCTGGGCGCGGTGCGGGCGATGGAGGGACGCGGGCTGGGCGCCGAGCAGGTGGTGGCGATCGGGATCAACGGAACGGACTGCATCGACGAGTTCCGCAAACCTACGCCCACCGGGTTCTTCGCGTCGGTCCTGCTGACGCCGCGGCGGCACGGCTACGAGACGGTCGAGATGCTGCACAAGTGGGTCCGCGACGGGGTGTCGCCCCCGCTGGACACGCGCACCACCGGCATCCTGATCCGCCGCGACAACTTCGAGGCGGTCCTGCGCGAACAGGGCATTCTCGACTGAGGCGGGTGGGGCGTAACGGGCGTTTCAGTCCCGGTCAGGCCTGTCGCACGGCGTGCACGTCGCGAGCGATCTGCTCCGCGAGTTCCGCCGCGCTGGCGAAGCGTTGCACGGGGCGCAGGAAGCGCAGGAACGAGACGGTGAGCCGGGCGCCGCTCAGGTCGCCGGCGAAGTCGAGCAGGTGCGCCTCGACGCGGGGCGCGTCGCCGCCGAACGTCGGCTGGCGGCCGACGTTCACCGCGGCCGGTCGTTCCAGCGCCGCCGCGCCATGTTCGAGGGCGGCGGGTGTGGCGGGATGCGGTAGTCGCACGCGACAAGCGTACACGCCCTCGCCGGGCAGCGCCTGCGGGATCGACTCCAGGTTCGCGGTGGGAAAGCCCAGCGGGGTCCCGCGGTGTTCGCCGTGCCCGACCACGCCGGTGATGCAGTAGGGACGTCCGAGCATCTCGGCGGCCCGCTCGACGCGTCGCGCCGCAAGCTCGCCGCGGATGGCCGAGCTGCTCACGGGCGGTGCGTCGGGCAACGCCGTGCAGCGATAGGTGTCGACCACGGTGACGGAATACGCCAGGCGCTCGGCGTGTTCGGCCAGCAGCGTCACGTTTCCCTGGCGACCGCGGCCGAACATGAACGACGCGCCCTCGACGAATGCCGCAGGCCGGCAGCGTTGCACCAGTTCTTCGAGGAAGTCGAGCGCGGGACGCCGCAATAGGTCGAGATCGCTGCGGAGCACGACGGCCAGGTCTACGCCCAGCGATTCGAGGAGCGCGAGCCGATCCTCAACGGTCGTGAGGCGCGGCGGCTCGCGGCCCGGGGAGAGGACGGCGGCGGGGTGCGGGTCGAAGGTCATGGCGACCAACGTGGGAGGCGGGCCGCCGAGCGGCGCGCGGTCCGCGACGCGGCGGGCCGTGCGGATGATCTGCTGATGCCCGCGGTGCACGCCGTCGAAGTTACCGATGGTCACGACGCTGCGCTGCCCCGCCTCGAGCGACAAACTCTCCAGCCCGGCCAGCGTCCTCATGACCGTTCAGAGGGCCTCCTCGGCCGCGATCAGGTCGTGGTAGGTTTCGCGGCGGCGAATCAGCCGCGCCTGGTCGCCGTCCACCAGCACCTCCGGCGGGCGCGGGCGGGAGTTGTACTGGCTGGCCATGACCATGGCGTAGGCTCCGGCGGTGAACACCGCCAGCAGGTCGCCGCGCCGCAGGGGGGGGAGGTCGCGGTCCTGCGCCAGGAAGTCGGCGCTTTCGCATACCGGCCCGACCACGTCGCAGCGCAGCAGGCCGTCGAGCGGTTGCCGCGGTCCGCGCAGCGACGGCGACGCCGCGCCGGCCGCGACCGGCCAGACGAAGTGGTACGCGCCGTACAGCGCCGGGCGGATGAGTTCGTTCATCGAGGCGTCGACGATGACGAAGCGCTTGGATCCCGACTCCTTCACATGCAGCACCCGGGTCAGGATCACGCCCGAGTTGGCCGAGATGGACCGGCCCGGCTCGAGGATGACGCGCAGACCGGCGGCGCGCAGTGGCGGGACGATGACGGAGGCGTAGGCGGCGGCGTCCGGGGCCTCGTCGCCGCGATAGTGCGCTGCGAACCCGCCGCCCACGTCGAGCGTGTCAATCTCGAAGCCCTCCCCGCGCAGGGCGTGGATCAGCTCGAGGGCGCGTTCGATGCTGCGCTGATACGCGGTGACGTCGTGGACCGGCGATCCGATGTGCAGGTGGACGCCGCGCAGGCGCAGGCCCGGGGTCCGACCGAGGCGGCGGAAAACGTCCGCGGCACGATCGAGGTCGACGCCGAACTTGGTTTCCTTCTTGCCG
Source organism: uncultured Planctomycetales bacterium (assembly GCA_964401365.1). GTDB lineage: Bacteria > Planctomycetota > Phycisphaerae > UBA1845 > Fen-1342 > CAYNYG01. The sequence goes on along the minus strand of CAYNYG010000035.1, from coordinate 11,104 downwards.
GTGGACGTGTACTTGTGGGTCTTGGGGTCTACGTCCGGGTTGATGCGCAGCGCGGCGCTGGCGACGGTTCCGTGGTGCCGCGCCATCTCGCCCAGCACCGTCAGCTCGGACTCGGACTCGATATTGAACAGGGCGATGCCGGCGTCGAACGCCTCCGTGATCTCGCGCTGCGTTTTGCCGACGCCGGCAAAGACGATCTTGCGCGGATCGGCGCCGGCCCGCAGGGCCCGATGCAGCTCGCCCCCGCTGACCACGTCGAACCCGCTGCCGCACTCGTGCAGCAGGCGGCAGATGTGCAGGTTGTGGCAGCACTTGATCGAGTAGCAGATGAGCGGGTCAAGCTCCTGGAAGGCGTGCCGCAGCCGCTGGAAATGCTCGACCAGCGTGCGGCGCGAGTAGACGTAGAGCGGCGTGTCGAAGCGCTGCGCCAGGTCGGCGGCGCGGAGCGCCTCGCACCACAATTCCCCGTCGCGATACTCGAACGCGTCCACGCACCGTGCTCCCGCGGCTCGAAACGTACCGTGCATTCTAAATGCGAACGGGGGAGCTGTGGACGGGTGCTCGGCGCCTCTCGGGCTTGCGGCGCGCGTCCGGCGCGGACGGGGGGAAGGGGGCGTCGGCCCGGGCGCGGTCAAAGCTCCAGCACGATCTTGCCGAAGTGCTCGCGGCGCTCCATCACGCGAAGCGCCGCCGGCAGTTCGTCGAAGGCGAAACGGTGCGACACCACCGGTCGCAATCCGCGGGCGCGAACGAAGGCGATCAAGTTCTCCAGTGCCGCCCGGGAGTCCACGAAAATGCCGGCCAGGCGCAGCCGCTTCATCAGGATCAGGCTGGAGTCGATCTCCGCCTTGAGGCCGGTGAGCGCCCCGAGGACTGCGATCAGGCCGCCGGCGCGCGTGGCGCGGAGCGACCGCCCGAGCGTGCCCGCGCCGCCGGTCTCTACGGTGACATCCGCGCCCTGGCGGCCGGTGAGTTCCAGGACGGCGGCGTCCCAGTCGGCGCGCTGGACGTAGTTCACGGTTGCAAACGCGCCCAGTTGGCGCGCCCGGGCGAGCTTGTCGTCGCTGCCGCTGGTGACGATGACCCTGGCGCCCAGCGCCGTCGCGAGCTGGAGCGTGAAGATTGAGACGCCGCCGGTGCCCAGCGTCAGGATGAACGGTGAGTCTTCCGGCGCGCCGCGGCCCGCGGGGCGATCGGCCTGCGTCGGGCGCGCGCGGGTGGTCGTCTGATGAACTCCCGGCAGAACGCCTTCCGCCGTCAGGCCGCCTTCTGTGACCAGCGCGCTCCACGCGGTGAGTGCGGCGATCGGCAGCGTCGCTGCGTCGGCCCAGCTCATCTCGGCCGGAATCGGCACCACCGCTTGCTCGGGCAGGACGACCTGCTCGGCGGCCAGCCCCGGCCCGGGCGTGCCGAGCGTCGATTTCGTGTACGCGGCCCGGAACGGCCCGTCGATCCAGTCGGCGACGAAGCTGCCGAGGACGCGGTCGCCAGGCCTGACGCGGGTCACGCCCGCACCGACCGCGAGGACCTCGCCGGCACCGTCGCTGATGGGCACGAAGGGGAGGCGGAGCTTCGGGTTGTATTCGCCGCGCACCACCAGCAGGTCGCGGAAGTTCAGGCTGATGGCCCGCACCCCGACGAGCACCTCGCCGGCCTGCGGGCGAACGGGGTCGACGTCACTCAGCCGCAGATGGTCGAGACCGAACTGGGAGCAGAGGTAGGTGCGCACGATGTTGTTCTCACCGAGTTCCAGGCGCCGACTGGAGGATACCGCCGATCGCTCCATTGGTCGTGACTGCGAGCCTGTGCGGGAGGATCGTCGGCAGGGTGACGCGAGGCGGCGCGACGGACGATCGCGACTCCAGTCGGGGCGCCCCGGTCGATTCCCGCCCACCTTTCGCGCTGCTTTTCCGGCCGCTATAATCCATGCGAGAGGGAATGCGAAGTCCGGGCCGCAATCGGAACGGCGCGAGTCGCGTTCGATCGGTCCGTCCCCCCGAGAGGGCCTGCATGCCGTCGACCCCGGTGAGTGACCCGGCCGTCCTGGTCCAGGGTCTGATCATCTTCATCGTCGCCGGCATCCTCATGGTGCTGGGCGCGCTGGTGGCCGGCTCGTTCGTGCGGCCGAAAGTGCGACACCCGGAGAAGGACGAGCCCTACGAGTGCGGCGAGCCGGCGATCGGCAGCAGTTGGGTGCAGTTCGACCTGCGCTTCTACGTCGTGGCGCTGGTGTTCGTGGTTTTTGACGTAGAGATCGCGCTGCTTTATCCGTGGGCGGTGGTGTTCAAGTCGGCGGGGCTGGCGGGGCTGTGGGACATGCTGTTCTTCTTCGGCGTGCTCGTGGTCGGGTTCATCTACCTGTGGCACGCGGGGTACCTCGACTGGGTGCGCTCGACGTCAAGTCAGCGCCGCCCGACGCTGCTGGCGGGCCGGCGAGGTGAGCCGTGAGCTGGATCGAGAACCGCTTCGAGCCGGGCCTGATAGTGACCAGTCTCGACTGGGCCATCAACTGGGGGCGGCAGAGCAGCATCTGGCCGATGACGTTCGGCATTGCGTGCTGCGCGATAGAGATGATGGCGGTCGGTGCGAGCCGCTTCGACATTGACCGCTTCGGGGCGGGTGCGTTCCGCGGCTCGCCGCGGCAGAGCGACCTGATGATCGTGGCCGGCACGGTGACGTACAAGATGGCCGACCGTGTTCGCCGGCTCTACAACCAGATGCCCGAGCCGAAGTACGTCATGGCGATGGGCGCCTGCACCGTGGGCGGCGGGCCCTACTTCAAGCACGGGTACCACGTCGTGAAGGGCGTCGACCTGATCGTGCCGGTCGACATCTACGTCCCCGGCTGTCCGCCCCGGCCCGAGTCGCTGCTGGAGGCGCTCATGCGGCTCCAGGACAAGATCAGGAACCAGACCATCGGCAAGACGCCGCTTTACAAGGCCAAGGAGGCGATCCTGTCCGGCTGATGCGGGCGTTCGGAGAAGGTGCATGCCCAACCCCAGCGACGTTTTCGAGCTGCTGAAAGCCGAGTTCGGCGACGCCGTCCGCGACGCGATCGCGGACGGGCTTCACCCTTCGATCACCGTCGCCGCCGAGCGTTGGCACGACGTGGCGCTTTTCCTGCGCGACGACGTGCGCCTGGGATTCGACTGGCTGCGGTGCATCAGCGGCGTCGACCACGTGGAGGACAAGCGCCTCACCGCGGTGTACCACCTGCACGCGACGCAGCGGCCCGCCAATCCGCTCGGCATGTGGGCCTTGCGCCACGAAATCGCGGTCAAGATCCACGTGGACCGCGATCATCCGCACGTCCCGTCCGTGGCGGACGTCTGGCCCGCGGCGAACTGGCACGAGCGCGAGGCGTTCGACCTGCTGGGCATCGTCTTCGAGGGCCACCCCGACCTGCGGCGAATCCTCTGCTGCGAGGACTGGGTCGGTCACCCGCTTCGCAAGGACTACGAGTTTCCGCTCGAGTACCACGGCATCCCGGGCACGACCGAGTACGCGCAGACGCGCTCGATGCACTAGTTCCCCGACTCGGCGATCTGCCCGCGACCTGGGCCGCCGGTCGGCGCGCGGCGTGTCCCATCGGCGTCACAGTGCCGCGAGCCGCAGCTCCATCTCGCGTTTGGACAGCTCCTCGACGAACGCGTCGAGGTCGCCGGCCAGCAGGATCGCGTCCAGGTCGAACACGTCCTTGTTGATGCGGTGGTCCGTGCAGCGATTCTGAGGGAAGTTGTAGGTGCGGATACGGTCACTGCGGTCGCCGCTGCCGACCATGCTTTTTCGCTCGGCGGCGATCCTGGCCCGCTGTTGCGACTGAAAGTGTTCGAACACGCGCGACAGCATGACGCGCCGCGCGCGGGCGCGGTTCTTGTGCTGGCTCTTCTCGTCGCGCATCGAGACCGTGATCCCGGTCGGGACGTGCTCGAGCTTGATAGCGCTGCTCACCTTGTTCACATTCTGACCGCCTGGCCCGCCCGCGCGGCTGACGTGCTCGATGACGTCCCGTTCCCAGTCGATCTCGACGTTCACTTCCTCCGGCTCGGGGAGCACGGCCACCGTCGCCGCCGACGTGTGAATCCGTCCCTGCGACTCGGTTTGCGGGACGCGCTGCACGCGGTGTCCGCCGGCCTCGAAGCGGAAGTAGAGGTACACCTCGTCCCCGGTGATGTTGAGGATCGCCTCGCGGACGCCGCCGACGTCTCCGGGCGACAGCGACAGGACCTCGGTGCGGAAGCCCTTTCGTGCGGCCGCCGCGGTGTACATGTTCAGCAGCTCCCCGGCGAACAGAGCCGCCTCGTCCCCGCCGGTTCCCGCGCGAATCTCGACGATGATGGAGTTGATGGTGGCTTCGTCGCTGGTGACCAGGCGCTCCTGGAGCGCCCGCACCAGGGCGTCGCGCCGCGCTTCCAGGTCCGGCAGCTCCGCCTGGGCCAGTTCGCGCAGTTCGGCGTCCGCGGCGCCGTCCTCGACGATTGCGCGCGTCTCGGCGAGCTGCGCGCTCGCGCGGCGGTAATCACGGTAGACCTCGGCGGTCTTCTCGAGCCCGCCGCGCTCGCGGGCCAGGCGTGCGAACAGCGCCCCGTTCGACGCGACCTCGGGCCTGCTCATCTGCTCGGCCAGCTCGTCGCTGCGGCGTGCCAGGTCGGCGACCTTCAGCATCCAGCTTGGTTCAGCCAGGTCTGCGCTCATCTGGGGTCACCGGCCGGCGCGGAGCGGAACAGGCGGCGTGGCGGACGACGATCGGGACCAAAAGACGGCACGGTCCGACCGCGCCGATCGGACCGTGCTCTGCTTCCCGCCCGCCGGGCTACTTCGCGCCGGCCGGCTTCTTGAAGTATCCCCCCGCGAATTTCTTCTGGAAGCGCTCCACGCGCCCGGCCGCGTCGACGAACTTCTGCTTGCCACTGTAGAACGGGTGGCAGTTGGAGCAGATGTCCACGTGCAGCTCCTTCTTGGTCGAGCCGGTCTCGAACTTGTTGCCGCACGCGCACTGCACCGTGACGCTGTGATACTCGGGGTGAATTCCCTGCTTCATCGTCGCTACCTCGCACCGCTCGGGGCGGTGTTCGCTTTCCGCCTCGAATTCATTATTATCGCCTGGTGCGGCGCATGCGGCAAGGGGGTGGAGGCAGTCGTGACCAGCCCCTCCAACGCCCCTGAGATCGTCGGCCTCCGCGACGTCGTCAAGGTCTACCGCAAGCCCAACACCGACGTCGAGGTCGTCGCTCTGCGCGGCGTCAACGTCTCTTTTCGCCGCGGCGACCATATCGCCATCATCGGCGCGTCCGGGAGCGGCAAGAGCACGATGATGAACATCATCGGCTGCCTCGACCGGCCGACCGCTGGCGCCTACTTCCTCAACGGGCGCGACGTCTCCAATCTCGACGACGACGAGCTTTCCGACGAGCGCGGGCGGCGCATCGGCTTCGTCTTCCAGAACTTCAACCTCATCATGACCCAGTCCGTGGTCGAGAACCTCGAAGTGCCGCTGTACTACCTCGGTGTCCCGGCCCGCCAGCGCCGCGAACGCGCGTTGCAGCTTGCCCGCCGCGTCGGCCTCGAAGATCGGCTCAGCCATCGGCCCAACGAGTTGTCCGGCGGCCAGCAGCAGCGCGTCGCGATCGCGCGCGCGCTGGTCAACGACCCGGTCCTGCTCCTGGCCGACGAACCCACCGGGAATCTCGACAGCGCGACCGGCCAGTCCATCCTAGCGCTGCTGGACGAGCTGAACGCGACGGGGATGACGATCATCCTGGTCACACACGACGCCTCGGTCGCCGCCCGCTGCCGGCGCGTGGTCGAGATGCGCGACGGACGAATCGTGAACGGCTGCTCGTAGGCGCGTTCGACGGTACGTGCGATGTTCCGGGCTGACCGGTCCTCAGCACCGGTGACGTCGTCCGGCAGGACCGGCGCGAGCGCGACGGCCCGGCAGCGCGGAGGCGAATCCACGAGGCGCTTTCGTCCGGGACCGGTTCCCGCAAGCACGTCGAAACGCCGGACGGAGCCGGGATCTGCGACGCCGGTGCGCCGCGGCCCCGTTTCCTTTGTTCCCGCCGCGCTGTAGGTTGCGCCGTTGCAGGCGCCTGCGGCGCCTCGGATACGCCTCACCCGTCGCCTCGGAGCTCGACCATGCTGACGATCGCCATGCCCCACCGCGCAACGGCACGAGCTTTTGCCGCGGCCCTCGCGTCGCTGACTGCGCTGCTCCCCGCCGCCGCCCAGCCCGTCGATCTCGACGGGCTCATCGGCGAGCTGACCGACCTGAGTGCGCTGGGCGACTACCCCGCGCCGGCCTACACCTGCCGGCAGTTCTCCAGCTACGACCGGGCCTCCACGTCGCCCGGCGACGCCAAGACATGGTTCGCCAACGCCGACGCCGGGCAGTTCCTCCGGGTCGAGGAGCGCCATGGCCGCAAGGAGCACGTCATGGCCGACATGGATGGGCCGGGCGCCATTGTGCGCGTCTGGTCGGCGAATCCGAAGGGGACGCTGCGCATTTACCTGGACGGCGCCGACAAGCCGGTCGTCGAGTGCCTGCTGGCGGAATACGTCGGCGGGAAGTTTGGCGGCGCGGCGGACCCGATCGCCTGTCAGCGCGCCGCCGGCTGGAACAGCTACCTGCCGGTGCCCTACGCCCGGCATTGCACGGTGACCTGCGACGAGGCGGGGTTCTACTACCACGTCAACTACCGCACGTACGCCGCGGGGACGAACGTCACGACGCTCACGGCGGACGGGCTGGCCAAGGCGAAGACGGCGCTGGAGGCGGTCGCGGCGCGGCTCGCGAAGCCCGCCGATCGGGGGGCGACGCCGGCCGACGCGGCCCGGTCGAAGTTCAAGCGCGAGCTGGCGGCGGGCCAGACCGCGCCGATCGCCGCGGCTCAGGGTCCGCGGGCGATCACGTTTCTCGAATGCCGCGTAACGGCCGAGAATGTACCCGACGCGCTGCGCCAGCTGGTCCTGACGGGACGATTCGACGGCGAGACGACGATCCACACTCCGCTGGGCGACTTCTTCGGAGCCGCGCCGGGGCTCAACGCCTACGACGCCTTGCCGCTTTCCGTCGGCGCCGACGGGCGCATGTCGTGCCGCTGGGTGATGCCGTTCGAGAAGGACGCCGTGCTCGAACTCACCTGGAACGGGAAGGGGACGGTGACGGTCGAGGGATTGACCGAGGACGTGCCGTATGCGTGGGGCGAGCGCTCCATGCACCTGCATGCCGGCTGGTGGGCCGACTTCGACGTGCCCACGCGTCCGATGATCGACTTCAACTACATGACCGCGCAGGGCAAGGGGGTCTTCGTCGGGGCGTCGTTCACGATCGCCAACGCCAGCAAGACCTGGTGGGGCGAGGGCGACGAGAAGATCTACGTGGACGGCGAGGCGTTCCCCAGCCACTTCGGCACCGGCACGGAGGACTACTTCTGCTACGCGTGGGGCTCGCCGCAGGTGTACGCGCACGCCTATCACGCCCAGCCGCGCTGCGACGGGCCGGGCAACTACGGCCACACGTCGGTCAACCGCTTCCACGTCCTGGACCGCATCCCCTTTGAGAAGCACCTGCGGTTCGACATGGAGCTGTGGCACTGGGTTGAAAAACTCAACGTGAGCATGTCCTGCACGACGTATTGGTACGCGCGGCCCGGCGCGAAGAACCTGACGCGCGGCTTCAAGCCCGGCGACCTGCGTGTCCCGCCCATGGCGCCCTACACCCCGCCGCGCGTCGCCGGCGCGATCGAGGGCGAGGAGATGCGAATCATCGCCCGGACGGCATCCGCCGAGCCGCAGGCGATCGACGGGTGCAGCAACGATCGGCACCTGTGGTGGCACGCGGGCTGCAAGCCGGGCGACAAGCTCGCGCTGGAGTTCGATGCGCCCTCCGCGGGAAGGCAGCGCGTGTTCGGCCGCTTCCTGACTGCGGTCGATTATGGCATTCATCGGCTGACGATCAACGGCGCACCGGCGGGCGCGGAGCTCGACCTGTTCCACAAGGGGATCAAGCTGACGCCCGAGATCGACCTTGGTGTGCATGAGCTGAAGGCGGGCGCGAATCGGCTCGAAGTGACGATCGCCGGCGCCAACCCGCAGGCGGCCAAGGAGCACATGTTCGGCCTCGACTACCTGCGCCTGGCGGCGCCCTGAACGCCGTGCGATTGAGCGAACGGACCGCGACGGGCGCGCCGGCCGCGAAACCGCGGCGGGTGCTGGCGCTGGAGACATCGGGCCGGGCGGCGTCGGCCCTGGTCGGGGTGGACGGCGCGCCGGCGGCGCGGGGCGGGCTGACGGCCGAGCAACCCACGACGGCGCTGCTCGTGCCGCTGATCCAGCGCCTGTGCGGCGAAGCGGGCTGCGCGATGCGCGATCTCGACGCCGTCTGTTTTTCGTGTGGGCCGGGGAGCTTCTCCGGGCTGCGGCTGGCGGCGACTGCGGCGCGGATGCTGCGCTGGGCGACCGGCTGCCGCGTGGTCGCGGTCCCGACGCTGGAGGTGATCGCGTACGGCGCGACCGATTCCGCGGGTCGGGTCGCGGCGCTGATCGACGCCAAGAAGGGCCAGGTTTACGCGGCGTTGTATGAGCGTGACGCGAACGGCGCGACGCGGGCGCTGGAAGCGGCCGCGTTAGTGGAGCCGGTGGCCTGGCTGGCGTCGGTCCCGCGGCCGTTCGTCATTGCCGGTCCGGGCGTGGCGGTTCACCGGGCGGCGTGCGAGGCGAGCGGGATGCAAATTGTGTCGAGCGAACGACACGTGCCGGACGTCGCGGGCGTGCTGGTGCTGGGCGAGCGGCGGCTGGCGGCGGGGTGCGACTGCCGGGAGGACGACATCACGCCGATCTACATCCGCCCGCCCGAGGCCGAGGTGGCCTACGAGTCGAACCGGGCGGCGGCGCGTGCGCGACGTGAACATTAGGGTCGCGTGCGTGCTGGATGCTTGCGAAGGGCAGTCCCGGATTGTGACATCCACGGGAAACGGTGGCCGCGGGGCTGCGTTTTCTTACCCCGGGTGGCGTGAGATGGGGGCGCGAAGTCCGCTGTTGATCCCAGCCGATCGAGGCGCGCGCACGACTGCGCGGCCGCGGCGAAGGAGAGACGGCGATGCTTCTGCATGCAAAATCGACCTGGGCGGGGCAGTTCGGGCTGAGTCTGATCCTGGCGCTCGCGATGGGCGGCTGCCCGACCGACGTCGAGGATGGCACGCTCGACCCGGCCAATCCGCCGTCGCGCGAAACGTCGGACAGCGGCGGAAGCGGCGGTCGCACCTCCGGCGAGCCGAGCAAAACGCGCACGGGCGACAGCACCGACGCTACCGACACCGCCCCGGCCGATGACGCCGGCGGGCCGGGCGCACCGACCCCGGACGCGCCCCCGCGCCCGGACGACGCTCGTCGACCCGACCGAACGAACACCGGGGGCGACAGCCCGCGCGACACGGACGACGCCGGGGGCGGCCAGAATGACCCGAACCATGACGGCGGCGACGCCGGCGACGGTGACCCAGGGAATGACCCCGGCAACGGCGGTGGCGACCCCGGCCCGGACGGCGGGCAGAACGGGCCGACCGGCCAGGACGATCCCACCGGCGGCGCGCCCGACCTTCAGGGCGACGAGTTGGCGTTCATCGAGGCCATGGTGGTCGGCGGGCGGCGGGCCATGAGCCTGGCCACCACGCACGTGCCGCTCGTGACGCAGGCGGTCTTCATCGCCAGCGGCGCAAACCAGGGCGCGCTCACCACGACCGGCACGCTCACGCTGGACGCGCAGGGCAACGCCACCGCGTATTCCCCGGACCCGACCGATCGCCTGGTGCTCGCCGGCGAATCGTCGCGGGTCGAATACCGCGTCGCCGCCTTCGAGGGTGACTTCGCGGGCACCTTCGAGTTCGAGCAGTCGCACTCCGACCTGCGCTTCCACGTCACGGTCGAGGGCGATTGCGAGCTGACCATCGCCAGCGTCGCGGGAAACGGGCAGTTCGAACGCCAGATCGACGGCACTGTGGTGTTGTCGCGCGGTCCGGCCGCGGTGGCCATCGTCCACGGCGACGCCAGCCGGTTCGACCCGGACGCAGCCGAGCTCTTCTCCGGCACCAGCATCACCGGCACGGTTCAGGCCGCCGGCGGGACGATCGACGTCCGCGAGCTGTTCGACACCAAGTTCATAGGGTCGGTCTTCCAGTTCAAACTGACCATCGCCAGCACGGCACAGCGCGGCGGGCGAGCCTACGAGTGCCGCGACGTGTTCTATGCCATGGTGGAACGGGACGGATTCCCGGTCGAGCCGGACTTCTGGCGCGACAACGGACAGTTGCTGCGGGACAGGTCGGCGATCGGCGAGTTCGACCTGGATCGGATCATCTCCCCGGACCTGCCCAGTCCCGGGCGGGTGCTCAACCTGGTCAACGGAGAGCAGATCGGCGTGTAGCGGGCGTCGGGCCGGGGCGGAATGGGCACGAGGGTGGTATGGCTGTCGCATGCGGCGGCCATGCCACCCATTCGGCATTCGGTGACCTGCGGAAATCCCGTCGTCAATCCGGAATGGGGAACTGTGCACACAGGTCGCGCACCTGCGCGGCGACACGGTCGGTGGCGCCCGGGTCACCGCCGGCCTTCAGCACGGTGTGAATCAGATCGGCCACGACGGTCATCTGCGGCTCGCGGAGCCCGCGGGAGGTGACGGCGGGGGTGCCGATCCGCAGCCCGCTGGTCTGCATCGGCTTGCGTTCGTCGAAGGGGATCATGTTCTTGTTGACGATGATGCCGGCCTGTTCGAGCATCGCCTCGGCGGCCTTGCCGGTGAGGTCGGGGTGTGCCGGGCGCAGGTCGACCAGCATGAGGTGGTTGTCGGTGCCGCCCGAGACGAGCCGGTAGCCGCGCGACTGGAGCGCGTCGGCCAGGGCTTGGGCGTTGGCCAGGATCTGCTGCTGGTAGGCCTTGAAGGCGGGCCGCAGGGCCTCGCCGAAGGCGACGGCCTTGGCGGCGATGGAGTGCATCTGGGGTCCGCCCTGGGTACCGGGAAAGACCCAGCGGTCGATGGCGGGTGCGTCGGCGGACCGGCACAGGATGATTCCGCCGCGCGGACCGCGCAGGGTCTTGTGGGTGGTGC
>CAYNYG010000034.1:0-41749 GCA_964401365.1 uncultured Planctomycetales bacterium | reverse complement strand
CCGGGCGTCGCGCACACGCTGGCGCTGCCGGGGATGTCGTACGTCCTGAACGCCAACAGCTCCAACTACAGCAACGTGTTCGTGATCCTCAATCCGTTCGACGAGCGCCGCGACCACGCGCTCGGCGCCGAGGCCGTCGCCGCCCGAATCCGCGAGCGCCTGGCGCGCGAGGTGCCGGAGGCCCAGGCGCTGGTCTTCGGTGCACCGCCGATCTCGGGCCTGGCGAAGTCCGCCGGCTTCAAGCTGATGTTGGAAGGCATCGGCGACGTGGACTTCGACGAGCTACAGACCCGCGCAGACGAACTGGCCGCCAAGGGCAACCAGCAGCCCGGCCTGGTCGGGCTGTTCAACAGCTTCCGCGCCCGCACGCCCCAGCTCTACGTGGACATCGACCGCGAAAAGGTCAAGTCGATGGGCGTGCCGCTCACCGACGTGTTCGACGCCCTTCAGGCCTACCTGGGCAGCTACTACGTCAACGACTTCAACCGCTTCGGCCGCACCTGGCAGGTCAACGTGCAGGCCGATGCGCCGTTCCGCACCGACGCGGAAGCCATCCGGCAGCTCAAGGTTCGCAACGCCGGTGGCGAGATGGTGCCGCTGGGCGCCCTGGCTGAGGTGCGCGATTCCACCGGGCCGGTCCAGGTCACGCGGTACAACATGTTCCCGGCCGCGGCGGTCACCGGAACGCCGCTGCCCGGGACCAGCATGGGCGACGCGCTGGCGACGATGGAGCGGCTCAGCCGCGACCTGCCGCGCAACATGGCCACCGAGTGGACCGAAGTGAGCTATCTCCAGAAGGAGGCCGGTAAGCTCGAGCAGTTCCGCGACCTGCAGAAGAACCCGTTCAGCGCATTTGCGCTGGGCGTGCTGCTGGTGTACTTCGTGTTGGCCGGCCTGTACGAGGGGTGGTCGCTGCCGTGGGCAGTGATCCTCGTGGTGCCCATGTGCCTGCTCAGCGCGCTGGCGGGTCTGTTCCTCGCGGGCATGGACGTCAACATCTTCGTGCAGGTCGGCTTTGTGGTGCTCGTGGGCCTGGCGGCCAAGAACGCCATTCTGATCGTCGAGTTCGCCCGCGACCGCCAGGTGCAGGGTGCCAGCCGTTTCGACGCATCCGTCGAGGCTGCCCGCGTGCGGCTGCGCCCGATCCTCATGACCAGCTTCGCGTTCATCCTGGGCGTGTTCCCGCTGGTGATCGCGCACGGCGCCGGCGCCGAGATGCGGCAGACGCTGGGCATGGCCGTCTTCGCCGGCATGATCGGCGTCACCCTCTTCGGCATCTACCTCACGCCGATCTTCTATTACGTCATTCGCGGGCTGGTTCGCAGTTCGCAGCGGGCCGATGAACCCGCTCCGTTGCAGGTCGCAGTTCAATGATGGCATGGCGATTGGAGTCTAACCATGGAAAGCACACAGAAACTGGCTGCACGAATTGACGCGGCGTTCGCGTCGATGGCGGCGAAACGCAAGCAGTTTCAGGAGCTGGAAACGCGCAAGTACGAGGAGTGGAAGCAGCGGCTCGCGAAGCTCGGCATGGAGTTCGACACCCTGCGCGACATCTTCCAGCCGCGCCTGGACCTGCTGATCGAGAAATTCCGAGATAAGGTAACAACGACGCCGAAGCCCTCCCAGTCCACGCGTGAGATCCTGCTGGAGTTCCATTCCGAGGTAGCGCGGATTCGCCTGCGCTTTCAGGGCACGACGGACCACGACATTCGCAAGCTGATCTTGAACTATGACCTGGAGATCGTCCCGATCCTGATGCAGTTCGACTCGCACTCGACGCTCGAAATGCCTCTCAACGCGGTCGACTACGAGGCGGCCCTTCGCTGGGCCGATGAGCGCATCATGTCGTTCGTCCAGACCTATACGGCGCTGCACGAGAGCCCCTACTACATGCGGGACCAGATGGTCACGGACCCGGTATCGGGCACGACATTCCCGAAGCTCGCGGCCGGCGCCCAGCTTGAGCGGGAAGGCCGCACGTATTACTTCGTCTCCGAACGGACGCGTCGCGACTTTGAGGCAAGGGGCGCGGATGCGAGATGATGCGCCCGCAAATTGCACAGAAGTGGCGGCCGGGCGGAGTGAAGGCAGGCGAGCCAAATGGACCCGACGTTCGTCATTGCATGAGAACGATCGGCCCAGCCTGCTCCGGCTTGGTAATAGATCCTGCGACGGATCAGCGACCGACGCGCTGCTGAAGGTGGGGCGGGTAGCGGTCGCCCTGGACCAGAACCCCGGACAGCGCCGACTCGATGATGCGGAGGTCCTCGGTCGTGAGTTCGACCATCGCCGCCCCAAGGTTCTCTTCCAGGCGGTGCAGCTTGGTGGTGCCGGGGATCGGGACAATCCACGGCCTCTGCGCCAGGAGCCATGCGAGCGCGACCTGCGCGGGCGTGGCCTTCTTCGCCGCCGCAATCCGCGTCAGTCGCTCGACCAGCGCCTGGTTGGCCTTGCGATTCTCCTCGTTGAAGCGCGGCACGACGTTGCGGAAATCGCTCTTGTCGAACTTTGTGTTCTCGTTGATTGCGCCGGTGAGGAATCCCCTGCCCAGCGGACTGAAGGGCACGAACCCGATGCCCAGCTCCTCGAGTGTCGGCAGAATCTCCTTCTCCGGCTCGCGCCACCAGAGCGAGTACTCGCTTTGGAGCGCCGTCACCGGTTGCACCGCGTGGGCGCGCCGGATTGTCGCGGCGCCCGCCTCCGAGAGGCCGAAGTGCCTGACCTTTCCCGCGCGAATCAGTTCTTTCACCGTGCCCGCGACATCCTCAATGGGCACGCCGGGGTCCACGCGGTGCTGGTAGTAGAGATCGATGCGGTCCGTCCGCAGGCGCTTGAGCGCCGCATCGGCGACGGCGCGGATGTTCTCCGGTCGGCTGTCCATGCCCTGGGCCGTGTTGCCGCCCTTGAAGCCGAACTTGGTGGCGATCACCACACGGTCGCGGACGGGCGCGAGTGCCTCGCCGACGAGTTCTTCGTTGACGCCGGGGCCGTATGCCTCGGCCGTGTCAAAGAACGTCACGCCGCGCTCGACGGCCGCGCGGATGAGCGCGATGCCCTGCTTTCTCTCTACGGCCGGGCCGTAGCCGAAGCTGAGGCCCATGCAGCCAAAGCCAAGGGCCGACACTTCCAGCCCGCTCTTTCCGAGTGCGCGCTTCTGCATTGCTGTTCTCCTTGAAGCACTCCGCCGGTGGTCAACGGCCTCTTGAGCCTGAAACCAGCCCCGGGCGACCGCTGGTCACGTATTCAGCGAACGCCTGGATCGACCGTCGCAGGCGGCGCTTGCCCGCGCCGCGACGCCCACGCCGAGAGGGCATCCAGCAGTTCGTGCCGCCGCGCTCGGTGCACCTCAAAGCCCCGCAACCCCATCTCCCGGACCGCCGCCGTCAGCGTCCACCCTTCGACCGCGACGCGGTACGCCGCGCACAGCACGCCCGTGCGGTGAAATCCCTGCTCGCAGTGCACCAGCACCGGCACGCGCGCCGGATCGCGGAGGATCTCCACGAAACGGTCGAATACTTCCGCCGGGGGCGCGGCCCGGTCGGAGAAGGGCATGTGCACCAGCTCCACCCCGCTCCGTTGGCAGAAGCGCCGCTCCAACCGAAACCAGCGCCCCCGCAGCGGGTGCCGCGTCCCGCCGCGGGCGCACACGATCGTGCGTAGACCGTGACGGCGCTGGATCTCGGCCAGCTCGCGCACCCGCGGCTGGCCGCTGCGCATCAGAACACCCGGCGCGACCACGTGAAAGTGATGCAACCCGTCGTAGCGGCTTCCGACCAGCCCGCTCAGCCAGAGCCAGAGCTGCCGCCCCGCGGGGACGCGAGCCGCCGGCGGCGGGTCGGTGACGGGTGAACCTTCCGTCGGCCCGGCCGGGACGGGCGGCGAACGCACGGCGGGTCCGCGGGCGTCACTCATGGGAGACGTGGGTTCCGATGCGCTCACCCAGCACGATGCGCCGCATCATGCCGGGCCGGAACAAGTTGAAGACCACGATCGGGACGTGGTGCTGCTGGCAGACGTCGATCGCGCTGACGTCCATGACCCTGAGGCGGCGGTCGATCACCTGGTTGTACGTGATGCGCTCGAAGAGCTTCGCGTCGCGGCTCGTGGCCGGGTCGGCGTCGTATACGCCGTCGACCTTGGTGGCCTTGAGCAGCGCGTCGGCCTTGATCTCCGCGGCCCGCAGCGCGGCGCAGGAGTCGGTGGTGACGTGCGGGTTGCCGGTCCCAGCCGCCAGAATCACCACGCGTTTCTTCTCCAGGTGCCGAATGCAGCGGCGCCGGATGAAGGGCTCGCAGACTCGCGAGACCTGGAAGGCGCTCTGCACGCGCGTGGGCATCTCAAGCCGCTCCAGCGCCTCCTGGAGCGCGAGCGCGTTCAGGATGGTTGCAAGCATGCCCATATAGTCCGCCGTGGCCAGCTCGATGCCCAGCTCGGCCGCGAACGACGCGCCGCGAAGGAAGTTCCCCCCGCCAACCACCACCGCGACCTGCACGCCCAGCACCGCGACGTCGCGAATCTCCGACGCGACGCGGTCCAGCGGTTCGCGGTGAATGCCGAATCCCTGCGGCGGACAGAAACCCTCGCCGCTGATCTTAAGCACGACGCGTGAGAATCGCGGCCGGAGGTCGTTCATGGCGGCGCAGCTCCGTCGCGCGCGGCCAGCCGCCCGGGCGATCGGGTCGCAGGGTGCAAGGGGCTCGTGCGGCCGCAGGCGGCGTTCATGGTAAACGCGCCGCGCCGCAGGGGCCACCGCGCTGCCAGGTCCGATCACGCGCCGAGCGGGCGTTTGCCGCCCCGGGCGCGCGATTCGTATGCTTGCGAGAGGGTGGAACACCCTGCCCGGACGGGGCGGGCGTGCGCCGGTGTCGGCGCCGCCGGACGGAGTCGGGAGATGGCAGGAGACGACGGTATGTCCGATATGAACTCGCGCTGGCAGAACGGCTTTCTCAAGCGGCTCGAAGAGCTTCGCGGAGACTGGGTCAAGAACTTCGAGGGCACCATCTTGGAGTCCGTCGAGCCCGCCTTCGAGGAGATCTCGGCGTTCGTCTCCAAGCACGGATTCCGCGGCGTCGCGCCTCTGCGCCAGTCCGACCGCCGTTCGTTCAAGTTCGAGCTGGCTGAAAACGCGTACGTCCTCGTGACGTTCCGCCACGAGGGCATCGACGACCTGCTGGCGACTTGCGAGTACTTCGTTCCCGGGGCCCAGCCCGGTTCCTACGAGACCCGCGTGGCCTGCGCCGACGTGAACCGCGAATGGGCCGCCCTGCAATTCCAGGACGCACTGGACGCGCTTGTCAGCGCGTTTGGCAGCGCGCGGCGAGCGGAGAAGTCCCTCGATCTCGAGCTGACGGCGGTGTGAGCGAAACCGCGACCGAGCGTGCCTCCGGCGCCGCGCGGTTGCACCGCTTCACCGGGTCGCGACCGTCACCAGCAGCGGCGCGAGCACGTTGAGCTTGCGCTGCTGGATCGCAGCGAATCCCGCGGCCGACAGCATCGAGCGCACCTGGGACCAGGGTGCATGATGCACGTGCCGCTCGATGCCGGCGACCAGCACGTCAAACACGACCCAGCCGACGACGTTGTCGCGAAACCCGTCGATGAGCACCGCGATGCCGCCCGGACGCAGCACGCGGCGGAACTCGACGATAACGGCGGCCTGGTGCGGGTAGTGGTGAAACGAGTTGCAGCAGGTGACGACGTCAAACGACTCGTCCCCAAAGGGCAGACGCTCCGAGTCGGCGACCACGGACCAGAGCCGGGCGGCGTTCGGCGGGGGCGGGTGCATCGCAGCGATCTTGCCGGCGAGTGCGCCGGCCATGCTGCGTGAGAAGTCCAGCCCGACCAGCCGCCGCGCGGCCGGGTGTCGCGCCAGCGTCAGGACCAGGTTCCCCGTGCCGCAGCCGACGTCCAGCGCGTCGAACGCGGACGAGCCGCGGACGGTACGCCACCGCTCGATCTCCTCCTGGCACGCGCGGACCGACGGAAAGAAGACCAGCTCGTTGAGCCAGGAGCGGTCGTAGCTGCCCGCCCAATTCTCGAACTCGCCGCGCGCGTGGTGTTTGATCCAATCGCGACGACCCGCCGTGCTGCTCACGAAGCGAGTTCTACGCGGATGACCTCTCTGCCGCAAGATCGGACCGCATTCGATGGTTATAGGACTAATGCCGACCGAATAGAATGTTTTGAGTGTTTTTTTGGTTGACCGCGGACGGGATCCGGCGACAATCTGCCTGAGCGTACCCGGGAGCGTGGTTTGGCCAAGCTGGTTTTCGAATCGCGCATGGCCGCGAGTGCGCCGAGCGTGTTCGAGTGGCACGCCCGACCGGGCGCGCTCGAACGGCTCAGCCCACCGTGGGAGCGGTTCGACGTGATGGAGCGCGTGGGCGGGATCGAGGCGGGCGCGCGCGTCGTGCTTCGGACACGCGTCGGGCCGGCCACGTTGCGCTGGGTCCTCGTGCACTCGGACTTCGTGGCGGGCCGGCAGTTCCGGGACGTGCAGGTTCGCGGCCCATTCGCCCGGTGGGAGCATCTGCACCGAATGGAGCCCGACGGAGACGGTTGCGTACTACGGGACGAGCTTGACTTTACGCTGCCGGGAGGGGTGATCGGGCGGTGGCTTGGCGAGCGGGTCCTCTGCGACAGGCTTCGGCGGGTGTTCAGCTACCGACATCGCATTACCGCCCAGGACCTCGCGCTGCACGCGGCCGCGCGGGAGCGCGGAGTCGTACCCTTGAACGTGCTCGTGAGCGGCGCGAGCGGACTGGTTGGTTCGGCGCTGCTTCCGCTGCTGACGACCGGCGGGCATCGCGTGACGCGATTGGTCCGCACGTCCAGTGACCAGGGGGACGCTGTGCCGTACGACCCATTGACCGGCAAGGTGGACGAATCGCGGCTGCGCGGTACCGACGCCGTCGTGCATCTGGCCGGTGAGAACATCGCGGGCCGGCGCTGGAGCAAGGCGCAGAAGGAGCGAATTCGTGAAAGCCGCGTGAGGGGCACACGCGCGCTGGCCGAGGCGGTGGCGGGCATGGAAACGCCGCCGGCGGTTTTCGTGTGCGCGTCGGCGGTCGGCTGTTACGGTGACCGTCGGGACGAGGTTCTCCACGAAGACAGCCAGGTTGGCGCCGGGTTTCTGGCGGACGTGTGCCGGGAGTGGGAGCAGGCCGCCCGCGTGGCCGTGGAGCGCGGCGTGCGTGTGGTGTGGCTTCGCTTCGGGGTGATTCTGAGCCCGCGTGGCGGTGCGCTGCGCAGGATGCTGCTTCCGTTCAGGCTCGGCATGGGCGGGCGCCTGGGCAGCGGGCGTCAGTTCATGAGCTGGGTGTCGATCGAGGACGCGATCGGAGCGGTTCATCATGCGCTGGTGGACCCGGCCGTGCGCGGCGCGGTGAACGTGGTCGCACCGGAGGCGGTCACGAATCGCGAGTTCACGCGCACGCTCGGGCGTGTACTGAAGCGACCGACGCTCCTTCCGGCGCCGGCGCCGGCGCTGCGGCTGGCGCTGGGCGAGATGTCCGACGCGCTGCTTCTGAGCAGTGCGCGGGTCGAACCGCGGGTGCTGCTGCGCACCGGGTACGTGTTCCGCGAACCGAGACTCGAGGGGGCGCTGCGGGCGCTGCTCGGACGATGATGACGCTGAAATGTGCGTCGCCGAGTCGGCCGACCGCGGGCGGGCGCTTCCAATGAGTGCGGCCGGCACCATACTCTGGTTTCGCCGCGATCTGCGGATGGACGACAACGCAGCGCTGCGCGCGGCGGCGGAGCGCGGCGGGCCGGTGATTCCGGTCTTTGTGGCGGGAGATCCGGGACGACAGCCGTGGAAGGCGGGAGCGGCGTCGTGCTGGTGGCTGCACCACTCACTAGCGGACCTAGACGGGCGGCTTCGGACCGTCGGCTTGCGGCTGGTGCTTCGCGCTGGCCCGCCGGGCGAGGCGCTGCGGGCGCTGGCCCGAGAAACGGGCGCGACCGCGGTCTACTGGAACCGGGTGTACGAGGCGTCGGAACAGGCGCAGGAAGCAGGAATCACCGCCGAGCTGCGCGCGGCAGGACTCGATGCGGAGAGTTTTCGCGGCGCGCTGCTGCACGAGCCGGCGACGACGCTCACCCGCTCGGGCCAGCCGTTCCAGGTGTTCACCCCGTTCTGGCGCTGCGTCAGCCAAGAGCCGCCGGAGTCGCCGCGGCCCGCACCCCGATCCGTGCGCGCTCCGGCACGGTGGCCTGCGTCCCTTTCGCTGCGTGAGCTGCGGCTGCGTCCGGACGTCGATTGGGCGGGCGGGTTGCGCGAGGCGTGGCGCCCGGGAGAATCGGGTGCGCAAGTCGCGCTCGCGCGCTTCGCGCGGGGCGAGTCCGTGCCGGACTACGAATTCGACCGCGACCGACCGGACCTTGCCGGCACGTCGCGCCTCTCGGCACACCTGCACTTCGGGGAGGTCAGCCCGCGGCGAATCCGGCACGCCCTCACCCGGGCGTTGCAGGCCCGGGCCGGAAAAGCCAAGCGGCATCGCGAAGATCCGGGCCGCCCGCTCCGCACGCGTACGTATGGCACGGCCGCATACTTGCGGCAGCTCGGCTGGCGCGAGTTTGCGCATCACCTCCTCTACCACTTCCCGCGCATGCCGATCAGGCCGCTGCGGGAGGAGTGGGAGGCGTTTCCCTGGCGCGAGGACGCGGCCGGGTTGCGCGCGTGGCAGCGTGGGCGCACGGGCTATCCGATCGTGGACGCGGGCATGCGCGAGTTGTGGCGCACGGGATGGATGCACAATCGGGTGCGTATGGTCGCGGCGTCCTTTCTGGTGAAGGACCTGCTTATCCATTGGCTGCGCGGCGCGGAGTGGTTCTGGGACACCCTGGTCGACGCCGACCTCGCGAACAACACGCTGGGCTGGCAGTGGGTGACCGGGTGCGGCGCGGGTGCGCCGCCGTTCTTCCGTGTGTTCAACCCCGTGCTTCAGGGGCGGCGGTTCGACCCGCGCGGCGAGTACGTGCGGCGATGGGTGCCGGAGCTTGCCGGGCTGCCGGGCAACTGGATCCACGCGCCGTGGCTTGCCCCGGCCCAGGTACTGGGCGCCGCGGGCGTGCGCCTGGGCGAGACGTACCCGCGGCCCATTGTCGATCACGACGCGGCTCGAGTCCGCGCGCTGCACGCGTGGCGTTCGCTGGCCGCGATCGGCTAGGGCGTGCTGGTGCTGTCGGGTGTGTCGATGGTCGGGCTGTTTTCGATCGGCGCGCCCTGGTCCTCGTCCGGATCAACGACGGCGAACAGACCCTCCGTCAGACCCAGCAGGATGTCGCTCATCCCGGCCTGGAGGCTGGGCGAAACAGCCTCGCGAAACTCGTCGTACCGGTCCTTGCACCCGGCAACAACGGCAAGACCCAACGCCAGGCACATCGCGCCAACTCGTCCCGCGGCGTGTGACTTCGCAGGCCGCATCGCGTACCTCCAGGGCGCAGCGCCGGTGAATCCGCGTGAACGGGCCGCTCCATCGGTCGCACGCGGTGGGCTGGGCCGGCGGGTTGACAGCAAGGTGCGTGCCAGCCAGCACGACGCCGGTGGCGGACTGGCGGCCGGCGCACAAAACCGCGTTGGCGGCATTTCGGCGGGGATGCGGCGCGGCTCGACGCGTGAAAATCAGGCGATGATGAAGCGTACGGCGGCGACTGCGGCACGCGGAAGCTGCGCGGGGCGGCCGGATGTGCGCGGCCGGCGGGACTCGCGTCGTGACGTGATCCGCCGCACAATCCACCCATGGAGCCGCCCCGACTGGACGACGTGCTGGCGCTGGCGGTCGAATCCGCGCAGCTGGCCGGTACGTACACGCTGGGGTACTTCAACGCCGGCACACCGCACGAGATGAAGGCCGATCGCACGCCGGTGACGGCGGCGGACCGCGGGGCGGAGGAGCGCCTGCGGGCGCGGATCGAGCGGGCCTATCCGGAGCACGGCATCCTCGGCGAAGAGTACGGCGAGAAACACGGCCGCCAACCGGCGCGCTGGATTCTCGACCCCATCGACGGCACGATCTCGTTCATCAGCGGCGTCCCGCTCTACAGCGTGCTGGTGGGTTTCGAGTGGCGCGGGGAAATGCTGGCGGGCGTGATCCACTTGCCGGCGCTGGGAGAGACCGTGTACGCCGCGCGCGGGCTGGGCTGCTGGTGGAACGGGCGGCGGGCGCGCGTCTCGGACGTCGCCGACCTGTCCCAGGCGCGGCTGGTGGGCAGCGGCACAAAGCAGATGGCAAAGCACGGCCGCGGCGCGGCATTCGAGCGGCTGCGCGACGCGTGCTACGTGGACCGCGCCTGGTCCGACGCGTATGCGTACGCGCTGGTCGCGACCGGCCGGGCGGAGATCGCGCTCGATCCAATCATGTCGATCTGGGACACCGCGGCGCTGCTGCCGGTGGTGCTGGAGGCGGGCGGAACGCTCACGGACTGGAACGGCGTGACGACGCACACGGCGTCAAGCGCGGTGGCGACCAACGGCAGGCTGTTCGACGCCGTCATGCGGCTGGTGCGCGACTGACGCGCGCCCGGCGGTCACGGTCGTCCGCGCAGCGCCGACTGGATCACCGGCAGGGGATGGTGCTGGCCGGAGTTGATTCCCGGGCAACCGGCCGACGCGTCGTTCCATGCCTCGGGCGTTTCGAGGTTGTCGGCCCAGAAGGGCCAGGTGCGGCACTGCCGCGGTCGGGCGTCGTAGACCGAGCAGAACGCCTTGCCGGCGGGGGTGCGCCGCAGGAATTCGCAGTCCCCGTTGGGCCGCTCCTTGAGGCTTCGCCGGCGTCCGACCGGGCGAACGTGGAGGCGCTCGAACGCCTCCGCCGCCATCCCAGTCGCGCCTGCCAGGGCTGCGATCTCGGCGGCGCTGACCCACACGTAGCCGGGGGCGCCCCCGCAGCAGTTGCCGCACTGCGTGCAGGTGAAGCGCAGCCCGCCGGCGTACCACGGCGCCGGTGGCGCGCCGCCGTCCGCGGCGCACGGACCACCTTCCGGCAGCAGGATGCCGGGCAGCCGGTCGTCGCGCGCAGTCACGCGGACTTCCCGCAGCACTGCTTGTATTTCCTGCCCGACCCGCACGGGCACGGATCGTTGCGGCCGGCCTTGCGGGCGCGCTGCGCCTGTTCGACCGGCGTGTCGGGCAGCGGGGGGTCGTCGGGCGACACCACGGCGTCGCTCAGCTTCTTGCGCTCCTGCTGCTTCTGGTAGCGGTCCGACATTTTGTCCGGCTTGGTCAAGCGTGCGTCTCCTGTGCGCCGCGGGCTGCCATGCGCGGCGTCGTGGTCTACTCTTCGTCGCGCAGCTTCGCGATGACGCTGAAGTCCTCGAGCGTCGTGGTGTCGCCCTCGACGCGACCCTTCGTCGCGAGCTCCTTGAGCAAACGCCGCATGATCTTACCGGAGCGCGTCTTGGGCAGCGCATCGGTGAAGCGCAACTCCTTGGGCCGTGCGATGGCGCCGATCTGTGCCGCGACGTGCTTCTTAAGCTCGTTCTTGAGCTCGTCGGACGGCTTGTTTCCGCTGCGCAGCGCGACGAAGGCGGCGATGGCTTCGCCGCTGATCTCGTCCGGGAACCCGACCACGGCGGCCTCGGCGACCTTGGCGTGAGACACAAGGGCGGACTCGATCTCGGCGGTGCCGAGGCGGTGGCCGGCGACCTTGATCACGTCGTCGACACGGCCCATGATCCAGAAATAGCCGTCCTCGTCGCAGCGGGCGCTGTCGCCGGTGAAGTAGACGCCCGGGATTTCGCCCCAGTACTGGCGGGCGTAGCGGTCCGGATCGCCGTAGATGCCGCGCAGCATGCCCGGCCAAGGCTTCCGCAGCACGAGGAACCCGCCCTCGTTGGGTCCGAGCGTCCTGCCTTCCTTGGTCATGATGGCCGGGTCGATGCCGAAGAAGGGTCGAGTGGCCGACCCGGGCTTGGTGGCGATCGCGCCCGGGAGCGGTGTGATGAGCGCCCCGCCGGTTTCGGTCTGCCACCAGGTGTCGACGATCGGGCAGCGCTCCTTACCGATGGTCTCGTGATACCACATCCACGCCTCGGGGTTGATCGGCTCGCCCACCGTCCCGAGGAGGCGCAGCGAGGAGAGGTCGTGCTTGTCCGGGTGCTGTCGGCCCTGGCGCATGAAGGCGCGGATCGCGGTGGGGGCGGTGTAGAACTTGGTGACGCGGTGGCGTTCGATGATCGCCCAGAACCGGTCCCAGTCGGGGTGGTTCGGCGCCCCTTCGTACATGACCGTCGTCACGCCGTTCTGGAGGATCCCGTAGACGACGTAGCTGTGTCCGGTGACCCACCCGATGTCCGCCGAGCACCAGAACACGTCGTCGGGCTTCAGATCGAAGATGTAGCGGGCCGACAGGGCGGTATAGACCATGTAGCCCCCGGTGGTGTGCAGAATCCCCTTCGGCTTGCCGGTCGAGCCCGACGTGTAGAGCAGATAGAGCATGTGCTCGGCGTCGAGCGGCTCGGCCGGACAGTCGCCCGGCACCGACGCCATCAGGTCGTGCCACCAGTGGTCGCGCCCCGGCTTGAGGGTGACTTTCGCCGCGGACAACGCGGCGGCGTCGGCGCCCAGGCGATTGAAGACGATGACCGTGTTGACCAGGCCGGTCTTGTCGCAGGCCTCGTCGACGATGCTCTTCAAGGGGACGATGCTCCCGCGGCGATAGCCTCCGTCGGCGGTGACGATCACGTGCGAGTCGGCGTCCTGGAGGCGGTCGGCGATGGCCTGCGACGTGAACCCGCCGAAGATGATCGAGTGCGGCGCGCCGATCCGGGCGCACGCCAGCATCGCCACCGGGAGTTCCGGGATCATCGGCATGTAGATGGTGACCCGGTCCCCCTTCTTCACGCCCATGCGCTTGAGCACGTTGGCGAAGCGGCACACGTCGTCATGCAACTGGCGGTACGAGAGCTTGCGGACCTCGCCGGGTTCGCCTTCCCACAGGATCGCCGTGTGGTCGCCCCGGCCGCGCTCGATCTGGAGGTCGAGGCAGTTGTAGCTCATGTTCGTACGCCCGTCGGCGAAGCACTTCAGGTACGGGCGTTCCCATTCGAGGCCGCGCGACGGTCGCTGGAACCAGTGGTGGTGCTTCAGGGCGGCGTCGAGCCAGAACCCGTCCGGATCCTCGAGGGATCGGCGATGCAGCGCGAAATACTCGTCCTCACTCTTGAGCCACGCCTGCTTCGCGAAGTCCGTTGGGGGCGGGAACTTGCGCATTTCCTTCATAACCGACCGGATTCCGGCGTCCGCACTCATCTTTGGGCTCCTGGTTAAAAGGCGCGCCTTTCGGGCGGCGCGCTGATGATAATCGTTGGCAAGCGGCGTACCAAAACTCGTGCGCCGTGCAGATTCCCGCTCGATTCTGCGCCCTTCCCGCCGGTATCATGCCCCCTTTTCGAGGGCCCCGTGCGATCCGCCGCCGACATCCGCCGCGAGTTCATCGACTTTTTCCGCCGACGCGGGCACACGTTCGTACCAAGCTCGCCCGTCGTCCCGCACGACGACCCGAGCCTGTTGTTCACCAACGCCGGCATGAACCAATTCAAGCCGCTGTTCCTCGGCCAGGAGGCGACCGGCAGCGCCCTGGCGGGTCTGAAAAGGGCCGCCAACTCGCAGAAGTGCATTCGCGCCGGCGGTAAGCACAACGATCTCGACGACGTCGGGCACGACACGTACCACCACACGTTCTTCGAGATGCTCGGCAACTGGTCGTTCGGCGACTACTTCAAACGCGAGGCGATCGAGTGGGCGTGGGAGTTGCTTACGAGGGTCTGGGGCATCGACCCGGACCGCCTGCACGCGACGTACTTCGGGGGAAAAAGGGAATCAGGCATCGAGGCATCGCGGGAACCGGGTACCGCGAACGCCGAACGGCGCGCGTGGGAGCTGGAGCCGGACTGCGAGGCGCGCGACTTCTGGCTCACGATCTTGCCGCCGGAGCGCGTCCATCCCGGCAACATGAAGGACAATTTCTGGGAGATGGGCGATACCGGGCCGTGCGGGCCGTGCAGCGAGATCCACATCGACCTGACGCCCGACAAGAGCGGGGGGCGGCTGGTCAACGCCGGCGACGCGCGGGTGATCGAGATCTGGAACCTGGTCTTCATCCAGTTCAACCGCGGTCCGGACGGCCGGCTGACGCCGCTGCCCGACCGGCACGTCGATACCGGCATGGGCTTCGAGCGCGTCTGCGCAGTCATCCGCGGCGTGGAGACCGGCCGGCTTGGGCAGGTGAGCAACTACGACACCGACGTCTTCGCCCCGATCTTCGACGCGATCTGCGAGGTGACCGGCGCGCATCGCTACTCAGGATTGCTTGAGGGCGGCGGGCATGACGGACCGCCGAGTGCCGCGGTCATGCGCGACGTGGCCTACCGCGTCATCGGCGACCACATCCGCACGCTGACGTTCGCCATCAGCGACGGCGCGGCGCCGGACAAGGAAGGGCGAGGGTACGTGCTGCGGCGCATCTTGCGCCGCGCGGTGCGCTACGGGTGGCAGCACCTGGACGTGCACGAACCGTTCCTCCATCGGCTGGTGCCGGCCGTCGTCGCGTCGATGGGTGAGGCGTTTCCGGAGCTGCGAGAGAACCCGCGGCATGTCGTCGACGTGCTTCGCGATGAGGAGGAGTCGTTCGGCCGAACGCTGGAGCGCGGGCTGGCGCTCTTCGACGAGGCGGCCGTGGCGGCGCGTCAGCAGCACTCGGGCGAAATCCGCGGGGAGGATGCCTTCAAGCTGCACGACACGTTCGGTTTTCCGATCGACCTGACGCAGATCATGGCGGCGGAGCGCGGGTTGCGGGTGGACATCGGCGAGTACGAACGGCTGATGGAGGCCGCCCGCGAGCGCTCGCGCGGCGCGGGCAAGGCCGGCGCCGCCGCCGGCCAGATCACAGCCGACATGCTGGCGGCGTTCGGCGCGACGGACGACGGTGCCAAGTACCGGTGCGCTACGCTGGACGCGCGCGTGGCGGGGCTGCTGCGATTCGACCCCAACCACCCCCCGCAGCCGGTGCCGCCCGGCGCGGCGCTGCTGACCGGGGAGAGCGGCGCGATCGCCTTTGACCGGACGTGCTTCTATGCCGAGCAGGGCGGGCAGGTCGGGGACACGGGCGGCGTGAGCAGCCCGAACGTGCGCTTCGACGTCGAGCAGACGCTGCGCATCGGCGACGTGGTGCTGCACCTGGGCACGCTGGTGCACGGCACGATCCGCGCCGGCGACGCGCTTACGCTCACGGTGGACGCGCACCGCGAGCAGATCAAGCAGAACCACACCGCGACCCACGTCATGAACTGGGCGCTGCGCGCGGCGCTGGGGGACCACGTCCAGCAGAGAGGCTCGCTGGTCGATTCGGAGAAGACGCGCTTCGACTTCTCGCATCCCAAGGGCATGACGGCCGACGAGATCGCCCGGGTCGAGGCGCTGTGCAATGAGCAGATCGCCCGCGCCCTGCCGGTGTACGCGGCGGAGACCGCGCAGGCCGACGCGCTGCGCATCAACGGTCTGCGGGCGGTATTCGGTGAGAAGTACCCGGAGCGCGTCCGCGTCGTGTCGATCGGCGCGCCGGTCGAAGCGCTGCTGGCCAATCCCGGCGACGTGGCGTGGCGGCAGTTCTCGATCGAGTTCTGCGGCGGGACGCACGTGGCCAACACGTCGCAGATTCAACGCTTCGTCGTGGCCAACGAAGAAGCCGTCGCCAAGGGCGTGCGGCGGATCGTGGCCGTGACCGGTCTGGCGGCGCAGCTCGCCGACGAGGTCGGCGCGGGGCTGGTGAAGCGGCTCGAGTCGCTCCGCAGCGCCGCGCCCGCGGAACTGGCGGAGCAGTTGCCGGAATTCGCGAACATGGCATCGACCGCGAACATCTCGCTGCGGGCGCGGTTGCGATTGCGCGAGCTGATCGGCGAGTTGCAGCAGCTTGCGAGGCAGCACGAGCGCGCCCGGGCGGGCGAGTCGCTGGACGCCGTCAGGACCCGTGTGGACGAGCTGGTGTCGGCCGCGACGCACGTCGGCGAAACCGCGATCGTCGTCGGCCAGTTGCCCGACGCGGGCATGGAGCAGCTCAAGCAGGGCGCCGACATCGCCCGGCAGGCGTGCAGGTCGGCCGCCGTGCTCTTCGGCGTACGCAGCGGCGAGAAGGCGACACTGATCGCGGCGATGTCGGACGACCTGATTCGGCGCGGGCTCAAGGCCGGCGACCTGGTAAAGGCGGTGGCGCCCATCGTGGAAGGCGGCGGCGGGGGCCCGCCCACGTTGGCGCAGGCGGGCGGCCGAAACCCGGCCCGGCTCGGCGAAGCGCTCGAGGCCGGGGCCGCCTGGATCCGCCAGCGACTGGGATGAGCGCGGGATCCCTCGAAGTCGTGCGCGGCTGCATGTTCGCCGGAAAGACGGCGCGGCTGATTGAGCGCCTGGCCGACGCGGCCGGGCGCGGGGAGCGGATCGCGGCGTTCAAGCACTGGGACGACGACCGGTACGCTCACGACGCGCTGGCGACGCACGACGGCCGCCGCCATCCCGCTTCGGCCGTGCGCTCCGCAGGCGAGCTCGCAGCGCTCGTCGGCGACGCACGACTTGTGGTCGTCGACGAGGCGCAGTTCTTCGGCCCCGCCCTGACGGCCAGTTGTTGGGCGCTGCGCGCGGCGGGCCGCTGCGTGCTGGTGGCGGGGATCGACTTTGACGTCTGGGGCCGGCCGCTCGAGCCGATGCCCTCCCTCGCGGTCCTGGCGGACGTCGTGGAAACGCTCACGGCGCCGTGCACGCTGTGCGGCCGGGCGGCGCGCTACTCGCAGCGAATGACGCCGGTGGTGGGTGGGAACCTGGTGGGGGGGCCGGGGGACTTTGCGCCGCGTTGCATCGCGTGTTTTGTACCGCTCGGAGCGACCTGATCCGGGCGAGCGGCGCGCGGCGGCGGGCGGGGGCGCATGGCCCCCGCCCGAAATCAGCGTCACCCGCTCATCAACCGAGCAAGCGCAGCACGGTCTGCGGCGTCTGGTTCGCGAGGGCCAGGACGCTTGTGCCCGCGTTGACGAGAATCTGGTCGCGGGTCAGGTTCGAGGTCTCGGCGGCGAAGTCGGCGTCACGGACGCTCGATTCGGCGGCCGTCAGGTTCTCGGCGGTGATGCCGAGCTGGTTGATGTTGGTGTCGATGACGTTCTTTTCGAACGCGCCGAGGCGGCCGCGGAGGACGGAAATCTGTCGGGAAGCCTCGTCGATGATGCGCGAAGCCTGGGCGCGGCCGGTCTCGCTGGAGAGGTCGAAGGACTCGCCGGTGACGACCTGGGAGAGGAAGCCGACGGCGGCGTTCCCGAGCCGCGAGGCGGACACGGACTGCACCCCGAGCGCGACCTGCTCGTTGATGTCGACGTGTCCCCCGAGCTGGAAGAGCGCTCCGCCGCTGGTGATGGCGTAGCTGGTGGAGCCGGTGGTGAACGTCTCGTCGAGCGTCATCTCGATGTCGAGGAGCGTCGAGCGGTGGGTGACGATCAGCCCGTCGCCGATGCCGGTCGCACCGTTGATCTCGGCGACGACGTCGCGTCCGGTGTCGCGTTCGGCGACGGCGCCGTCTTCGTTGATGAGCTGGAACGTTCCGCTTCCGGGCAGGGTGTCGACGGCCACGAACTGCCGGCTGCCGTAGCCCAGGCTGCGGACCTGGAAACCGGCATTGGGGTTGGAGGACATGACCGCTTCGACCCCGGTGGCGTCCGTGGTGGCGTTGATCTGGGCCGCGATGGCGGAGGCGGCGGTCCCCGCGCCGAACGGGAGCGTCACGACGCCCCGGTTGCCGCGGACCTCGATGTTGACGGGCTGGGTCACGGCGCTGGCGGTGAAGAAGAGCTGCGCGTGCTGGGCGGACGTGACGACGTCGACGGAAACGGGAATGTAGGTCCGCGAGCCGAAGTGTGCGCCGAAGATGCGGACGGAGTTGAGCAGCGACTCGTTGACGCCGCTGGTGAGGTAGTCGAGGGACCCGTCGAGGAGCGCGCGTCCTGCAAAGGTGGTGCTGTTGGCGATGCGGGTGATGCTCGCGATCGCCGAGTCGATCTGGAGCTGGTTGGCCTTGATCTCGTCGTCGGAGACGGCGCCGGTGTTGGCGGCCTCGACGATGAGGCCCTGGATGCTGTTGAGCAGGGAGGCCACCTCGTTGAGCGCGCCCTCGGTCGTGGCGACGACGTTGCTGGCGCGCTGCGAGTTCTTGATGCCCTGCTTGACACCTGCGATTTCGGTCTTGAGGCGTTCGCTGACGATGAGGCCGGCGGGATCGTCGGCGCCGCGGTTGATGCGCAGGCCGCTGCTGAGCCGCTGGAGCGTGCTGTTGAGTGAGCCGTACGCCTGGTTCAAGTGGCGCTGGGCCGTGACGGCGCTGACGTTGGTGTTAATGCGAGCCATTGGCCATCCTCCCTGAACGGTTCGTGGCTAAGGGTTTGAAGCAGAAGTTGTGTAGAAACGTGGAGAGATCGAGAGCGGGACGTGCTACGCCGGGCGGTTGTTCCCCCCTCCCGCCCCAGGCGTTGCGGCCGAAAGGTCGCTCGGACTCAACTGCGCCGCCTTGCGGTTCTCGCGTTGGATTGCGTCGTAGACTTCCTTTCGATGGACCGCGATTTCCAGTGGCGCGACGATGCCAAGTCGCACCTTGTCGCCCCGAATATCGACGACCGTGACCTGGATGTTGTCTCCGATCATGATCGTCTCGTCTCGTTGCCTTGAGAGCACCAACATCCGCGGCTCCTTCCTCGGGTTTTCCAGTGCCTCGCAGCGCCCTTGACACGGCGCCGCCATGTCCGCCGGGGACGCGTGCCGACGCCGCTCCGCACGCTCGCTCGCCGTCGCGGCCGGTCTGTGCCGCGGTCGATCGCGCATCATCGATCCGCAACGCTGCGCAACTGGCGCGCGCCGCGGAGTTCGACTCAGGCGTCAAGCATCTGTATCCCGGCATTATAGTGTGCATTTCGCAACAAACTCCAGACGAAATCGGCAGTTACGTCGAGCGGTCGCGCAGCGCGGTCTCCGCCCGGCCCGGGCGCGTCAAGTTCTGTCCGGCGCCCCGGCTGCCGCCGGCGTTTCAGCCGACCCTGCGTGCCGCCGCTCGCGAGCGGAACAGCGTGTGCCGCGTCGAGTAGCGCTTCTCGGACAGCACCATCTGCCGCCCGAGCCGCGACGTTACGCCGACCACGAGCGGACCGGCGAGGTTGGCCGTGAAGTGGTCATCGGCCTTGTTGACGATGGCCCACACCTGGCAATCGGCCAGGTCCGCCAGCGCCAGCGACGCCACGTCCTCCTGCCGCACCGGGACGGTGTAGTCGGCGACGAACAGGCGCGGGTCGCACACGACGAACGCGAGCGCCGGCTCGTCCACCGATTGCAGCCAGAAGAACGCGGCGTCCGGCTGCGTCTCGATCACGGCAAATCGCCGGCACTCGGGGAAGCCCAGCAGGCCGTCCCTGAACGTGATCAAAAGGTCCTCGCTGACTTCGATCGTTCCGAACCGACTCGTCTCAATGAGCATCTCCATGCTCCCTGGCGCGTTCCATCACCCGCCGAGGCGATCCGCACCCTCCCACGGCCGCGAGCGGCCCGAGGGTCCGACGACGCCTGGTGGATGCGACGGTCACCCGCCGCGCGATCCGGCCTGTCGCGGCCGGGGTTCCACGATCGCGCGTCCGTGGCGTGGTTCTCCTGCTCCATCGCCCGCGCTCCGCGGGCGAACCGTCATCGACGGCCTGGCTGCGCCTGCGCCAGGCGCCGTCGTCCTTCCCGAGTCGCGGCGGGGAGCCGGTCCGCGTCACTCCGGGCGTGAAGTCGTCACGCCGGTCGTGCGGGCCGGGGGCCGCTGCCGCGTACCTTTTCGTGAGCGAACGGCATGTCCGTTCGGTTGCGATCATCTCAAGTAGTCCATGAGCGAGAGTCCCAGCACGCGCGACGCCGTCGTCAGGTTGGCCTGAAGCGCGGTCTGGAGCTGTTGAAACGTCAGGATGGCCTCGGAGAGATCCACGTCCCGCACGTCGCTGCGCAGGACGGTCATTGCGGTCCGCGTGTCGTCCAGCCGCGTGCTGCGGTCGAGCATGCTCCTGGCCTGGGCCGCGACCTGGCCCTGCTCCCGCCGCATGGACCCCAGCGCGGCTTCGATGCGCTGGGCGGCGCTCTGGATGCCGAGGGTGTCATCGCTCTCCAGCGCGCGTTGAAGCTCGATCAGGGCGGTGAAGGGGCTGTTGACGCGCGACGGGTTGACGTCGTCGCCGAGCAGCGTGCTGGTGGTGGTGTTGACATTGAGCCCGAGCCCGTCGATGGCGGGCGAATGGTTGATGCGGTCGATGCGGAGCGTACCCGCGCCGCCGGTGTTGTCGGTGATGAACAGGCCGTTGCCGATCGCCCGCAGCCCGGCGGTGACCGCGCCGCCGCCCTGGGCGTTGATGCGGTCGATCATCTCCTGGAGCGTTGCGACGCCGTCGACGTCGATGTCGATGGTCGTGCCGTCGGAGGTCGTGATGCGGAAGTCATCGCCGGCGAGCGTGTCGACCCCCCGCCCGTCGTTGAGGTCGGCCAGCCGGGTTCCGGCGTGCATGGAGCGGATGCCGAGCGAGTCGGCGGCGATTCCGCCGTTCTCCTCGATGCGCAGGTCTGCGCCGGAGAGGCGGTTGAAGACGTCGATTCCGCGGCCGTCGGCGGAGATGGAGGCTTCGACGCCGATCTCAGCCTCGTTGATGAGGTTGACGACGTCTTCCAGGGTCTGGGCGGCGCTCAGGTCGAGGGTGACCGCGTCGCTCCCGTTGCGGATGGTGATTCCGCCGCCGAGGTTGACGCCGGCGCCGGCGTTGAGGTCGACCAGCCGCGTGCGCGCGGTGAGGATGGGATCGAGATCGACACCGCCGGCGGTGGACTGGCTGCTCGTGGCGATGCCGAGATCGGCGGCGGCGCGTCCCGCGCCGACGTCGGCAATCGAGATGACGACGTTGGCGGACCCGGACGGCGCGATGGTGATGCCGCGAACGTCGAGAAATGCATCCAGGGACGGAGGCATCTGGGCGTTGAGGCGGTCGAGCAGGTCGCCGACGGTGGCGGCGCCGGTGAGGTCGATCTCGACCTGCTGGGCGCCGTCGTTGACCGTGATGCGGCCGAGCCGGATGCCGGCGCCGTTCGCACCCCGCAGGTCCTCGAGCCGGGTGGACAGGGTGAGCGCGGGGTCGAGGTCGCGATAGCCGCGGACGCCGGCGCCGACCGCGCTGAAGAACGCCTGCCCGGAGATGGTAAACAGGTCCTCGGAGCCGTCGGAGTCGACGCGCGCGGTTGCGCGGCCGTCGTCGCCGCGATAGAGGACACCGTCACCGGCGCTTTCGAACGGCGCGACGCTGTTGCGGAAGCCGGAAAAGAGGAAGCGGTCGAGGTGCTTGCGGTTGGCGGTGCTGACCATCTGGTCGCGAAGCGCCTTGACGACCGACGCGGTCGCCAGGCGGTCGTCGGCGGATACCGTGTCGCCGACCGTCTCGGAGGCGCGGCTGCGGGCTTCCAGGAGGAGGTCGATCGCGTCCTGGAGGGCGGCTTCGGTGGCGGTCAACACGCCGTTGGCTTGGCGCAGGTTCGAATCCGATTGCGCGATGCGCTCGATCTGCCCGTCGATGGCCTGCGTCTGGGCCGCGCCGACCGGATCCTCGCTCGGCGTCTGGAACCGCAGCCCGGTGGCGAGCTGGTTCTGCACGGCGAACAGTCCCGCCTGCGTCCCGCGCACCGTGTTCAGGAGCGAGAAGGTCCGCAGGTACTGGCTTACGCGTGCGGTGATGACGGGTGAAACTGCCATGCTCAGCCTTGCCGTTGCCGCAGTCGGGGGACTACCCCACCAGGGCCAGGAGTTCCTCGGAAAGCTGGTCCAGCACACTCACGAAGCGTGCGGCACCTTCGTAGGCCTTTTCGTAGCGCGTGAGGTTGATGGCCTCTTCGTCGAGGCTGACGCCGCTGACGGCCTCGCGTTGCGCGACGAGCGCGTTGTAGATGGCTTCGGTGGCCTGCCCGCTGGTTCGCGCCGAAGCCGTGTTCACGGCCAGGTCGTTGACCATGGCGGCGTGGTGCTCGATGAGCGTCTTGCCGCTGAGCAGGTCGCTGCCGGTTTCCGAGAGCGCCGCGAACCGGCCCGCGTTGGTGCCGTCCCCGGTCTCGCCGGTCAGCGATGCGGCGATGCGGCGAGCGTCGCTGTCCAGGTCCGGGTGAATCTCGATGTCGGCCGCATCCTGCCCGCGAAAGAAGACGCCGACGCCCAGGGCCGCCATGCCGTTGGACGAGTCCTCCGTAACCCAGAACTCGGACCCCGCATCCGCGGTCAGGCGCAGGCGATGGTCGGCGGTGGCCGACGCAGTCAATCCGGGCACGGAGTCCAGCGCGGAGGCCAGCGAGTCCAGCGACGTGTCCGTCCCGAGTCCGTCCAGGTCGACCTCGATCTGCCGCGTGATCGTGCGCCCGGTCGCGGCGTCGCGGACGTGAACGAGGAACGTCCCGTTCTGGACGGGGAAAGGCAGCCCCGCCGCCGGCGTGTTCAGCGCCGCCGTGGGGTCGAGCACGGCGTAGGAGCCGATCACGTCTGTGTATCCGATCAGCCCGCGGCCGGTGGCCTGAATCCGGTTCACCTCCCAGATGACGCCCAGCGCGAGCTGGTCGAGGCGGTCGAGCTGGTCCACGACGTGAACGTCCCGCGCTTCGATCAGTCCCGCCAGCGACCCGCCGGAGAGCGTGATCGGGGCGTTGTTGTCGCTGAAGCGCGGGACCGCGCGCTCGATGCCGCCCTCGAATACGCGCTCGACGATCGGGCCGCGCGAGCGGTCGAACTCGACCAGAGGTTCGCCCCCGACGTAGACGTTCACGCTCCCGTTGTCCTGCGCTCGAACCTGGATCTCCATGATGGCGGACAGTTCCTTGAGCAGCGCGTCGCGGCGGTCCTCGAGCGGCGCGGAAGCCCCCTGCCCGCGGGCCCGCTGAGTGACGACCTCGGCGTTGAGCGAGGCGAGCTCGCGCGTGATGGCGGCGGCGCGGTCGGCGGCGGCGCCGACCTGCCGGTTGATGTCCTGCACCTGGTCGTAGAGGCTGTCGCGCTGGCGATGCAGCGCGTCCACGACGCGCTGGGCGGCGCTGAGCACGAGCTGCCGCGAGGTGGCGTCGTCGGGAGTGGTCTGGAGCGTCGCAAACGACCCGAACAGGCCGTTGAGCAGCGACGACAGGTCGTCGGATCCAAGCTCGTTGTAGACCGCCTCAATCCGCGTCATGGCCTGGTAGGCGGCCTGGGTCGACCCGCGCCCCGACAGCGCCGAGCGAAGCTGCGACTCGACTGCCTCATCGATGTGCCGCTCGAGCGCGGCGAAACGCACGCCGGCGCCGGGCGAGACGCCGCCGTAGATCGGCCCGCCGACGATGGGTGCGAGCCGCGCGCTCTGCCGCGTGTAGTCCGGGTTACCGACGTTGGCGATGTTCTGCCCCACGGTGGCGATGGCGGCCTGGTACGCGGCCAGGGCGCTGCGGCCTATCTGAAATGACGGTCCGAGCATCGGCACGGTGTCGGTCCTCGACTATCCCACGGCTTCGAACAACGCGTTCGCGCCGCTGAGCGTTTCGCGGCCCTGCGGTCCATACCCGCACTTGCCTCGCTGTCCGTTGGCGAGGGCCGCAAACAGGTCGCGCACCCGCGCATGCAGTTCGCGTGCCACGAGCGCGGCGACGCGATTGGATTCCTGCAAACGAAGCGTGACCTCTTCCAAACCCCGCATCCTGGCCCGCAGAGCCGAGGAAATCGGCTGCGGCGCCCGGTTGGCAATCTGCGAAAGTGTCGGCGCCGCGGGCGCAGCGCCCGGCAGACTCTGCGCAGCGCGCGCAAGGACCGCCGGTCGCAGCCGCGCCAGCCGCAGCACCTGCTCCAACAGGTGCGACTCGCGCGAGGCGCAGTCCTGAAGCGCCTGCGCGTCGGCCTTGCGCATCGCAGCCAGCTTGGCGACCGCGATCTGCTCCAGCTCCCTGAGCAGCGCATGCAACGCGGCCAGGTGCTGGACCAGCGCCTTGATCGGGTCGTCCGCCGCAGCGAGAAGCCGCGCGGGCTGGGCCTGCGGTTTCATGTCGACTCCTCCGCGTGCGAGGCGCGGGCGGGTGTCGCGGACCCGTCCGGGTCGCGGCATGCCAATCCCTGAGCCAGCCGCGCGGTCAGTCCGGAATGATCGCGCCGCGCGACGGCCTCACCGAGGCGCTGATCGAGCTGCTCGCCGAACACGTCCTCGCCGCGCCCGCCGTGCGCGAACTCGCGACCGAAGGGAGTCTTGCGCATTTCCGCCAGCAGCGGTGCGTAAAAGAGGTCGGCCAGGAATTGCGACGCCGCCTCGCGCGCCGAAACGCGGACGGACTCCGGCGAACGGGCGTCCGCCGCCTCCACGCCAGCGGCAAGCTGCGCGGCGAACGAGCCGGATTCGATCGTCACGCCGGAAGCGGCCCGCGCCGCCTGCTGCGGCGACGGGGGCGTGCGCGCGGTGATGGGCACGATCGGCACGGTACTACTCCGTATAAGCCAACTGCGCGTGCAGCGTTCCGGTGCGCTCAAGCTGCTCGATGGCCTCGACCACCTGCCGGCCGTTGAGCTTGAGCTTCTCCAGCGTGGTCAACAGATCCTGAAGCTTGACTCCGCCGCTGTTGGTCGAGTCCAGCGCAACGAAGCCGGGTGGACCGGCGCCGGCCTGCGGCGCCGACCCGACGCTGACGCTGCCTACGCCCGGGATCTGCAGGATCGTGGGAGAGATGGTGACGCTCCCGGTGAACGAGACGCTCTTCGTGGAGCGGTTGATCACGACGCGTGCCTGCTGCTCGGGCAGCGCGAAGAGCGGCGCCTGCAACACGCGGGTGATGAAACCGGAAGGGTCGGGCAGCTCATAGTCGGGCACGCGGACGCGCACCGAAGCCGGGCCGGTGGCGCAGGCCGCCTCCGCGGGCGCCTCGCCCGTCTCGTCTTCGCCGTCGATGCTCGGTCCGGCCAGCTCGTGGTTGACGGCGCGGGCAACCATGCGGGCCATGGGATATCGGGCCTGCGAGTCGTGCAGCGCCAGGGTTACGTAACCGTTGTCGAGAAAGCTGTAGAAGAAATCCGCCTCGAGCGTAGCCCCGCCGCGGATCGTGCCGCGCGTCGCCGCCTTCGGGTCGCTGGCCTCGACGCGGCCGGACGCCAGCGCGAAGATGTCGGGGACGGTGAGGGTCGCATCCTGGAGCGGGGTGGTCAGCAGCTGCCCGTTCTGGAGACTCTTGGCGGGGCCCAGACACGAGACGGTCACGTCCAGCGCTTGCCCCTCGCGCCCGCCGAATTCCGGGATCGTGACCTCGACCATGACCAGCGCGACGCTGTTGTTGGCCTTGAGCTCGTCGATGTCGAGCACGGGCTGCTCGTACTTGCGGTGCAGGGACATGAGGGCTCGCATGGCGTTGGCGTACTTGCCGCCGTCGCCGGTGCCGCTCAGCCCGACGACCAGACCGATGCCCTGGAGCTTGTTGGTGCGCTGCCCGACCAGGGAGCAGACGTCCTGCACGCGGACCTCGCCGCGCGCAGCGCCGAGGCCCGCCGCCATCAGCCAGCCGACCGCACAACGCCGCACGAACCTTCTCACCGTACGTCTCCGGGGGCGCGAGCCGCGCCGCGATTCACAACGGGCGAATCAGATCCCAGGCTTTCTTCAACCATCCGCGGCGCGAGGCGTCGTGCGTGGCGCCGCCGCCGTCCACCCGGATGCGCAGATCGGCGATCTGTGTGCTGAGCACCGAGTTCTGCGCGGTCACGTCCATGGCGCGGCACTCGCCGGTGAGTGTGACCGCCTGCGACTCGCCCTCGACGACGATCTCCTTGCGGGCCTCGAGCACCAGGTTCCCGTTGGGCTTCACGTCGATGACGCGCGTCTGGATGCGCGTCACGAGCGAGTCCTGCCGGTTGAACTTCCCGTTGCCGTCGTACTGGTGCTTCAGGTCGAACTGGGCGCCCGGCGCGCCGGCCCGCTCGAAGTTCTGCGGCACGAGGCGGTCCTCCGGGTCGAGCCGGAACC
Source organism: uncultured Planctomycetales bacterium (assembly GCA_964401365.1). Taxonomy (GTDB): domain Bacteria; phylum Planctomycetota; class Phycisphaerae; order UBA1845; family Fen-1342; genus CAYNYG01. The sequence continues at coordinate 15,715 of CAYNYG010000034.1, read as the reverse complement.
ACTGCTTCAACGCCGCGTCCAGCTTGATCTCCTTCTCCGTCTCAAGCTTCGCATCGCTCGTGAAGCGCTTGTCCTCGCGGATGATGACCGTGACCAGGTCGTGCACCGCGAGCTTCTTGGGCTTGGGCAGGTCCACCGCGATCAGGGACGTCGATTGCAGCACCGGATTGACCGGTGGCTCGCTGACCGCCGTCACGGGCGTCAGCGGTTGGCGGATGAACGGCCCCGGCACGAGCCCGGGCGCCGTCGGACGCGTGCTGGCCCCCGTCGCGGGCGGCGCCTGGCGCGCCACCACGTTGCGCAGCGCGTTGCTCTGTGCCAGCCCCGGGGCGCAGACCCACAGCACGGCCGCACACCGCACGAACCGCAGGCACGGTCTCATCGGCGCCCTCCTTCCCGCCGCGCTCCCGGTACGTCGCGCGCCGCGGGCCCTGGGCGCGCCTCTACGGCGCTGCCGTCCACGCGAACCGTCCCGACGCCCACCACGACGCCGCGGATTTCGCGCCGATCCTGTCCTTCCCCGAGCCGCACGCGCACCACGTCGCCGAACCCGCCGTGGTCCAGCGCCACGCCCGCCGCCCGCACCGCGACCGCACCGCCGCCGACCATCACGGTCACCGGCTGAGCCCGTGTCACCATGTCCGCGACGCGAACGTCGCCGCACCGCACCATTCCACCCGGGGCGACGAAACGCTTCACCTGCTGCCCGACGATCAGCGCCGGGTCGCGCACCCCGATCGCGTCCGCCGTCTCGAAAATGCGTTCCTCGAGCCGCACGTCATCCGGTCGTACGAAGGCGCCCACGTTCAGCGGCCGGACGGCGGCGACGATCGGCGTCACGAGTTGCACGCGGGCGCCGATGCGGACGGTCCGCTGCGCGGTCTGATCCCGCGTCAGCGTCACGACGAATTCGCGCAGCCCGAGCTTCTCGCGGTCCGCCGAGCGAATCGTGAACTGGAAGGGCGGCGTGGTGAGGAGCAGAAAACCGTCGCTGGCGCGCTCGAACTCCACTTGCGCCGTGCCCCCCAGGGCGGCCATCTCGCCGTTGATGTGCGCGACAAGCCGATCGCTGAGGCGCTCGGGGTGCGGCGCCGTACGCGCCGCGTCCGCGTGTTCGCCGGCCGGACTCGCGTCCGCCACCAACCGTGCAGCGTCGGGCGCCGCGGGCGAAACGGTCCACGGCGCCTGGATGCTCGCTGCGCTGGTCGGGGCCGGGGCGGGCGGTTGCGCGGGCAGGACGGTCACCTGGCAGGCGGAAGCGCCCTTCAGCAGCACACGCGCCGGATTGACGCCCAGTTCGACGAGCCGCGCGCGGACTTGCTCGAGCGAGATCCGCGTCTCGCCCGCCCCGATCGTCGCCAGCCGCTCGCCGCCGATCTCGTCGAGCAGCTTCTGACCGTCACCCTCGGCGGCCAGGACGCTGCCGAACGTCAGTTCGCCGCCGGCGACGGTGGCGGTCGCGCGCACGCGCAGCGTCACGGTGGGCGGCTGGAGCAGGGACTCGTCCTCGAAGGCGAAGGTCGGCCCGGCAAACGCCCAGGCGGCGCCGAGCGCCAACGCACAGGGGACGAGACACGCGGTCGGTCGCAAGACCTTCGCGCGGCGCGTCGTCGGGTGAGGCGGCGTTCGTCTTCGCGCTTCCCCGTCGGTTCGATCGGTCCGGTTCATGCGACCTCCTGTTTACCGAGCGTCCCGCGGGCGACGGCCCGCGGCGGCGTCGCCGTAACGTGGTTACCGCCTCAGGTTGGCGACCACTTGCAGCGCCTCGTCGGCGGTCTGGATGGACTGCGAGTTCATCTGGAAGACACGCTGGGCCTTGATCAGCTCGACCAGCTCGGTGACGGCCTCCGTCGTGCTCAGCTCGAGGTGGCCGGGAATGATCTCACCCAGTCCGTTCTGGCCCGGGATGCCCTCGATCGGGTCGCCGGAGGCGGCGCTGACGAGGTAGATGTTGGCGCCGTGCTGCAAGAGCCCGCCGGGGTTGGGGAAGCGCGCCAGGTTGAGCTGGCCGACGGACTGCGCGGTGCCGTCGGCCAGTTGCGCGATGACCTGCCCGTCGGAGGCGATGCTGACGCCGTTCTGCGGGGTGTCCGCCGGGATGGTGGGCGAGTCCTTGAGGCGGTAGCCGGCACTGTTGCCCAGCACGAGTTCACCGGCCGAGTTTCGGACGAAGTTTCCGGCACGGGTGTAGCCGGTGCCGCCGCCGGGCAGCTCGACCTGGAAGAAACCGTCGCCTTGGATCATGGCGTCAAGGTTGTTTCCCGTGCCGATCGCCGACCCTTGCTGAAAGATGGTCTGGGTGTTACTGACGAGCACGCCCAGCCCGATCTGCGTCCCGAGCGGGGTGGCGGCGCCAGCCTCGGCGGTCTGAACCCCCGGCTGCGCGCGCACCTGGTAGAGCAGGTCCTGGAAGTTGGCGCGCGACGCCTTGTAGCCGTATGTGCCGGCATTGGCGATGTTGTTGGCGATCACGTCGATCTTGGTCGACAGCGCCTGCATGCCGGTCGCGGCCGTGTGCAACGCGGTTATGGCCATGGGTCTGCACCTCGTGAGGTCGCGGGCGCGGCGGCCTGGGCCGACGGGCGCCGCGGCGCGCTACACGCGCGCCACTTCGTTGATCAGCCGTCCGGCGGTCTGGTCCTGCAAGGAGATCATCTGGGCGTTGATCTGGTACGCGCGGGAGGCCTCGATCATCTCCACCAGCGTCGGGACCGGCGCGACGCCGGACGCCTCGTAGTACCCGCTCTGAACGATCGCGTCGGACGCCACGCGGCCCGTCTCGGGCGCGAGGTAGCGCCCGCGCCCGGCCTTCACCAGCGTCCGATGGTCGTCGACGTCGATCAGCCCCAGACGGCCCACGACTGCGCCGGCCTGGTGAATGCGGCCCCGCTCGTCGATGCTCACCGGCCGGTCCGTGCGCGGGACCATGATCGGAGTACCCCCGTCGCCCAGCACGGCGGCGCCGTCCGCCGCCAGCACCAGCCGGCCTTGCTCGTCCAGAATCATGCGGCCGTCGCGCGTCAGGAACGCCCGCCCCTCGGAACGGACGCTGAGGAACCCGCGGCCCTGCAAGGCGACGTCGAGCGCGTTCTCCGTACGAATCAGGGCCCCGTCGCGAAAGTCGGTGTGCGTCCTTCCCAGCCAGAGCCCGCCCGACAGGCGTTCCATCCGCGCGTCGGTCGGGTTGTCGCGAATCCCAACCTCGCTGGCGCGGAAGCGCTCGGCGAATACCGCCAGCTCGGGCTTGAAACCCGGCGTCTCGGCATTGGCCAGGTTGTTTGCGATCACCGTCTGGCGGTACTCATTGGTCATCAGCCCCGCCGCGGAGTGGTACAGGCCGTAGATCATCCCCGATCCTCCCCGGGTGCAAAGTGCGCGCGCGGCGGGGTTCGCGCAGATCCCGGCGCTGCCGCGGGCGCTACGTCGCCGGCGGCGTTGCCGCGCCGCACGGCGCGCTGCCGCGCGTGTGCCGCGTCGAGGACCAGGCGGCCCAGATCGCTCCAGTTCCGTGCCTGGGAGACGAGGCGGGCCGTGTGCGCGTCGAGACTCTCGCTGTCGAGCGGTGTCATGCGGCGTCGGGACTATCACGCGGCGTGCCAACGACGCCGCCGCAGGCGTTCCGCGCCCGTCCGTACGCGGGGAAGCGCCGCAACGCGATCAGGCGCCACGGGTTAGCTCGAGCGGATTCCGCGCGCGCGGCGGGGGCGGATGGTTCGCTGCGTTGCCGCGCCCGCGCAAGGTGCGCGCGACGCGCAATCGAGGTCACTCCCAGCGCGGATCGGTGAAGAGGCGCGGGCGAAGCAGTGGCTCCAGGATGGGCCACCACACGTCTTCCGAAACCGCGACGTGCTGGCGGAGGATGACGTCGACGCGCAACCTCCGCTGCGCGTCGCGCAGCGGAGGACACTCTCTCATCGGAAGCGCCCGCTCGCGGTCGAGGTCGAGTTGGAACAGGTACTCGGGCCAGTCGATCGCCATGTCGCCCCACGCGACCGACCAGCGCCCGAAAGGCCCGAGTTCGGCCCGGACTCCGGTCGCGTCCACTTCCACCCTCAGCGGTCCGCGCCAGGCGGCCAGCCGCAGCCAGCGCACCCCGCGCAGCGCCAGACCCAGCGACACCAACGCCGACAGGAGCAGCAGCCACGCAACCGCGTAGTCCTGCCAGCGGATGGCGCCGCCGCTGGGCGCGAAACGCAGCACCGGCCAGACCAGGACGACCGGCAGCGCGAAGCACGCGGCCGCGAGAAGCTGAAAGGCGGCGCGGCCGAGACCGGCGGCGCGATGGACGGGAAGAGAGGCGGGCGTCGGCATGCCTGCGCGGCCCGTGGTCAGTAGTAGGTCGAACGGGTCCTGCCGGTGGGGTCGGTGAACTCGGTCGTTGACTCGACTGGATCGACGTTCAATTTGGCCAGCGCGTCCTCGATGTCCTGGATATAGGCGTCGCCCTTTCGCAGCTCCATCTCGTCGTCGATGGCCTGCTGGCGGAACGCGCGGGCGTGCCGCAGGGCGGTGGTGTAGGCGATCTGCTTGCGCGTGCGGCGCGCCAACCGCGCCAGGGCGTAGTGACGGCGCAGCCCGGTGAGCGGGGCGACGTAGTCGCGCTTCTCCTGCGAGAATCCGGTCTGAGCTTCGAGCGCGTCGAGGAAATCGTGGATGGTGCGGCGCAGGTCGTCGCGCAGGGCGGCGGGCGCGGCCAGGACGGCCTGTTCGATGTCGTGGCGAAGCGTTCCGCCGCTGTTGTTGGGCGTGCGGATGTCGCCATCGACTCCCGTGTGTCCGCTGCGGTAGAGGTTTCTCGCCGAGATGGCCTGCTTGTCGAGGGTGGAGCTTGCGTCGCTTTTTTCCAGCAGGTCCGACAGGTCGCGCATCCGCCCCTCGATGACGATGTCGTCGAGGTTGGAGATCTTCTCTTTGACGTAGTACTCCGCCAGCCCGACCAGACCCATGCGCGGCAGCCACTGATCGATGCCGCACAGGACCGATTCCATGTAGGACGGGTTGAACACGTATTGGAACCGTGACAAGTGCGGGTCGTCGTTTGCCATGGTCGCGCGGATGCGCAGGCAGAGGATCGAACCGAAGATGTCGGTGACGCACTCCTGGAGCCACGACTCGGCGGCCAGCTTCTGGAAGAAGTGACACGTCTCGTGAATCAGGTCGGTGAACTCTCCGTAGACATAGTGCGTAACGAGCTGGATGCCCTCGTTGGTCGAACGCCCGCCCAGCGTGGCCATGCAGTCGAGGTTGTCCTCCCAATTCTGCTTGGACCCTTCGGGGAAGTGGCATTTCTGACTGGTGGACGCCGGCCAGACGGTCACGTCGGTCTGCGGCGCCACCTTGGCGGGCAGCATCTGCCACTTGATGAGCGCGTTGGCGCCCGTGCCATCCACCTCCGGATTGCCGATGACCGCTACCGCGCCCTGCTTGCTGGGCCGCTTGTAGCTGGAGTCGTCCTTCCCGCCCGAAGGATTGAGCCAGAGCTTGCTGGCGTCGTCGCTGGGAAAGAGGATCTTGAGCATCGCCTCCGCCTGCTCGCGGAGCACCTTGGGATTGGGAATGAGCGGCAGGTTGGGGTCGGTCCAGCGCGCGTAGGTCGGTATCGGCACCAGCGCCGGCGGCGGGACCACGATGCGCTTGCTCAGGTCGGACGTCTCGGGCAGCAGGTCCAGCGGCCAGCCGCGCTCGTTGCGCCCGCCGGTCTTGGCGCGGATGTTCCAGCCGCGCAGCTTGAGGTTGCACTTGCCGCAGAAGTGCGGGGTGTACTTGCCGACGGCGTAGTGCGGCGCGTCGGAGACGATGCCGCGCGGGTTGCCCACCTCCATGGCGTAGCTCATCTGGCAGTTGTCGTCCGCGTGGTCGTGGTCCATGAGGTCGTAGCCGGGCGAGTTCTTCCAGTGCCTCAAGAACAGGCAGTGGGCCAGCTCGTGCGGATAGAGGTGGTCCCAGCGGTAGATTTGCAGGTGCGCCTGGTCCATGAGGACGAAGCCGTTGCCGTTGGCGCTGGCGAAGATGGGTGCGACGTACGTCTTGGTGCCGCTGCCGGTATTGAGCGTGACGTCCGGGTGCGGGTAGAAGTCGAAGATGACCATGCCCGGGTCGCACTCCTTGAGCAGCTCCTCCTCCAGCGCGCGAAACACGGGAATCTGCGTCACCTTCACGAACTTCTCAACGTGGTCGTGGACCCACTTCTCCTGGTCGCGGACGTTCTGCGCCGCCAGCTCCGATGACGGCGAATAGGGGTTCACGTTCTGGGCCGGACTCTTGTACCGCAGCACCTTGCGCTCCGGTCCGAGGTCCGCCGAGCCGCACAGGCGCCGCAACTCAGCCAGGAAGTGCTCGCCGGCGGCCTTCAGCAGCGGGTCGCCGACCGCGCCGGACAGCGTCGCGTCGGACGGCACGGCGTCGATCTTGAAGTCCGTCCCCTTCTTGGCCCAGGAGTCCAGCAACTTGCCCACGTCCTGAAGCCGCGGGCAGTTCTCGTGCGTGGAATCCGCGTCGGCCGTTCGGGCCGCCAGCTCGTCGCGCAGCAGGTCGTTGATGCGGTTGTTGATCGCGGTCTCGTTGGTCGCCGTCGCGGGAGGCACCGGCAGGGGGGCGACATCCGCCGAGCCCTTGACGAGCTTGAGCGCCTTGAACGTCAGGTTGGCCCCGAAGCCCTTGGTCAGCCGGCTGAGCTCCTTGTCGAAATGCTGCCCGGCGGCCTTCAGCGTCGCGTCGTTGGTCCCCGCCGTCAGCACCCCGTCTCCGATGATGCCGGTGGCGGCGTCCTTGCCCTGCTTCCATTCGGCCAGCAGTTTCTTCACCGCCGCGACGTTGTTCGGCAACGGCAGGTCCGCGTCCTGCGTGCGCGACGCCAGCGCGGTCGCCAGCAGCAGCGTAACGCGGTTGTTCACCGCGTCGGCGCTAACCGACGGCGGCGGCGCGACAAAAGGCTTGAGCTCGGTCTCCGTCCCCAGGTCGCTCGTCTTGCGGAAGAACTGCCGCGTTCCGCCCTCGGTCACCACCGCGGAAACACGCTCAAACTCCGTCAGAAAGTGATTGCATGCGTCCTTCAGGAACCCCTCGCCTCCCTTGGGGATCGGCGCCTCGCCCTCGCGCGGCTCGTCGGTGGGCTTGATGCCGCCCCACAGGCTCACGCGCGCCTTGGCGCGCTTCAGCTTCTCGCACTCGCCGGTCGTCGGCGGATTGGCCGCCTCCGCCGACATGAACGTCACGATGGCCTGGTTGATCGCCGAGACGAACATGCTGGCGTTGCTGCTGGAGGGTGGCGTCGGCGTCTCGGGATAGAGCGCTGCCGGGTTGAAGGCGAACCCGCCGCGACTCTTGGCTTCGCCGACCGCCTTCCAATACTCGTCGGTCGGGAACTTCCGAACCACCTCGTCGATGATGTCGGAGAACTTCTGGTCGAATCCGGGGAAGTCGGCGACTGCCTTGACGACCTCCGGCCCGACGATCTCGATGAAACAGTGCGCGTATTCCTGGCGTACCGTTTTCCACAACTTGTCCCAATCCACGCCGCCCGTCCCGCCGTGCAGCGTGCGCCACACGCCGTCCCACTTGCCGCCCTGCATCTTGGGCCAGGAAACCTGCGCCGCGACCCGTTCGCGCCGCCACAGCACGATCTTGCCGCTCGACGCGCTCGACTTCACGCCGCGCAGGTCCGGGCGCGAGTCGGGCAGCAGCAGCTCGGCCGAAATCTTGTACGTGTCGCCCGCCACGGTCGACGGACGGAAGTAGACGCACGCGGCGGCCAGCAGGCTGCGGTGCTGCGACGGGTCCGCCCACGTCGTGGTCGTCGGGGCGGGCGCGGCGCTTTCGAAGGGGAAAAGGTGCATCGGCTCGAACACGCTGTAGCGGTTCGTCTGGTCCTGACCTGTCACCAGCCCGCCCACAATGGCGCGGCAGTTGCGGCGCGCCTCCGGTGGAGCGGCGAACTGTCGCGCCGCTTCCATCGCCGCCTTCACGTACGCCTCGGTTGCGCTCGGCTGGTCCGCCGTGCTGCGCGGGAGCGGCATCGGTTGCTTCGCATCGGTCCGCGCACCCGAAAGATCCGCGTCCTCCAGAACGTCAGCCCAGCCCCACTGGATGCGCATCCCTCCGGCCGCCGGCGACGCAACCGGCTCCCCGTTTTTGTCCGACAGGCGCACCGTGGCCTTCAGCGGCACGATCGGCCGCGTGTACCACTCATCCTCCGCGTCGCGCTTCGAAGTCTTCGGCGCCTTGCGCGGCTCGGGTCGAAACAGTTCCTCCATCGACACGTAGTACCGCCCGCCGTCGAGGTAGAGCTTGCCCTCCGGGTTCTTGTCCGGCTCGTTGACGACGCCCGGGTCGAAGACGGTTCGCCGCCCGGTTCCGGCGCTCAGTTCGTTTATCAGCGGCTCGTCAATGTCGCACAGCGCCTCCAGCCCCGCGCCGGCCCACGTCACGGACGCGTAGTCGTCGGCGATTTTCCACTGCCGCTTGTACAGCTTGCGATTGCCCAGGCGATAGCGTCGGATGGCGCGGTCCAGGTCCGGTGTCCTCGTGCCGTTGACCGGCCCGGCGAAGTAGCCCAGGTCGTTGAGCCTATACTGGACCCAAGCGACCTGCTCTGTGGCGCCCGTCGGGTACGCGCCGCCCGCCAGCCCCGTGACCAGCGTGTACACCTCCTCCCACTTCATCACTTCCAGCTTGACCGAGTGCAGTTTGACTTCGACTTTCTGCGTCCGTGCGCCCGAGCTGGCGGTGCTGTCCACCACGCTCGTCACCCGGTCGGTCGTGCCCACCCGCGCCAGCGATGCGCCCCGCTGCGGCGTGCTCCGGATCGGCTCGCCGTAAAGGCGGACCTGGTATGGCGACCCGAGCGGAGTCACGAACCCCTTCGCACCGCTCGGCTTGCTCGGGTCGCCGCGGCCGTCCCACACCTTGTTCTCGGTCTTTTGCGACTTCTTGACCGGGCTGCGGAAGACGAGCTTGCCCTCAGCGTCCGTGACCTGAAGCGACATGTCGTCGAACTTGCGCGTCGGGACGACACCGATCTCCACCGAGACCTTGTCCACCCCGGGCACGAACACCGTCGGGCTGACGACGGGAATGTCGAGTTCAACCGGCATCGCTGGCTCCAGGCGATTCCTTGGCCGTGTCGTGCTCGTCGCGCAGGGCCGCAATCAACGCCTCGTCGCGCCAATCGCCGGACTCGGCCAGCCCGCGGTCGCGCTGGAAGGCGAGGATCGCCTCGCGCGTCGGCTCGTCGCCCTCCGGCGCGTCGACCTCGCCGCACTCATAACCGAGGTTGTTCAGGCGCGAGCGGACGCCCGCCAGCGTGCGGATAGGCCGCACCGCCCCAACCTCGACCGCGAACTGGTATCCGTCGGGTCCAACCGTCACCACCGCCCGCCCGGCCGCCGGCGACAGCGGCGCTTGCAGCACGCCGTCGGCGTCGGTCACGTCGCTGTAGCTGTAGCTCTCGTCCACCACGACCGTGAACGGCTCATTCGCCCGCGCCTGCCCGTTGACCGTGACCTGGATGCGCAGGATCGCCGGAACGCCTTTCCGCTGAAAGCGATGGAACGCGCCCGTCGCACGCAGTTCCTCCTTGAGACGCTTGTCGGGCACCACCACCACGTCGCCTGGCGAGAGGATGTCCATGTCCTCGCGCGTGGCGCGCAGTTCCTCGTTTCCAGGGTCGTTCCAGACCGTTTCCGGCGCGAACCCGTAGCGAAACGCGATCGCGGAAACGCCCTCGCCCTCCTTCGCCACGTGCCGCTTAGGCATCCACGATACCCTCCCACGCCGCCGCGTCCAGGTCCGGGAACGTGATCTCGCACTCCCCCGCCGGATAGACCAGCCCGTAGCGCGCCCGCCCGTGCTCGTCCAGCCGGCCTTCGTAGGACTGCCCGTTGGGAAGCTTGATGCGGTAGCGCTCCCCCGCGACCGGCTCGTCGGCCATGTTCACCAATTCGATCTCGACCCAGGTGCGTTTCTGCGTCGCAGGTGGCTCCGGGCAGATGACCTCCGAGCGCCACGCGTCCTGGTCAAGGTCGGGAAACGTGACCCGGCACTGGCCCGACTGCTCGATGCCGTCGACCCGTGCCCGCCCGCGGTAGTCCAGCGCCCCCTCGCGCACGCCTCCGTCCGGCATCGTGATGCGGTAGCGCTCGTTGGGCACCGGCTCGCAGATCATGTCCACAAGCTGGATTTCGATGAAGGTCTCGACCGGCGCCGCCGTCGTCGCTTCCTCGACCGGCGGCGGTTCTTCCGGCTCGAACGCGGTCAGCGGAACCATCGGGTCCGCTCGCCAGAAGACGCGCAGGTCGTCCCGCTCGATCTGCCGCTCCAGCCGCGCCCATGCGGTGCGCAGGTTCTCGCTGCCGGCGCCGCGCGCCGTCGTGTGGCCGCCCTGGTCGTCGAGGATCCGGCGCAGCAGGCGCTCGCCGTGCCAGTCGGCCGCGACCCGCCGCAGCGTGGCGATGGCGCGCAGCGGCGCGATGCGCCGGAAGCCGCGCCCTGGCCCGCGCTCTCCGCGGCGGCACACGATGATGACCTGGTTCATGTCGCGGATGCGCTGGCCCATGAACACCTTCCCGAGTGGGCAAAATATCGTCGGATTCCCGTCAAGGGAACAGGGGCGGCGCCACGCCGACGACGAATGTGCCCGGTCGGCGCAGGCGCTCGCGCATCGCGCGCCTACCGGTGGAACGCCGGCCTCCAGCCGTCCCGGCGATGGGCTACGGGACGCGGCCCGACCCGGCCGCAGCCCCGTTCCGGACTTCGCGTTACAATGCCGCCGTCTGCACACCCACCCACCCCCAGGAGATCGATCGACCATGTCGAGACACACCAACCGCCGTGACTTTCTGGCCGCCGCCGGGCTGACCGCCGGGACGCTGGCGACGGGCGCGCTGTCGGCCTATGACGTGCCCGAAAACCGCCCGCAGGATGGCGACGCCGCCAGGCCCGTCGCGCCCAGCGAAAAAATCGTGGTTGGACTCATCGGCTGCGGCGGGATGGGGCGCGGCGACCTGAAGGCCGCGCTGCGGCTCGACTACGTCGAGTGCGCGGCCGTGTGCGACGTGGACGCGCGGCACCTGGGTGAAGCGCAGAAGGAGGTGGCGGACGTTCGCGGCGGCAAGCAGCCGGAGGGCTACGCCGACTATCGCAAGCTGATTGACCGCAAGGACATCGACGTCGTGATCATCGGCACTCCCGACCATTGGCACGCGATTCCGTTCATCGAGGCGTGCCAGGCCGGCAAGGACGTGTACGTCGAAAAGCCCATCGCCCACAACATCCGCGAGGGGCGCGCGATGGTCGAGGCGGCCCGCAAGCACAAGCGCGTGGTTCAGGTCGGAACCCAACAGCGCAGCGGCAGGCACTTTCAGAAGGCGATCGAGATCGTGAAGAGCGGCGTGCTGGGGGCGATCGCACAGACGCGCACCTGGAACATCGACAACGATTTCTGGGGTCAGCCGGTCGGCAACCCGCCCGACGGAGACCCGCCCAAGGAACTCGACTACGACATGTGGCTGGGCCCGGCGCCGAAGCGCCCGTACAACGAGAAGCGCTGTCACTACTACTGGCGCTGGTTCCTGGACTACGGCAGCGCCAAGGTGGGCGACTGGAACGTGCACTTGCAGGACATCGTGCACCTGGCCATGGGCGTCGATTCGCCACGGTCCGTGGCGGCGATGGGCGGAACGCTGGTGATGAAGGACATCCGCGAGTGCTACGACACCCTCGAAGTCCTCTACGACTACGGCTCCTTCACGCAGATCTACTCCTATCGCTCGACCTGCAACTGGGCCGCCGAGGGCCGGCGCTACGGCATTCAGTTCTTTGGCACCAACGGCTCGCTGTTCGTAGACCGCGAGGGCATCGAGTTATTTCCGGACACGTACCAGGAGGACGTCGACGGCGTCAGCACGACCAAGTCGCGCACGCCGGCGGTCAAGCTGGGCGGGTCGGACCAGCACTGGCCGCACGTGAAGAACTTCTTTGAGTGCGTCAAGTCGCGCGGCACGCCCAACAGCCCCATCGACAGCATGCACATGACGACGACCGTGTGCCACCTGGCCAACATCTCCCTGCGCTGCGGCCATCGCGTGTACTGGGATGCCGCCAAGGAGATTTGCACGGACAAGGATGGCCGCCCGGACGAGGCCGCGAACCAGTACCTCGCGCGCGAATACCGGTCGCCGTGGAAACTGCCCCAGGTGTGAGGCGGCGCGCGGCATGACCCCGATGCTCGCCGGCCGCCGCTGGCGGGGCCGCCCTCGGCGCTGCGCCGGACCAGCCGGGGCGGACGGTCAGGGTGCGGACGGCTTCAGGTAGTACGCCTCGTCCGTCGGCCGCAGCGGGCGACCGAGCCAGAGCGGGCGTCGCAGCCGCCGTCCAGTGGCGTCCGGCGCCGGACCGACCGGCCAGCGGGTTCGCGCCAGCCACTCGCGGTAGACCTCCATCGACTTGCCCGTGTCGACGAACACGTCGCCGGCCGCGTCGCCGGAATGGGCCCGCTCGACGCGCACCCGCTGGTGCCAGCAGTGCATGCCGCTGATCGGGTCGGGGTGTACCGGGAACGTCAGATTCTGCGGAACGCCCCCGTCACGCCACCAGATGCGTCGGCTGTCGGGATCGGGCGAATCGAACGGCTCCGGACCGCGGACGAGCCGCATGCGCCATCGCCCGCCGCCCGCGGCCGCCCGACCGCTTTCGTCGGTCTCCTCGACGGTCACGACGCCGCCGCTCCAGCGTGAGTTGGGTGGGTCCTGGCTGCGGCGCCAGCGGCCCAGGTGGTGCGAGCACGCGACCACGCGGGGGCGGATGCCTTCCGTCACCCAGCAGCGGTCGACGAAATACCCGATGCGGGTCGAGACGCGGACAAGGTCGCCGGTCCGCACCCCCAGCCGCGCCGCGTCGCGCGTGTGAATCCAGACCGGGTTGCTCTGCGAGATTTCATTGAGCCACTTCGCCGAGCCGCTGCGGGTGTGGATCAGCGTCGGGAGGCGGAACGTCGGGAGTAGGACGAACTCGCCGTCCGCGAGGGTCTCATCGGCGCCGGACGCTCCCCCTCGCGGCCTCGTCGCGCCCGTGCCCGGCCACGGCTCGTAGACGTGACTGGGGATGTACGCGGGCAAGGCGTATTCGGCCCAGCCCCATTGGACCAGCGTCGGGCTGAACATTTCGAGCCGCCGGCTGGGAGTTGCAAAGCCCTCGACCGCGGGCGAGGCGGGGTCGTGGCGGATGCCGATCGCCGCGCCGTTCACGCCGCGCACCACGCCCGTTTCGGGATCGGTCGACGCACCTTCCAGCTCCTGCGCGCCGAGCGGACGCTCGTGCCGCTGCGCGTCCGAACGCTTCACCTCGAACGCGCCGTACTTCCGCATGTAGGCCAGCGGGTCGAGCCCTTCCCGCGCGGCGGCCGCGGGCAGGCCCGGCACGCGCTCGAACGCGTGGGCGTAGTATTCATCCGTCGTGAGGAGCGTCCCGGGCTGCTTCACGCTTTCCGCATACTTGCGCATGCCCAGGGAGCCGTCCGGGTCGATCGCCCAGGTGAGCGCCAGCCAGAACTCGTCCTCCTCCCACACCTGGCCGGGGTTGACATCCCGCGAGTCGCGCACCGGCGCCGATCCTGCTCCCGGTTCCCCGCTCCCGGTTCCCCCCGCAAGATGGAACGCCTTCTTCACCGGCTGGCGAAACGCGATCCAGGTCGCGCCATGTGTCTCGTAGGTGTTGAGGTCGTGCCGCTCGGGGCCGTGACCCATCGGCAAGACGTAGTCCGCGAAAAACGCCGTCTCGTTCCAGGTCGGGGTCAGCGCCACGTGCAGGCCGACCTTGGACTCGTCGCGCAGCGCCTCGATCCACGTGAAGCCGTCGGGATAGGTCCAGACGGGGTTGAAGACGCGGGTGAAGTAGACGTCCAGCCGGCCGCGCCCCTCCTTCAGAAAATGCGGCAGCAGAAAGCTCATCTCGTAGTGCGAGAGCGGGTACTCGCGCGGCCAGTGCAACTCGTTCCATCGGTTCTGCGGCGGCGGGACCCGGATCAGGCTGGCCTTGTACTTGCTCCACGCGTTGGGCAGACAGCCGCCCTCCGTTCCGTAGCTGCCAGTGAGGGCGTGAAGGAGCATCAGGCAGCGCGAGACTTGCCACCCGCCGAGGTGGGCGCTGGCGGCCCCGCGCCACGTGTGCGAGCAGAAGCGCGGGCCGGCCTCGGCGATCAACCTAGCGACGCACACGATCGTATCCGCGGGCACACCGCATTCGCGCTCGGCGTACGGAGGCGTGAACGCGGCGTAAAGCGCGCGCAATCGTGCGAGGAAGTCATCCACGCTTTCCCCCGGCTCCCCGGGTCCCCGTTCCCTGATCCACGCCAGGTACTCGCGCCAGTTCACCCAGCGCTCGACATAGGCGCGGTCGTACGTGCCGTCGTTGAGGATGACGTGCGCGAAGGCCAGCATCAGCGCCGCCTCGGTGCCCGGCCGGCACGGCAGCCAGTAGTGCGCGTGCGACGCGGTGTTGCTGAGTCGCGGGTCGACGACGGCCATTTTCGCGCCGCGCGCGAGTCCCTCGCTGATGCGCTGCGCGTGCGGGTTGAAGTAGTGCCCGCTTTCCAGGTGCGCGTTGAGGGCCAGGATGAAGCGCGCGTTGGCGTAGTCGGGCATGGGACGGTCGTACCCGCTCCACAGCGCGTAGCCCAGCCGCGCGCCGGCCGAGCAGATGTTGGTGTGCGAGTTGTGCCCGTCGACGCCCCAGGCGCGCAGGATGCGGTCCACCGACCCCTCCGCGCCCGGGCGGCCGACGTGATAGACGATTTCGTCCTGGCGGTGCTCCTGAATCGCCTTGCGAATTCGGCCGGCGATGTCGGCCAGCGCGTCATCCCACGACACCGGCTGCCATTGCCCGTCGCCGCGTTTCCCGGCGCGTTTCATCGGAGTGAGGATTCGATCGGGATCGTTGACCTGGTTGATCGTGGCCGGTCCCTTGGCGCAGTTCTTTCCCCGGCTGCCGGGGTGGACCGGGTTGCCTTCCAACTTGCGGATCTCGCCGGTCTGCTTGTCGATGTAGGCCAGCAGCCCGCAGGCGGACTCGCAGTTGAAGCAGGTGGTGGGGGAGAGGAAGTAATGGCGGGCTTTGGCTTCCTTCGGCCAGGCCTTGGCGTCGTATTCGACGTGGTCGTGCCAAGTCTCGGGCGCGGGGAAGCGGGCGAGCGCTGTTGGAGCGCGGGCGATTTCACCGCGCGCGGCGTCGGCCGCGACGCGAGTCGTGGACGCCTTCTCAGACGCGGTTTCCGAGCTGCGACGGTGACAGAGTTGGTCGTGCACAGCCGGGGGTGGGCGCGGCACATCCACGGGCGAAGGCGCGATCAGGCCGAGGCGGATGGCGGTCTGTTCGATCCAGGAGCGTGGGGGGCGATAGGGCATGGCGTCTCCCGGTCGATTCGAGGTACCGCGCGACCGATCCAAGGCAGCGCGTGATGATACTGCCTCGCGCGGGTTGGGCGGAGGCCGCCAAGGTTCGGGCGTCGATCGAGCGCTACTTCGAGGCGTTCGAGGCCGGCACGCTGAGGCCGAGCTATGCAACCAGAAGGACCTCCATGACCGGGTCGGCTGCACGCGCCGGTCGGCGAACGAGAACGCGGGTTCCGCCTCCCGGGCACCGTTCCCAGCCGCCCGTCCGCCTGCGCCGTTGCCGCCGGGCGCGGCCAGCGAGGCGCGCGGCGCCGTGGTCCGCACGTTGGCGT
>CAYNYG010000033.1:29060-43665 GCA_964401365.1 uncultured Planctomycetales bacterium | reverse complement strand
TGATGAACATCCTCAACGGCGGCAAGCACGCCGACAACAACGTCGACTTCCAGGAATTCATGATCCAGCCCTGGGGCGCGCCGACCTTCCGCGAGGCGCTCCGCATCGGCGCCGAGGTCTTTCACTCGCTCAAGAGCGTGCTGCACGACAAGGGGCTCAGCACCTCCGTCGGCGACGAGGGCGGGTTCGCGCCCAGCCTCAAGAGCAACGACCAGGCCCTGGACATGATCGCCCTCGCCGTCGAGAAGGCCGGCTACAGACTCGGCCAGGACGTGCACATCGCGCTCGACCCCGCTTCCAGCGAGCTGTGGACCGAGGCGGCGCGCAAAGGCAGGCAAGGCTACTGCTTCTTCAAGAGCGAGCCCGACCGCGTCGCAACCAGCGACGAGATGATCGATCTCTGGAAACGCTGGGCCGCCAGATACCCCATCCGCAGCATCGAAGACGGACTGGCCGAGAGCGACTGGACCGGCTGGGCCAAGCTCACCCGCGAAATGGGCCAGAAAATGCAGCTCGTCGGTGACGACCTCTTCGTCACGAACGTCCAGTACCTCGCGCGCGGCATCCGCGAGCATTGCGCCAACGCCATCCTGGTCAAGGTCAACCAGATCGGAACGCTCAGCGAGACCTTCGAGACCATCGACCTCGCCATGCGCAACGGTTTCGCCGCCGTCATCAGCCATCGCAGCGGCGAGACCGAGGACTCCACCATCGCCGACCTCGCCGTCGCCACCAACGCCGGCCAGATCAAGACCGGCAGCGCCTCCCGCAGCGACCGCATCGCCAAGTACAACCGCCTGCTCGAGATCGAGGCCGAGCTGGGTGACGACGCGCGGCTGGGTACACGTTACGATGGCCACCCTTGACGCGCTTCCCGGGCTCCCGCCCCGACGCCGCCCCTGATCCGGCGAACTGCACCGGCGCGGCGTCGCTTCACGTCGCCGGAGAACCGCATGCCCGCGCCTCGGGCTTTCTCCGCATTCATGTTCTGGATCATGACCGCCGCCGGCGCCGCCGTTCTGGTGCCCTGCCTGGTCCTGCCCCCCTGGATCGAGTACCGCGCCGCCAGCGGCCAACGCCGCGCGCGCCTCGCCCATCTCGCCACCCTCCAGCAGCGCGTTGCTAGTCTCCAGCGCCAGATCGACCACCTGCGCAACGACCCCGCCTACCTCGAACGCCTGGCCCGCGAGGAGCTTGCGATCGAGACGCCCGGCGTCACCGTCGTCGACCATGACGCTCCCGCCATGGAACTCCCGGACGCTGCTGCCCTCGACGACTCGACCGACTCCACCCTCGACTCCGACGCCCTGAGCGCCGCGTTTCCGCGGCTCGCCGCGGCCGCCGACGCCGCCGTCGACTCCCTGCCGCGGTGGGTCGCCGTCTTCGCCGCCGCGGAAACCAGGCCCTGGGTGATGGGGTTGTCCTGCGCTCTCGTCGCATCGGCCGTCCTCCTGCTCGGCTCGCCGCGCCGCCGACGGACCGCCGCGCGAGCCGGCGCAGCCGACGTACCAGCCCTGACGGAGCGCCCATGCAACCCGAACTGAGACTCCGCCGGCGGCCCGACACCCGCGACCTGCCCCTGCCGGCCTACATGAGCGACCACGCCGCCGGGCTGGACCTGGTCGCCGCCAACGACCAGCCCATCGTCATCGAACCTGGTCAGATTCGGCTCGTTCCCACGGGCCTGTTCGTCGAGATCCCCATCGGGTACGAAGGACAGGTCCGCGCCCGCAGCGGTCTGGCCCTCAAGCACGGAATGTTCCTTCCCAACGCCCCCGGAACGATCGACGCCGACTACCGCGGCGAATTGCAGGTCATCGTCGGAAACTGCGCACGCGAACCCTTCACCATCACGCGCGGCATGCGCTTCGCGCAGCTCGTCATCACGCGCGTCGAACGCGTCCGCGTCATCGAGTCCGACAGCCTCGCTCCCAGCCAGCGCGGACCCGGGGGCTTCGGACACACCGGGTGCTGACGCGACTCGCCCACGCCGCGGTCGCGCGACCGGTCCGCACGCTGCTCCTCGCCGCGGCCGTCGTCGCCGCCGTCTCACCCGGCACGCTGCGACTCAAGCTGCGCACCGACGGGCGCGCCCTGGTCGCGCCCCACTCGCCCGCCGTTCGCGAAGATCACGCCGTACGAGCCCAATTCGGCTTCGACGACCTCGTGGTGATCGTGATCCGCACCTCACAGCCCGACGGCATCTTCAATCCGCACACCCTGCTCACCATCCGCACCCTCACCGAGCGCCTCGTCGCCCTCCCCGGCGTCGGTCCCGATCGCGTCACCAGCCTCGCCACAGAGGTCGCCGACCGCTTCCATCCCGGCTCCCTGCGCCTGCGCCGCCTCCTCGACCCGCTCCCGACCACCCCCGCCCAGTGTCGCACCCTCCGTGAAGACCTCGCCGCCTTCGGCATCTACACCGGCACGCTGGCGGCTTTCGATGCCCGCGCCGCCGCCATCCTGGTCGGCGTCCCCTACGGCCACGAACGCTCATCCACGTACGCTGCCATCCGCGCCGCAGTCGACTCCCACGACCCCGCGCCCGACCTCGTCGAGATCGTCGGCGCCCCCGTCGCCGAGATGCTGCTGGGCATTCACATCCTCGAGGACCTCGGCGTACCCGGGTTCGTCCTTCGCGCCCTCGGCGTCAGCGACTCGATCGGCCGCACCACCGCGGACGCCGGCGGCGGAGGCTCCGCGTACTTCCTCCGCGCCCTCATCGCAAACCGCTTCGGAATCTTCCCGCTCACCGCCGCGCTCATGTGCGCCGTCCTCATGCTCGCATTTCGACGCGTCGCGGCCGTAGCGGTCCCCCTGCTCAAGGTCGGCGCCTGCCTGCTCGTCACGCTGGCCCTCATGGGCTGGGTGGGCGTCCCCATCTACCTTACCATCGCCGTCCTGCCCGTCCTGATCGTGTCCAGCGGCGTCACCGACGAAATCCACATCCTCAGCCGCGTGCGAACCCTGCTCAACGACTCCGACGCCACGTGCGAACCCGCCGTTCCACGGGCCGTCGAGCACGCCATGCGCGAGCTGCGACGCGCCGTGTTCGGCACGTCGCTCACCACCGCCCTGGGCTTCGCCTCCTTCGCCCTCTCGCCTCTCGAGCCGGTGCGCGCCTTCGGACTCGTGGCCGCATTCGCCGCGATGCTCTGTTGGCTCTGGACTCGGCTCGTTACCCCGGCGGCGCTCGTGCTCTTTCCGCGCACGTGGCTGGTGGGTCCCCCAGCGCGGCGCTCGGCCTCGACCCCCGAACCCCCCGGCGCCGCCCCCGCGCGCCTCGCCCTGCTGTCACGATTCCTCCTGGCAGCCGTCGCGCTGGCCATCCTCGCCGCCCCGGACGGTGTGCGACGCCTCTCCGTTCAGGACAGTTGGATTGGTGGCTTCGATCCCCACAGCGCGTTTCGCAGCGCAACCGAGCGCTTCAATCGCGACTTCTGCGGCGCGCACGTCCTGAACGTCTGTTTCGACACCGCCCATGACACCATCCGCGGGGAACTCCCCGCCGGCGAAATCGTCGACGGCGTCGCACCCCTCCCCGTCCGCATCTCGCGCAACCCCCAGGACCTCGAAGGCTGCCAGATCGACTTCCAGGCCCCGGACACGCCGGACGCCCACCAGCGCGCCGCGTTCCTCGGGCCCGGTCCCCCGACCTGGCGCGGCTGGATCTCCGCCGCCGACCAGCAGGGCGATCGCCTGGTCGTCCGCATCCCGCCCGAGGCCGGCGATCCCGTCTTCATGCTCGCCAGCCGCCCCGACGAGTCGCTGCGCTTCACCCTCCACGTGCGCCGACTCGAGACGCCCGCGGGCCTGCGCCGCCTGCGCGATTTCGAGCGCTACGTCGCCTCGCTCAAAGACTTCACCGTCGGCGGTGTTCTTGGGCCCGCGCGACTCCTCGAAACCGCCAACTTCATGATCCAGCGCCGCCATGAGCCCGCACGCGACATCCCCGCCGCCCCGAACCAGGTGCGCATGCTCTGGAACAACTTCACCGCCATGCGCGGCGAGTCACGCCGCCGACAGGTCCTCGACGACACCGGGTCGGCCGGGCTCGTCTCCATCTTCCTTCAAAGCGCCAACTTCGCCGACACGGCCCGGCTTCTCGACGCCATCCGCGACTATGAGCAGCGCGAGCTCACGCCGCACGGAATCTCGCTCCGCTTCGCCGGAGACGTCGCCGTCAGCCAGTCGCTCATCCAGGACATCGTCACCACTCAGGTCCGATCCCTGGCGCTCTCGCTCATCGGTGTTGTTCTCGCAGGCGCCTGGCTCGGGCGTTCGCTCCGCTGGGGCGTCCTTTCCGCCATCCCCTGTGCCGTCGCCGTCCTGCTCAACTTCGCCGCCATGGGCTGGCTCGGAGTCCCGCTCGGTGTCGCCACGTCCATGTTCGCCGGGATGGTGCTGGGCATCGGTGTCGACTACGCCGTGCACCTGATGGAGCGCTTTCGCATCGCCCGCGCCGCCGGCGCTTCCCCTTCCGACGCCGTCGCCGACGCCCTCCGCGTCGCCGCGCCCGCCATCCGCGTGGACGTCGCCACCGTCGCGCTGGCGTTCGCGGCCCTCACCCTCTCGCAGGTCCCCCCCAATCAGCGCCTGGGAAGCGTCGCGCTCGTGTGCATCCTCGCCGCCGCCGGCGCTACCCTGCTGATCCTCCCCTTCCTCTTGCGGCGCTGGCCGCCGCCCTTGCGAGTCCGGGAGGTCGCGTGACGGCGCCGCAGTCACAGCCCGACCCGCCGTTCGTCATGTTCGGCGTCGACCACGCCGCGGGCCTGCTGGCCGTCACGCTGCTCTCCGCCGGCCTGTCCGCCCTGCTGCCGCGGTTTCGCGGTCCCGCCGGACGCCTCCTGACACGGGCGGTCTGCCGCACCATCGCCGGGCTGCTGCTGTTCTACGCCGTCTCCTGGCCGCTCTACCGCCTCGCCGTCGGACAGTGGCGCGTCGCAGATTCCGTCCCGCTTCACCTGTGCGACCTGGCCGTGTTCGTCACGGCGGCGGCGCTCGTCGTCGCCGTACCCCACGACCTCGCCCACGCGACCCCCGCTCGCAGCGCCGCGCGCCGGCAGTGGTTGTTCGAACTTGCCTACTACTGGGTCCTGGGCGGTACCACCCAAGCGCTGCTCACGCCCGACCTGCGCTTCGGCTTCCCCCATTTCCAGTACCTGAAATTCTTCGCCGGTCACGGGCTCACCGTCGTCGCCGTCTGCATCCTGCTCTTCGCATTGCGCCGCAGACCGCGCCCTGGGTCGGCCCTTCGCGCCTGGGCCTTCACGCTCGCGCTCCTGCCCGGCGTCGGGCTTTTCAACTGGCTCACCGGGTCCAACTACATGTACCTGTGCGGTCCGCCCAGGAACCCCTCGCTCTTCGACTACTTCGGCCCCTGGCCGCTTTCCGTCCTTACCCTCATCCTGGTCGCCCTCGTGATGATGCACGTCTGCTACGCCCCGTTCTGGCTCCTTCGCCTGCGAGACCGGGATCGGGATGGCGCGTCCCTCCCGCCGCCGACGCGCAGCCGCCCCGACGTCCGAACCCCCTGAACCGCCCCGCCTACGCGCTCTGCTTCCGGATCGTCATGTCGAAGTTCGTCACCAGCGAGTTGTACACCACCACCACCACCAGCGCGTACACCCCGGCCGAGATCACGCTCAGCACCGCCCGCAGCACACGCGCGTGCGTCATCTGCGTCGCGCTCGCCATCCCGCTCGCGTCCAGCGCCCGTCGCGGGTCGATCAGCGCGTGAATCGCCTGGAACGGCGACAGCGGGCTGAACACCGCCGCCACCTCCACCCCGCCCATCGCCACCCAGTACCCGCACAGCCAGAACATCCCCGTCGCACCCAGCACGATCGCCGTGCTCACCATCACCGCCTGAACCGTCTTCCGCGACTTCAGCGACTGGTTCAGTCCGATCATCGCCGCCGCCGCCGAGAACGCCACCAGCAGCAGCGGCGCCAGCACCACCGACTCCGGCGTCGTCACCGTCTCCATCCCGCGCGACGCGCGCCCCAGGTCCGCCACCGCAAACAGCAGCAGTGTCAGCGTCGGCACCGCGATCATCGGCGCCACGAAGCTCACCAGCCCCCGCAGCATCCCGGCGATGATGTAGCGGCTCGTCAGCGGCGTCGTCAGCAGCAGGTCCAGCGTCGACGCGTCCCGTTCCCTCGTCAGCGTCGCCGCCGACGTGTTCGTCACCACCAGCAGGATCACCGCCATCTCGATCCAGATCAGTGCCGTCAGCGCTCCCCGCGCCCCGTTTGTCGTCAGCCCGTACGCACCCGACTCCGACGAGACCAGTAGGATCAGCGCCAGGACCATCCCCATGCCCACGTACAACCAGCGCAGTCCCGACTGACCCGCGCCCGAGCCGCGCGTCATCGCCTCACGCCATGCGATCGGGTTGTTCCACACCCGACGCGGCCGACGCCGCGCCTCCTCGCCCCCACGACGCCTCAGACGCGCCGCCCACCGCTCCAGGAGCGTCGCCTCCGCCGTCCGCGCCGCGCGCCGAACCGCCAGCAGGCTCACCCCCAGGATCACGCCCGACGACAACGTCGTGAACGCGATGTAGCCCAGGTGCGGCCGCACCGCCAGCCACGACCACGGCCAGCCGTAATGCGCCACGTCCTCCGGCGCCGGCGTCGGAGTCTGGCCCGTGATCACAAACAGCGACAGGAACGGGTGAAACGGCGCCAGCCAGCTCAGCGGCGTGCCCAGCGCCCCCACCGGCGGTGGCGCCTCCGGAAGCTGCGTCGCCGTCCACCGCGCCAGCAGGAACACCCCCAGCAGGTACGTCGCGATCCCCACGAAAAACGAGAAGATCGTCCGCTGCGTCCCCACCTTGAGCATGCTGATCGCGATCGCCGCCGACCCCGTCAGCAGCGCCGTGCACGCCGCCAGCGCGAAGCTCAGCAGTACCTCCGACAGCGTCACACCCCCGTAGATCATGTTGATGCAGAACACCGGCATCCCGCTCAGCAGCAGAACCCACACGAAATACAGCCGGCTCAGCAGCGACCCCAGCACGATCTGCCCGTCCGTCAGCGGCGTGGTCAGGAGGATGTTGAACGTGTTCGAGTCCTTCTCCTGCGTGATCGCCGCCGCCGCGAAGATCGGCGCAATGAAGCACATCAGCCCGAGCTGAATCACGCTCACCAGCATGAATACCTGCGTCGAGTCCTTCGCCAGGCTCGCCAGCGACGGCGACGTGCCCCCGGGCGTCAGCGTCCACTGCGCCACGATCATGAACCCGCACAGGATCGCCAGGTACAGCGCCCGCGCTCCCAGGTGCCGCGTACGTTTCCCCCCAGACGTCACCACCCGCACCAGGATCGGATTCGCAGGTATGAGCCGCCACAACCAGCGCCCCAGGTCCTGCAACACACCCATCGCCACTCCTCGCGCGGCTCCCGACGACGCCGGCCCGCGGGTCCCGCCCCGGACCCGACTCCCGTCGCCGCTCGCGCCGCACATCCGCCTTCATTCACGCCGGCGGACCGACCCCGCATGGTATGATACGCCCATGCCGACCCTTCCGCGCCGCGTCGATCCTGCCGCCAGCCCATTCCCCTTCTGCCGTCGCACCGCCGCCGCCTGGTGCGTCGCCTTCGCGTCCGCGCTCCGTGCGCTCGCCCAGGCGCCCGACGCGCCCACGACCGCACCCGACTCCACCGCAGCCCTCTTCGCCGCCGACAACGAGACCCTCATGGTCGCGCGGCGCAACCTCCGCCTCCGCGAGCTGCCCGCTCCGCCCGCCATCCCGTCCGGCACGGGCTTCCAGAACCCGATCGACGCCTTTCTCGCCGACCTGTGGCGCCGCGCCGGCCTGCCGCAGGCCGACCACCCCCCGCCCCTCTGCGACGACGCCACCTTCGCGCGGCGCGTCTTCCTCGACCTGATCGGCGTCGTGCCCACCATCGAGCAGCGCGAGCGGTTCCTGGCCGACCCAACCCCCGATAAACGCGAGCGCCTCATCGACGCCCTCCTCGCCCGCGAAACCGACTACGCCGCACACTGGACCCCCTTCTGGGAAGACGCGCTCGGCAGCGCCACCACCGCCCTCCAGGGTGGCATCCCCACCCGCGGCAACTACCGCGACTGGATCTTCGCCGCCTTCCAGCACAACAAGCCCTTTGACGTGCTCACGGCCGAGCTGATCGACCCCGCCATGCCCGGCCACAAGGCCACCGTCCTCGCCGAAGCGAACACCCTCAAGTCCCAGGTGGGCTTCATTCGCAACGATTCCCACGTCAACACGCTTCAGACCGCCGCCAACATCGGCCAGGTCTTTCTCGGCACCTCCATGAAGTGCGCAAGCTGCCACAGCCACTTCCTCAACATCGAATGGCCGCAGAAACGCTTCCTCGCCTTCGCCGGGCTTTGCACCGCCGATGACCTCGAAGTCATCCGCTGCGAGAAGCAGACCGGCGACGTCGCCCCCGCCGAATTCCCCTTCGACGTGCCGGGCGCGCCCCAGGACGTCCCCGCCGGCGAAGCCCCACGTCTGCGACGCCTGGCCCAGCTCATCACCGACCCGCTCAACCCGCGCTTCGCACCCACCCTCGTGAACCGACTCTGGAAACGCTACCTCGGGCTCGGCCTCTACGAGCCCGTCGACGACTTCCGCAGCGATCGCGCCGCAAGTCACCCCCAACTCCTCGACTGGCTCGCCCACGACTTCATGACCCACGGCTACGACGTCAGGCACGCCGTCCGGCGCATCCTCACCAGCCACGCCTACCAGCGCCGCTACGACGCCGCACTCGAGGACCGCTTCGACGTCGCCGACCCCGACCGCCCACGCTTTCACCGCTCCCCAACGCTGCGGCGGCTCACCGCCGAGCAGCTCATCGACAGCGTGCGCGTCGCCGCGCGGCAGACACTCGACGGTGTGCCGCGCACCTATCTCGACAAGTCCTCCACCGCGCTGACGCGCGCCCTCGGAAAGCCCGCGTCCCGCAACGAGATCAGCACCGCACGACCCGACGACGTGGCCGTCATTCAGGGCCTGGAGCTGCTCAACGGCGACGACTACGCCCGACTCGTGACCGCGCGACAGGTGGCGCGCCTCGTCCCACCCGGCGCGGACTCCGCCGCCGCCGTCGATCGCGTCTATTCCGCCGTCCTCGGCCGCGCTCCCGCTCCCGACGAGCGCACCGCCGCGGTCGCGTTCCTCGACAACGCCCCGCGCGACGCCGCAGCCGGCGCCCTCGTCCAAGACCCGCCGCAACGCGCCTCCGGACCCGCGGCGACGCGCGACGACCCCTCCGGCGAAGCGCCGCCCGCCGCGGCGACGCCAGCCCACTCGCACGCAGACGCCGCCCACCACGCTGCCCTACCTGCGGAAACCACCGGCACAGCCGACGTCTGGTTCGACGATGAGATTCCCCAGGGCGCCGTCGTCGGCGGATCGCGCATGGGT
The DNA here is from genome assembly GCA_964401365.1 of uncultured Planctomycetales bacterium. Lineage (GTDB taxonomy): Bacteria > Planctomycetota > Phycisphaerae > UBA1845 > Fen-1342 > CAYNYG01. The sequence continues at coordinate 34,247 of CAYNYG010000033.1, read as the reverse complement.
GACTCCCTGCAATGGGTCACGCGCGACGACGGGCCGGTATTCTCCGGCTTACGGTCGCACCGCCAGCACGGGTCGACTTCGCCACGCGCCCAGCACTTCTTTCTCGGCGCGGATCCCCCTCGATCGGTCGGCCCCGACGACCTGCTCACCTGCTACGTCCATCTCGATCCCGCCGATCCCCCCAGGGAAATCCTGCTCCAGTGGCACACCGACGATTGGGAGCACCGCGCCTACTGGGGCGACGACCTGATCCCCTTCGGCACCAACGGCTCACCCAGCCGCCTGCCCATGGGTCCGCTGCCGCCCGCCGGCGCGTGGGTGCGGCTCGAGGTCCACGCGGCCGACGTAGGCGTGGACGGCGCCGTCGTCGGCATCTCGTTCGACCAGGCCGGCGGTACGGTCCACTGGGACGCCGCCGGCGTGACGCATCGCCGCCCCGACCCGCGCGCCGCGGCGCTTCACGACCTCTTCTGGGTCCTCACTGCCAGCCCCGAATTCCAGTACATCCGCTGATCCCGGCGCCTGCCGCCCCCTCCGTCCCTACACGTACACCCGCCGATTGTAGATGTACCACTCCAGCAGCGCCATCGCCAGCGCCGCCCCCACGAACCAGCGCCACACCTCCGGCATGCTCGTCTCCATCCGCTTGCCCACCGCGACCCGCTGCGTTCCAACCCGCAGGTCCTTCCGCGGCGCGATGTCGCTCTCCGACGCGTCCTCCAGGTTGACCGCAAACCGCTCGCGACCCTCCGCCGCTGGGGACGCCTGGTACAGCCCCACCCGCATCGTGTCCCCGAACCGCGCCACCCCACCCGCGTCGGACGGCACCGACACGCTGCGGCCGTCAGGCGTCGTCACCGTCGTCGCACGCGCGCCGCGCGGGACCGGAATCCGCAGAACCTCGCCCACGCGCACGCTGCTGCCCGACTCGCCGATGGCGTCGCTGGCCAGAAACCGGATCGCGTTGTACATGAACGCGACGAAGCTGTTCCGCAGGATCCAGTTCGTCATCTCCACCGGAAACGCCATGATGAGAAACTGCCGCCCTTCGTTCCACAGGTGCACCAGCACCGGGCTCTCCGGGCCCTCGATCAGACGCTGCGCCTCGGCCGGAACCGTCAGCCGCCGCCAACCCGCCACGTACACGTTGTCCAGCGACACATACCGCAGCAGCGGGTGCGACTCGTCCCACCAGACCAGCGGCTGGCCCTCGCTCTCCTCGCCCAGCGACACCCCGGGAAGTTCCGGCGCACCACCGAAGAATAGATAGTTGCCGATCGGAAGCCGGCGCGTCGAGTGCTTGTCGAAGATCACCACGTCGTATCGTGACCCCCCGTCCTTCTCCGTGCGCTCCGCCGCCGCCGTTTCGTACTCGCTCGGCGACATGCGCTCCAGTTGCTCCAGCGGCAGGCCCGCCAACGCGCTTTCCAGAAAAAAGTTGCCCCCGCTCACCAGCAGCACCCGCAGCCGCCGCGGCGGTGGCACCACCGCGTGCGCCACGTTGTCGGCCGACATCGCGTCCCGCCGCGCAATCTCCGCCGTCAGCACGGCCGCCCGCGGCTGCGCAATCTCAAACCGCAGCGCCGTCACGCTCGGGCCCGCAGGCTCGGCCGGTTGCGAAGTGCCCGGCGACTCCGCCGCGGGCCGCCCCGCCAGCGTCACCCCCTTCACCGTCTGAAGCACACCGTCCACTCGCAGCGCCACGTCCGCGTTGACCGGCGCAGGGCCGAAGTTCCGCACCTGGAGAAACGCGCTCAGCAGCTCCGGCTTCTCGTAGTTCCGCGAGATCCGCAGCGCCGTCACCGCCACGTTGTCCGTCGCCTCCCCGATCGGGATCAGCTCCATCGTCCCCGAACGCAGCACCAGCTCGCTCTCATCCGCAATCCGTCCGTCCGACAGCAGCACCAGCTTCGCCGGCGCCTCCGTCGAGATCGGCGTGTCCGTCACGCCGCCCTCGATCGGCGACGTCATGTACGTCTCCGCCAGCTCCAGCGCCTCGCGCAGCCGGCTCGGACCGTCCGTCGGCTCGATCGAGCGGATCAGCGACTCGACCCCGCGCGTGTCCGTCGTGAACGGCGACACGATCGTCGCCCGATCCGCGAACGCCACCACCATCACCTGGCTCTCAGGCTCCTGCCCGCCCAGCCGCAGCAGGCTCCCCAGCCACCCGGAAAGAAAACCCGACCCCCCCCGGTTCAACGTGCGCACGATGCGGACCGCCTGCTCCTTCGCCTCGTCCAGCCGAGTCCCGTCCCCCTCACGCGCGTTCATCGACGCCGAACGGTCGATCAGCAGGATCACCCGGCCCTCGCTGCTCACCGACGAACGCGCCACCGGCCGCGCCAGCGCAAGCAGCCCCGCCCCCAGCACCAGCATCTGGAGCAGCAGCAGCAGGTTCTTCCGCAGCCGCTGAAACGGCGCGTTCACTTGCAGGTCCTGCACCGCACGCTTCCACAGCAGCGTCGACGCAACCTTCACTTCCCGCCGCCGCAGCTTCAGAAAGTAGAGCAGCACCAGCGCCGGCAGCACCGCCGACGCGATCGCCAGCGCCGCCCACGGGTTCAGAAAGCTCACGCGATGGACTCCCTCGCCGCACGCTCAGCGCAGCAGCCCCTGTTGCCGCAGGTACGCCATCACCAGAACGTCGAACCCAACCCGCGTGCTGGTGAACAGGTACGTGATCTCGCGCCGCGCGCAGTACTCCTTCAGACCCACGCAGTAGCTCGTCAGGTTCGCCTTGTAGCGGTCCAGCAGCGGCTTGCTGATCGTCACCTCCGCCACGTCATCGTCCTCCACGTCCCGCAGCTTCAGGTCCCCCACCAGCGACGGGTCGATCTCCTCCGGCGACAGCAACTGGATGACGTACACGTCCAGACCGCGCCCGATCAGGTAGCGCAGCCCGTTCTCGTACCCCGACTTGTCCATGAAGTCGCTCAGCACGATCACCACCCCCTTGCCCCGATGCCGGATCGCAAAGTGCCGTGCCGCCTCCGCGATGTTCGACGCCCCCGCCAGGCGCAGCTCAACCAGGTAGCGGATCACCTGCGACACCATCCGCCGTCCCCGCACCCCGCGCATGTCCGGGATCAGGCGGTCGGAGTACGGGTACAGGCTCACCCGGTCGTAGTTCACCAGCCCGATGTACGCGATCGCCGCCGCCACGCGCTTGACGTACAGCCCCTTGTGCGGGTCGCCGTAGTCCATGCTGCCCGACACGTCGAACAGCAGCGACACGTTCAGGTCCTCCTCCTCCATGAACAGCTTCAGAAACAGCTTCTCCAGCCGCGCGTAGATGTTCCAGTCCAGGAACCGCAGGTCGTCGCCCACCACGTAGTTGCGATAGTCCGCAAACTCCACGCTCTCCCCCTTGCGCTTGCTGCGACGTTCCCCCTTGATCCGGCCCGCGAAGATCTTGCGCGACAGGATGTCGAGCTGGTCCAGCTTCGTCATGAACTCGGGCGTCAGCAACGGCTCGTCGGCGGCGCTTCGCGGCCGGGCCGGGGCGGTGGACATCGCCGGCATTGTACCCCCCGCCCTCCTCCGACGCCCCTTCCGCACCCACGCCCATCGCACGCGTGCGTCCGCTTCCCTCCGACGCTACGCTGGCCCCGTGTTCCCGCTCGCCGAGACCCGTATCCTCGTCCTCTCCTCTCACGACGCCTCCCTGGATCGTCGCATCGTGGCTCAGATCAACTCGCTCGCCGCCGCGGGCGCCTCCCTCTCCCTCCTCACCATCCCCGTAGAACTCGCCGGAGCCGGCCTCGACCCGCGCGTCCGCGTCACCCTGACGCCTTCCCACCCCGTCGCGCGACAGCACGCCGGCCTCAAACGCCTGCTTCGCGCGCTCTCAACCCGCTTCTATCACCGCCTGCGCAGCGCACGCTATGCACGCGGCCATGGTCCCGCCGAGCCCCTCTGCGATGCCTTTCTCCAGCACGCTCCCCCCGGACCTTTCGACCTGCTCCACTGCCACGACCTCCCCACCCTCCCCGCCGGTGCGCGCCTCCGCGATCGCTGGCCCACCGCTAAGCTCATCTACGACTCCCACGAGCTCTTCCCGGCACAGTTCGACGACCCGCACCTCGCCGATTACTGGCACGCCCTCGAGGCGCGACACGTCCACGCCGCCGACGCCGTCGTCACCGTCAACCCCTCCATCGCCGCCGAACTGGAGCGCCGCCACCGCATCCCGACCCCCACCGTCATCTACAACAGCTTCGGCCTGCCACCCGCGCCCCCCATCGACGAATCCCGCTTCGCCGCCCACTTCGGCCTCACCGGCGCAGGCCCGCTCGTGCTCTACCAGGGTGGACTCGTCGACGGGCGAAACCTCGATCCCCTCCTTCGAGCCTTCGCCGAGCTGCGCCATACCGCACGCCTCCTCCTGCTCGGCGACGGACCCCTCCAACCCGCCCTCGCCGCCCTCCGCCGTTCCCTCTCCCTCAGCAACGTCTTCTTCGGTCCCTGGGTCGCGCCCGACTGCCTGCTCGCATTCACCGCCCGCGCCGACCTCGGCATCATCCCCTATCCCGCCGCTTCAAACCTCAACACGCGCCTCTGCACCCCCAACAAGCTCTTCGAGTTCATCGAAGCCGGTCTGCCCATCTGCGCCAGCGACCTCCCGGAACTCCGCCGGATCGTCGCCGACCGCGGCATCGGCGCCGTCTACCCCATGCACTCCGCCGCCGACGTCGCCTTCGCCGTCCGCGACTGCCTCGACCGGTCTCGCCGCGGCCATTTCACCCGGCAAGCTCGCGATTCCGCTCGCCTCGACTTCGCCTGGTCCCGCCAGGCCGACACGCTGACCCGCCTCTACCACACACTCCTCAACCCGCCCGCCGCCGGCGCAGCACGTATCAACTCGGCCCCTCCGCTCCTCCGTTAGAGGTCGCGACGCGGGATCGGCCGATGCCGGTTGCGGGCGACGGCTCTTAACCGGAGTATCCTGTGAGCAAGCTTTTGCGCTCCACCCGCCGCTCGAAGGCCCGCGCCTTCGTCACGCTCGCCGCCGCCGCAGGCTTCTGTCTCGCCGGCTGCCCGGGCTTCACCCCTGACCTCGACGCGCTGCTCGATGACTTCCTCGGCAGCCTCTCTCTCAACACCAACGACAACGCAGCCGGTGCGGACGGCAACGCCAACGACAACACACCCGGCGACGACAACCCCAACGAGAACGACAACGCTTCC
>CAYNYG010000033.1:25481-28960 GCA_964401365.1 uncultured Planctomycetales bacterium | reverse complement strand
CGCCAACGACAACACACCCGGCGACGACAACCCCAACGAGAACGACAACGCTTCCAACAACGACAACGCTTCCGGCAACGACAACGCCTCCGGCGACGACAACCCCAACGAGAACGACAACGCTTCCGACAACGACAACGCTTCCGGCAACGACAACGCCTCCGGCGACGACAACGCCTCCGGCGACGACAACGCAAACGAGAACGACAACGCCGCCCCGTAGCGCCCGAACCCTCGGCAGCCTCTTCACCGACCGCGTCCGGGTTTCCAGCCCGGACGCGGACCTGCTTCCAAACCTCGCTTCCTGCGTAACGGCCGCCGACCTCTCATTCACACCCCCGGAACCCAACCGCCCACCTGATCTCGCGAACTCCAGAAACGCCCATTCGCTCCTTCGGCTCTTCGACTCCGCGCCACTCGCCCGATTCTCAGCTAACCTCATGCCGTGTAACGGACTCCAACCGCCAACCGCACCGACTCGCATGCCGGACACTTCACCTCTCTCCACCATCCCCGCGCCGGGTCGGCCCCGCACTTCGCCGGCCGTCGAGATGCTCCTCGCCGCCGCCTTCGGCGCCGCCGTCATGGCCTTCATCCAGCTCGGCTGGAACGGCCTGTCCGGCAACGACTCCTACTACCACGCCAAGATGGCCCTCATGCTCCCCGAGTGGGGTTTCGTGCAGTCCTTCCCCTGGCTTCGCTGGACCATCTTCAACGACCGCTTCGTCAGCCATCACCACGGTTTCCACGTGCTGCTGGCCCCCTTCGTCACGCTCGCGGATCGCGCCTTCGCCCGTCCCCAGGACGGCGCCAAGCTCTTCGTCATCCTCGGTGCCGCCGCAACCGCCGCCCTTCACGTTCGCCTGCTCCGGCGCCTCGCAACCCCCGATCGCGCCTTCTGGACCCTCATGCTCGCCTCCCTGCCCTGGCACTTCTGGCTGCGCCAGTCCTACGTCCGCGCACCCGTCGTCGCCCTGCCGCTCCTGCTGCTTGCCGTCGATGCTTCCATGCGCCGCCGCTGGGCCCCGCTCGCCCTCCTCGGCTTCGTCTTCACGCACGTATACGGCGGCGCCGTGCTCCTGCCGCTCATCCCCGCCGCCTTCCTGGCCGCCGACTGGGTCTGCCACAGGCCTTCGCCGCGATCGCTGCGCCCGCTCGCCGCCACGCTTGCCGGCGTCGCGCTCGGCCTGGTCGTCAACCCCTACTTCCCCGCCAACTTCGAGTTCCTCTGGACGCAGCTCTTCCAGACCGGGTTGGGCGCGCCTCCCGAGGCCGGCACGGAGTGGAAACCCTTTGACGCATGGTTCCTGGCGCGCATCTCGCTTCCGCTCGCCGCCGTCTGGGCCGTCGCGCTCGTCGCCCGTCTTCGCAGCCCCGCCCAACCCGCCGACTTCCGCTCCCTGGGCCTGCTCTTCCTCAACCTCGGCTTTCTGGCGCTCACCCTCAAGTCGCGCCGTTTCATCGAATACTGGCCCGTCTTCGCCTTGCTCAACGCCGCCGACTGGTGGGCCGCCGCGACGCACTCCCGCCACGCGACCCCGGATGAGGGTGACCCCGTCCCCGCCCCATCCCCGCTCCTCCGCGCCGCTCCTCGTGCGATCCTGCTCGCCGGCGCGATCGCCGCCGCCGCCCTCAACCTCCGCACCGCACGCAACGCGGCCATCGAACGCGGCGACCTGCCCGCCCTCGCCCGCGCCATGGACTTCCTGCGCCGCGCCTCACCCCCAGGCTCGCTCGTCCTCACCGACGACTGGGACGTCTTCCCCGAGTGCTTCTTCTTCAACCACCACAATCATTACGCGGTCGGCCTTGATCCCGTCTTCACCCAGGTCCGCTTCCCCGAGCTTTGGGAACGCTACCGCATCATCACCCGCGGCCAGGCCCCCGCCTCGCTGCCACCTCACCCCACCCCGCGCCCGGGAAGCTCCGCGGCCCCGCCCGCCGCCGCGGAGCGCCGCGCCACGCTGGACGACGTCGCAGCCGCCTTCCACGCCGATTACGTGCTCGTGGCGCGCGACCACGCGCCGCTCTATCGACAGCTCGTCGCCGACCGCCGCCGCTTTCAGCCCCTCTTTCCCCACGCCGAATCCGCTGCCTCCAGCTCCGCGCCCACCACCCCCCAACCGCCCTACGCCGTCTTCCGCGTCCGACGCGGTCCGTGACCCCGCTCCGAACGCCGTCCCTCGCTCGCCAGCACCCCACTCCAACGCCGCCCCCCCGATCTCACGGCCTGTCGCCACGCTCCGCCACGCCGGACGCCTTGCCCCGGCGGCGCTCGTTCCGCCCCGTCACCAGCGAAGCTCCCACACCCAGCACCAGCGCCGTCGCGATCAGCGCCAGGGACAGCTCGATCGGAACGTGGTGCCCGAACGGCAGATGGTCCCGCTCCGCCGTCGCCAGGATCATCTTCACCCCCACGAACGCCAGCACGAACACCAGGCTGTACTTCAGATAGCGGAACATGTCCATCATGCCCGCCAGCGCAAAATACATCGACCGCAGGCACAGGATCGCAAAGATGTTCGACGTGAACACCAGGAACGGCTCCTGCGTGATCGCGAAAATCGCCGGGATCGAGTCGACCGCGAACAGCACGTCCGTGCTCTCCACCACCAGCAGCACCAGGAACAGCGGCGTCAGCGCCAGCCGTCCCCCCACACGCACGAAGAACTTCTCCCCGTGCAGCTCCGTCGTCACCGGAAACACCCGCCGCGCCGCGCGCACCAGCGGGTTCCGCTCGGGGTCCACGTCCCCCTCACCCGCGAACATCATCTTCAACGCCGTCAGGACCAGCAGCCCGCCGAACACGTACATCGTCCATGCAAACGTCTGAAGCAGGGCCGCGCCCGCCGCAATCATGATCCCGCGCATCACCAGCGCGCCGATGATGCCCCAGAACAGCACCCGGTGCTGGTGAACCAGCGGAATCTTGAAATACTCGAAGATCAACGCGATGACGAACACGTTGTCGAGGCTCAGCGACTGCTCGATGATCCACCCCGTCAGGAACTGCATCGCCGCCTGCGACCCCGTCGTGGCGCCGCCCGCCGGGCGCGACACCGTCCCCACCCCGAACAGCCCCGTTTCGTACACGTAGTACACCACCCCGCTGAACGACACCGCCAGCACCGCGCACACCGTCGTCCAGATCATCGCCTCGCGGATCCGGATGACGTGCGCCTCCCGGTTCAGCACCCCCAGGTCAATCCAGAGCATCCCCCCTACGAACAGCAGAAAGCCGATCCACAGCCAGATTTCCATCCGTCACGCCCTTCCGTCAGGGCGCGCTCCCGTCGATCGACAGCCTCGACCGCGCCCGCCGCGATCGTATCGGCCGTCGCCACGCCGTCAACTCCGTCCCTCCCTCCCTTCGTGCCTTCCTCCGTGCCTTCGTGCCTTCCCCCCCAAAACGCCCCGGCCCGGCCTGCGCTGGCGCGCCGACCGGACCGGGAATCACGGTGGAGTGCAGCGGCGGCCTG
>CAYNYG010000033.1:0-25381 GCA_964401365.1 uncultured Planctomycetales bacterium | reverse complement strand
CTGCGCTGGCGCGCCGACCGGACCGGGAATCACGGTGGAGTGCAGCGGCGGCCTGTCCCGACCGCCGCACAATCAGAAACAAGCCTGCATCACGGCGACAGGCAGTCGATGAACCCGCTGATGTCCTGCCCGTTCGTCGATCCGTCGCCGTTCGTGTCGCCCGCGATCGGACAGCACGGCGTCGAACCGTTCAGGATGTTCACAAAGTGCGCAATGTCCTGACCGTTGATCGACCCGTCGCAGTTCGCGTCGCACGCGGTCGTCCGCACCGGTCGCAGCGCCACCAGCCGGTTGTTGGTGCGGTGCGAGTAGTAAATCTTCCCGTCCGGACCGCACACGGCGCCGCCGTGCGTCGTGAACGCGTGGTTGGCCTCGATGCCCGTGTCGTACTCGGCCACCGGCGGATTCACGTTGTCGCTCGCAGGCGTCCCCTCGAGCTGGAAGTTGATCCCGCTCCAGAAGAACGCCGCCATCGGGACCGCGGGTCCCGTGGTCCCGTCGATGTCCACCGTCGCCGTCAGCGTATTGAAGTCATACGTGATCGTTACCGTCTGCCACACGTCCGCCGTCTGCACCACGCCCGTGCCGTCAAAGTGCCACGGGTGATAGCCCTTGTCCTGGTCCCACGCCACGCCCCACCCGTTGATGTCGTTGAAATCATTCGGGAAGGCGCCGAACGCGAAGTACAGGTTGTCCGTCACGTCGTCGCGGTATTGCCGGAACTTCAGCGTCGCCGTCCCCGCCGTCGTGTCCGGCGTGTCCCGATAGATGCCCTGCCAGCCGAACCCCACGCCGTCCGCGTTCATCTCCATCAGCTTGCCCATGCCGCTCCCGGTCGGGTCGTCGATCACCTGCACCGGCGAGCTCCCGCTCGGCAGAACGTTGTCATCCACCCACGAGTCCTGACCGTCCAGGTCGCCGTTCGACAGCCCGTTGAAATCCTGGCTGTACACCAGCGTCGCCCCGTCGTAGTACTCGATGTTGTCGATGTACGTCGGCCCGTCGTCGAACACGCCGCCGGCCTTCGTGATGTTCAACACCACCGCTCGCGCCGTGTACGTCGGGTCAAGGTCCGTCCGGCTGTTCGTGCCCGACACCATGATCGTGTCGCCGTCGCAGTTCTGAAGCAACTGCTGGAGCACCCGGAACTCCCCCCACCAGTTCGTGAAGGGCTTCGTGTCGACCGAGATGTTGCCCGCCAGGTCGTCCGTGTAGATGCCCACCTGGCCGCTGAACCCGCCCGCCACCACGCGCAGGTCGTCCCAGTCCAGCGAGCTCGTGTCGTAGAACCCGTGCCCGTAGCCCGCGTTCACCGACCCCGCGAACGTGCCTGTCACCGCGTCCCATCCATAGAACGACGCGCCGAAGTCATTCCACGTCGCCGTGTACACCCGACCGTTCGCCGGGTTGTAGATCACGTGACTATGTCCCGTGTAACCCCCGTCCGACTGCCACGCGATGTTCGCCGTCTGCGCAACCGTGTCAACCTCCACCGCGTACATGTCGCCGAACCCGTCGCTTCCGCCACCGGGCGGGCCGCCGCTCGCTATGTTGAAGAAAAGTCCGTGCTTGTTCGTCCCGAAAATGTTCGCCACCCACGTCAGACCCTCGTTCGGCTTGAAGAACAGGTCGAACGTGTCCGACCAGTCGATCACGCCGCTCGCCGCGTCCACCTGGTACAGCCGAACGTCAACCCCGTTGCTCTCGCCGAGAACGTACAGCTTCCCGTTCCACAGCACCGGCGTGCACATGTTGCTCTGCGTGCAGTTCTCCGGCAGGTCCGTCCGCCAGATCCGCGCCCCGGTCGTCTTGTCCCACGCCCCGACGAACGCCGGTGTGCGAATGCCGCTGGTGGCGTAGATCGCAGCCTCGCCCACCACCGGCGAAGAGCCCGTGAACCCGCCGAAGGCCTCATCCGCACCCCCGGGGTCCTTCGCGTTCCAGCGGAACGTCCCGGTCCGCGAAACCGACGACAGCTTCACCTGCGTCGTCTTCAGATACACGTTCCCCGCCGAGTCGAACACCAGCGCGCCCAGCCCGCCGCATCGGCCCGAGCCGTTCGCCACCATGTCCACGCTCCAGGCTTCCTCGATTCCACCCAGCCCAGGACCGTAGTACACCGGGAACGGCGCCCGCGCACGGCCATACAGGTCACCGTTGACCGTCGCCCAGGAGCCGTCGAGATTGTCCTGCGCAAGCGCGGGCAGTACACACAGCGCCAGCCCGGCTGCAACCACACTGAACCGCTTCATGAAGAGCCTCCTATGGGTTTGCGATACGATCGAGTACGCGATCCCCATCATCCTTCCTTCCGAATCCGATAACTCCGCTCCGCGACGCGTGCACGCCGCAGCGCTGCCTCCGTTCCTATCCTAGCACTTCCAGCCTTCTCGCCGCGCCTCCCTTCCACGCTCCATTCGTCTGCACGCCTCTCTTCCAGCCGTCACGGCCACGCCGGCAGGGGCACATCGCCCTTCGCCGACTGCGTCGGATCGTCCGGTACCCATGCCCCCGTCCGAGGGCTCCCGCAACCCGTGCACGGCGGCATCGGTGGTACCTTCGGCGGTCCGTCCGGTCGCTTCACCAGCGCGGGGATGAACCGCTTGTTGCACGCCATGCAGTACCACCACGAGTAGACTGCCCGCTGCCCGCACTGCTTGCAGGTGAAGGGCTCTTCCTGCCCGGATTTGTAGACCGCGTCGGCCTCCTGCTTGCACGCCAGGCACACGCCCTTGATCGTGTATTCCGATGGCAGCGCCGTTCCGCCGCCGCGCCCGAAGAACTGGTAGGCCGCGAATCCAAACAGGACGATCGCCAGTCCAGCCAGTCCAGCCTTCTGCGCCGGCGTCTTCACCTCCACCCTCCTACTGCCGATCGCCGTCCACCGCCGGCAGCTTCCTCCACAGCTTCTTCTCCGTGCGGTAGTTCGCGCTCAGGTACTCCGGATAGTCCTGCGGAACTTTTTGATTCCCGGAGATGATCTTGGGGTTCGTGAACCACTGCGGTGTGCGCGACGCCCAATCCGTGATCTCGCCCGGTCCGTACGCGTCGAAGTCATATCGGTGCGGAACTTCGCCCGGAAGCCACGAGAACGTCTGAACCGTATCCACCGTCTTCAGAAGATCCTGTGGCGAGTTCGGCGCCTTCGGCTTCAACAGTCGCGCGCTCCCGTCCACGTACAGCACGTACGCCAGATAGTCACGCCCGTGACGCCACCCAACCATCGTGCCTTCCCAGTGCGGATAGTTCGACGGTGGTGGCGCAAAACCCTTCAGCTTCTTGAACATCAGCCACTGCGCGTTGATCCCACCGAACCAGGTCCACCAGCCTTCCATCGCGAACACCTGCCGTGACGCGTCCTCGAACTTGTCCCACGGGTTGTTCCAGTGCATCTGCGCGTTGATCGCGTAGCTCACTCGAACCCCAGGCTTGAGCGGCTCGCCCACCCCGAACCGGTCCACGAACGAAAAGCCCCACGACGTGCCTCGATCCCGCGCTGGCTCATCCGGTCGCTGGTCCTTCGGACAAATCCCAACCCGCGTGTCACCGAGGTACTCCGTGTCGAACAGTACGTCGATCCACGTGAGCATCCGGCTGGCAAGCGCGCCGTCGTCCCAGGTCGGCCCGTAACCCTTGTTGTCCGTCCAGCACGAATTCACCGCCTGTCCCAGCGAGCGCATGTCAGCCCCGCACTGAACGCGCTTGGCCTGCTCCCGCGCATCCGCCAGACTCGGCAGCAGAATCGAAATCAGTAAGGCGATAATCGCCACTACGACCAGCAGCTCAATCAGAGTGAAACCTTTCATCCGCCGCACACGCTTCAAACCGGACATGTTGCACCTCTTCACGAGCGCGCTTCGACTCGCGGCGTCCCGCAACAGATTTCGGCGACATCGGCTCCTGCCGCCGCCGCGGGCGTCGACCTGAACGCTTTCAGTATAGCCCGCCGACGGAAAACTTCACGCGTTTTCACGTCCCCTTTTCTCGTCGCAGGTCGACCTGTTTCAACATGCACGCCGCGTGCCAACACGACCGGGAATGACCCCGCCTCAATCACTGCCGTGCCGGTTGCGTTCCCCGCGCGCCTGCCTGCGGGGGGGTGCGCCCGCGTCCGCTCCGCTGCCTTCCCCCGTGCCTCCGTGCCTTCCTCCGGGCTACACCATCAGCGTCATCGACGGCGCGGCGGCAAGCCGCCCGATCCGCTCCTCGTCCACCTCGATCCCTAGACCCGGCTGCGCTAATTCACGCACCCGGCCCCCCCACCCAGGCCTCAACGACCTCCGCACAATATCAGACCTGAGCAGCACCGGCGCCAGCGCGCCCTCCACGAACCTCACCCTCGGACAGCTCGCCAGAAACGCCGCACCCGCCGCCGCCAGAACGCTCGTCTCCCCCACCAGGCACCCGAGCTGCACGTCGATCCCGTTCTGAAGCGCCAGACGCGCCAGCCGCAGCGCCGGCATCAACCCCCCGTTCTTCGCGATCCGGATGTTGAACACCCCCACCCCGCCCGTCTCGATCAGACGCTGCCCGTCGTCCGCCCCCAGCAGAGACTCGTCCGCGATCAGCGCGCACGACGTTCGGCTTGCGATGTCCGGCAGAATCGCGTCGTCGCTCTCGCGCATCGGCTGCTCCAGCGCGCTCACGCCGCACCGCTCCAGCAGCGGCAGCGCGTCGATCACCTCTTCATACGACCACCCCGCGTTCGCGTCCGCCCGCAGCGTCGCCCGCCCGCGCCCAATCGCCGACCCGAGCACCCCGTGCGCCGCCGCCAGCCGCTCTTCCCACCCCGCGGTCGCCACCTTGATCTTGAAATCACGGATTCCGTAGAACCGCTGCGCCCGCACCAGCCACCCCACCTTCCCCGGCGTGCGCCCCACCGCGAATCCGCTGTACCGCGCCTCCCGTACGCACCCCGGCGCACCGAACGAAGCCAGTCCCATCCAACCCGCTACGTCCGCCGCCCGCCGCCGGAATACTTTCCCCGCCAGGTCGATCAGCGCCAGCTCCACCGCCGCCCGCGCCGCGTGGATCACTCGACCGTCGTCCTCCATCGGCAGCCCGTCGATGAATTCCAGCGCCCCGGCGAACGAATCCACCCGCAGCTCCGCCAGCCGCGGCGCCAGCAGCTCGCGGATGTCCTGCATCACCGTCTCGACCGTCTCCCCCGTCACGTAGTCCCGCGCCAGCGTCTCGCCGTACCCCGCGTGATGCGCGTACGGCGCCCCGCAGCTCACCCGCACCAGGATCGGGTCGGCCACGTCCCGCGCCGCCGCCGCGTGCTCGAAGCGCATGCGCATGGGGATCGCCAGTGGCGTGACCTGCACCTGGCGGATGCGGAGCGGAACCATGCCCGCGCGATGATAGGCGAACCTCCCCCTCCGTGCCTTCCTCCGTCCCTCCGGGCCTTCCTTTTCCCCCCAATCCCCCCCAAATCCAACCATCTCGCCCCTTCCAGACTAGACACCCTTGCATTTACGCGAAACACGCGCAATGCTACACCAGCGCGCCCGCGATGCCGCGCAACGCAAAGGAGACGCCATGCCCGACCGCCACATCGAGTTCTTCGGCCCCGACCTCGGTCGCGGTCCCTTCACCAGCCACCGCACCGAAACCGCCGTCATCCAGATCGCCGCCGCTCTCGCTCAGCTCCGCACCCCGCTCGCGCGCTCCGACGCCGACGTCCAGGCCCACGCCGACTTCATCCGCGACCTGGCCGACCGCCTCGCGCCCGACCTCGCCGTCGCCGTCAGCTTCACCGTCGGCGACGAGTCCGCCAACGCCGTTCAGACCGGAATCCGCACCGCCCTGGGAACCTACAGCCTCCTGCACTGCTGGCTCGCCGACCAGGCCGGCGGAGGCGAGACCGCAACCGCCCCCGCTTCCGTCACCTTCAACGCCGGCACCCTCCTCCACACCCTCACCGCCAACAAGCACTTCCTCGTCCTCACCCCCGCCACCGGCGTCCTCGACGTCACCGTCAGCTACGCCGGCGCGAAAACCTGGTACTGGGGCGTCTCGCGACTCGGCCGCGCCTTCTATTCCTCCGCCCTCTCGTTCGCCTGACCCGGAGCACCCGACCTTTGCACGGCCTCCACACGACTCAGCGCAGCTCGCGTCCGGCGGTCCTGCTCCCCATACCGCGCCCGCAGCCCCTCCGCGTATTCCCGCAGCAGCGACAGCGCCTCGCCGCGCCGCCCCTGCGCCGCCAGGCACTCCCCCGCCAGCCGCGCCAGGTCCCCGATCAGCGGGTCGCTTCCGCTCAGTCGCCGCCGCGCCCTCTCCAGCGCATCCAGCGCCAGCCGCTCGGCTTCCGCGTACCGCCCGGCCTGGAACAGCACCACGCCCAGGTTGTTCACCGTCAGAAGCGTCTGCGCGTCTTCCTCCCCCAGCGCCAGCTCCCGGATCGCCAGCGCCTCGCGCAGCAGACCTTCGGCCCCCGTCCAGTCCCGCGCGTCGCTCCGCAGCGTCGCCAGGTTGTTCAGCGACGCCGCCACCTCCGTATGCCCCTCGCCCATCCACCGCCGCCGCAGAGCCAGCGACTCCTCGAACACCGCCCGCGCCTCGTCGCGTCGCCCGGCCCCGGCCAGCACCATCCCCAGCGTGTTGAGCTGCGTGGCCAGCTCCCGCCCCTCTCCGAGCGTCGCCCGCGTCGAGTCGATCGCCTCGCGGACCAGTCCTTCCGCCTCCTCCCACGCGCCGCGCCCCCGCAGCACCAGCGCCAGGTCGTTCAGCGTAGTCGCGATCGACGCGTGCCCCGGGCCGTGGATCCGCCGCCGCAGCGCCAGCGCTTCGCGCAGCAGCGCCTCCGACGCCTCGTACTCGCGGCGATCCTTGTGGGCCAGTGCCAGGTTTTCCATGGCGCTGGCGACGTAGGGATGATCCTCCCCCATCAGCCGCCGATACATCTCCAGCCCGGACTGCCCGTCGCGGACCGCGCCGTCCAGGTCCCGCACCCGCCGCCGGGCCGCCCCCAGGTTCACCAGGCTCCGCGCGATCTCCGGCCCGTCCTCGCCCAGCACCGCCCGGTACACCGCCAGCGCCCGCTCGTGCAGCGCGACGGCCCCGGCGCCGTCGCCCTCGTCCAGCCGGAGGTTGCCCAGCTCGGTCAGGCAGCTCGCCAGCTCCACCCCCGGCTCGTCCCCCAGCCCGGCGCTGATCGCCGCGCCGCGCTCCGCGAGCTCCTGCGCCCGCGCGCGATTCCCCAGCGTGCGGAACACCTGCGCCAGGCTTCCCAGCGCAGCCGCCTGCACCCGCGGCTCGTCGGCCAGGTCCTGCTCGATCCGCTCGGCGGCGTCCTCCAGCAGCGCGCGCGAGACGGCCACGCGCTGCGCCGACACCGCGCCCGGCGCCTCGCTGGGGCTGGCCTGCACGAACACGTTCTGGAGGTATTCGACCAGCCGGCGCGTCGTCTGCGCCTCACGCCGGCTGGCCTGCTCGGCCCGCTGGGCGCGCCCCGCGGCCGCCTCGGCCTCCCCCCGTCGCTCGTCGGCGACCCGCTCCGCCCGGCGTGCGGCATCGCGCTCCGTCCGCGCGACGCCTGCCTGCCACAAGGTCCCGATCATGCCGACCGCGATCGCCACCGCCAGGAGGGCGCCGGCCGCCATCACGCCGGCGTGCCGCCGCGCGAACTTCGCGGCGCGATACCGGCGCGTCGCGGCACAGGCCAGCACCGGCCGGCCGTCCAGGAACCGCGCGATGTCCTCGCTCAACCGCTCCGCGCCGGCATAGCGCCGCTCCGGCTCCTTTCGCAGCGCCGTCAGCACGATCGCGTCGATCTCTCGCGCCGCCGCCCGACCCACGCGCGGCAGGTCGCTGGCCCCGCCGCCGGACCAGGATGCCGCCGGCCGCGAACCGCCGTCGCCCGGCCCCGGCGCTCCACCGCCCAGAGCCAGATGCGACGAGCGGTCCGGCCTCGCGGCGCGTTCCCCCGCACCGCGACGCCAGCGCACGGTCCTGCCGGCGCAGGTGCTCGGCGGGAGCGGATCGGCCTCGCAGATCAGCCGCGCTACCTCGTGCGGCGGGCGGTCGGCGACGGCGTAGGGGAACTCCCCCGTCACCAGCTCGTAGAGCACGACGCCCAGCGAATAGACGTCGGTTGCGATCGTAACCGGTTGGCCGGAGATCTGCTCCGGACTGGCGTAGGCGGGGGTCATGGCCGCCTGTGCCGTGCGCGTCAGGTCGGCGCCCTCCACCCGCGCCGGGTCGAGCAGCTTGGCGATGCCGAAATCCAGCAGCTTCGGCTCACCCTGGGCCGTCACGAAGATGTTGCGCGGCTTGAGGTCGCGGTGCACGACCAGGTTGCGGTGCGCGAACGCGACGGCGCGGCATACCTGCTGGAACAGCGCCAGCCGCTCCCGCAGCGGCAGACGGTTCCGGTCGCAGAACTCGGTGATCGGATGCCCCTCGACGTATTCCATGACCAGGAACGGCTCTCCGGCATCGGTCGCGCCACCGTCCAGCAGCCGCGCGATGTGTGGATGCTCGAGCTGCGCCAGCGTCTGGCGTTCGAGGCGGAAGCGGCGCAGCAGCTCGCCGCGGCGGTCCGGGTCCGTCCCCAGGTCGGCGCGGAGCAGCTTGACGGCGACGTGCTGCCGATAGGCGTCGTCATCGCGAGCGGCGAGGTAGACGCTGCCCATGCCGCCCGACGCGATGGCCCGGACGAGGCGATAGGGTCCGACGCGCTTCCCGAGCCGCGGGTCGTCGGCGCCGATCGGCGGTGCCGGCGGGACGAGGCGCGGCGCCGGCTCGATGAAGGCCGGATCGCTCTCGTGAGCCGCGACCAGCGCGCCCAGTTCGCCGGCCAGATCGGCGTTCTGAGCGGCGGCCTGGGCCAGGCGCGCGGCCCGGTCCGATACGGGCTGCGCCAGCACGTCCTCGAGCAGATTCTTCAGCCGGCGCCAACGGTGCGGGTCCATGGGGTCTCGAGACAGACGCGGAATCCGGACGTGGAGCGGCTCACGCGGCCCGCGACCGGCTGATAGATCGCGCGCGACGGGGTGCAAGTCAACCGGTGCCGCGACACTGCATTCCGGCGGGGAGGTTCGCCGGCCGTGGAGTCACGGCGATGCGTCACGGCGGCGGGGCGGCGTTGCGGACGGCCAGACGGCCGGGGGTCGGGCGCATCGTCCGGCGAGCGCTGTTCGGCATTGCGCCAGTCCTGACCGTGGTACTGGCAGGCTCAGACGAATCGGTAGCCGACGCCGAGCTCCGTAAACAGGTGCTTCGGCTGTGCGGCGTTCTCCTCGAGCTTCTGCCGTAGCTGCCGAATGAACATGCGAAGACAGGTCGAGTCCTCGGCGTGGCCCGGTCCCCAGACTTCACGAAGGAGCTGGCGGTGCGTCATGACGAGTCCGGCATGCCGCGCCAGCGTGGTGAGCAACTTGTACTCGATCGGCGTCAGATGCACGGCCTGGCCGTTCCGCGTAACCGTCCGTCGCAGAAGGTCGATCGCGATGTCACCCGCGACGAGTGGCACGTCCTGTGCTGGTTGGGCTCGGCCGGCCGCGTGCCGAAGCGCGACACGGATGCGCGCGACGAGTTCGCCGACGCTGAACGGCTTCTGGACGTAGTCGTCGGCGCCGGCATCCAGGGAGGTGACCTTATCCTGCTCCTGGCCGCGCGCCGACAGGATGATGATCGGGACTGTCGACCATTCGCGGACGCGCTGGATGACGGCGAGTCCGCCGATATCCGGCAGGCCGAGGTCGAGGATGATGACGTCCGGTCGGACCTGAGAGGCTTCGAGCACCCCGCGCTGCCCTGTCTCCGCCTCGATCAATCGCCAACCAGCGGCTTCGATCGCCGGCCGGAGGAAGCGTCGGATCGGCAGCTCATCTTCCACGAGGAGGACACAGGCCGGCGCGGCGGTCACGTTGCGACCCCCTGTGTGCCGGGCGAGGATCGATCGGATTGCGCGGGCAAGGCGCTGGATCCCGCAAACTCCGCCGGCGGTCCGGCTTCGAACGGGAGCGTGAGCCAGAACCTGGCGCCGCCTTCGGTCCGGTTCTCGGCACCGATCCGGCCGCCATGCAACCGGACAACGGTGTCACAGATCGCCAGCCCGAGTCCCGTTCCCTGGCGGTCGCCAGGCGGACGAAGCCGAATGAATCGGCGGAAGATCTCGCGCTCGGCGCCGGGCGGCAGGCCGGGACCTTCATCGAGGAGTTCAACGAGCAAGTCAGTCTCGGTCCGCGCGGCGCGAAGCGTGACGGTCGAACCGCGGGGCGTGTAACGGGCGGCGTTTTCCAGGAGGTTGCTGAGAACTTGTTCGACCAGCGGCCCGTCCACGTGCGAGAGGGGAAGATCGTCTGGAATCAATGTGACGACGTGATGGTCTTTCATGACGGCCGCTTGTCGCGTGAGCGCCGCGCCGACGAGTTCATCGAGAGGGTACCAGTCCTTCTGGAGCCGGAAGCCGGCGGATTCGAGTCGCGTCATATCGAGCAACTTACCGACCAGATGGTTCAATCGAGCCGCTTCCTCAGCGATGGATTGGGCGAGCTCGCGCCGCGTCGGTTCGGACAAGCGGGCACCATCCACGAGCGTACTGGCCGAGCCGGCAATTGCGGCGAGCGGGGTGCGCAGGTCGTGTGAAACGCAGCTCAGGAGCGAGCTCCGCACCTGTTCGGCGTCCGCGTCGCGACGGGCTGTTTCGGCCTGCGAGGCGAGCGCGGCACGCTCGAGTGCAGTCGCGAGCTGGGTGGCAAAGGTTTCGAGCATGTGGCGCTGGTCCGGCTCCAGCAGGATATGCGGCTGCCGCGGGCACAGCGCGAGCACGCCGAGCGCGTTGCCGGACGTCACGAGCGGCAGGTAAATGGCCTGTGAAGCGGGGAGCGTGTCGGTGCTCCACCCGGCCCACTTCGTTTTCTCGAATACCCATTGAGCGGCCGCCCGCTCATTGGTCGGCTCTGCGGCAAAGGTGCCCGACTGTGCGACCACGTGAAGCCGCCCGTCGGCATTGGGGACGAGAACGACGGAATCGCCTTGAAAGACATCGGCGACGTGCTTCGCGGCGACGCGTGCAAGCGATTCGGGCCCGGTTGCGGCAGCAAGCTGGCGGCTCATGAAATACAGTGCCGCCGTGCGGACATAGCGCGTACGGGCCGCTTCGTTCTGGCGGCGGACGCGCTGGGCCAGGCCGCTGATCACAAGGGCCGTCGCCAGCAGCGCGATGAATGCCACAAAGAGCTGGCCGTCATCGATCGTGAAGGTGTAATAGGGCGGTGTAAAGAAGAGGTTGAACAGCAGGGCTGCGAGCACCGGCGCGACGGCGGATGGACCCACGGCATAGCGGGTCGCCACGAAGACCACGCCGGCCAAATAGATCATCGTGAGGTTTACCGCGGAGAAGTACGGGAAGGCGATCGCGGCCAGGATGGTACACACGGCCATGACAGCCGCCGTCGCGGCGTACTCGCGCCAATCGGCGTGGCGATGCGCGCGTGAGCGTGCGCGGACGACGTCCTCGGATTCGCCTTTCACGACGTGGACGTCGATCTCGCCGCTGCGACGGATCAGCTCGTCCACGATCGACCCGCGCAGCCACTCGCGCCAGCGCGGCAGCGTGGGCTTGCCGACGACGATCTTCGTGATGTTGTGCCGCACGGCATACGCGAGAATCTCATCAACGACGCTTTCGCCCGAGAGCACGGCCGGCTCCGCGCCGAGGCGTTCGGCCAGCTTCAAGTTTCGCCGGACCTGCGCCGTGGCGGGCTCGGATTGCGCGGAAGTCTCGACGCTGACCGCGATCCACTCGGTCTGCGTCGCGGCGGCCATGCGCCGCGCGATGCGGATCACGCGGGCCGAGAGCGGGCTGGGGCCGACGCACACGAGAATACGATCCGAAGTGGCCCACGGCCGTGTTTCCCCACGGCCGGCGCGCTCGACGCGGACCTGTTCTCCGACCCGCGCGGCCGTCTCGCGCAGCGCGAGCTCGCGCAGTGCGACGAGATTCTCGCGGCGGAAGAAGCGCTCGACGGCCTGCTGCACCTGGTCGGCGACGTACACCTTCCCATCGCGCAAGCGCTGAAGCAGGTCGTCCGGCGGGATATCGACCAATTCGATTTCATCGGCCCGTTCGATGATGGAATCCGGCACGGTTTCCTTGACGGGAACGTTGGTGATCTGAGCGACTACGTCATTCAGCGACTCGATGTGCTGGACGTTGATGGTCGTGTAGACGTCGATTCCGGCATCCAGCAGTTCCAACACGTCCTGATAGCGCTTGGCGTGGCGAAGGCCCTCCGCGTTCGTGTGAGCGAGCTCGTCGACGAGGATCAGGCCAGGTTTGCGGGCGAGGGCAGCGTCCAGGTCGAACTCGCGCAACCGCACGCCGCGGTACTCGACCCAGCGAGGCGCCAGCTCCTCCAAACCCTCTCTCAGAGCATCCGTCTCGGGTCGCTTGTGCGTTTCGATGTAGCCCGCCACGACGTCGGTGCCGGCGCGCCGCCGCTCCTGCGCCTCCTGGAGCATGGCATACGTCTTGCCGACGCCGGCGCTCATGCCGAAGAAGATTTTCAGCCGGCCGCGGCGCGGCTGGGCGTCCTCGCGCTGCGCCCGGGCCAGCAGCGCGTCGGGATCCGGTCGGGAATGGAGTTCGGTCGGTTGCATGCCTCAGCTCGGAGGACATTGTCGCGCCGGAACCACCGCAAGAGAAGCGAGCGCTCTGGTCGCGTCGGACACGGCGGCCGGTGCAGCTTCGCTATTCCCCATCGAGCGCCAGGTTGAGGCGCAGGACGTTCACGCGCGGCTCGCCGAGGATTCCGAACTGCCGGCCGTTGGTGTTCTCGTCCACGAGCCTCTGAACGGCATCCTGGCTCATGTTGCGACTCTGCGCCACTCGTGGGGTTTGGATTCGTGCGGCCGCGGGGCTGATGTGCGGATCGAGGCCGCTGCCGGACGCGGTGACCAGATCGCTCGGAATCGGCTGATCGGCGGGCAGGCCGGACTCGCGGAGCCTGGCGATGCGGTGTTTGATGGCTTCCTCGAGCGCAGGGTTCGTAACGGCGAGGTTGCTTCCGGACGATGAAGCCGCGTTGTACGGCAGGGGCGATGTCGCCGACGGCCGGCTCCAGAAGTACTTCGGATCGTCGAACGGCTGGCCGATCAGCTCGGAGCCGAGGGTCTTTCCGTCGTGGGTGATCAGGCTGCCGTTGGCCTGTCGCGGAAACGCAAGCTGTGCGATTCCCGTGATGGCCAGTGGATAGATTAGACCCGTCAGGACGGAAAACACGAGCAGCATCAGCAGGGAAGTCTTCCATTGCGAGAGCACCGTCGTCCCTCCTCACGCCAGTCGCAGCGCGACCAGCAGCAGGTCGATCAGCTTGATCCCGATGAACGGCACGATCAGCCCGCCCAGGCCGTAGATGAGCAGGTTGCGGCTCAGCAGCGCCGCCGCCTTCGCAGATTTGTACTGCACGCCGCGCAGCGCCAGCGGGATCAGGAAGATGATGATCAGCGCGTTAAAGATCACCGCCGACAGGATCGCACTCTGGGGCGTGGCCAGTCCCATGATGTTCAGCGTGCCGAGCGCTGGATACGTGGTCACAAAGGCGGCCGGAATAATGGCGAAGTACTTGGACACGTCGTTGGCGATGCTGAACGTGGTCAGTGAGCCGCGCGTGATGAGGAGCTGCTTGCCGATCTCGACCACCTCGATCAGCTTGGTCGGGTTGCTGTCGAGATCGACCATGTTGCCGGCTTCCTTGGCGGCCTGCGTGCCGGTGTTCATCGCGACGGCGACGTCGGCCTGGGCCAGCGCCGGCGCATCGTTCGTGCCGTCGCCGCACATGGCGACCAGGCGCCCGCCGGCCTGGTTCTCACGAATCAGCTTGAGCTTGGCTTCCGGCGTGGCTTCCGCGAGGAAGTCGTCCACACCCGCCTCTGCGGCGATCGACGCCGCCGTCAGCGGGTTGTCGCCAGTGATCATGATCGTCTTGACTCCCATTTGGCGCAGCCGGGCGAAGCGCTCGCGGATGCCGCCCTTGACGATGTCTTTGAGGTGAATCACGCCAAGGACGCGGGCCTTGCCGCCTGGGTCGCTCGACGCGACCACCAGCGGTGTGCCGCCCCGCTTGGCGATGGACTCGACAACCGCACGCACGATCGCCGGGAACTGTCCATGCCGGCTCTCGACGAACCGTTGAATAGCGTCCGCGGCGCCCTTGCGGATCGCCGTGCCGCTCAGATCAACGCCGCTCATGCGGCTCTGGGCGGTGAACGCCACGAAGTGCGCGTGGAGTTTCTCCACGTCGCGTCCGCGCAGTGCATGCTTGTGCTTGGCCAGCACGACGATGCTTCGGCCTTCGGGCGTCTCGTCGGCCAGAGAGGCGAGCTGGGCGGCATCCGCCAGCTCGTCGACGCGCACGCCTTCGGCCGGGATGAACTCGGTCGCCTGGCGGTTGCCCAGTGTGATCGTTCCGGTCTTGTCCAGCAGCAGCGTGTCCACGTCGCCGGCCGCCTCAACGGCGCGCCCGGACATGGCGATCACGTTGGCCTGGATCATGCGGTCCATGCCCGCGATGCCGATCGCGGAGAGCAGGCCGCCGATGGTGGTGGGGATGAGGCAGACGAGCAGCGCGACCAGGACCGAAATCGTGACGACCTCGCCGCGGCCGAGCGTGTTCACCGTGAACAGCGAGAACGGCAACAGGGTCGCAACGGCGGCGAGGAAGATGATCGTCATTGCGGCAAGCAGGGTGTTCAGGGCGATCTCGTTGGGCGTCTTTTGGCGCTTGGCGCCCTCCACGAGCGAGATCATGCGGTCGATGAAGCTCTCACCGGGATTGGCCGTGATGCGGAGGATGAGCCAGTCGGAGAGCACGCGGGTACCGCCGGTAACGGCGCTGCGATCCCCGCCGCTCTCGCGAATGACCGGCGCACTCTCACCGGTGACCGCAGACTCATCGACCGATGCGACACCCTCGATCACCTCCCCGTCGAGCGGGATGAAGTCGCCGGCTTCGACGAGGACCACGTCGCCCTGCCTCAGGTTCGGCGAAGGCGTGGCCGTGAGGGCACTATCGCGATGCGGCGTCTCGAGGCGCTTGGCCATGATTTCACGGCGGGCCTTGCGGAGCGTGTCCGCCTGCGCCTTTCCGCGACCTTCGGCCATCGCTTCGGCAAAGTTCGCGAACAGCAACGTGAACCAAAGCCAGAGCGAGATACCGAGGATGAACGTCGGCGAGGCCTCGCCGTGACCGCCGAGCGCGTGGATGAAAAGGCCGAGTGTGAGCACCGCCCCGACCAGGACGACGAACATCACCGGATTGCGGACCTGGTGCTGCGGGTGCAGCTTCCGCAGCGAGTCGAGCAGCGCCCGGCGAACGATCGGCGGGTCGAACAAAGGACGGACTTTCGAGTGTGCGGTGGTCGCCATATCACTTCGCCGCCAGCATCTGAACGTGTTCCGCGATCGGCCCGAGCGCGAGGGCCGGAATGAACGTCAACGCCCCGACAATCAGCACCACGCCAATCAGCAGGGTTATGAACAACGGGGTGTGCGTCGGAAGCGTTCCGGAGGAAACCGGTACGTGCCTTTTGGCGGCCAACGCACCGGCGATCGCCAGGGCGGGGATCGCGACCCAGAAGCGCGCGAACAACATCGCGAGTCCCAGCAGCAGGTTGTGCGCCGGAGTGTTCGCGCCAAACCCCGCGAACGCGCTGCCGTTGTTGTTGCCGGCGGAGGAGAACGCGTACAACACCTGGCTGAATCCGTGCGGCAGCGGGTTCGTGATCGACGCGCCGACGCCGGGCAGCATCACCGCAAGGGCCGTCCCGACCAGGACGCACAGGCAGGGCACGAGCACACCGATCGAGGCCATCTGCATCTCGAAGGCCTCGATCTTCTTGCCCAGATACTCCGGCGTGCGCCCCACCATCAGTCCGGCGATGAAAACGGTGACGACGACGAAGATGAGCAGCCCATACAAGCCGGAGCCGACGCCGCCGAAAATCACCTCGCCGAGCTGCATCAGCACCATCGAGACGAGCCCGCCCAGCGGTGCGTACGAGTCGTGCATGGAGTTGACCGATCCGTTGGATGCGGCCGTCGTCGCGGTCGCCCAGAGCACCGAATTCGCGACGCCGAGCCGGACTTCCTTTCCTTCGAGATTCCCGGCGGAAGCGTCGATCGCGTCGCCGGCGGCGACGACGGCCTGGCCGGCGTGCGCTTCGGCCCACAAGCCCACAGCGAGGAAGCCCGCGAAAACGAGCGTCATCGCGACGAGCAACGCCCAGCCTTGCCTCGTGTCCTTGACCATGCGGCCGAAGGTGTAGCACAGAGCCGCCGGGATGAGCAGGATCGCGAGGCTCTGGAGGAAGTTCGAGAGCGGCGTGGGGTTCTCAAGCGGATGGGCTGAGTTCACGTTGAAGAAACCGCCGCCGTTCGTTCCGAGCTGCTTGATCGCGACCTGTGACGCCACCGGCCCGACTGCGATCGTCTGAGTGGCGATGGCCGCCCCATTCGCGTCGGTCGTCGGCTGGAGCAACGGAACGGTGACGTGCGAGCCAAGCGTCTGAACGACGCCCTGCGACATGAGCAGAAGCGCGAGCACGATCGATAGCGGCAACAGGATGTACAGCGTCGAGCGCGTCAGGTCGACCCAGAAGTTGCCGATGGTCGCAACCTGCCGCCGCACGAAGCCGCGGATCAACGCGACCAGCATGGCCATGCCGGCCGCGGCCGACAAGAAGTTCTGTGTCGTCAGCCCAAGCATTTGTGTCAGGTAGCTCATCGTGGTTTCGCCGCCGTAGCCTTGCCAGTTCGTGTTCGTCACGAAGCTGACGGCGGTGTTGAACGAAGAATCGGGTGATACCGGCCCGAGCCCGGCCGGATTCAGCGGCAGGAAAGCCTGAAGCCGCTGTAGCCCGAAGAGGACGACGAATCCGACCGAGTGGAAGAGCAGCATCGCGACCGCGTACTGCTTCCAGCTCATCTCGGAGTCGGCTTTCACTCCGCAGGTTCGGTAGATCAGCCGTTCCAACGGCGCCAGGAACCGCACGCCGCGCGGCGCATGACCCTCGTATACCGCTGCCATGTACGCCCCGAGCGGCTTCACGCACAGCAGGAGGACGCCGAAATAGAGAGCGATCTGTGCCCAATCCCACGGCGACATCAGAACCACTCCGGCTTCAGCATCGCGACCATGAGGTATGCGAGCAGCAGCAGCGCGAGAACGGCGCAGACGAGATACCACGCGGTCATGGCTTGACCGTCGCAAACGTCCGCTCAACGATGAAGACCGCGAGCGCGAAGAAGATCAGGCCGACCACCAGATAGACGCCATCCATGAGCGGACTCCGCGCCTTTCGCCTCCAACCAGAAGCGTACGACCCGGCGAATCAGAATGCTGTTTGATTCACGGCGAGAGGCGTAAAGACCGTGTAGGGATTGCGCCGCAGCTGGCGCGCTCGCGGGTACCGGGAGGACATCGTCCGTGACGGCCACGACCCGCTCGGCGCAGGCCGCGCCGCCGCCCGCACGGCATGAACCGCGCGCCGCGTGCGGGTTACTGCACGATCCCCTTGGTGAGCCGCATGAAGGCGGTCTCGAGGTTCACGTCCTCCTGGCGGATTTCGTGAATGCGCAGGTTGGCGGCGATCATCGCTTGGGCAATGAAGCTGAAGTCGGTCGTGTCGGAGCGCAGGTTGAGGACGACCATGCCGTCGCGCACCTGCGCGTTCTCGACACCGGGCAGGTTGGACAGCAGCGCTCGGGCCTTCTCCTGGTCATCGGGCGTGACGACGTGGACGACGGTGCCGACCCGTGCGCGGCGCAGGGCATCGACGACGGAGCCCTGGTAAACGAGCTGCCCCTGCTCGAGGATGCCGATGCTGGAGCACAGGTCGGCCAGTTCGGGCAGGATGTGGGAGCTGATGAGGATGGTCTTGCCCATGCGGTGGAGCTCTTTGAGGAGCTCGCGGATTTCGATGCGGGCGCGCGGGTCGAGTCCGCTGGCGGGCTCGTCAAGCAGCAGCACTTTCGGGTCGTGAAGCAGGACGCGGGCGATGCTGAGCCGCTGCTGCATGCCGCGGGACAGGGAATCGACCAGGGCATCGCGCTTGTAGGTGAGGTCGGTGAGCTCGAGCACGTCGCCGACGATCTGCGTGCGCTGGCGACCGACGATGTTGTAGGCGCTGGCGAAGAACTCGAGGTATTCCTGGACGACCATGTCCTCGTAGGCGCCAAAGAAATCGGGGACGTAACCGATGAGCGGGCGGATCTTGCGTGACTCGTAGCCGACGACGAAGTTGCAGACGCGCGCCTCACCCCAGGTGGGCTGAAGCAGGGTGGCCAGGATCTTGATGGTAGTGGTCTTGCCGGCGCCGTTGGGGCCGATGTAGCCGAAGCACTCGCCCTCCTCGATGTTGAGGTGCAGGTTGTTGAGCGCGACGAGCTTGTCGTAGCGCTTGGTGAGGTTGATGGTCTGGATGATCACGGGGCTTCAACCTCGGACCCGGGCGTCGGCTGGGCGTCGGCGGGCGCGTCGTTGACGTCCGCGGCGGGCGGGGGAGCGCGCCCGGTGAGCCGATAGGGGATGCGGACACGATAGAACGTCACGCCGCTGCGGGCGGGCAGCGGCTGCCCGTTGCGGGCGAGGTTCGCGGGCCCCGGCTCGAAGGCGGCGACGATCAGGATGGCCCAGCCGCTGGTAAGCTGGTCGCTGAGCAGCCAGTGGGAGACGTCGAGATCCGCCATGCCGGCGATGCTGACGCGCTTGGTCGCGTTCTTCAGCTCGGCGTCGAGATTGAGGTCGAGATTCCAGGTTGAGGCGATCAGGACGGCGTCGCGCAGGTCGGCTGGCGATCCACCGGCCGCGATCGCAACGAAGCCGCCCAGCCGGGCGGGCAGCGCTGTCTGCCAGTTGCGGAGCGAGGGGAGGTCGGGTCGGGGCGCTTTCTGGTCACCGGCGAGCCAGTCCTGCTCGCGCCTGGCCGCGAGGGCGTATTCGGCCGCGCCGAGCGGCGTGGGTGTCTGCGTGCCGGCGGGAAGCGGCCCGACCGCGACCATGAGGACGTTGTCGGCCGGCAGGGCTGCGTCGCCGCGGTGGTTCGCGGCGGTGCCGGAGGCGCGGGGGGAGGTGGAGAGTCGCGGATCGAGGTAGAGGAGCCACCCCCCGTCCAGGTCCGCGGGCAGGTCGTTCCTGATCCAGCTCTGGGCAGTGACCTGGCCGCTGGTGCGGTCGATTTCGAGCTGTGCGCGGATGGCGCCATCGAGGGGGCCGCTCCAGTATCCCTCGAACTGCTTGAGCGAGGCGCGCATGGGAACGTCCATCAGGGCCGCATCGGACGGGATGGCGTGGTAGCGGGCCGGCGCGGCGTACTGGCTGGCGCCTTCCTGCGTTGGAGTGAGCGCCCGGAGGCTGCCGCCGGTCAGCGCCAGGTGCACGCGTTCGCGACGCGGGCTGCGGTATCCGAACCAGCAAGCGGCACGGCCCTCGGTTGCGCCGGCCTGGGTATCGATGATCGAGATGCTGTTGACCTGGGTGCGACCGCGTGTGACGGCGACGGCGCCCAGACTGAGCGCACTGGCCGCGATGGCACAGCCGGCGAAAAGTGACCAGCTCCACTGAAGGCGTGCGCGGCGGCGGAGCCAGACCCAACTTCCCCACGTGGCGACGATGCCGTAGGTGAGGAGGAACCCGGTGGCGCCGGCGGCGAAGAACTGGCCGACACCGCCAAAGTCGATGGGGCGTTTCAACTCTGCGTAGGGCTCGTAAGGCGACAGGAGGTGGGACTCCTTTTCGGCAAGCCGCCAGCGGGACTCGACCGGGTTGAGGTCGAGCAGGAGGCGATGCAGACGGAGCCGCTCGGTCGGACCGAGCCCGGCGGAAAGATCGGCCAAGCCGGCCGCGACGGCTGTGACGCGGCCGCTGTCGACGAGGTCCATGACGATCAGGTCGACGCGTGCTCCGCCCGGCAGGCGGTCCCAGAGGATGCGCGTGCCGCGCGACATGCGCGCCAGGGACACCTCGATGGGGTGCTCGCGCGGGGGTGCGGGCACGGCACGGGCCGAGACCGCGCTGCGGAAGCGCGGCAGCTCGCGTGTGGCGACGGGCTGCGTGTCGCCGGCGAGCGGGACGATCTGGGCCAGCTCGCTCTTGCGGACACGGTCCCAGCTCGACCCGAGTCCCAGCACGAGTTGCCCGCCGCGCCGCACCCACTCGATCAGGGCGGCGGACTGGGCGGCGTTGAGGCGGCGTGGATCGGGCGTGTCCCAGACGACGACGTCGATCGCCTCGAGCCCGAACCATTGGTCCGGCAGCTCTTCGGGGGCGAGGTTCACGACGGCGACGTCGCGATAGAAGCGCCGCTCGGCGAAGGCGTCGTTCGTGAGCGCGTCGGCCTGACCGAGCCCGACCAATGCCGCCGGCTCGCTGAGGTCGAGCACGAGCAGCTCATCGGAGGCCACGTCCACGACCGGCAGGTCGAGGGATTGGACGGTCGCGCCGTTGTCGTCCAGCAGATCGGCCTGGAGCACGGCCTCCGGGCGCGGGGTGACCGCGTAGAGCCAGGCGCGTTTCAGGCCGCCGCCGGCCGTTACGACCACCGGCTGGCGAAACGAGACACGATCGCCGTCGAGGTCCGAACACTCCACGGCGATCACACCGTTGAAGTTGGCCGACCCCGGAGCGACCAGCTCGAAGAGGATGGGGATCCACTGCCCGCGGCGGACGACGCGACCGTTGGGGCTTTCGGCGCGGAAGCCGACGGAGGCGACCTTCACGTTGACGGGCTGGGCGCGGGCGATTCCGGGCCCCAGAAGCGCCACCGCCAGCAACCATGCCGCTCGCGCCCTCAACCGCTCGCCTCCCGCCGCGCGATCAACTGCCCGGCGCGGGAATGGTAGCTGGGCGCGTGGGAATCGGCCATGGAGACGGCACCGACGTCACGGACGACGCGATCCGCGGCTGCGCTCGTCGCCGCAGCCGCTTCGGCTGCACCAGCGCCCGTCCACCTCGCGTCGCATGACGTGACGTGAAACGCGCGCCGCGGAAAAGCGCTCGTAGAACCGGTCCGGGAGTGGGTAGGATGGAGCGACGCGGCGGGCGCTCTCGCGCTGGGAACCGCCACCGTCGGGTCCTTCGCGAGTCCGCACCGCACATCGAGGACGTTGAGAATGAACGGCGGAAGGTGCCTGGTGGTCGCGGTCGCAATCGCGGCTGCATCCGTCTGCGGAGCGAGCGGCATTCCCCGCTTCGGCGGCGACGGCGAATTCAAAGCGGGACAGCCGGACCGTTTCGGGGGATACCCCACGACGCACATTCTTGTGCGGTGGAGAGCGGGCGCTGCACCGCCGGCGATGGACGCGGGCCGGGTGGTGATGGGGTCGGCGGCGCTGGACGCGGTGGCGGCGAAGTGGAGGGTGGCGCAGGTCGAGCGGGTGTTCGAATCCAGGCATCGCCGCGCCGACCTCGCGAGCCGCATCGGCCTCGACCGGACGTACCGGGTGAGCGTGCCTGCGGGGACCGACACGCGCGCGATGGCGGCGGCTTTCGCGGGTGCCGACGGCATCGAGTTCGCGGAGATCGACGGGCTGGGGGGCATCGCGGCGACGATTCCCAACGATCCGAAGTTCGAGCAGCAGTGGAGCCTGCACAACAGCGGACAGAGCGGCGGGACGCAGGACGCTGATATCGACGCGCCGGAAGCCTGGGACATCTCGATCGGGTCGTACGACGTCATCGTTGCGGAACTCGACACGGGGATTCAGGCCACGCACCCGGACCTGGCCGGGCGGGTTTCCAGCGGGGACCCGGAGATGGACACGGCCGACGATCCGCACGGCCACGGGACGCACGTGGCCGGGATCATCGGCGCGATCGGCAACAATGACGCCGGCGTGTGCGGCATCAACTGGGACGTCTCGCTGGTGCTGTTCAAGGCGGTTTCTCCATCGGGTTCGGGCACGGAGAGCCAGTGCGCAGCGGCGATCGTGCGGGCGGCGGACTTCGCCGACCCCGCGCCGTGGCTGATCTCGATGAGCCTTCAGTACTACACGGGGTCGCAGACGCTGCGCGACGCGGTCGAATACGCCAGCGCCGCGGGGCTGTTGTTGATGGCGGCCAACGGGAACTATGGACTGAACCTGGTGGCCTACCCGGCGGCGTTTCCGGGGTGCATGGCGGTCAGCGCGACGGACCGCAACGACGCGATCTGGCCGTCGTCCAACTACGGGCCGGAGACCGACCTCGCAGGCCCCGGCAAGGACGTGCATTCGCTCTGGAAGAACAGCGGGTACCAGACGCTGTCGGGGACATCGATGGCCGTTCCACACGTAAGCGGCACGGCGGCGCTGATCTGGTCGGTCAATCCATGCCTGTCGGCCGCCGACGTGGAGCAGATTCTGCTCGCGACGGTCGACGACCTGGGGGACGCGGGCTGGGACCCGCGTTTCGGGCATGGGCGGGTGAACGCGCACGCGGCGCTGCGGGCGGCGCTGGCCACGGCGACGGGGGACTTGAACTGCGACTGCTCGGTGAACGAGCTCGACCTGGCGCCGTTCGCGCTGGCGCTGCGAGACCCGGCCGGTTATGCGGACCAATATCCAGGGTGCAACATCCTGCGCGCCGACGCGAACGCGGACGGGACCGTCAATGGCTCCGATATCGAGGCGTTCGTCAGACTGCTCTCACCCTGATGGCCCCGAGGTGCGGCCGATAAGCTCAGACTGCCACCGCAGTCCTTTCCCGGGGCGAACCGCGGGCGTAGAATGGGGTGCCGGGATGGGCTGGCGGCTGGCGCGCGAGGAAGTCGGGCAGAGAGGCCCCGCGCGCCGTCGCAGGTAGTTGTCCGGCCGAAACGGAGTTTCAGTGATGCGCATCGGGTGTCGGGCGTGGGTGGGTGTTGGAGCATTCGTGTTGACGGTCGGGAGCGCGCGGTCCGTCCTTGCGGGGGACAAGGCGGGCGGCGCGGCATTGGGTCAACCGGACCAGTTCGGCGGGTATGCAACCACACACATTCTGGCGCGCTGGAGCGTGGCAGCGCCGCCGCCGCGAATGGACGGCGGCAGGGTGTCGCTGGGCAGCGCGGAACTGGACGGGCTGGCGACGGTCTGGGGCGTGACGGGCGTGGAGCCGGTCTTCGCCGGACCGCATCGCCGCCCGGAGCTGGCGGCACAGCTCGGTCTTGATCGCACGTATCGACTGCTCGTCGCGCCGGGAACGGACACGCCGGCGATGGCGGTGGCGTTTGCCGCCGCGGGCGGGATCGAGTTTGCCGAGGTGGACGGAGTCGGCGGCGTGGCCGACACGTTCCCCGACGATCCGAGTTTCGGTTCGCTCTACGGGCTGCACAACACCGGCCAGAGCAGCGGCACGCCAGACGCCGACATCGACGCGCCCGAGGCATGGAGCGTTTCGACCGGCTCGTATGACGTCGTGGTGGCGGAGATCGACACCGGCATTCAGGCCGACCACCCGGATCTGACCGGGCGTGTCGTAAGCGGCTGGAACACCTACGACAACAACGGCAGCACTGCGGACCTGCACGGCCACGGGACGCACGTCGCCGGCACCATCGGCGCCATCGGCAACAACGGCGTCGGCGTCGCGGGCGTGAACTGGGACGTGACGCTGGTCGCGTTCCGCTGCGTGTCGGCAGGCGGCTCCGGAACGGAGAGTCAGTGCGCAGACGCGATCACGCGCGCCGCGGACTTCAGCACGCCGGCGCCGCACATCGCCTCGATGAGTTTGCAGTACTATACGGGCACCCAAACATTGCAAGATGCGGTCAACTACGCCAGCGGGAGCGGGTTGCTGCTCATCGCCGCCAACGGCAACAACGTCGGCAACTTCGTCGCATACCCGGCCAAGTTCCCCAACTGCATGGGAATCGCCGCCAGCGACCGCAACGACGCATGGGCCTCCTTCTCGAACTACGGCCCGGAGAGCGACGTGGCGGCGCCGGGCAAGGACGTCTACTCGCTCTGGAAAAACAGCGGGTACAACACCATCTCCGGCACGTCGATGGCGACGCCGCATACGAGCGGGACGGCGGCCCTGATGCTCTCGGTCAGCCCGTGCCTCTCCGCCGCGGACGTGGAGCAGATTCTCAAGTCCACGGCCGAGGATCGCGGGACGCCGGGCTTCGACCAGAAGTTCGGCTACGGTCGAATCAATGCCCACGCGGCACTGGAAGCTGCGCGCGCCATGGCGGCCGGGGACATGAATTGCGACTGCTCGATCAACGGGCAGGACATCGCGGCGTTCGTGCTTTGTCTGACCGATCCCGGCGCGTACCAGGCGCAGTACCCCGATTGCGACTTCCTCCGCGCGGATACGAACGTGGACGGCTCGGTCAATGGCGGAGACATCGCCGGGTTCGTCGCGCTGCTTACGCCTTGACGGGAGGTCGGGGCCGTGGAGGGGGCGCGGGCCGATGCAGGACCGTCCCGGAAGAGAAGGGGCCGTGGCTCAGTCCGGTTTGGTCCCGGCCGACGGACGGATCGCGGCTCGCGACGACATTGCGGCGTAACCGCGGGCGACGGAGTGCCGGCGGTACACGGCGAATGCAGGCGAAGCGTGGCGGCGGGTCGCGATGTCGCTGTCCGCGCGCGACAGGGTGCGGTACACGGCGAATGCAGGCGAAGCGTGGCGGCGGGTCGCGATGTCGCTGTCCGCGCGCGACATGAGGCCGCCGTGGGCGAGTCGCCGGAACGGGTTTCTCGCTCCACGCGTCCGCGCGGGGGTTTCGCCTGCCGCCGTGGGTGAGCTGGCCGCCCCGGTCGCAACGCGCCGTTTCCGCGACGTCGTCGGCCGCGTCGTTCGCGGATCTGTTGAGATCGGGCGAGGCGGTGAATTCAGTGCGGCGGCCGGGCGCGGTGGCACTGGGTAGGTTGAATCCAGCCAGGCGCGGGGAGATTGTGTGAACGCGATCTTCCCCCGAACAGTTTCTTGCCCCCGAGTGCCGTTCGCGTGTGTGCGGAGGGCACTTCGGGCGAAGAGCGAGACCGCATTCGCCGCTCCTGGTTGCGCGGCGAACTCGCCCATCGGTGGCCAGTTCGGCCCGTCCGCGACGGCACGGAGCCGTGGGATCGGCCGCGGTCAGCGGATTGACTTTTTACGGCTTGCGGCTACGCTTTTGGCAGCGCGGCGTCGGAGAGCGGTGAGGCTGAAACTCGCAGTGGGCTCGACCGGCGCCGGAGCGGACGATTTTGCGCGGTCCCCGATAGCTCAATGGTAGAGCACCCGGCTGTTAACCGGGTTGTTGTAGGTTCGAGTCCTACTCGGGGAGATCAACGGGTTCTCTCGAAAGAGAGGCCCGGAGTCCGTTAACGGCCACGCCGCAGGGCGGGCGTGCCGCGTCGTCGCGGTAACGCGTTGTCCGCAAAGGGTTACGGCGATTTCGCCGCGATGGGCGGCGCTCTCGGTTCGTAGCC
>CAYNYG010000032.1:0-45109 GCA_964401365.1 uncultured Planctomycetales bacterium | reverse complement strand
CCCGACGTTCAAGGTCACTCCCACCGCGTCCGTGGGGAGTTCAGCCGTGTACTCGTACGCGACGGACGCCGCAACCTCCAGGTCGAGCTGCTGCTCGGTGTCGTTGCGAAACGCGTGCCCGATCTGCAACGTGCACTCCGCTTCCCCGCCGTGCACGACGCCCGCGGATGCGTCGGCGGTGCCGTCCGGCCGCGCCGTCCCCTTGGCGCTGGCGGTCCCCCCCAGCCCCGGCGACTGCCGCGACGGCGCCAGCGCGATCGAAAACCGCTCGTCGGCCGGGAGTCGGATCCGCGCCTCGCCGCGACTCGCGAGCAGGTGCGGATTCGGGCGGACCGAAATCTCGCTCGCGAAGTTGCCGCCGCCACAGCCCGCCAGCCCCCACCACGCGAGCAGAAGTCCGGTGCGCGCTGTCCAGCCCCGACTCATGCAGCCTCCTGCTCTGTACTCATCCCGGCTGCACCGGATTTCCCGTGACGTACACGAATACACTCACGATCAGCGCCAGTGCGATCGCGGCCGCGTTCAGAAAAAACCCCACCCACGACAGCCGCGACTGCGTGTTGCGCTTCTGACCCGCCGAGTTGAATCCCACGCCGAAGCCCACCGCGCTGGCCGTCAGCGCCAACACGAGCGCGCCGCCGATCGCCAGGATCCGCATTCCGCGAGGGTTGTACGTGAGCCAGAACGCCTGCCAGTCGAAGCCCTCCGCCACCGCAGCGCCGCCGGCCAGCCCGGCCAGGATGCTCACGACACCGAGGACCACGCTCAGCCGCGCCTGCGTCTCGAACTTCCGAAGGTTGAAGCTTGCTGCCATGCAGCGCTCCGTGTCGTGCCGCGCGATCGGCCCCACGCACGGCTTGTGACCAACATAACCAAGCGCGGGGCGCCGCGCCTACGGCCAAGGCACGCGGCCCGGGTGTCTCCGCAGTCCTGCGAAACCGGCGTCCAGCTCGCGCGGTTCACACCACGCCGCGCAGAGCTTCCCAGCCCATTACGCAACAG
Organism: uncultured Planctomycetales bacterium; assembly: GCA_964401365.1. GTDB lineage: Bacteria > Planctomycetota > Phycisphaerae > UBA1845 > Fen-1342 > CAYNYG01. Next base: position 44,107 of record CAYNYG010000032.1, on the reverse strand, counting down.
AAGGAAAGTTATATGACGCTAAATCTAGCGCGACTAGCTTGCAAAACGAAATGCTTGTGATATCATTAGGATATAATGAGGAGACCTCGCCATGACGCGTGAGTATCTGCGGACCCCGACCAGCGGCTGGGTCATGTTGCCGACGCTTGCCGGTCTGACCCTGGGCAACATCGCCGGGTTGATCACAACAGCGGTCACACTGGCGCGTGCCGGGGTACCGCCGCGGGCGCCGGGGATTACGCTGCTGGTGGCGCTGATCCTCACCCTGATCGCGCTCCTGATCCTCTGGGCCGGGTTCTTCACTCTCCAGCCTAACCAGGCCGCCGTGCTGCTGCTCTTCGGCAAGTACTCCGGCACGACGCGCGACGAGGGATTCCGCTGGGCCAACCCCTTTCTTATCAAAAAGAAGGTCTCCCTGCGCACCCGGAACTTCACCACGCAGACGCTGAAGGTCAACGATCAGCGCGGCAACCCGGTGGACATCGCCGCCGTGGTCGTCTGGCGGGTCGAGAACACGGCCCAGGCGGTCTTCGACGTGGAGAACTACGAGCACTATGTCGAGGTGCAAAGCGAAGCTGCGGTGCGCCATCTGGCCAGCTCGTATCCCTATGACACAACGGAAGACCACGAGCTTTCGCTGCGCGGGAGCACCGATGCCGTCTCGCAGGGTCTCTCGCGCGAGCTGGCCGAGCGATTGACGAAGGCCGGCGTCGTGGTGGAAGAAGCCCGACTCAGCCACCTGGCCTACGCGTCCGAGATCGCCGGGGCCATGCTGCGGCGCCAACAGGCCGAGGCCATCATCGCCGCCCGCAAGCGCATCGTCGAAGGCGCGGTGGGCATGGTCGAAATGGCGCTGGAGCACCTGGAGAAGCACCAGACGGTGCAACTGGACGAGGAACGCAAGGCTGCGATGGTCAGCAATCTGCTGGTCGTCTTGTGCGGTGAGCAGGCTGCCCAGCCGGTCGTGAACGCCGGCTCGCTCTACAGCTAGAGGCGAATGGCGCGGGCCGGCCGGGGCATTCCTGGCGCGGGCCAGCGTGCGCGTCCCCACGCGTGGTTCGCTCGGTGTTGGGCTCGTGCGTGACGACATGGTGGACAAGAAGAAGTCATTCCTGCTGCGGATTCCTCCCGACCTCTGGGAGGACCTGAACCGCTGGGCCCGCGACGAGCTGCGAAGCCTGAACGCGCAGATCGAGTTCGTCCTGCGCGAGGCCACCCGCCGCCGGGCGCGCCGCCCGGGGGCGCCCGCCAATGCGGGCGGGGAAGGGCCGCACGACGGCGACGCCGAGAACCCCCCGGATGGGCGCGGGCCGCGCGCCGGCGGGGCCGAGCCGCAATGACCCTGCCGCCCTCAGGGGGTCGAACGGTCATCGCCCGACAGAAGCTGCCCCTGGGCGTCGTAGAGGCTCAGACTCACCCCGCGCAGCGCCTTGGTGGCGTGGATGATCTGACCCGCGTGATAGGCGAAGTGCTCGACCACGTGAAAGACCGCCACGCGCCGCGTCACGTCGTAGCCCTGAATCGAGGCGCGCCGCGCCAGCGCCGCAGGATCGAGCCGCCCGATCACCCCGCACGCTTCGCGCACCGCGTCGTCGAAACGCGCCAGCATCGCCGCGCGGTCCGGCACGCCGCGCGCCGCAAACTCCGCCGGCCGGTCGCGTGATACCTCGCGCTCCGCCAGCCCGCCCAGCACCCACTGCGACACGTTCCCGGTCAGGTGCAGGATGAGGTTCCCGACCGCGTTGCAGTGCGGATCGGCGCGCCGCCAGAGCTCGGCGTCGTCCAGCAGCTCCGCGCAGCGGCGGATTTGCATGGCATAGCGGCGAAGCTTGGCGCTCGCGTATTCGAGGAATCCCTCGCTGGGCGAATTCATGCCGGGCTCCGCTTCCGCGGCGCCGCGCCCCGCGCTCACGGCGCCGCCCGGGCCGGCGCAGCCGGCTGCGACGCCGCCGTGTTCCAGCGCGCCAGATAGCTCTCGCAGAGTTCACGCACCAGGTCGTCCGCGTCCTCGCGCGCCAGGGCCGAGGCGCTGCGGCTGAACGCCGCGCCCTCCCGCTCCGCGAGCAGCCGCGCCGCCAGCAGCCGCACCAGCCAGTGCTTGTTCCTCAGGCAGCGCCGGACGGCATCCAGCGTGCGCTGGTCCAGCCCGACGACGTGCAGCGCGTCCAGCACGCGCGCCCGCTCCTCCGGGTCGTCCGATTGCAGCGCCGCCAGCAGCACCTCGCTGATCGGGCCTTCCGGTACAGGCTCCGGCTCGTACGACAGGCGATGCAGTCTCGCCCGCTGGCTCTCGCCCAGCACGTCCGCCAGGACCTCGATCGCGCGGAACCGGTCCGCGCCCGGTCCCGATCGGGCGGCCTCGAGCAGCGCCGGGACCTCCGCCGCGCGCAGCGGCAGCCGGTTGAACGCCACCGCCGCCATTCGCTGTCCCGTCGCGCTCGGCGCCCACGAGCCATCCGGCGCCTGCTGAGGGTCGAGAATCGCGTGCGCCGTCACGCGAAGGAGTTGTTGCGTCGCAAGACGCGATAGCCGTCGCAGCGGCCCCACGTTCAGCGTCTGCCGCACACGCGCCGACTCCCCGGGCCGCAGGACGCGCACGCGGTCGAGGCTGAGCAGGAACAAGGCCGGGTACGACCGGTCCCGGTCGCCGTGCACGTCGAACGACAGCACGACCGTCGGATTGACCATCCACCCCGGACCCAGCGTGATCGGGAACGAAGCCCGGTTCGTGAGCGTCACAACCGCCCACCAAGGTTCGCCCGGCGCCAGTGCGCTGTTCTCGATCTTCAGGTCGGCCGCAAGGAACCGCTTCGGGTCGCGATGGAACTCGAGGACCGACGCGTCAAAGTCGGTGAGCGCGTCGGCGATCTCCGGGTAGCGCCGCGGCGCAGGTTGCGGCCGGGCCTCGGGAATCCCCAGCGACGCGAGCAGGTCCGCACCCGGTCCACAGCTCGGCACACGCGCAATCTGTCCGACGATGCGCTTAGCGCCGGCCGAATCGCCCGCATCCAGCCGGATTCGCGCGAGCTGGTAGGCCGCCAGGGCGTCATCGGCGGCCAGCGGCGCCAGCGTGGCTGCGGCCTCGTTCACCCGCCCATTCATCGCTTGCGCCCAACCCAGCGCGCGGCGCGCAAACCCGTCCTCGGGCGCGCGGCGGACTGCGTTCTCCGCGAACCGCAGGGCCGCGCCAGGCTGGGGATCGACCCCCGCGAAGAACCACGCCGCCTGCGCGACGTCGGCCACGCTGGCGCGATCCAGATCCGTCAGGTCCAGGAAAGCGCGGCGGAGTTGCACGCCCAACGCGTTGGCCTCGTCGATCTTGCCCGCCTTGTTCAGAAGCCAATGCAGTTGGAGACGCGCGTGGATCGCGCCGGGATCGGCCGCGATCGCCGCCCGACAGCGGGCCTCGGCTTCATCGAGCCTGCCAAGCCCGGCCAGGTTCCGTACCAGGTCGAGCTGGTAGTCGGTCGGCAGCGCCGCCCCGGGGTGCGAAAGCTGGATGACCTCGAGCGCGTGCTCGAAGAACCGGGATGCCTGCTCACTGAACCCGTACGCGTCCAGCAGCGTTCCCGCCAGCCACGCGTCCTCGATCCGCCCGGGACTGGTGCGCAGCGCCGCCAGCACGGTCCGAACCTGAACCTGGGGCGGCGCACGCGCCGTCAGCAGTTGCGCACGCATCCGAAGTCCGTCGGGCTGGTCGGCGTCGAACGCCAGCGCCCGATCGAGCTGCAATCGCGCCTCGTCCGGCTCCATGCGTCGCAACGCGTTGGCGGCCAGGCGCAGATGGACCACCGCCTTACGCCCATCGCCCAGGTCGCGCTGCCGCAACGTCTGCGCAAGCCAGTCGCGCTGCAACTCCAGCGTCTGCGCCCCGCTCACCCCCGCGTCCAGCCACCGCTCAAACGCCAGCGCGTGCGAGCTGTCCACGTTCAACAGCTTATCGAGCGCGGCGGCGGCCGATTCGGGCCGTCCGCGCAGGCTTTCGCACTCGTACAAGCCCAGGAACGCGTCCGGTAGTTGCGGGTCGAGCCGCGCCGCCGCCGCGTACAGCACCCGCGCCTGGAGGACGCTGGCGTCGTCCACCGCGCCGCGACCGGTCGTCACCGCGTCGCGGGCCAGGTCCACGAGAAAACGCGGCGTGGACAGCGCAGGGTTGACCACGTCGTCCACGGCCGGCGCACTGCCTGCCAGCAGCGCGACTGCCGTGATTCGGGCAATCATGGACAACGCCCGCATCATCCGCCCCGCGCGAAGGTCATCGGGTTCGTTGGTAGGGCCCCGCCGCGCAGCCGCGCCACGGGAATTCAGCGCTTCGCGGCCGCGGTGGCCCGAGACTCATGGGTACGCCGCCGGCGGCGTACGCGGCTCTTCCGGTGCTTTCGGTTCACGACACGCTTCTTCTTGTTCACGGAGTGGACCTCCCTTCGTACATCGTCAGCATCGTGACGCCGCGCCGCACGGCGCGCGCACCGACCACCTGCCGGCGCCGAATCGTCGGACCTTCGGGACTCTGGCCGCTCACGTCGGCACCGGCTCCAACACCGCCGACATCGAGCCTTGGCAGCGGGGAATCCGCTGGTCCGGACCGAAGGCGTGAATCTGGTCCCGCTTGAATTCCGCACGCTCCAGCACGGTCGTGTCCACCACGGCCCGGCCGGTCACGTCCACCTCGCGCGCCATCAGAAACGCACGCTCCGGCGGATGGTGAAACAGCTTGCCCAGCATCTCGATCACGTAGTCGTAAGAGTGGTCGTCGTCGTTGAGCAGGATCACGTGCCAGAGGGGAGCCGTGCGCGGCTTGGCCGGAGCGGCAAGCACGATCTCCTGCCTATCAGGTTGGCTCATGCCCATTGCACCTCAGACAAGGGTCTCCCATTATCTTACCATGCACCCGCTGCCGCCGCGACCCGCGCGCTTCGCCCGACGCGATCCGGTCCACGCGGCGGGGAATGCGGCCGTGCCTGGTCCGCAGGGCCGAACGCAGTCGCGGCGAAGTTCCGCACAGGAGCGTGCATGCCCGGATCCCCGCGCGCCCACAATCGGCGTCCTCGCGAAGCACGAATCGCGGTCGAGTTGTTGCTCCGAACGCTCGACCAGGCGTACGTGCGAAAATCCTGGCACGGCGCTAACCTGCGCGGCGCCGTGCGCGGACTGGCCCCGGTCGACGCCGACTGGCGCCCCGGACCTGGACGCAAGAGCATCGCCGACCACGTCGTGCACGCGGCGTACTGGAAGTACGTCGTGCGGCGCCGGCTGCGCGGGGAGAAGCGCGGCACGTTCCCGCTGCCGGGGAGCAACTGGTTCGTGCTCGAATCCCCGCTCTCCGCCGAAACCTGGAAGTCCTGCATCGCACTGCTCGACGCGCAGCACCGCGAGCTGCGGGCGGCGGTGGACCAGCTCACGGACGCGCAGCTCGATTTCTCGCGCACCGGCCGGGTGACCAACGTGCTGCTCATCACCGGGATCGCCGCCCACGACCTGTACCACACCGGTCAGATTCAACTCCTCAAGCGGCTCCGGCGGGATGCAGAAACAGCGCCGGCCGGGCGGACGCGGTAGGGGGAGGGTGCGGCCGGCCGCCGCCGCCGCGACGGCGCAAGCTGAACCAGCCGACTTCACGTTCCGCGTACGTCCGTGCGGCCGCGCAGCGCCTCCTCCAGCATGGCGCGGTTGGCGTATTCCAATTGCGATCCCGGCGCCAGGCCGCGCGCCAGCCGCGTCACGCGCACGTCCGCCCCGGCCAGTCGCTCCATGATGTGCAGCGCGGTCGCATCGCCCTCGAGCGTCGGATTGGTGGCCAGCACGACCTCCGTGACGGCGCCGCTCCGCGCGCGCTGCGCCAGAGCCTCGATGGTCAGGTCCTCCGGACCGATGCCGTCCAGCGGCGCGATGTGCCCCATCAGGACGTGATACACCCCCCGCACGATCCCGGTCGACTCCAGGCTGATGACGTCCTTGGGCTGCTCCACCACGAACACTTGTGCCGCATCGCGCCGCGGATCGCGGCAGATCGAGCACAGTTCCCCCTCCGCCAGGTTGAAACAGCGCGTGCAGGGCCGGATGCGGCTCTTCACGTCCTCGATGGCCCGCGCCAGGAGCAGCGCCTCGTCGGCGGTCGCCTTCAGCAGGTGGAAGACGATCCGCTCGGCGGAGCGCGGGCCGATGCCCGGCAGCTTGCGCAGCTCCGCGGTCAGGCGTTGCAGCGATTCGGTGAGCGCCGGTTCCGGCATCGCAGACCCCTCGTTGCGTCACGGCGCCAGAAGCTTTTCCAGCGCCGCCAGGTCGGACGCCGCCCCCAGCGCTGCTTCCGTCAGCGCCGTTTCGATCGTTTTGCCGTCGCGCGCCGTCGGTGACGCGTCCACCCATTTCGACCAGCGCGCCCGCGCCGCCGCCGTGACGCGCGGCCACGCAGCCGCGTCGGAATCGCCGCTCTTGAGCACCCCGAACGGCTCCGCGACGTGATCGCAGTTGCGTCCGGCGTCGACCGTCCCCGTGACCACAAGACTGCCCAGCCCGTGCTTGAATTCGGTCAGCGACAGGTAGGGCACGCCAGCGGCGGCGGCCGGCCGCATGCCGCAGCGGTCCTCGTATTCCGGCACGATGATCGAGACCTGCACCTGACCGCCGGGGGGCCACGGCGCCTCGAGTCGGGTGGACTCGATCGGGTACCAGCCCCACTCCGGCACGTAGGCCTCGACGATGTAGTGCGTCTGAAGCGGTCCGGACCAGGTGGGGTAGCCGGCCAGGATGCGCGCCGGGATTCCGTTGGCGCGGATCAGTGCCGCGACCAGGTTCGCGGAGCTTGTGCACGACCCGCGCCGGTCCAGCGCCTCCAGCGCGTCGAGCGAGGCGGTGTGGCCCTTCTGGGCGTCGTAAATCGTGCGGGTGCGCGCCAGCGTCGCGGCCAGGATCGCCATCACGTCGTTCGAATCGCCGCGAATCTCGCGCGCGACGTCGCGGATGCGCTTGGCGCCCGATTGCACGCAGCGCGAGCTGCGCAGCCACGGGCGGGCTTCCTCGGGCCAGGAGCCCGTCAGCGGCGCCGACCGGGGCACGTCGTCGAACGAGCGCGGGGCGACCAGCACCACGGCCGACCAGCGCGCCTCGATCGGGCGGTCCGGTTCGGGCGGCATCAATACCAACTCGGTTACGCGGTTGTCGCCCTGGTCGCGGAACAGGCGTACGCTGACCAGTTTCTCCGGCGGCTGCACGTCCACGCGATAGGTGAGAGGCACCTGCTCGCGGTAGCTGATCGGCACGGGCATCAGCAGAGTCGGCTTGTCCTGCGTCGCCAGCGTAGCGGAAATCCCGTACTCGCCGCGAAGACGATACAGCCCCGCAGCGCCGGCACCGGCGGCGCGGGCGGCATTGAGCTCGGCGTCGCTGGCCGGCCCGAGGTCGGTCATGGCCACGTCGTCGAACCACGCCTCCCCGGCGCCGCTGACGAACGCCAGCAGGTGCAGCTCGGCCGCGTCGCGCGGGACGGCGAGCGTCTGCTCGACGCGGGTCCAGTCGAAATCGCCGCGCAGGGTGTCGGCGGTCTGTGTGGTCGCGAACCCGACCAGTTTGCCGCCGGCGGCCTGGGCCCGCAGGCAGATGGCCGCGAGCGTCTGAACGCCCCGGCCGCGGATCCAGCCTTCGAAGCGGACTTTTCGGCCGGCGGGGGCGTCGGCGCGCACATGGCGCCAGATCCAGATGCCGTCGACCTTGTCTGACCTGACGTGCAAACCCCCGCCGGAGCGGCCGGCATCGCTGCACCACTCGAACGTGACACCATCGACCCCGGCGGCCTGGTTGCGCCACGGCTCGGGACCGGCGTCGAACCCGCCGTTGGCGACGAGCGCGTCACCGGGCGCGGCGGCGGCGGACAGCGCACAGGCCATGAGGGCGAGCAGCGTGACGGAGGTTCGCATCGACGGACTCCAAGCGGCGGGCGCGGCAGCAACTGCTCGCGCGATCGCCCGCTGGGAACAGCATAGCACAGCTTTCCTAGAAAGCAAGGAATTCATTCGGTATGTTGTAACCCGCGCCGTGGGCGGCGCTTGCAGACCCTCGGAACGGGCCGGCGCGGCCAACCGCTCACGGGGCGCCGAACATCCGCGACAGGTCCAGCCCGTCCAGCCCCAGCCCGCCGGTGAGCGCCTGCACTTCCTTCTGAGCCGCCTCGCGGCTCTGGGCCGCCGCCGAGCGTACGGCGGCGATAATAAGGTCTTCGAGGAGTTCCAGGTCGCGCGTCGCGGTCGGGTCGATGCGGATGGAGACGAGTTCGGAACGGCCGTCGACGGTGGCGCGGACCTGGCCGGCGCCGGCGTCGCCGACGAAGCGCGCCGCGGCGAGTCGCGCCTGCAAATCCGCCATGCCCTGCTGGATTCTGCCGGAATTCTTGAGCAGGCTCATGAGCTGGCCGAGTTGTCCGAGCATGGTGCGGCTCCTCAGGGTTGAAGCGGGGCGGCCGTCGCGGGGGGGTCGGGCCCGGGGCCCGCGGGGCGGCTCAGTGCGGACGCCGGCCCGCGGCGGTCCACGACAGGTCTACGCGGAATCCGGCGGGGGCGGTTCGCGCAGTTCCTGGCGCGGGGCGTCGCGCTGCACGCTGACCAGGCTTCCGTCAAACAGCTCCAGGACGCGCTCCACCAGGGGATCGCGCGTGATCCGGGCCCGCTCCTCCAGGCCGACCTGCTGCGGCGGCGCTACGGGGGGGCGGCCGGCAACTTCCGCGACGGGGCGCGACGCGGCGTCCGGTGTCAGGCCGGAGGCCGCGCCGGGCGGCGGGGGCGGATGCGCCGGGCCGGCCGTGGCCGGTGCCTCGCGCAGCGGCGCGCGGGGGAGCGAGCGGGGCTCCGCGGACCGTGGACCGCGCGGCAGGGGGGATGGCGCGCTGCCGGCGTCCGGAGGCGGCGCGGCGGGAGCCGGGATCTGCGCCGAACGAGGCGACGACGGCCCTCCGGGCGTCGTGCGGGGCGGGGGCGCTCCGCTGCCCGCAAGCTTCTCGATGATCGATTCGATCGGCATCCACTGGCGCAGGCGCGCCAGGCGCACGACGGCGGCGTCGAGCAGCGCCCGCCCGGCGCCGCTGAACTGCACGCTGCGGCGCAGCTCCTCCAGCATCGAGATCATCTGCACGTACTGCGACAGCTCGAAGCGTCCGCTGAGGGCGCGCCACCCCTGGGCGTCGGCAGCGTCCGGGTCGGGCAGGTCGGGGTCCGGCCCGCCGGCGGCCAGCAGCATGAGTCCGCGCACCGCCTCGACCACGTCGTTGCACAGCACATCGAGGGTGCGGCCCTGGCCGACGAGCTCGTCGACGGTGCGCAGGGCCGCCGGCGCGTCGCCGTCGGCCGCGAAGCGCAGCAGGGCAAGGACGCGCTCGTCGTGGGCCGGGGGCAGCAGCTCATTGAGCAGTCCGGCGTCAAGCTGGGTGGGCGACAGGGCCAGAAGCTGATCGAGGATGCTCAGGGCGTCGCGCATCGAGCCGTTGGCGAGGCGGGCGACGCGGCGTATGACCTCCGGCGCAGCGGTGGCGCCTTCGCTGCGGACGATTTGCTCGATCTGGGCGGCGATGTCGTCGGCGCCGATGCTGCGGAAGTTGAAGCGCTGGCAGCGGCTCTGGATCGTGGCGGGGACTTTCTGAATCTCTGTGGTGGCGAGAATGAACTTCACGTGCCCGGGCGGCTCTTCCAGCGTCTTGAGCAGCGCGTTGAACGCGCCGGTGGAGAGCATGTGCACTTCGTCGATGATGTACACCTTGAAGCGCGCCCGGGCGGGTCGGAAGGCGGCGTTGCTGCGCAGCTCGCGGATGTTGTCGACGCCGGTGTTGCTGGCGGCGTCGATCTCGACTACGTCGATGTCCTGTCCCTCGGCGATGGCGACGCAGGAGTCGCACTCAAGGCAGGGGGTCGGCGTGGGTGCGTCTGCGCGGAGGCAGTTGAGCGACTTGGCCAGGATGCGAGCCAGGCTGGTCTTGCCGACGCCGCGGGTGCCGGTGAAGAGGTAGCCGTGATGGATGCGGCCGGCCTTGATGGCGTTGACGAGGGTCTGGGCGATGGGGGCCTGTCCGACGACTTCGTCAAACGTCCGACTGCGGTACTTGCGAGCTAGGACGGTGTAGGACACGTACGACCCTGGTTGCGACCGGCACGAAACCGGCGGGGGCGGCTCCGGCTAACGGGCGGCTGGGAATCGCTCCGCAGCCGGTGGGCGCACACAATGCCCGAGGCGTCGGCCAGGTTGACGATGCACGTGGGAAGAGCCGACTGGGCTGCTACCTTCCGGTCCTGACCCGTTATCCGACCGACGCACTGCACCGGCCCAACCTTCGCCTCAGGCGGGGGTATCTTACGTGGGTCGCGGAGTGGAGTCCATGTTCGGCGGCGCGGGACGGGACGTCATGGCGCGGCGAGCTGGCTCACCCACGAGCCGAGGCGCGCTGCGAACGGGTCGGGATTCTGTCGAGGCGGGGTTGAGCTGATGTTCGAAGATCAGCTCGAGCGCTCGGAACGTTCCGTTGTAAGTGACAGATCCGACGGGGTAGCACGGCGCGGTGATCGGGTGGCACGAGCCGCCTTGTCCATACATGGAGTGACACGCCTGCGGCCAACCCCATGTGCAGGTTCGAGTAAGGCAGCCGCCACGGGCTTCGAATTCCGTTTGCGACACGCTGAAGCCGCATTCACCCTGCGCGAAGGCGCCGCTGCTGGCGCCAGCCGCCAGCGCGACACTGAGCGCTACGACGCATCCACGTCACTTGATGAGCACACCGATGGACGATGGCCCACCACGCGGCAAGCTAGCCCCCCGGGGGGGCATGTCAAGCAGAATCTCGTGCGTTCCATACGAGCCCGTTCAACGTAACGGCCGGGGGCGGCGGGGGGCGGGCGGAGCGCCTTCGGGCCGGCCGAAGACCATGCGGCCGGCGGAGGTCTGAAGCACGCTGGTGACGGTGATGGAGACTTCCTCGTTGATTTTGTCGCGCGAGTTTTCGGCGACGATCATGGTTCCGTCTTCGAGGTAGCCGACGCCCTGGCCAGGCTCTTCGCCGGGCTTGATGATGCGTACGACGATGTTTTCGCCGGGGAGGACGACGGGCTTGAGGGCGTTGGCGAGGTCGTTGATGTTGATGACGTCCACGCCGCGAAGCTGCGCGATCTTGTTGAGGTTGTAGTCGTTGGTGACGAGGCGTCCGTCGAGCTTTTTGGCGAGGGTGACGAGCTTCTGGTCGACGGCCTCGGCCTCTTCGACGCTGCTGAGGCGCGTGTCGGAGATCTTGATCTCGACCTTGTCGTTGGTCTGGAGCTTGTTGAGCATGTCGAGGCCGCGGCGGCCGCGGTTGCGCTTGAGCTTGTCGGAGCTGTCGGCGATGGCCTGAAGCTCCTGGAGGATGAAGCGCGGGATGAGGATGGGGGAGTCGACGATGCGGGTGTCGCAGATGTCGGCGATGCGGCCGTCGATGATGACGGAGGTGTCGAGGATGAGGGGCCGGGCGCCCTTGGACTGCTTGGCGAACTCGACGTAAGGGATGACGAAGCGGATGTCGTCTTTGGTCTGAAGGATGAAGCTGATGGCCAGGTAGCAGCAGACGATGCCGAGGATGAGCTTGACGGCGCTGACGATGGCCTGGCCGGTGGAGGGGACCTGCACGCGTTTTCCGCCCTGCTCGATCCAGATGGGCTCGGTAAGGTCGGAGCCGTAGGTCTGGATGAGCAGATCGATGATGAGGCTCAGGCCGTAGGCGATGACCATTCCGACGACCAGTCCGAGGAAGCCACCGGAAAGCGCGGCGAGCGATTTTCGGGGCATGAAGAGGTCGACGGACACGACGACGGCGGCGACGCCGATGGCGGCGATGACCAGGGGAACCTGGACATTGATGCTGCCGGGGGTGCTGCGGCCCGTGGCGGAGATGGCGACGGCGATGACGAGCAGGAAGAAGAGTCCGCGGAGGAAATGAAGCAACATGGGATGATCCGGCGCCGACGGACGAGCGAGCGTGACGCGTTATGATAGGTAGTACAGGGCGGCGGCAGGCCGGTGCGTCGGCGGCCTGGCCCTACGGATCTCAGGTGCGTCCGCGTGGCGATCCTCGGCGGGAATCATAGCGGCAAGGCGGTGCGCCTCAAGCCTGCTCTGGCCGGCGTCGCGCTGGCGCTGGCGGGGCTGTCGGGGAGCCGGTCGGCGGGGTGGCAGTCGGCCAGCATGCCGGTGACGAGCAGCCGCCCGGCGACGGGTCTGCGCGACGAGGTTGCGACGCTGCTCCGGGAGCGCGGGCCGCAGGCGGCGATCGCCAGGCTTCAGGCGGCGCTAGAGTCGGCGCGCGACGACGAGGGCGTGCGGGGGGAGTACATCGAGCTGCACATTTCGCTGGCGCGAGTCTGGATGGCGGAGCGCCGATTTGCGATGGCGCAAGCGGCGCTGAAGGCGGTGCTGGCTGTGGACGACGACCAGCGCGAGGCGGCAAGGCTGCTGGAAGCGATCGAGGGGGCCCGCGCCGCGGCGGTGGGGCGGGTGGGGGAGGTGGATCGGCTGCTGTCGCTGGAGCTGTTCGAGGCGGCGCTGGACGCGATCACCGAGATCGAGGCGCTGCGGCCCGAGCTGGGCGGCGAGCTGGAGCGGCGTCGGCGCGAGGCGTGGCTCGGGGCGGCCGACGACCACTACCTCGCGCGGAACTTCCCGGAGGCGTTGACGCTGTACGAGCGCGTGCTGACCGATGATCCGACCGCAGGCGCGGACGTGCACTCGCGGTGGGCAGTCTCGCTGGCGTTGGCGCTGGGAGAGGACGAATCCGCCGCGCCCGGCCAGCGGGAGGCGTACGGCCGACTCCTGGCGCGTGCGATCGACGTGCTGCGGCGGACGAACGAGCCCGTGATCGGGCAGATCATCGGCGGGCACCTGGCCGAGAAGTCGGGTCAGATCCCGGAGGCGGGCCGGGCGTACAGCGACGCGCTGGGCGAGGCCTGGGCCTTGCCGCCGGCGGCCAAGCGCAAGCTGGTTGTGGCGGAGCTTCGGCGGCGGTGCGTGGACGCCGCGCGCGAACTGTACGAGGCGACTCCGCCGCGGCGGCGCGAGGGGTTCTGGCGTTCGGCGCTGGAGGGTGCGTGGAAGCGTCGCGACACGGCGCATTTCGCGGTGGAGGCGCGCAGCGAGTGGATTGCGCAGCGGGTCGCCGACGCGGCCGAGCACCACTTCGACCGGCTTGCGGAATGGCTGTCGCTGGATGTGGCGCGCTGGAGCGGGCGGGTGGAGGTGCGCGTTCACGCGTCGCTGGAGCGCCTGCACCAGGAGACGGGGACGGCCGGGCAGACCCGGGCCGTGAGCCGCACGCGGATCGGTCCGGGAGCGGAGCCGCAGCGATCCATGGCCTTGCACCAGTCGGACCCGTGGCTGCTGAGCGCCACGCTGCCGCACGAGCTGGCGCACCTGGTGTTCGCGGAGCGGCTGCGGCAGGACGGCGATGGGAGGCTGGCATCGGCGCCGTGCCTGGTGATCGACGAGGGACTGGCGGTTCAGGCGGAGCCGGCGGCGCGGCGGCTCCAGTACCGGCGGCTGGCGCCGGCGCTGGGCGTCGACCCAGGCCGGCTGGTGGAGGCGACGACGCCCGGCGCCGATCCGGCGATCTTCTATGCGCAGGCGGCCGCGCTGGTGGAGCTTCTGCTGCGGCAGCGGGGGATGGCCGGGGTCGTGGAAGCGGCCCGCGAGCCGAAGGCCGAGGCGTGGGAAGTGCTGGGATTTCCGGACGCTGCGGCATTGCGGCGTGAATGGCGTGCCTGGTACTGGGCATACCGGAGGCCGGCGCGCATGCCGCTGGTCATCCTGACCGAGCCCGCGCCGGAGCACCGCGAGCGCCGCGGGGCGGAGCGGCCGTAGTATCGGGGATGGTGAAGAAGGGGGCTTCAATCGCTGCGGGCCGCGACGAAGGCGGCGACGGCGGCGCCTTGGAGCACGCTGGCGAACCCCAGCTTGACGACGATGCCGGTCACGGGGGCGGCGGTGAGCGCATCGATCCCGGCCCAGATCAGGAGCGCCACGACGATCCCCTGGGCCAGCGCGCCGCCGAAGCGCGCATAGGAGAAGTCGCGATGCAGGCGGACGCGGGCGCGCGTGTCGAGCTCCTCGCGGAGAAGGTTCTCGATGCGGGTGGCGGCTGCCAGGAGCGCGTCGGGCGCCGGGGGCTCGGAATCGGGACGTTGGGGGGAAGGCGCGGGTGTGCCGGTCACGTTGAGGTCCTCCGCAGCCAGCGCCCGCCGACACAGACGTCGCGCACGACTTCGGCGCCGGCGCCGAAGACGAGGCAGGCCGCGAGCGTGTCGGGCTGCCAGCCGCGCAGCGCGGGGTGATCCAGGTCCACGGTGAAGAAATCTGCGGCGAGGCCTGGCTGGATGGCGCCGGCGTGTACGCCGAGCGCGCGGGCTCCGTTGGCGGTTGCGAAACGCAGCAGGGATTGCGCGACGCGGCCGTCGGCGGAGACGCAGATCCCGCGGCGACCGAAGCGCAGGCGCTGGACGTATTCCAACCAGCGCAGCTCCTCGAACATGTCGAGGCGGGTGTTGGCGTCGGTGCCGATGCACAGCGAATCGCCGCGTGCCGCCAGGCGGGGGACGTCGGCGATCCCGTCGCCGAGATTGGCCTCCGACAAGGGGCAGATGCAGACGTTTCCGCCGGCGGCAATGAAGTGTTCAAGCGCGTCGGGGCTGGAGAAGGTGCAATGGACCGCGGTGAAGCGTGGTCCGGCGAGGCGCTCGCGGTTGATCCACTCGAGCGGGCTGAGCCCGTGGGCGGATCGGAACTCGTCGATCTCGCGCTGCTGCTCTTCGACGTGCATGTGGAGCACGGCGCCGCGTCGGGCGGCGTCGGCCGCGAGCCGGACGATCTGATCGGTGGGGACGGCGCGGACGCTATGGGGCGCCAGGCCGATCGCGGCCGGGCCAGGGCGCGACGAGAGGCGCGTCAGACTCTCCAGAAAGGTATCTGGGTCGCGAGTGTCGAAGCGTCGCTGCCCGCCGTCGAGGGGTCGGCCGACGCCGCCGGTAACGTAGTGGCACTGGAGCAGGCCGAGGCGGATGCCGACCTGGGCGGCGGCGTCGACGAGCAGGTCGTCGAAGGCGAACCCGGCGCAGGAGGGGTCGTGATGCAGGTAATGAAACTCGCCGACGGTGGTGATGCCGGTCGCGATCATCTCCTCGAAAGCCGCCACGCAGAGGCGGCGGAACTCGGCCGCGTCCAATCGCTCGGCAAGGGCGTACATCTCGTCGCGCCAGGACCAGAAGTTGCCCGCGGAGCCGGCGAACTGCTCGGCCCGGCCGCGCAGCCCGCGCTGGAAGGCATGACTGTGGACGTTGATGAACCCTGGAAGCAGGGCTCTGCGGTGGAGTCTCTCGTCGGGGGTTGCCTGGCCGTGCGAGACAAAGGCGACGGTGCCGTCGGCCGCCACGCCGACTTGCACGCCGGCGCGGAACGCGTCGTCGATGTAGGCCAGGTCGGCCTGATAGACGCGGGGGCCGAGTGCCGCGCTCATGGGCCGCTCGGGGCGGCCGGTCGTCCGCCCTTGACTGGGTCGCACGCGCCGACCCACTCGCCGGTGGGCAGGCGCTGGATGGCCTGCACACAGCCGGTGCGCGGGCGATAGCTGACGACGTGGTGTCGCCGCGTGAGGCCTGCGACGAGCGAGCGCGGGGGTTCGCGGTCGAAGCACACCTCGTCGGGCTGCCACTGGTGGTGGACGCGGAGGACGGACATGGCGTTGGCGAGCGGCATCTCGCGCACGGCGGCGTGCAGGACGACCTGGAGGACGGAGGTGATGATCCGAGGTCCTCCGGAGGCGCCCAGGGCCAGCACGGGGCGCTGATCGCGCAGCACGATCATCGGGGTCATGCTGGAGAGCGGGCGTTTTCCGGGTCCAATCGCGTTGGCCTCACCCTGGACGAGACCGAACTGATTCGGACCGTCGAGGGGAGAGGTGAAGTCGTCCATCTCGTTGTTGAGGATGATCCCGTAGGGCTCGACGACTACGAACGAGCCGAAGGGGCCGTTGATGGTCTCGGTCCAGCTCACGATGTTGCCGGCGCGATCGGCGACGCAGAAGTGCGACGTTCCACGATCGGCGGGCGCGGAGGCGGTCGCGGGCCGGTCGGTGCCGTAGTCGGCGATGGGGCGTACGCGCTGGCCGTCGAGGCGGCGGGCGAGGTCGGCTGCATAGTTGCGGTCGGCCAGGCGTGCCAGGGGCAGATCGCTGAAGTCGGGATCGCCCAGCCAGCGGGCGCGATCGGCGAAGGCGTGTTTGAGGGCCTCGATGAGGACGTGCGTAGGGAAGTCCTGGTCGGGTGTGCCGGGCGGTTTCCACCCGGCCACGTCGAGGATGTTCAGCGTTTGGCGGATCACGACCCCGCCGGAGGAGGGTGGCGGGAAGGTGACGAGATCGCAAGCGGCGTAGGGGATGTGAAGCGGCTGGCGCTCTTTGACGTGGTAGGCGGCCAGGTCGGCGGCGGACAGCAGGCCGCCGGTCCGGGCGACGGCGGCGGCGATCGCATCGGCGATCGGGCCGCGGTAGAACGCGTCCGGTCCGTCGCGGGCGATGACGCGAAGCGTGTCGGCGATTTCGCGGCGGGCGACGCGGCGGGCCACGAACGGCGGTCCTCCGCGGTCGAGCAGGTGGTCGTAAAGCCAGCCAAGACGATCGCGGAGCCGCGGTTGGCGGGCGTACACGGCCACCAGGTCGTTGCAGGCGCGGTTGTAACAGACGTCCACCTCGAAGTTCTGGGCCAACTGCGCGGCGGGTTCGATCAGCTCTGCCAGAGGCCGGGTGCCGAAGCGCCGGTGCACTTCGCGCCAGCCGGCGACCAGGCCGGGTGTGGCGACGGCGCTGCCGCCGAAGAGCGTGGGAGAGAGGTCCTCGCCAGCGGAGCGACAAAGGTCGGCGTAGTGCGCCGCCGTGGCCGCGGCGGGCGCCGTCTCGCGGAAGTCGAGCGCGACGAAGCGGGCGGCCTTGGCGTCCCAGGCCAGCATGAAGCCGCCCCCGCCGATCCCGGTGCTTTCCGGGCGCATGACGGTCAGGGCGGCGGAGGTGGCGATGGCGGCGTCGAAGGCGTTCCCGCCCGCTTGCAGAACGGCGGCGCCGATGCGCGACGCGTCGGCCGAGTCGGCCGCGACCATCCCGGCCGTGCCACGCACGATCCATGGTGGATCGAGCGGCGGCATGGCGCCCTGCGCCAGGACCACGCCCTCCAAGCAGCGCGCCGCGAGGAGCGACGCAGCGAAACGGCCCCATGGGTGGCGCATGCGATCTCCTTCCCGGCGCGCCTAAGCGAACAGCGCCGCGAGCGGGACGTGCTTGCACTCGGCGCCGTCGTGCACGGTCATCAACGCCTTGCCGCGCAGCGTGGCGCCGCCGACCAGCCCGTCGCGCCGCAGCGCGTAGAGGTTCAGCCCGAAGCTCGGCTCGCCCCGCTCGTTCCGCAGGCGCGGCTCGCAGCGGTCCGCGACGCGGCGCAACGCCTCCAGGCACGCCTCCTGCGGCGTGCGACCGGCGCGCATCCGCTCGACCACGAGGAACGACGTCAGGTTTTGCAGGTTGGCCTCGCCACGGCCGGTGGACCCGGCGGCGCCGACTGCGTTGTCGACGAAGAGACCCGCGCCGATGATGGGCGAGTCCCCGACCCGCCCGGGGATCTTGAACGCCAGACCGCTGGTGCTCGTCACGCCGCCGACGTCGCCCGACGCGTTCATGCAGCACAGGTTGATCGTGCCGTGGGGCGTCTCACCCGGGGCCAGTCCGGGAATGAGCGGGGTCATGTCCTGCCCGCGGCGCGGCAAGGAGGCGCTGTCGCGCGAGCGCTGCTCCTCGTCGCTGAGCCAGTCGTCCTTGCCCGACAGCGACTCCTTCCACTTCAGCCAGATCTGGCGGGCTTCGTCCGTCAGCAGGTCCTCTTCCTTGAACCCGTGGGCGCGGGCGAACTTCAACGCCCCCTCGCCCACCAGCAGAACGTGGTCGCTGCGGCGCATCACGAGCAGCGCCACGCTCGACGGGTTCCGGATGTTGCGCAGGGCGGCCACCGCGCCGGCCTTGCCGGTCGGGCCGTCCATCACGCTGGCGTCGAGCTCGACCACGCCCTCCTCGTTGGGAATGCCTCCGTATCCGACGGAATGGTCGTTCGGGTCGTCCTCGACCAGGTTGACACCCGCCACCGCCGCATCCACCGGCGCCGTACCGCCGCGCATGAGCTCGACGGCGCGCTTGCACGCCTCGATCCCGTTGGCGCTGGACACGGCGATCGGACCCTTCCCGGCAACGAGCATGGGGCGCGTGGTCGGCTGCGGCCGACCGTCGCCTGAGACCTGCGGCACCTGCCCGGCGGCAATGGGCACGGCGATTGCCGCGGCGCCGCTCACGAACTCCCTGCGACTCATGGACATCTCACGCTCCCGAGCGCGATCGGGTTCACCCACCGACCGGCGCCGGCCGACATGCTACCGCGCGGGGTCGCGGGACGCGGCCCGCGCCTCAGTCGGCGGGCACCGCGGGCGGCTCGCCGTAGTCCGCCCAGGTCTTGGCCGTCTCCCAGACGCGGACGTTGGCAAGCCGCGCGCCGGGCAGCTTGTCGTGCAGCAGGCGGTGGGCGACGCGGGCGATGTTCTCGACGGACGGGTTGAGCCCCTGGAACTCCGGGCAGTCCTGGTTCAGGTGGCGGTGGTCGAAGCGCGCGATCAACTCGCGCTGCACGGCCGCCTGGAGCGCGCCGGCCGGCATCAGCAACCCGGTGCGCTCGTCCGGCCGGCCCTCGATGGTGACGTCGACCACATAATTGTGCCCGTGGCCGCCCGGGTTGTTGCACTTGCCGAAGATGCGGCGGTTCTCGTCGTCGGACAGGGCCGGGCAGTGCAGCCGGTGCGACGCGGAGAACTCGAAGGACTCGGTTCGGCGAATCAAGGGTTGACTCTCCAAGGTGACGGACCACTCGATCTGCGGCGCCTGGAGCAGCGAGAGCCCGCACAGGGCTGCGGGTCGAACGGTGCCGCGCAGCCCCTCCCAGAGCCGGACGAGCAAGTGGGCCGGCGCGGGCAGCGAATCGAAACCCACGCGCTCCAGCGCCGAGCGAACGGCGGCGTCGAGCACGCGGATGTCGGCCGCGTAACCCGTCCGGGCGTCCGGAAGGCCGGCGACCGTCACGCGCACGCGGAGCGGCAGCGCCCAGCCCTCGACCAGCGGCTCGCCGGCCCAGCGGTTGGGGGCGTCACCGGGGGCGACGGCGCCGGGCAGGCCGACGTTCCAGCGGAACTCGCGCGTGAGCCGCGTCGAACCGGGTCTGAGAACCGGGGTGGTCAGGGAGACTCCTTGCCGGGCCCGTCCGCGCGCCAACTTCGCAAGTGACGACGGCCACGTCAAGGGCGCGGCGTGGAACATCCTGCCCACGGCCGGCCGGCGTCGCGTACAATGCCCGGTCGTGCGGAGCGTACCGAGCCGTCGGGTGCTCGCCGACCCGCCGCGGGAGCCTGCGGGAATGGCCGACATCCGCTGCCTGTGCCTGGACGTGGACGGGGTCCTGACCGACGGCCGCATTCTGGTCGACCCCGACGGGCGGAGCCTGCATTCGTTCCATGTGCTGGACGGATTCGCGATCCGCTGGTTCGAGCACTTGTGCGGGCCAGTCATGATCATCAGCGGGCGCAGCAGTCTTGACGTAGAGCACCGCGCCCGGGAGCTGCGGATCGCACACGTGGTGCAGGGCAGCGAGGACAAGCTGAGCGACCTGCGGGCGGGGCTGGAGCGCGTCGGCGCGACGCTGGGCGAATGCGCCGTCGTCGCCGACGACCTGCCCGATCTGCCGATGATGCTGGCCTGCGGGTTTCCCATCGCGGTCGCCAACGCATGCGACGAGGTCAAGCGTTGCGCGCGCTACGTCACGCGACGCCGGGGCGGGTGCGGCGCCGTGCGCGAGGGGATCGAGATGCTGTTGCGCCGCGCGCAGCTCTGGCCGCGCGTGGTGGAGCATTACATGCGGCAGTCGCGGCCTGCGGCCGACCTGGTGGGCGGGGTCGCGCGGCGCGTCCCGGCAGGGGGGTCGTGATGCGCCGCTGGCTGGTGGCCGTGCTTTCGTTCGCTGCGCTGCTGGCGCTCTACATCGGGTATTCGTCGATTGTGCGCGACCCGCTGGAGCTGCGCGGCGAGGAGCGCGACTCCCACGCCGACCTGCCCTACGCGGCGGAGATCCTGCCGCCCGAGCGGCTGACCATCGGCGGGACAGACGTCCAGATTCCGGCGGGGGGGACGGCCAGCGTGCGCGTGTTCGATCCGAACACGGGCCAGGCGACGCGCCAGTTCAAATACGAGGAGTTCAAGCCCGTCGCCGACGCGCCGAACGAAATCTGGGTGAAGAACCCCGAGGTCACGCTGCGGATGCCCAGCGGCGTCATTGCGACGATCACGGCCGAGGAGGGCCAGGTCGCGGTGGAGCGCATCGACGCGTCGCGCGCCGGGTGGAAGTTCGGCTGGCTGCGGGGCGACACGCGCATCGTCATCGACCGCGCGCCGTCCGAGGACGGCCCAGACGCCCCGCCGCAGCGGCTGATCGAGATCGGCATGGACCGCATGGACTTCGACATGGAGCTGGGCCGCATGAAGGCCGACGGGGAGGTCAGCGCGTTGGGCGACGAGTTCGAGATCGAAGGCGTGGGGCTGGACTTTGCCTGGAACGTGGCCGCCAACCGCGTCGAGGAGCTGCGCATCACGCGCGGGCGGCGACTGGCGCTGCTGAAGACTTCGGACGTGCTGGGGCTCAGCGGCCAGCGCCCCGCGAGCGCCAGCCAGCCGGCGTCGGGCGCCATGCCCGGCAGCGCGCCGCTCCGTCGCGACCGCAGACCGCCTCGCGAGACAACCTACCTGTGCATCCTCGGCGGGGCGGTCCGGGCCGAGCAGATCGGCACCGACGGGGTTGCCGTCGCGACGCTCGACGCGGGCGGGCTCAAGCTGCTGTTCGACATGGGCCGCGGCGGCGAGCTGATGCAGCGCCGCGGCACGTCGCGCCCCGCGGACGGAGAGCGGGTCGAGGTGCGCTGGGACGGGCCGCTCACCCTCCTGCCGACGGTCGTCCCGCCCGCGCCGGCCCCGCGCCGCGGCGAGCCCGCGGCGCCGCGCGTGGCGCGCCGCCGCCTCGAAGCGCTCGGCCCGGTGGTCACGCTGACGCGCGGCGAGTCGCGGCTGCACTGCGGGCGCATCGAGTACTTCGACGACACGGGACAGGTCTGGCTTTACCCTGGCGAGAACGACCGCGTCACGATCGACGCCGGGCCAGGCCGGTCGGTCATCGCCGGCAGCGTCTACATCGACCGCAATGCGAATCTGGTCCGGCTCATCGGGGACGTGCGGCTCGAATCGCGCGGGTCGGGCGCCGCGGACGGGGCCGGCCGATCCGGGGAGCGCGTCAGCTCGATCACGTGTTCGCAGATAGCGGAGCTGGCGCTGCACTCGGGCTCGGATGAGCGCGGAACGGGCGACGCGGACCCGCTGGCCGGCCTCTCGACCGCGATCCGCAGCGGGGTCTTCTGGGGCGACGTCGAGGTGCGCCTGGGTGAGCAGCACCTGGTTTCGCATCGACTGGAGGTCGGATTCCGCCGGCCTCCCGCCGGGCCGTCGAGCCAGGGCGACGCGCTGCGCGACCCCGCCCGGACGGAATCGTTCGACGCGCTGATCGAGTCCGCCGTGGCGCTGGGCAGCGTGGAGCTGCGGAGCGGCGACGATCGCGTGGAGTGCGGCCGGCTCGATCTCGCGTTCTCGCAATCCGAATCGGGTGAGAGCTACCCATCGCGCTTCGACGCCCGCGGCGCGGTGCGCGTGACACGATCCGGTTCGCACGTTCGGGGCGACCGCGTCTGGGGCGACCTTGCGCCACAGCCGCGCGAGGCGGTCGCGGCCGGCGCGGACGGCCGCCGTGATGCTGCGCCGCGCCCGCGGCTGACACTGCGCTCGGTCGGGGTCGAGGGCCGGGCCGAGCTGGTCGATCGGGCGCGGAAGGTCGGCGCGCGCGGCGCCCGCATCCTGGCCTGGGTGACACCCGACAACGAGCTGGAGCGGGCCGAGGTGTACGGCGAGCCGGGCGGCTTCGGGCTGGTGCATGCCAGCCCCTACACGGTGCGCGGCGGGCGGATCGACATCGACGCCCTGCGGCGGATGCTCGAGGTCGATGGGCCGTCGCGGATCGCGTTTCTGTCGCGGCGCGGGCTGTCCGGGGAGCAGCGCGAGCGGCCGGCGGTGGTGCGCGTCCACGGCACGCGCAGCCTGCGAATCGACAGCGAAGGCAACACGGTGCGCATCGACGGCGAGGTGGTCGCCCGCTGCGGCGGTGAGCGGCTGCTGGGCTCGGCGATGACGCTGCGGCTGGAGGACGCGCCGCTGGCGGCCAGCACCAGGCCGGCGCGCTCCGGCCTGGGCGAATGGCTCGCGCAGGCCCGCCGCCTGTGGCAGCCGGTGGCGGAGCCGGCGGTCGAGGTGGCGCCGCGCGTCGCTTTCGAGGGCGAGCGTGGCACGCGCAAGGAACCGTTGCGGCTGATCGTCGAGCACGCCTATGCGCAGACGCGGACGTACGAGCCGGGCCTGGCCGACCCGGTGGTGGACTGGAGCCTGGACGCGCCGTGGATGGAGATCGACATTCCGCGGCGTCTGGTCCAGACCAGCGGCGCCACGACGCTGCTGCTCACGGACTACCGCGTTGGGCGCGACGGCGCCGCTCCGCGCGATCCGGGCGTGGTGCCGTCGGACCTGATGAGCGGTGGGCCCAGCCAGACGCTCATCACCTGCGACACGACGTTCGCCTACCAGCTTGGGCCGGACGGTCCGGCGCGGCAGGACAGCGCGTTGCTGGAGGGGCGGGTGTTCATGGTCTACCGCGCCGGGCGCGAGATTGTGAACCTGGAGCAGACGCCGGTCGGACAGCGCTACGACCGCGCCGCGATTGAGAAGCTGCGGGCGCGCCATTCGACGCTGCAATGCAACCGACTGGAGGCCATCTTCGGCCGGCCCGACCCGGCCGAGCGGGCGGCCGCGGCCCCGCAGCGCGGACCGGCCACGCGCATGCTTTGGATGGACGCGACCACCGACGTGTTTCTGCGCGATCGGCAGGGCACGGCTGTCACTGAGGTCAATGCGGACCGGCTGCGTTTCGACCGGCCCAACGGGCTGGTCTCCGTGTGGGGCACGCGGACCGTGGACGCGCGGATCCACCGCTACGACGAAGCCAGAGGCAAGTTCAGCACACCGGCCGTCGGCAAGGAGCTTCACCTGGACGTGATCCGCAACACGATCCGCACCCGGGACCGCATCACCGGCGAAGTCCAGCCGTAGACGCCCGTCGTGTCCACTCCGCTCGCCTTCGGAATCTGCGGCCTCGGATTCATGGGCCGCACCTACTTTGCGCATCTGCGGCCCCACCCCCGCGCCCGGGTCGCGGCCGTGTTCGACCGCGATCCGCGACGCCGCAGCGGCGACTGGGGCGCGGCGGCGGGCAACCTGGGCGCGGCATCCGGCGCCCGCGGTGACATGGACGGCGTGCGGTCGTGCGCGAGCGTCGAGGAGCTGCTGGCGGACGAATCCGTCTGCGCCATCGCCGTCACGCTGCCGACCCCGCTGCACGCCGACGTGACCGTAGCCGCGCTGCGGGCGGGCAAGCACGTCATCTGCGAAAAGCCGATGGCGCTGAGCCTGCGCGACTGCGACCGAATGATCGACGCAGCGGCAAGCGCCGGGCGGACGCTGATGATCGCGCAGTGCATCCGCTTCTGGCCGCAATACGAGACGATTGAGCGGCACGTTGCGGCAGGGGGGGTGGGGCGCGTCCGCTACGTCGTGCTGCGGCGGCTCGGCCCGCCGCCGGGCTACTCCAGCGGAAACTGGATGCTGGATCAGCGGCAGAGCGGCGGTGCGATCTTCGACCTGCACGTTCACGACGTGGACTTCGGCCAAGTGCTGCTGGGCATCCCGCAGAGCGTCATTGCGGCCGGGGGGATCGGACCGTCGGGCGGGATCGACCACGTCGCGGCGACGTGGCGGTACTCCGACGGGCGCTACGCACTGCTCGAGGGTGGCTGGGCGCTGGCGCCTTCGGCCCCGTTCGAGATGTCGATCGCGGTGTACGGGGACCGGGCCACGCTCGACTGGTCGCTGACCCGCGGCCCGGAGGTGCTGTGCTACGACGGCGGCGATGCGCCGCGGCGGATCGCGGTGGAGGACGCCACCGGCTGGACGCGCGAGCTGGACTATTTCATTGACTGCGTGCGCGGCGGCCTGCCGGTGGTGCGTTGCACGCCGCAGTCCAGCCGCATCGGGATCGGGCTGACGCTGCTTGAAAAGCGATCGATCGAGACCGGCCGCGCCCTCGACGTTCCGCGCTGCATTGCCGACCGCGAAACCTGCCGTGACGAATGGCCGGAGTAGCGTGGCGTCAGAAACTCGACCCTGCTCCGTTGAGGCCCAGGTCTTCCTCGACCGTCTGACGATCGCGGAACTCGACCTGCAAGTCGCGGTTCAGACACATGATGCCGCCGTTGTGCGGACCGAAGACGGCGTTGCCTTCGCGCACGATCAGGTCGCGGACGTACATGCCGCGCAGCGTCGCCAGCAGCATGGCGTCCTTCACCGGGTCGCCGGTCAGGTCCAGACGCAGCTTCATCAGGTAGCGCCCGTCGAGGAACCCGAAGTGCTCGCGCTGGTAGGAACCTTCCGGCGTAGCGGCCCCGTTGGGCTGGTTCGCGGACGCCTCGCGGTAGGTGTAGCGCAGCGGCCCGCCCTGGCGCGGCCAACCGGCCCGCGCCGAGGGGCAAACGAACAGGCGCGGCGTCTCGGCCAGGTGCGTCGGCATGAGCACGTTGGGCAGGGAGTGCGGCCACAGCGTCCGGTCGAACGGGTCGACCGACGCGTCGGGCACGCTCGGCTTGCCGTAGTAGTTGTTGGTCATCGGCCCCCAGACCCACGGGACGCGCCCGTTCCATTCCGTCCAGTAGTTGTAGATTCCATTGCCGACCTGTCGCAGGTTGGAGGCGCAGACGGTGCGGCGCGCCTGCTCGCGGCCGCGGCCCATGGCCGGCACGAGCATCGCCAGCAGCATGGCGATGATCGCGACCGAGACCAGCAGCTCGATCAGCGTGAACGCGCGTCGCGGCGCGCGGCCGGCCGTTCGTCCGAGTTCCATGGCTTGTCCCTTTCGATCGCACGCGGCGCTGGCGCGGGAAGCGCCGCGGCCGGGGCCAGGCCCCGACCGCGCGCCGTGGATGCGACTAGTTCAGGCATTCCACGAAGCCCACGATGTCAAACCCGTTCACGGACCCGTCGCCGTTCGTGTCGCTGTTGCAGGGCGAACAGGGCGACGGATTGCCGCCGAGCGCTGCGATGAACCCCTGGATGTCCTGTCCGTTCACGGATCCGTCGCAGTTGGTGTCGCAGGGAATGCAGGCGGTCGTGTAACCGACCAGCACCACGTCGTAGCCGACGGTGTCGGTGAAGACCGGGTCGAAGCTGTTGTTGATCCCGAAGCCGGCGGATTCGAGGTAGACGAAACGGTCGGCCGAGGGCGGCAGGGCGGGCACGATCACCTGGTCGAGGTATCCGCCCAGGTCACCGCCGAAGTCTGCCAGCGCCAGGCCGCCGGGGCCGTACTGGTCCGCGGGAGTCCCACTGGTGATGGTCGCGGTGCCGCTGCCCAGTCCGTTGGCGGTGTTGAAGGTCTGGCCGGCCTGCGAGAGGTCGATGGCGGGCCAAAGCGTCGTACCGAGTCCGGTGCCGGCCAAGGCCGGGAACTGGCCGTTGCCGCTCTTGAGGACCAGCCAGCCGCGGAAACGGCCGAGGTATTGCAGCGTGCCGAGCACGTCGGCCGAGCTGCTGTTGGGGTCGATGGAGTCCTGCCAGAGCTCGAAGTTGAGATCGCTGATCTGGAAGACGAGTCCGGCGTTGACGCCGCCCGCGTCGGTCAGCGTGCCGATGCGCGTGTCCCACGCAGGGTTGGGCCGCGCCTCGACCTGGCCCTGCGGGCCGGTGCCGGCAGGCGTGACGAGGACGGTCGCGACGTCGGCGGAGACGAAAGGAGCGCCCTCGTTGGTGCCGGTGGCATCGATCCCGGTCAGCTCGACGGTCTGGGCGTCGAGGTCGAAGCTCAGCTCGAAGAAGCTCTGCTGGCTCATCAAGGCCGGCGACGCGCCGTCGACCGGGACGAAGCTGCGCGAGCCGTTGGTGAGGTCGCCGTCCAGGTCGAGCAGCGGCCCACCCAGGAAGTCAATGCCCATGAACGGCACGACGTTGGGGTCGCCGGCCGGCACGGTGCCGCGCTTGAACATGAAGCTCGCCGACCCGAACGCGTTCGGGTCGAACAGCGGCGTACCGAGTCCGACGAACGGGACGTCGGAGCCGACGTCGGAGGTTCCCGCCAGTCGGTCGCCGTCGGCAAAGGTCCCGGGAAACCCGGGCCCGGGGTCGGGCATCACCGCGCGCGCGGTGCCGGGATACTTGCGGGCGTCGACGCCCGTCAGGAGTGTGAAACGGTCGGCCGACGCGGCCGACGCGATGAGGATGCTGGCAGCAATCGCTGCAAAGGTTCGAGTGACGGACATTCTCTGGTGCCTCCTGCTGATTGAATTCGCGCGCCGGAGCGCGCCACCGGGCGTGAAGCCCGCGAATCGCGCGTCTGGCTCGGCCTACCGTTCACGCTGCGGCGACGCCGGGGGCGACCGTTGGGTCGCGCCCTTGCCGCAAGCTGCATCGGGACTGAGGGTGTGGAATCAGCAGGCGCGCGGGGGCGCGCGATTGGGAAGGAGGGAACGCAGCCGGGCCGGGCCGGCCGGTGGGGGAGGCGCAAAAAGGCTGCGGCGCAGCGCCGCGGCGATGATTCGTAGGGACTGCGAAGCGTCGCGCCGACGAGACCGGTGCGACGGAGTACGGGCCGGCGCGGTGACCGCGACCAGCATCGCGAGCGTGACTCCCAGCGCCAGGACCGAGACCGGCGGCGCCGGCGAATACGCCGCACCCCAGTGCGCCGGCACACCGGCGTGCAGCAGGGCGACGGCCGCCACCATCGCGATGACCGAGCGGCGGTCGCACCGCATGCGAAGCCAGACGACGTCCGCGATCTTCAGCACGAAAAACGCGGCCGAGAGTGTGAGCGAAATGCACCGCCCGATCTGGTCGGGCTGCGCGAAAACACTCACCCATGCGGCAGCCAACGCTGGCGCGTGCGACGCCAGCATGACCAGCCACACCGCGCGCCGCGCGATGCCGGAAGCCCGGCTCGTGGGTCTGGAAGCGTCGCGTTGTTCTCGTCTGGCGGTCAGCACGGCGTCGGCACGTCCTGCGAGCGTCGCTTCGTACTCCCGCCGATTCGCGGGGGTCTCAACGACAAAGCGGGATTTTATCAGCCCTCTCACACGACGCTAGCTGTACGCAAGTTGCGTGCCAGATACCCGGGACCCCTTGCAGTTCGGGTTGGACCGCAGGCCGAAAAGAGACTGCCCCGACTCCGCGGTCGGGGGTCGAGCAAGCGGGTGCGCGCGGGGTCGCGCGATCCGTGCTCAGAATCGAGTCTTCCGCCCGACGGGTCGCGGCACGTAGCGCGCGGCGAGCGTCTTGCCGTTGCTCCCGGGGAAGTATCGCCCGGCACCGAACAACGAGCCGTCCGGGGCCAGCGCCAGGCGGTTCATGTTGGGATTCTCGAAGCCGTCGAACCGGTCCACGAGCGACCAGGAATCGCCGTCCCAGTGCATCAGCGAATCGAAACCCGCGGAGTAGACGTCGTTCGGTCCGGACGCGGCAAGGTGCGGCTCGTGGTAGTACTCGCTGACGGGAAACTCGGTCCACGACGAGCCGTCCCAGTGAAGCCAGACGTATCCGGCGAACTGGAAATCGACGATCTTCGACACGCCGATCCAGGCGTCGCTGTCAGAGAAAGCGACGATGGTCTGAAGGTCTGAGTACGTGTAGCGCGACCACTGACCGATGATCTCCCAGTTGTCCCCGTCGCCGCGAAGCACGTACGGTGCCGCGCCCCACCCGCCGCGCCCGACCATTCCGGCGACCCACAGGTCGCCGTCCGCCGCCCGGGCGATCGAGAGGTTCTTCTCCGGATCGGCCGTAAGGTCGGGCGTGTCAAAGACGGTGAACGCGGAGCCGTCCCAGTGCATGACCATGCCGGTCTTCAGGCTGGGCGTGACAAAGTTGTAGATCCCGGTGAACCAGATGTCGTCCGGCGCGACCGCCTGAATCTCACGCACGTAGGCACCCGTGCCGCCCACGGGGGTCAGGGGCGCGTCGATCTCGGTCCAACCATCGCCGTCCCAATGCACGACGAACAACTGCCCGCCGATGACTCCGTCTTCCGGGTGCGCAATGGTCTTATACCCCGCAGCCCATACGTCGCCCGGCGCGACCCACTCCACGGCGTAGAGGGCGCAGTCGGTGCCCCAGTTGGGAACGCCCGGGTTGGGCGTCGGGGTGACCGTCCAGTCCGTACCGTCCCAGTGCATCGCCAGCGAATACGTGTCGCCGTCCTGAACGTAGTACCCGACGGCCCACGCGTCCGTGGCCGATGCGGCGGTCACCCCCATCAGGAAGTTGTGCCCGGACTCACTCGGGTTTGGAGGCGCGAACGGCGTCCACTGCGGCAGCGCCGCCGGCGCACTCTTCGCCCAGGCGAGGATCAGGCTTGCGAGCAGACAGGGGTATCGGCCGTGTGTCACGTTGAAGCTCCCTGGAACGGGTTCATCGCCGAGGGCGGAATGCAAGGCGCATGCCGCTTGGCGCCAGACAGAGGCTCGCACCGACGCGGTTGATACGTCTGGGTCCGCCGGTCGCCGGGGTGGCCGCGGCGCTGCACCGGAAAGGGGAGCGCGAAGGACTCCCTGGACTAGGCCGGCGGCGGTTCCCCCTCGCGATGGATGTCCTCGCGCGCACGGCGTTTGGCCTGGAGCAGTCGGGACGTGTACGTGGCTTCGTCCTTGGGAGCGCCCTTCTTGGTGGGGCGTGAGACGACCGGCGCGCCTTGCTCGGACGCGCCGCCCAGCGCCTGAGTCAGCTCCTGGGTGGAGCGCTTCTCCGTCGTGGGCGCCTCATAGCGCGCCGAGCGCGTCGGCGGTGCGCCGGCCTCGGGGCGGGCCGCCGATTCGCGCTCCTCCCGCACGCGCTGCCGTGTGTCCTTCAGGGTTGAGAGCGTCGCGGCGCTGGCTTCCGCGGGACGGAACCGCCCCGCCAGCTCGCCCACCCAGTCGCGCAGCCTGCGCGCCAGCGCCACCGGAGAGATCGCGATCCGCCGCACCGCCACGTCGAGCAGGAAGAGCACGAGCATCCAGCGGACCAGCGATTCCCAGGCCGGGGCGCGCGTGCTGGCGGGGGGCAGCGTTTCGCGGTCGAAGACGTGCGCCGCGTCATCAAAGCTCAGCACGCGTCCGCCCGTGCGGTCTGCCAGTTGCGTCAGCAGCGCCACGTTGGACGAAAGCTCGCGATACTCGGTCGAGTAGGGTACGGCCACGCCCGCATGCAGCTTGGTTTGCGGCTGGTTGGCGTCCCACAGGTTCAGCAGGTAGTTCCCCGGTCTGCGGGCGTCGAATTCCGCCTCGTAGCGCCCCGGGCCGGTCTGCGTCAGCCGCAGCGGTGCGGGCTTGTCGCCCGGGTCGATGCCGGGCGCGACCAGGTTCCCTTCCAGCATGAGGAAATCCAGCGTCGACGCGTTCTTGTCCAGCGCGTCGACCTGCACGCGGCCGCGACCGCCCTGCACCGTCGTCGTCACGTCAAAGGCGGCTGATTCCGACTGCCGCGACGCCCAGCGCGCGACCTGTGCCCACAGCGTGCTGAAGCGGGGCCATTCGACCCACTGCCGGCCCCAGCGGTTCCACATCCCGCTGGTGAAGGCCACGGTCCGCCCCAGCCCGACCTGCCAGTGCGCCAGCAGCGGGTCGACGCCCTCGGACGTGGGCCGGGCCAGGGGCATCTCCGCCAGCGGCTTGAGCGTCGTCACGACGTGCCCGCCGAGCTGTGGAATCGCCTCGCCGCTCAGCCCCGCGACCGTCGGCGCCAGCGCGTTGGCGAGCTTTGGCGTGAACGGGTTGTTGTTGATCAGCGGGCGTCGGACGATGGACGCCTCCTTGATGAAGATCTGCGGCAGCTCGGCGTAGTTGTTGGTGCGGTAGAACTTTCCGCCGGTCTGCGTGGCGATGCGAGTGGCCTTCTGCTCGTCGATCATATGCCCGCCGTAGCCGATCGCCACGGTCGAGCAGGTGATGTTGTTCTTCTTCATGGTGGCATAGAGGTCGGGGAGCGGCTCCTGCGGGTCGAAGTCGCTGATGACGATCATGTGCCGAACGGCTGCATCCGACGCCGCCATGCGCTCCACCGCCGGGCGCATGACCGCGTCCAGGTCGGGCATGTCGCCCATCTGCATCTGCATGATTTTCTGCACGATGGCGCGCTTGTCGCCGACCGTTTGCAGCGGGACGACCCAGTAGCCCTGCTCCTCGCTCACCCACTGGTAGGACAGCACGCCGACCTCGTCGCGGCTGCTGAGCGTCTTGACGGCGGCTACGGCGACGCGCTCGCCCCAGAAGTTGCCGCGCGGGATCTCGCAGGCGTGCATCACCAGGCACAGGGCGCCCTTGGGAATCTGCTTCTTGTGCTTCACGTCGAAGCTGACGGGCATCACGTCCTCGATCGGACTGCCCATCCACCCGCCGGCGCCGTAGGACTGATCTCCGCCGATCATCACCAGCCCGCCACCGCCGTCGCGGACGTAGCTGGCCAAAGCGGCCTGCTCGCTTTCCTTCAACGCACTGGCGGGGACGTTGGAGAGGACCACCAGCGAGTAGTCCAGCAACCCGATCGGGTCGAGCGTCATCTCGCCGGCGCCGGCCAGGGTCACCGCCAGCTTCTCGCGCCGCAGCGCCTCGGCCAGCAGCGACGCCGACGTCGCGTCGTCGGGCGTCGTCAGCACCAGGATCGGCCCCTGGCCCGAGACGATCGTAAAGGCCTGACCCAGGTTGTTTGCGTCGATGGAGTCCACCGGGGCGGCGCCCGCATCGTCGCCGCCGTCGGGGGTGAACTCGGCGCGAAAGCGATGCGCCCCGGCCGCCCACAACGGGACCGGGACCGAGAGCGATTCGAGCGGCTGGGTGAGCTCGACCGGCACGCCGCGGTCGTCGCTCTGCTCCGTGCGAATCAGTGTGTCGTTGTGGTAGAGCCGCAGGTGGCCCTTGACGGGCCGGCCGTCGCGCTGGTCGCTTCGCAGCACGACCTTGAGGGTGACCGTCTCTTCGGCCCGGGCGGTGGGCGGCGCGATCAGCCGCTCGATCATCACCTCGTTCCCGTATTCGAACTGGATCGGCACGACGTCGACCGGGACCTTGTTGGCCGCGAACCAGTCGGCCTCCTTGAGCAGATTGTCAACGTTCTCGTTCCCGTCCGAGACCACCACCAGCCGCCGCGCGGCGTCGGCGGGGAAGAGGGCCATCGCCATGCGCATCGCGGCGGCCACGTTGGTCTGGTCGGGCTCGACCGGCTCGGAGACGTACTGAATCCCCAGCTTGCCCATGGGCAACTGCTCGATCGCGCTGCGCCCGTCGAAGGCCAGCACGGCCATCTGGTCGTGCGGCTTCATCGCCTTCTCGGCGCGGCGTGCGAAGTCGATCTGCCTGGGCTGCGCCTGGCGCGTGACACTGTTGGAGCGATCGAACGCGAAGATGACCGCGAGCTGGTCGCGGGTCTGCACCCAGTGCGCGCCGGCCAGCGCCAGCACCATCACCGCGACCACCAGGCAGCGGAACACGATCGCCACCATGCGCCGCGCCCGCCCCAACCCCGCCAGCGAGCGAAACGACAGCCACACCAGCAGCGGAACCAGCGCCAGGAGCACCAGGTAGCGCGGCTGCTCGAAGTGCATGGCGGCGGCGGCGAGCGGCGGCATGTCGCCATGATAAGCACGCCGCGACTCGCGCGGATAGCTCGGCCCCGGATTGCGGATTCGAGCCAGACGCCTTCGACGCGCGCATGCGCGCCGACGAGCCGCCCGCATCCCTGGACCGGTGTGCCGGGCGCGTTGCCCGATCGACTTCACCGGCCGCTATAATCCCCGTCGGAAAAACACACGCATGAACTTTCTTTCGCAGAGCTTTCCGGTCGGGCGCCTCTTCGGCGTACGCATCCACATCCATCTGCTTTTCATCATCTACATCGCGTGGGAGCTCGTGGGGGCGGCCAGGGGCGGCACGGGGGCCATCACGGACGAGATCATCTTCTTCACCATGATCTTCGGCATCGTGCTGCTGCACGAGTTCGGGCACTGTGTCGGGGCCCGCTCGGTAGGGGGCAGCGCAGAGGACATCATGCTGTGGCCGCTGGGAGGGATCGCGTTCGCCGGCGCGCCGATGACCCCCTGGGCGCAGTTCGTGACCGTCGCGGCCGGGCCGTTCGTCAACGTGCTGATCTGCGTCGCGGTGGCGCTGGTGCTGTTCGTGGCCACGGGATCGTTCGACGTGGTGTCGCTCAACCCGTTCGCCGGTCCGGGCGCGCACCGCATGACGCACGAGTGGCAGCTCTACGCCTGGCTCGTCTACCGGCTCAGCTACTACCTGTTCCTGTTCAACATGTTGCCGGTGTTCCCGATGGACGGCGGGCAACTGCTGCGTGCGGCCCTGTGGCCCGCGCTTGGGTTGCACCGATCGACGCTGATCGCGGCCCAGCTCGGAATCGTCGGCGCGATCGGCTTTGCCGTCTGGGGGCTCCAGAGCGGCCGGCAGATGATGGTCGTAATCGGAATCTGGGGCGGTCTGACGGCCTACCAGCACTACCAGGCCGCGCGGGCGGGCCTTCAGTCGGATATGTTCTATTCGATCGACCGCAGCATTCGCCAGGCGGGTCGCGCGGTCCGGCGGCGCGGGTTCTGGTCACGGCTGTGGCAGCGATTCCGGCGCCCGTCGACGGCGAGCCCGAACCCGAATCCAGGCGCGTGGCAGCGAAGGGTGGACGAGGAGCAGACGCTGGAGCGCGAGCTGGACCGGATTCTGGCGAAAGTCCACGACCACGGGTTGCACAGCCTGACGTATGTGGAGCGTCAGACGCTGGAGCGGGCGACGCGGGAACGGCAGGCGCGCGAGCGGGAATCTTACGACCGGGTGGATTGACGGCCCAAGGCGGGTCTCGGGGCGAAATACTTCGCGGCCGGGTCGGAAATGAACGCACCTCTAACGTCCTATAAGCAATATTATGTTGCGTTATGACCAGGATTCGGACTTCCCAACTGGTGCCGCACGTTTCACGCTCGCAACCGGGCTTGCAGCCAGGCCGCGACCTCGCTGGCTTCCACCTCCGATTGCTGGCCGCTGGTCAGGTCTTTTACCGCGACAACCCCGCGGGAACCCAGTTCCGCCCCGACGATAACGGCGAAACGGGCCGCGCGGCTGGACGCCAGCTTCAACTGCTTGCCGAGCGCGGCGCGTCGGTAGGATACGTCGGCGCTGAGGCCCGCCTGCCGCAACCGCGTCGCGACGCGGAGCGCGTCGGCGAGGCGCTCGGGGTCGGCGTCGATCACGAAGGCGTCGGGAGATTGCGCAAGTTGCGGCAGGAGCTTGAGTTCCGAGAGAAGCTCGACGATGACGACGTCGCCCATTCCGACTCCGACGGCCGGGAGGTCCGGCCCGCCGAGCAGCCCGACGAGCTGGTCGTATCGACCGCCGCCGGCGATCGCGCGCAGGTCCACGTTCCGCGCGTGAATCTCGAACACGGGGCCGGTGTAGTAGGCCAGGCCGCGTACGAAATGCGGCTCGAATTCGCAGTATTCGACGGCGCCGAGAGAGTCCAGGGTCGCGATGAGTTGGTTCAGTTGATCCGCGGCCTCGATTCCCTTGCCACCGGCGCGGCGGGCCAGGTCACAGAAGCGCTCGCGCGAGCGTTCGTGAAGCAGTTCGACCAGCCGCGCGCATTCGAGGGCGGCTCCGTGGGCGGCGTTCCACTGCCGCTCGAACTCCTCGGTCGGCAGCCGCGGAAAACGGTCGATGAGCTGGAAGGCGCGGTCCGAGTCGGCGGGCGGAATCCCCAGCGTTTCGAGAGCGGCCGCCATCAGCGGTCGGCTGTTGATGCCGACCGCGACGTGCGCCGGTGACAGCCCGACGCGGCGCAGGAACTCGACGCACACGGCGATGATCTCGGCGTCGGCGAGGACGTCGCCGGCGCCCAGGATGTCGCAGTTCCACTGGAAGAACTCGCGCAGCCGGCCGCGACCCGGTCGTTCGGCGCGGCACATGCGCGGGATGCTGAACCACTTGATCGGGCGCGGCAGCGCGTTGGCGCGGGCGGCCACCATGCGCGCCAGCGACGGCGTCATTTCCGGGCGGATGGCCAGGCGCCGTCCGCCGCGGTCCTCGAAGTTGAACAGCTCGGAAACGATGCCTTCGCCGCTCTTGAGGGTGTAGAGGTCGAGGAACTCGAAGATCGGCGCGTCGTACTCCTCGAAGCCGAACTGGCGCGAGACGGCCCGCCAATGGTCGAAGATCCAGTTCTGGAGCCGCATGTCGGCCGGGTAGAAGTCGCGCATGCCCGGCGGAGCCTGGATGTTCATCGGAGCGGCCCCAGAATGGGCAGCGGCACGCCGCGCGCGTCGGCGGGGTCCGGTGGGCGGACGGGGCTGCGGGGGACGACGACGGTGCGTGGGCGCCGCGCGGCGGTCGCCGATGCGCGGGTCGTTCTGGTGCCGCGGCGGGCGCGAGAGGCTTCCCCCCCCTTCCTGCGCCGCGCGGCGCGGGCGTAGTCGTCGAGATCCTCGGGCGAAAGGAAGTGATGCTGAAAGTTGTAATCGCCGCCGTGGTACTCGCACTGGTCCGTGGAGTACTCGCGGCAGACGCGCGGCCGCGTGTCGTAGATGCCGCAGCGGTGGTCGGGCAGGAGGTGGCGGCAGCGGGTCTGGACGGCGACGTACCAGGTGCCGTCTTCGACGAAAAGCGAGACGCCTTCGTGGATCAGGTACCAGCGGATGTCGTCGAAGTCGCGCGGCGTGCGCGGGGTGTCGATGGGCAGCGCGATGTAGCGGCAGCACTGAGCGGTGCAGTGCTCGCACAGGGTGGAGGACATGCCGGGAGCATACGGCAGGCCGCGCGACGCGGCGAGCGGCCGGTTGCCAGGGTGGTGGGACTGTGCTAGAACCCACCGTCCCGGCCGGTGTTGCGCGCCAGGCGTGGCGCCGCGCGTCGGGGAGCCGGTTCGAGCGATCGTGATGAACACGCGCGAGTTGGGAAACGCCTGCGTCGTCGGCCTGCAATGGGGGGACGAGGGCAAGGGCAAGGTGGTGGACGCGCTTCTGGAGCACTACGACGCGGTGGTGCGATACAGCGGCGGGGCCAACGCGGGGCACACGGTCGTCGTGGGTGACGCGCGGTTCGCGCTGCACCAGCTTCCCAGCGGCATCATCCGCCCCAACGTCGCGAGCGTGATCGCCAGCGGGACGGTGATCGATCCGGCCGTGCTGCTGGGCGAGATCGTGGCGCTTCGGGAACGCGGGGTGATGGTGGGCGGCAATCTGCACGTCAGCGATCGCGCGCACGTGGTGATGCCGTACCATCGCATCGAGGACCAGCTTGCCGAGAAGCGCGCCGTTGAGGCGGACCGCCTGGGGACGACAGCCCGCGGTATCGGGCCGTGCTACGCGGACAAGATGTCGCGCCGCTTCGGAATCCGCGTGTGCGACCTGTACCGTCCGCAGAAGCTTCGCGAGCGGCTGGCGGCGATCGTGGCGCACAAGAGCGCGTATTTCGCCGCGGTGTACGAGACCCACGAGGCGCCCAGCGCGTCGCGCATCGCCGACGAGTACCTTCAGTTCGCCGAGCAACTGCGCGGCTTCGTGTGCGACACGGCGGCCCTGGTGAACGGCATGCTGGCCGAGGGGAAGCGGGTGATGTTCGAGGGGGCCCAAGGCGCACTGCTGGACGTGGATCACGGAACGTATCCGTTCGTGACCAGCTCGAACGCGTGCACCGGGGGGGCGTGCAGCGGGTCGGGTGTGCCGCCGTCGGCGATCCAGTCCACCGTGGGCGTCATCAAGGCCTACAGCACGCGGGTGGGCGCGGGTCCGTTCCCGACCGAGCTGAAGGACGAGCTGGGCGACGACATCCGCCGACGCGGGAACGAGTACGGCACGACCACCGGTCGGCCGCGGCGCTGCGGCTGGCTGGACGCGGTTGCGGCCCGGTACGCGGCGATGGTGTGCGGCGCCACGCATCTTGCGGTGGTGCATCTCGACAGCGTCGCGGGGATGCCGGAGATCCGGGTGTGCGTCGGCTACGAGCAGCACGGGCGCGTGCTGAGCACATTCCCGGCCGACGCGTATGCACTGGAGGAAGTGACGCCGGTCTACCGGTCGTTTTCCGGTTGGGATGGAAAGATCGGACAGTGCCGCTCGGTGGGCGAATTGCCGGCAACGGCCCGCGCGTACATGTCGGCCGTGAGCGAGATCATCGGCGTACCGCTGAGCATTGTGAGCGTGGGGCCGGCCCGCGAGCAGACGATCTACGTCTGATCCAAACACACGCCACGCCTGGATGCCGGCGTGCGCCAGAGACCTGTGGCCCGGTGTGACCGGGGCAAGGCGTCAATCCGCCGGCTGCGTCGTCGCCCGCCATTCCGCGAGCTTTGTGCGCCATTCCGCAGCGTTCGCGCCATTTCGCCCGTCCGGCGTGGAAGCTTCCCAGAGGTCATACAACTCGATGACACGCTCGATCGCACGACGCTTGTACTCAGCGGCTTCGCCCGCCGGCGCCATCCGCTCAGCCGCCGCGACAAGCAGCGGCTCGGCCTCCGAATAACGCCCCTGTCCGGCAACCGCTGCGCCGAGCAGGCTCTCGGCATTGGCGACCCGCCAGTCTCCGGGCGGATGCGCATATCGACCACGCGGGCTGCGCGGGGGTCGTCGACGACCAACCGCAGTCAGGGCCTCCTCGATCTCGACCGGATCGGCGCTCCGGTCCACTGCTTCAAGCCCCACCGTCAACGTCTGGTCCATGCCGTTCCCGCGCTACGCCGTTTTTCGCGGGCCTGTGGCGCGCGCCCGCCCCGCCGGCGCCGGGCGAGCCGGGAATCGGGCCCGCGCATTCTGCGGCGATTCCGCCCACCGGACGCGTGCCGTCGAGTCGAAATTCGGTCTACAATCCGCCCAGGCGGTTTCGTCGAGATCCGGCGCGCTCGGCGACCCAGGCAGGCAAGGGCCGCGGACGTTGGCAGCGCGTCGCCGCCGGCGGCGGCCCGATCCTGTCCGCTACCCCGAGAGTCCAGACTCCAATGCCGACCATGTCCGTCATCGACCCGCTGGAAGCGCTGGGCGTGCCGCGCGGCGCCCTTCCGCGGCACGTCGCGATCATCATGGACGGCAACGGCCGCTGGGCCCAGGCGCGCGGGCTGCCGCGGATCGAGGGGCACCGCGTCGGCGCCAAGACGGTGCGCGAGATCGTGACCCAGTGCGCCCGGCTGGAGATCGAGTGCCTGACCCTCTACAGCTTCAGTCTCGAGAACTGGAAGCGACCCCGGGCCGAGGTGGACGGGCTGATGTCCCTGTACGCCCAGTACCTGGCCAGCGAGCGCGGGCTGATCATGGACAACAACGTTCGCTTGCAGCAGCTCGGGCGGCGCGACGGGCTGCCGGCGGAGGTGCTGTCCGAGCTGGATCGGACGGCCGGGCTGTCGGCGGGAAACTCCGGGATGAGGCTCTGTCTGGCGCTCAACTACGGGAGCCGCACCGAGATTCTGGACGCCGTCCGTTCGCTGGCGTCGCGGGCCGTATCGGGGCAGCTTCGACCGGACGACATCGACGAGCGCGTTTTTTCCGAAGCGCTGTACACGCGCGGGCTGCCGGACCCGGACCTGCTGGTGCGCACGGCCGGGGAGATGCGCGTGAGCAACTTCCTGTTGTGGCAGATCAGCTACGCGGAGCTGCACGTGACTCCGGTTCTATGGCCCGATTTCGGCGTGGAGGACCTGCACGAGGCGCTGCGCGCGTACGCCGCGCGGGAGCGGCGCTACGGAGACGTCGGGGGGCCCGCCGTGCCGGGTCCGGAGCCTGCGCGGTCGCCGGGGGACTAGGGCGGCGATGCTGCGGCTGCGTCTGATCTTCGGGTCGAGTCTGGGCGCGACGGCGATCGCGGTGTACGTGGCGGACGCGTGGCTGTCGGCGCTCCCCCCCCCTACCGGCGGGCCGGTCGTGGCCGGCGTCGGGCTGCTGCCCTGGCTCTATCGCGGCGGACTCTCCACGGCGCTGACGCTGCTGGTGACCTGTCTGGCGGCGTCCGAGCTGTGCGAGATCGCGCGCGCTGGGGGCTATCGCCCGTTCCGCTGGCTGGCAATGATGTTCGCGGGCGGCATGTCCATCGGCCCCTACCTCTCCTACCACCTCCGAACGGTGTTCCAGCGCAACGACGAGGGCTGGGGCATGATGTGGCTGGCGACGGCGCTGGCGCTCTCGTATCTCGTTCAGGCCATCCGCCGCCGAACCGACCGGGCGTTGGCGAACACGGCCATCACCATCTTCATCATCTTCTACACCGGCGGGCTGACGGGCTTCCTGACCAAGCTGCGGATGGACACCTACGCGGAAGCGCAGGGGATCCAGGCGGCGGCGGGCGTTCTGCTGGTGTTCTTCACGATCGTGGTGACCAAGTTCACCGACATCGGCGCGTTCTTCGTCGGCATGAACCTGGGCCGCAACAAGCTGATCGAGTGGCTGAGCCCGAAGAAGACCTGGGAGGGGTTCTTCGGCGGCCTGGCGACGGCCGTGGTCGTGTCGCTGCTGGCCGGGAGCTACCTGCACTTCAGCGGGCTGGCGCGACTCCCGGCCGGGTGGCTGGGGTATCCGATGGGGTTCGTTGTGTACGGGGTGGTGGTCGGACTGCTCTCGGTGGCCGGCGACCTGTGCGCTTCGCTGCTGAAGCGCGACGCGGCGATCAAGGACTCGGGCCGGCTGATTCCCGGATTGGGGGGCGTGATGGACGTCCTGGACTCGATCCTGCTGGCGGCGCCTGCCGCGTGGTTCTTCTGGGCCCGCGTCATGGGGGTGGGAGCGTCGCCGGCGTGATCCGGTCGCGTGCGGCCGGGCGGAGGTCACCGGGCGCGGAACTGCCGACGCGGTGTTCCGTTTTCGCCGACGAGCAGGCGGACGCTGCGCAGACAGCGCGGGCAGCGCCCGCGATACTCGCGCTCGGTCGGGGCGCGATAGACGCGGGCGTAGATGCCGCAGCATTCGAAGAGGATGCCGACGTAGGGTCGCCCTGCGTCGCGCATCCCGGCGTCCGGCGGAATCGGTCGGCCGTGTTGATCGAACCCGGACGGCATGGGCGATCCTCGCGGGGCGCGGCATCGCGGCGCCGTCGATCCTATCGACGGGTCGAGGCGTCGGCCTTACACTCGTGTAGCGGCGGCCGGAACGCCGGGCCTGGCCGGCCGAGGGCAAGCGCACCGGGCGTGGGCGAAACCTGAAGTGGCGAATGCGAAGTGCAGACGTTGACGTTTCGTCGCGGGGCGGGCCGGCGCCGCTGGCGGAACTGGCGCTGCTCCGCGCCAACATCGAGGCGGTGTTCCTGGGCAAGCCGCACACGGTGACGGAAGTGCTGGTGGGCCTGTTCGGACAGGGGCACATCCTGATCGAGGACGTTCCTGGGGTGGGCAAGACGGTCCTGGCGCGGGCGCTGGCGCGCAGCATCAGCAGCAGTTTCTCGCGGATCCAGATGACGCCCGATCTGCTGCCGGTCGACATCCTGGGGGTGTCGATCTACAACGCGCAGCAGGGTGTGTTCGACTTCAAGCGCGGGCCGGTCTTCGCCAACATCGTGCTGGCCGACGAGATCAACCGCACCACGCCGCGGACGCAATCGGCGCTGCTGGAGGCGATGGCCGAGTGCCAGGTAAGCGTGGACGGCCGGTCGCTTCCGCTCGATCCGCCGTTCCTGGTGATCGCGACGCAGAACCCGTTCGAGTTCGAGGGAACGTACTATCTCCCCGAAAACCAGCTCGACCGCTTCATGCTGAAGGTCTCGGTGGGCTACCCGGATACGGCCAGCGAAAAGCGAATCCTGCGCGAGCGTCCCGGGCAGGAAGCGCTCGACCGGCTTCAACCGGTCATGACCACGCAGGACGTGCTGCGCGTGCAGCGCGAAGTGGCCGCCGTTCGCGTGGAGGAGTCGCTGATCGACTACGTGCTGGAGATCGTGGCGGCGACGCGTGCGCACGCGCACGTGGAGGTCGGGGTGTCGCCACGCGGGGCGCAGGCCCTGCTGCGCGCGGCGCAGGCGTTCGCGGCGCTGGAGGGTCGCGACTACGTTGTGCCCGACGACATCAAGGCCATGGCGGTCCCGGTGTGCGCGCATCGGCTGGTGAGCCGCAGCTATCTGAACGACGGGCAGATCGCCAGCGGACGCGAGGTCATCGCCGAGATCATGCAGAAGCTGGCGCCGCCGGGGTGATCGGCGCAGCGTTGGGTCAGGTGCCGCGTGCCGCAGGCTCGACACGACGGATGGCGGGTGAAGCTCGGGCCGCCGCGCGGGGGTTCGGGGCGTCCGGGGCTGCGTCTGACCCGCCCCGGGGTGGTGTATCTCGGCGCGGTGTGCCTGATCGGGGTGGCCGCGTTTCACGCCAGCGTCAACCTGCTGTTCCTGGTGCTGGGGATCGCGCTGGGCGTGGTGGTCGTGGCCAACGGCACGGCCCGCAGCGCGCTGCGGCGGGTGGAAGTGACGCGCGAGGCGCCGGAGGCGGTCGTCGCGGGGCGGCCCTTCACGATCCGCTACGAAATCCGCAACTCGCGCAAGCGCGGGGACGCGCACTCGATCCGCTTGTCCGACACCGCCGGGCTGGAATCGGGGGCGATTCAGATCGAAGGCTACGTCCAGACGGTCCCGGCCGGTCGGCAGGTGACGTTGGACGTGCAGGCGGAGGTCGCCGGTAGAGGCGTTCTGCGGTTCTCGGCGGTGCAGCTCTCGTCGCGCTTCCCGTTCGGGCTGTTTGAGCGCCGCCTGCGGGTGGCGGCCGCCCACGAGACGGTCGTGTTTCCAGCGCTGCTGCCGCTTCGAAAGCGACTCGATCGCGTCGCGCGGTCGTCCGCAGCGGCGGCGCGGGGCACGGAAGGCCGCGAGACGACCCGCGGTGAGGACGAGTTCTTCGGCGTCCGCGAGTACCGGCATGGGGACAGCCTGCGGCGCGTGCACTGGCGCCGATCGGCGCGCACCGGGCAGTTGGTCGTGCGCGAGATGGCCGACGTTCGCCCGCGCGTGCTGCTGGTTCTGGTGGACACGCACCACTCGAACGGCACGCGCGGCGACGCATCCGAATCCGCGGTCAGCGCCGCCGGCACGCTGCTGTGCCACGGGCTTGAGATGGGCTACAAGGTGGGACTGGTGGCCGCGACGCAAAGGCCGGTGGTCATCCCCCCCGCGACCGGGCGGGGCCTGCGGGCGCGACTGATGCACCAGCTCGCATTGCTGGAGCCCTGCGGCGAGGACGGGCTGGACCACCTGGTGCGCTCACGCCGCTGGCCGACGCACTGGCGCGGGCGGTGCCTGCTCGTGGCGGCGGAGAGCCGCTCCGGGGTGTGGCGTGCCGCGAACGCGCTGAAAAGCCGCTACGGCAACGTCGAGGTGATCGTGTCGGGCGGGCCCGACTTTGCGACGTGGTTCGACGTCGCGCCGCGCCCCGCCGGGGCAGAGCGAGCGGCGGCCGGGGTGCGGCGATGAGGCGCGCACCGGCCAGGTCACCGTCGTCGGAAGCGGCGTCCGCTCCGGCGTCCTATCGGCTGGCGTTGGCGACGCTGGGCGGCGCGAGCGCGCTGGGAGTATGCGCGGCGGAGGCGGGCGGCGACCCGCTGATTCCGGTGGCGTTGGGCGCGGTCGTCGGCGTCGCGGGCGTGCTCTCGCTTTCGCCGAAGCGCACCGCCGAGCGGGGGCTGATCCCGCACTGGCTGGTCACGCTGCTGAGCGTGTGCGCCTTCGCTGCGGCGATCTACGAGATCACGGAGTGGAGCGCGCCCACGGTGTTCGGGCTGGCGCACTTCTTCATGGCCGTCATCACGCTGAAGTTCCTGGACCGCGACACGGCGCGCGACAACTCGGAGCTGCTGATCACATCGCTGTTCCTGGTCGTCATCGGCGCCATCGTGAGCGGCCAGCTCGTCTACGCCGTCACGCTCCTGATCTATCTCTTCGTCGGGCTCTGGGCCCTGGTGGCCTATCACCGCAAGTCCGAGTTCGAGCGGATCGCTGAGCTGTCGGCCCGCTCGCGCGCGACGCGCGGGACCGCCCCACCACGGGTCTTCACGGCGCTGCACGCGGAGCGCGTCGCTGGCGTGCCGCTCGGACTGACGTGGCGCGGACCGGCGATCGCCCTGGCCAGCGGCGGGCTGGTGTTCGTGCTGTGTCCGCGCTTCGGCACGGCGACGCTGCTGGCGCAGGCGACCACGCCATTCGCAGTGTCCATGACCGGCTTCTCGGACTCGGTGCGCTTCGGGGGCGTGAGCGAGATCGCCAAGAGTCAGCGGGTCGTGATGCGCGTCGAGCTCTACGTCAACGGCGAGCCGGTCGGGTCGCCCAACGTCCACCCCTACTTTCGCGGCGCCACCTGCTCGGTGTACGACGGGCGGCACTGGATTCCCAACGACGACAGCCGCGCGCGGCGACGGACCGTGGGCCCCGAGCCGCTGATCGGCGGTTACCGGCCCGGTCCGCGCGACCGCGTGCTGGAGCAGCGCATCCGTCTCACTTCACCCGCGCGCTACCTGTTCGCGTGCTACACGCCGTACGAACTTCGCCTGGAGTCCGAGCGGTCGGTCACGCTGCGCCCCACGGACCGGACCCTGACGCTGCCGGGACAGCGGCGGCCCGAGCCGATCGACTACACCGTGGTGAGCCTGACGCGGGTCACGCCGGAGCTCGCGGCGGCGTTGCGGCGCGAGATCGACGCGCTGCCTCCCGACGACGTGCCGCGCATTTTTCGCCGCCCGCGGCTGCGGCCCGAGGAGGTCGTGTCGCCGCGTGTGCGGGAGTACGTCGTCGAACTGCTGCGGGGCCTGTCCGGGCCGGGCGATGGGGACTCGATCCGCGCGATCGCGCGACGCATCGAGGCCCACTTCCTGGGCGGCGGGTTCAGTTACACGCTGGACCGGTCCGACGTCGATCCGCGGCGCGAGGCGGTGGAGGACCTGCTGTTCCACCGGCGACGCGGGCACTGCGAGTACTTCGCTTCCGCGATGACCGTGATGTGCCAGCTCGCCGGGCTGGAAGCGCGGCTGGTCAGCGGTTATCGCGGGGGACAGTGGAACGCGACCGGTGGCTACTACATCGTGACCGAGCAGGACGCACACACCTGGGTCGAGGTGTACACGCCCGACGCCGACTGGATCACGTTCGACCCGACGCCCGGCAGCGTCGACGAGCGGCGGGACGGTGACACCATCTGGGACACGGTGCGCGGGATCGCCAGCCACGCACAGATGATGTGGGCCGACCGCGTCGTGGCCTACAGCGCCACCAACCGAGACGCGCTCATGGCACACTTCGCGAACTGGCTCGGCAAGCTCGGCCAGCACAAGAACCTCGCCCAGGAAGTCGTTTATGCGGCACGCGAGCTCCTCTTCGGGCCCGAAGCCCTCGCCTGGGGCTACCGGGTCATGTACTGGTCGGTGATCGCGCTGTCGTCGTTCGCGGCGTACATGGGGGTGCGTCTTGGCTTGCGTCCGGCGCGGACGTGGGGCCGCTGGGCGGCGCGCATCGTCCGTCCGCGCAAGCGCCGTCCGCGGCACGAGGGGTTCTACTCGCAGGCTCTCGACGCGCTCAGCG
Source organism: uncultured Planctomycetales bacterium (assembly GCA_964401365.1). Taxonomy (GTDB): domain Bacteria; phylum Planctomycetota; class Phycisphaerae; order UBA1845; family Fen-1342; genus CAYNYG01. Next base: position 319 of record CAYNYG010000032.1, on the reverse strand, counting down.
ATCTGGGCTTTCCGAAGCCCCCGCTCGCGACGCCGCTGGAGCACATGCGACGGGTGGCCGCGTCGGGCGCGCGGTTCGCGGCGGTGACGGAGATCGCGGCGGCGTTCTACCAGGTCCATTTCGGGGGCCGCGCGTTATCGCGACAGCAGCAGCGCTCGATCCGTCGCATTATTGCGGGGCTGCGCGCCGATCCGCGATCGGCTGCTCCCTGATCCCCGCACCCTTCTTTCTTTCCCGCCCCTGTTCCCGGATCTCCGCTCCCTCGCTCCCCTACGGCATGATCCGCTCCAGGAACGCCTCCACGTCCAGGCCGTTGATG
>CAYNYG010000031.1:0-46801 GCA_964401365.1 uncultured Planctomycetales bacterium | reverse complement strand
CTGCGCGTCCGGCGCGGCGCCGCTCATGGCGCGCGGCCGGCCCGCGGTCGCGGCGCGGACGCTGGCCGCCGCCCCGCGCAGCCACTCCGAAAACTGTCGCGCCCGCTCGCTGGGCTCGATCGCGCTGCTCGCTCCCCCCGGCGCCACGGCCGCATCCCGCGGCAGCGGGTTTACCTTGATCTCAGGCTTGTCCTGCGCCGCTCCCGTCGACACCAGCAAGACCGCCGCGAAAATCGCGCCGCTTGCCACCCGTTTCGTCCTCACGTGTTGTTCTCCTCTGCCGCTTGGATCAGCCTCCGCCGGGCGCCGCCCGGCGACTCCTCGACACCGCATTCCCTCGTTCACGCTTGGTAGCTCCCAGGCACGATGCTTTCGCTCGAAACGCATGCCGGCGCGGCACCTTACCCGCGGCTGCGGCCCGTTCCAGCGCGTGGGTCCGCCCACGCAGAGCTACCTTGTCCGTTCACAACGCGTCCTGAAATGAAATCTCACGCGACAATCGATCGGCCCGGATGCGACCTGCTTCCCGTGCCCCGGATGCGGCCCCGCGCCGACCGCGCCGGACTATACCGATCCCGAAGCTGGCGTGACAAGCCGGCCGCATTCTTATCGGTCAATCGCCGCCTGAGGGTCACACGCCGTACAATCCCCGTCTCGACTTGGAGGTAAGCTCATGGCCCTTCCCGACCTTCGCCCGCAGGCCACACGCCGCTCGCCCGACGCGATGCTGGCCCACCTGAACTCCTTCCAGCTCGACCTCCGCTTCTCAGCCGGGATCTGGTTCTTTTCGCCTCCCTCCAGCCGCTTCCATGCCAAGTACAAACCCGACCTCAGCATCGAGCAGCGGCTCGAGATCGCCGCCCGGCTGGCGCCCCACGGACTGAAGGGCCTCGAAGCCCACTACCCCAACGAAATCAACGAGCAGAACGTCGACCTCTGGCGCAGGTTCTGCGCCCAGACCGGCATCCAGCTCGTTACGATCATCCCCCTCCTCTTCTGGGACCAGCAGTTCGAATGGGGTTCGCTCAGCAGCCCCTTGGCCCGCCCACGCCAGAACGCCATCGACCGCGCCAAGGCCGCCCTGGCCCTCAACAAAAAGCTCGACACCCAGTTCGCCGTCGTCTGGCCCGGCATCGACGGGTACGAGAACCCCTTCGGCCACGATTTCGTCGCCCTGCGCCAGCGATTCGCCGACGGCCTCGCAGAGGCCATGGACGCCGTCCCCGGCGTCCGCATCGCCTTCGAGCCGAAGCCCTACGAGCCGCGCGGCCGAATCCTTTTCGGCACCACGCCGGAGGGTGTGCTTCTCGGACACCAGGTGGAGCGCTCACTGCGCAACCCCGAAAACCGCAAGCTCCTCGCCGAGGGACACGCCCTCGTTGGCATGAACCCCGAGGTTGGCCACGTCCTCATGGGCTTCGAGGACCTGCCCTATGCGTTCAGTTGGCCGCTGTCCGAAGGCCGGCTGGCGCACAGCCACTGGAACAGTCAGCCGCTCGGAAACTATGACCAGGACCTCAACGTCGGTGTCGTCGCTCCCGAGCAGCTCGACGCGCTGCTCTACACCCTCAAAATGTACGGCTATCGCGAGTGGTTCGGCATCGACATCAACCCCGAACGCATGCCCGTCGATGTCGCGCTGCGCATCAGCATGGACGCCATCCGCGCCGCCAACGACCGCGTCAATGCGATTGACCACGAAGCGGTCCTGGCCGCCCACGCCAATCCCGACCGGTCCCGCGGCTGGCTGGAAGGGTACCTCTTGCGGGCACGCACCCCCGGCGGCGACCGCCTCCCTCCCTGGGCACCCCTCGCCGACTGGATGCGCGACTCGCCACGCTGACGCACCCGCGCTCGCAGTCCCTTCGACGTCTCGGCGCGCCCCCGTCCGCACGCTCGAGCGCCCCGTTAGAATCCGCCCCATGCTGGCCAGGATTCACAGCGTGTCGCTGGCGGGGATCGACGCCCGCCCCTGCGAAGTCGAGGTGGACGTGACCGGCAGCGGGTTCGGCGTGCCCATGATCGTGGGCCTGCCCGATTCGGCCGTGAAGGAGAGCCTGGAACGCATCCGCAGCGCGCTCACCAACTCCGGATTCGCTCATCCGCGCACCCGCACGACCATCAACCTCGCCCCCGCCGACGTACGCAAGGAGGGACCGGCGTTCGACCTGCCGATCGCGCTCGGAATGCTGCTGGCCGACGATCAGCTCCGCGCCGACGACGGCGAGCGCTACCTCGTCGCCGGCGAGCTGGCCCTCGACGGACGCGTGCGGCCGACGCGCGGCGTCCTGTCCATGGCCCTGATGTGCCAGGCCGACGGGATGCGCGGGCTCATCGTGCCGCGCGACAACGCCCGCGAGGCCGCGGTGGTGCGCGGGGTCGAGGTGTACGGCGTCTCGACCCTGGCCGAGGCGGTCGGGCTGCTCTCCGGAGAGCTGCCGCTGGAGCCCACCCGCGTGGACGTTGACACCGTGTTCGACGTTGCCAGCCGCTACGACGTCGATTTCAGTGACGTGCGCGGCCAGGAGCAGGCCAAGCGGGCGCTGCTCGTGGCGGCGGCGGGCAGGCACAACGTGCTGATGATCGGCCCGCCCGGCTCCGGGAAAACCATGCTGGCCCGGCGCCTCCCGACGATCCTGCCGCCGCTCTCGCTGGCCGAATCGCTCGAAACCACACGCATCTACTCCGCGAGCGGCCTGCTCGGGCCGGGGCAGAGCCTCATCGCCACGCGTCCGGTGCGCCAACCCCACCACTCCGCCAGCGTGCCCGCGATCGTCGGGGGTGGGTCGATCCCCGCGGCCGGCGAGGTGTCGCTCGCCCATCAGGGCGTGCTCTTCCTGGACGAGTTCCCCGAGTTCGCCCGCAGCGTGCTGGAATCGCTGCGGCAGGTCCTCGAAGACGCCACCGTCACCATCGCCCGGGCCCACAGCGTCGTGCCCTTCCCGGCCGACTTCATGCTCGTCGCCGCCATGAACCCCTGCCCGTGCGGGTACTTCACGGATCCGCGGCGCCCCTGCAAGTGCTCGGCGCCCCAGATCGACCGCTACCTGGCCCGGATCAGCGGGCCGCTGCTCGAACGGATCGACATCCACCTGGAGGTGCCGGCGGTGCCCATCGACGCGCTGCGCCAGCAGCGCCCGGGCACCGACAGCGCCACCCTCCGCGAGCAGGTGCTGCGCGCGGTGCAGACGCAGCGACAGCGCTTCGGACCAGACTCGACCCTCACGAACGGACGCATGTCCACTCGACAGCTCCGCAAATTCGCCGCCCTCGATGCCGACGGCGAGCGCATCCTGCGGCAGGCGGTCAGCGAGATGGGGCTCAGCGCCCGGGCTCATGACAAGGTCCTGCGCGTGGCCCGGACGATCGCCGACCTGGCGGGCGACGAGCAGGTCCGCGCAACGCACGTCGCCGAGGCCGTGCAATACCGCCGCCTGGACCGCAGCCTGTGACGTGGCGGACCCGCGGCGCCGTGCGCGGCGTCGCCCTGGACCACCCCCGTCACCCGACCGCTTGCCCGCCCGCAACCGCCGCCATCTCTCCGGGTATCATGGGGCGATGACCCGACTCGCCCCCAACAAGGCCGGGTTCACCCGCGTGGTCTCCTGGCTCTGCCTGGCCGCCGTCTGGGCCGGGACCGGCTGCCAGTCACAGCGGCTGGCCCAGTCGCGCCTCGACCGGCGCGCAGGCAACCTGCGCTGGACGGCCGACCGGCTCGCCGATCGCGAGCAGCGTAACGCGGACTGGATCCACCGCGACCTGCAATACATCCGCGACCGGCTCCAGCTCGACGCCGTCCGCACCGAGCGCAACTTTGTCGAGCTCGACCGGTGGATCCAGCGCGACGTCGACCGCTGGATCGACCGCCAGCCCGTCTATCGCCGCGAGATCGAGCGCATCCTGCGCGGCAAGCCCGAGCGGATCGAGCCCACCGCCGTTTGGCTCTTCTTCTGAGCATTCCCTCGCGACGCCCCGCCACGCGCCGCGTTAACCCGGCGATCCGCCCCCGGATCGCTCCCGACCGCCCAGCCCCGGCAGCCACTGAATCGTCATCGTGTCCTCGTGCGCCCGCACGCTCCGCCGCAGCGCCCGCATTGCTGCCGCGTCGGCGCAGAACGTCGCCGGCACCACCAGCACGTTCGTCCGCCCCTCGCTCTCCAATCGGGCGAGTACGTCCGGCAATCGCTGTCCGTCCGCGTCCCGCGCAACACGCAGCCGGTGGAATCGACTGGCCTTGTGGATCGGGTCGGCTTCCTCCAACGCCGCCCACGCCTGCACCTCCGCCTGCGGCGCGCCGGCCGAGACCACGATCACGGTCGTCCCCCCGAACGCCCCCTGGCAGCGCGGCAGCGCGTCCGGCCCGGCGAACTCCTCGGCACGAACGGCCGTGGACAGCGGCTCGGCGTCGCCCTCCACCGGCGCGCCGTCGAGAACCGCGACCGCGGCCGTCGCCGCGCCGCGCAGCGCTCGTAGGCGCGCCCAGTGCCTGGCGCGCGGCGAATCGGAATCCGCCACGATGTAGCGCCGCCGCGCCGCGGCGGGCGCGGGACGCGCTTCGAGACCGAGCGCTTCGCGCAGCGCGTTCTGCGCTGCGTCCTCGTACCCCCACGCGTCGCCCGACGCCTCCAGCGACGCATCAAGCCCGATCCCGCCGTATTCGCCAAGCTCCGCGCTCCACCAGTTCTGGTCGCGCTGCGGCGCAACCACGCGCAGCGTGCGCGCCGGCGGCGGATCCTCTCCGAACAGCTCCGGCAGTGGCAGCGGAAAGTCCTTGATCTTCAGGTAGCGGCGCGGGTGCAGCGCCACGGCGCGCAGCCGCATGCGGTCCGTAAGCAGCGCCGTCGCCGCCACCACCGTCGCGCCGGTTCCCTCGCCGGCCAGGCACACGCGCTCCGCGTCGATCGGAAAGTGTCGCAGCACGTACCCCCACGCCCGCTCCACCGCCGTCATCACCGCGCCCACGTCCTCCGCGAACGAGTCCGCGCGGAACCAGCGCCCCCCGGGGCTGAGGTCCGCCGCAACCTCCGGGTACAGCGGTTCCAGCACCGCAATCGCCGCCTCGCCGCCCAATCGCTCCCGCCACAGCTCGACCCCGTCCGCGGCCGTCAACCCGTCGTCGCCCAGCCAGATCAGCAGCGGCACCCGCCGCCCCCCGCCCAGCCCCGCAGGCATGTGCAGCCGATACTCCTGCTCGCGGTTCACCGTCACCGACCACGCCCCGGAATCCACGTCCGACGCGCGCGACTCCGCAAACACCACGAAGTCGGCCACCGGCACGCCGCCGACCTGCGCCACGGCCGGGTTCGCGACGGGCGTGATCGCCACCGTGCGCACCCGGGTCCGCGGGCGCCGTGCCAGAAGCTGGTGGACCGTCCCGTCCCAGTATTCGCTGTGGAACCCCCCGTTGACGTGCAGCACCACGTGGCCCGGGTGTGCGTCCACCGCCAGCGCGCACGCCTCGCCCATCGAATTGTCCCACAGCGACTGCGTCGAATACAGCCGGTCAACCTCCCCCACGCCCCCTAGCATCCCGCGATGACTGCGGATGGCGTTGTCGGCCCGCCGCCAGTACGCGTCGCTGTTGGGCAGCAGCCGCTCCGGTGCCTCGCGCCGCGCGTCGCCTTCCAGCGACGCCAACACCCCGGGCCCTTCCGTCGCCAGACGCCGCCGCAGCGGTTGCGGAAAGTTCGACGCAACCACGACGCGCCGCTCCGCACGCGCGCGCTCGATCAGCGGTCGGTACGCGGTCGCGTAGTTGCTCCACGGCCGCGCGCGCGCCAGGAACGTCGGCTCGTCGATGCGGCCCTGGAGGTACGCGTCGAGGTGAGTCTGAACGTCGCGCTCGAACATCTCCAGCGCCAGCACCACCCGCCCCCCGCGCCGCGCCAGCAGTCCCTCGTAGACGCCCAGCTCGACCCGGTGCGTGGTCTCGTCCGTGTGCGACTCCCCCAGGAATACGACGTCGGCGCGGGCCAGCGAATCCAGCATCCCGCCCAGTGACACCTCCGCGCCGCTGCGCCCGTCCCGGATCGAAATGCACCGCTCCAGCGGCGGGGCGCTCCAGGGCGGTGGACGCTCGCCGGTCGCGCGCGGCAGCGCCGCGCAGCCCGCCAGCAGCAGCACACTCAGGGACGGGGCCAGTCGATGCATGGCGATCTCCAGGCAAGGGGCCGAAGTCTCGCCAGCCTACCGCGGCGGCGCCGCGAATCCAGCCCGCCGCCCGTGCTGCGCCGGCCTCCTCATCCGCCGGCGCGCGATGCTGCCTCCGCCGCCTTGCGCCGGCTTTTCTGAGGAAGTCCGCCCGACTTCCTGTGTATCCCTGCGAACGGATGCCTGGCTGGGCCAGGGCCGGCGCGTGCCGGCCGCCGGGCGCCCAGTTCCCCCACTCATCAAGGACCAGCGCCGGGGCGCGGACGGAGCCTGCGCGCCTCGGCAACGCACAACCCGCGGCGCACCGGCGGAAATCGCCCGCCGCAAAGGAGAATCCGACGATGACAGCTTTCCACAAGACGACTTTCGGGATGTTGGCGGTGATGGCCGCTCTGGTCACCGCTGCTCCCCTCAGCGCCGCCGCCGTCGGCACCGGCATCACCTACCAGGGTCGGCTGCGCGACAACGCGCAAGCCGCCAGCGGCGCCTATGACTTTACCTTCACCCTCTTCGACGCGGCTTCCGGTGGAAACATGGTCGGCAGCGTGCAGACCGTGGACGACCTCAACGTCTCGGGCGGTCTCTTCACCACACCGCTTGACTTCGGCGCCGTCTTCGACGGAAAAGCCCTCTGGCTCGAAATCGCCGTTCGTCCCGGCAACAGCAACGGCGCCTACACGACGCTCAACCCGCGCCAGGCCATGACCGCCACGCCTTACGCCCTCTACGCCCTCTCCAGCGCGCAGTGGACGTCCGTCGGCAACGCCATCACCAACAGCAACACCGGCTTCGTGGGTGTCAATCGCAGCACCTCGGTCACCGCCAGCGAAGTCTTCGGCGTCCGCTCGGCCACCTCTTCCGGGTACGGCGGAATGTACGTCTCCACCGACGGCGACAACGGCAAGCCGTTCTACGGATACGCCGTCGGCGGCGACGCCAACGCCTGGACCTATCTCGACGGCGCCACCCGCAAGTGGCACCTCTACAACAGCGGCACCCGCCTCACCGTCACAGACTCCGGTGACGTCGGCATCGGCACCACCTCGCCCCAGGCGCGACTCGACATCGACGGCGCCTCCGCCGACGGCATCAACGTCTCCAGCAACGCCGCCTTCAGCTACGGCGTCCGAGCCTCCGGCGTCAGCGCTGGTGTCTACGGCGAGTCCGGCGCCAGCGGCGGGGCCGGCATCTATGGCAAGAACAACGTCTCCGGCGGGCATGGCGTCGAGGGACACACCCAGGACGGCGCCGGTGTCGCCGGGTACGCCACCAACGGCACCGGTGTCTACGGCTCCACCTGGTTCGGCTGGGCCATCTACGGCAGCAACGGCGGTAGCAACGACGACGGGTACGCCGGTTACTTCAACGGCCGCGTCCATGTCGCCGGCAACCTCAGCAAGTCCAGCGGCTCGTTCAAGATCGACCACCCCCTCGACCCCGCCAACAAGTACCTCTACCACTCCTTCGTCGAGTCGCCGGACATGATGAACATCTACAACGGCAACGTCGTCCTCGACGACAACGGCCAGGCCACCGTCACCATGCCCGACTGGTTCCAGGCCCTCAACCAGGAGTTCCGCTACCAGCTCACCACCATCGGCGGCTTCGCTCCCGTCTACGTCGCCACCGAGATCGCCGACAACGCCTTCACCATCGCCGGCGGAAAGCCCGGCTTGAAGGTCTCCTGGCAGGTCACTGGCATTCGACACGACGCCTACGCCCAGGCCCACCGCATCCCGGTCGAGCAAGACAAGCCCGCCGACGAGCAGGGCAAGTTCCTCAACCCCGACGTCTTCGGCGCAGCCCCCGAACAGGCCGTCGGCTTCGCCCCGGCCCCGCGGATCGTCCACCCCGACTTCAAGCACGCTTCGCCTCGCAACCAGCAGGGCGACGGGCAGTAGCAACCTTCACCGGATGACGCCGCCGGAGCCGGACCCCTTGTCCGGCTCCGGCCATCCTCACACCACACCCTTCTTGCTTCGGAGAAACCGAATATGCGTACGGAACTGAACTTCTCCCGCCGGCTCGCGGGCCTCGCCCTCCTCGCAACCGCCTCTCTCGCCCGCGCCGACTACGACCTCGCCTGGTACACCTTCGACGGCGGTGGCGCCAACAGCACCGCGAACGGCTACGCCGTCACCGGCACCATCGCCCAGCCCGACGCCGGACCCGACGACGGCATGTCCGCTGGCGCGTACGAGATCGTCGGCGGGTTCTGGGGTGCCGCTCAGGCCGTCGCCTGCGGAAACATCGCCCCCTGCGACGTCAACTGCGACGGCTCCCTCAACGGCTTCGACATCCAGCCCTTCGTGCTCCTGCTCAACAACTTGGCCGTGCCCTGCTCGCCCTGCGTCGGCGACGTCAACGGCGACGGCTCCGTCAACGGCCAGGACATCCAGCCGTTCCGAGATGCCCTGCTCGCCGGCGGCTGCGACTAGCGCCGCCGCTGAGCTCCTTCGGGTGGCCCGACTCGCCTCTCGTCGGCCCCGGAGCGAAGCCGACATCATCGGAGAGGATGGGAGATAACTGGCGGCCCGGGCTTCACGGCCCGGGCCGCTCGGCCGCCAGGCAGCGCCGGAACGCTCCCGCCGCCGCTCCTCGCCAGCCCCCCGCGATCCGTGCACCTCGGCTGGGGCAATCGGCACGCGTCTCGACTTCGTGGCGCCGGTCCACTTCGGGCTCGGCTCGATGTCGCGGAGTTCAGCCCTCCGGGGGCCCGCCGGCCGGCCAGAAAGCCCGCACGCTTCCGCGTCGGGCCGCTCGGGGGGCTCTTCAGCCGCCGCACGCGCGTGCGTATCATCCGCCCATTCCCTCGAAAGGACGCCCATGCAAACCTGGATCGTCTTCGTCGCACTCACGGCCTTATGCTGGGGGGCCTACGTCCCCAGCATTCACGAAGCCCAGCTCGCACTCGGGCGAAACAGCGCCCTGCGCGCGTTCCTCTGGGTCGGACTGGCCTACTTCGTAACGGCCGTCCTGGTCCCCGTCGCGCTGCTCTGGCGCGGGGACGAACCGTGGTCCTTCACCGGTCGAGGCATATCGTGGGGCTTCGGGGCGGGCGCCCTTGGCGCACTCGGGGCGCTCGGCGTCATCTTCGCCCTCCGGAGCGGCGGCAAACCGATCTACGTCGCGCCGCTCGTTTTCGCCTGCGCGCCGATCGTCAACGTCCTCGTCTCCACGCTGCTCCACCGGCCCGCGAACGCCCCGTCGCCTTTGTTCTACCTCGGCATCCTCCTGTCGGCCGCCGGCGCGGCCATGGTCCTGGGCTTCAAGCCGACCTGACCCCCTGCCCGCGCACCCAATCGCCGGCCCGCGGGGTATCATCCGCTTGTGGTCAGTATGGTCGGCCGCCGGGCATCTCCATGAACCCCGAAGTCCACGCGCTTCTGGAAGCGGCGATCCGCCAGGACGGGCGATACCCGCCCGAGGCGTTTGAGTTTCTCCAGCGCGGGCTCGAACTCACCGCCCAGCGCATTCACGGCGACCCCGACGAGAATCGTCCCCGGCACGTCAGCGGGCAGGAGCTGGCCCGGGGCTTGCGCGACCTGGCGCTGCAGTCCTGGGGCCGGCTGGCCCGCGACGTGCTCAGCCGCTGGAACATCCGCCGCACACGCGACTTCGGGGAAATGGTCTTCTTCCTGATCGAGCTGGGTCTGATGAGCAAACGCGACAGCGACCGCATCGAGGACTTCGACGACGTGTTCGACTTCGACGCGGCTTTCGCCGACTACTCCATTCCGCTCACGCCGCCCACGTCCTCCATCGGCGACACCGCATGAACGAGTACCTGCCCGCGCTCTCGCGCCGCGGCGTTCGCTGGCTACGGTTCCTCGCGGTCGTGGTCGCCGTGGCGCTTCTGTTGCTCTTCGCCTACCGCATCCAGGGTGTCCTCAACCCCATCCTGCTCGCCCTGGCCATCGCCTACGTGGTCAACCCCGTGGTGGTCTGGCTCAAGCGCGCACGCGATGTGCCCCGCCTCCATTCCACCATCGCCATCTTCGGCGTGGGATCGCTCGCCGCCGCCACCCTGACCATTATCCTCGCCGTCCCGCTCGTCGAGCAGACCAGCGCCCTCGCCGAACGCCTCGCCGGCGCGAGCGGCCCGCTGCTCCGTTGGGTCCGCGACCGCGCCCCGGACCTGCTCGGCACGTCTCAGCCCACCCGGCTGCTTCAGGACCGCGGCGCCGCCGTCGTCGGCAGCGCGTTTGCCGCACTGCTCGGAATCCTGAGCTGGGTCTCCCACTGGCTCAGCCTGCTCTTCCTGCTGCCCATGTACGCCTTCGTCTTCATCTGGAAGTTCGACGACATCGTCGCCGCAATCCGCGACCACCTGCCCTACGCCGTCCGCGACACCGTCGTTTCCATCGCCCGCACCACCGACCGCGCCATGGCCGACTTCTTCCGCGGACGCCTCATCGTCTGCGCTGCGGTCGGCTTCCTCACCGCCGTCGGCTGGTGGGTCGTCGGTGTCGCCTACGCCATCCCCCTCGGCTTGCTCATGGGCGCGCTCAATCTCGTCCCGTTCCTCAGCATCATCGGGCTGCCTTTCGTCCTGCTGATCGCATTCCTCTCGGCCCACGACGCCGGACAGAGCTGGGTTTGGCCCGTCGTCGGCGCGATGATCGTCTACATGCTCGTGCAGGCCATCGAGTCCTTCGCCCTGGCGCCTTATCTGCTCTCACAGTCCTCCGGCCTCCACCCGATCACCACCGTCATCGTGCTGCTCGTCGGCGCTGAGTTGGCCGGCGCGTTCGGAATGTTGCTGTCCATTCCGCTCGCCAGTACCCTCAAAACGTTGGCCGGCGAGTTCCTCATGCCGGAAATCCGGCGACTGGCAGCCGGGCCGCCGGTCGGTCCCCCCGCAGCGCCGCCCGATCCCTCCGCTGGCCCGACGCCGCACAGCCCTGAATCGACGTCCCACGCCGGGCCGCGCGGCGCTCCCGGCACGCCCCAGGAGTCCCCATGAAATCCCCCTCCTCCGACGCCAACCGCCCCTTGGGCGCAGACCCGGCCCGCGGCCGAACCGCCACCCTGTTCGGCGCGCTGTTCGCCGTGTGGCTCGCCTTCCTCATCGTCCTGGCCCTCCTCAACTGGCGGCGCTAGGTTCGCGCTCCGCTCCCCACGTCTCGCGAACGTGCATTTTCCGTGAGTTTCAGTATAGTGTCGCGACATTCGTGGGTCTCGCGGCGCGGCGGCGCGGCACGATCGTCCGACTTGTAAAGGAAATGATGACCCTTCCCGATCGACCGACCACCTTCCTCACCGGCGCCACCGGCTTTCTCGGCCAGTTCCTCCTCCGCGAGCTTCTCCACCGCGGCCGGAGGGTCGTCGTGCTCCTTCGGCCGCCCGCCGGCGACGCGCTCCGCCGGCTGACCGCCATGATGCGCCCGCTCGGCGTCGAGCTGGAGCGGCGGATCGCTGCCGGCGATGTCGTCACCGCCACCGGCGCCATTCCCGACGCGCTTCCTACCCCCGATTGGGGCCGTACCGACGACGTCGTCCACTCGGCAGCCTGCCTCCAACTCTTCCAGAACGGCAATGCCGAGCCGTGGAAAACCAACGTCGACGGTGTTCGCGCGCTGCTCGCCTGGGCCGACCAGAACTCCATCCAACGCGTTCACGCCGTCAGCACCGCCTACGTCTGCGGCATGAACGGCGACCGCATTCGCGAGGTGCTCCACGACGAGCCGGTCGGCTTTCAGACCGACTATGAGCGCTCCAAGTGGCAGGCCGAGCGTTTCCTGGCAACCTGGGCCGCCGCCGCGCCCGGCCGCTCGCTCACGATTTATCGCCCGTCGTTCGTCGTGGGCGACTCCGACACCGGCTACACCACCCAGTTCGGCGGGTTCTATCAGCTCGCCCGCATGGTCGGCATGCTCAAGAACCACGGGCAGAACGGACACGGCGACGACTATTACGTCGCCCTCCGCATTCCGCTCAACCCCGAGGCACGCCACAACGTCGTGCCCGTCGATTTCGCAGCCCGACTCATCGCCGCTGCCGTCGTTGACGAGTCCGCCCACGGCCGAATCTACCACGTCGTCGATCCCGCCCCGCCCACCAACGACTTCTGGAAATCCTGCTTCGAGGAGTATTTCCACCTCCACGGCGGGTACTTCGTCGATCCGCGGCAATCGAACGGCGCCCAATCCGAGGCCGAGGCCATGCTCTGGGAGCAGCTCGACGTCCTGGTCCCGCGCCTGCGCCACACCCCAGCTTTCGATACCACCCACGCCCAGGCCCTCATGCGCAAGGCCGGGCTGCAATACCCCGCCCTCGACCGCAAGCGCGCCCTGCGCCTGCTCGACTACGCCGCCCGCAGCGGCTGGGGAAAGCGCCTCAACGGCCACGCCCGCGGCAAACAGGCGGCCCGAGCCCGCCTCGCCGGCGACTCGCTCAGCCGCTCGCTCGACGCCCCCGTCTTGCCGGCGCTTCCGTTCGAATAGGCACACCGGCATCCCGCGCTCTCATCCCCGGCTCCGCCCCGTTCGCCCTCCGACGTGCCTCCCGCCGGCGCGTTCCCTCGTCGCGGCGGGGGCCTGCGTTGGCACGACCCGGGCCGGCGCTCTATCGTGTCTTCCTTCACGCCGGAGTTGCTCATGCTCGCCGTCCTGCTCGCCTCGCTCACCGCCGTTCTCGCCGCACCCCAGTCCACGCAGTCCCACCCGCCACGCGAACTCGCACACACCGGCTCCTACGTCGTGCGCGACCGCGCCCGCGCCGTCTGGCAGCGGCCCCCGTTCACCTACGACGAACGCGCCGCCACCGGCCGAAAGCGCGCCAAGGTCGTCGTCGTCATCTACAACCCCGTCCTGGAGAGCGAAGGCGGCAAGACGCTCATCCAGCACGCCGGCGCCAACGATCCGCGCGAATTCTCCTGCATCCTGGCCAACGTCGTGCGCGAGGCAAGCTGGGGCTACCTCAACTACGAGATCGTCGACGTCATCGAGGTCGACGGCTATCCGAAAAAGGTGGACGGCTTCCGCTACGATGACGCTTCCTTCCTCGAAGTCCGCAAGACGCAGAAGTGGCAGCCTTCGCCCGCTTCCTATCGCGCCATCTTCGAGGAGAACGCCCTCCTCGAACGCTTCCGCCGCGACGGCATCACCGAAATGTGGCTCTGGGGCGCCGGTGGCATGCACTTCGACGAGTTCGCCGGGTTCATCCCCGACCGCGACCGCCGCTTCGGCCCGACCGACAACCCCTGGCTCTACCGCCCCTACGATATCCCCCCCGAGCTCGGCCGGACCACCTGGGTCATGGGCTTCAACTACGAGGTCGGTCCAGACAACATGATCCACAGCTACGCGCATCGCATCGAGAGCATGGCCGCCCTCGCAATGGCCGACGGAATCTGGGACACCCACGCCCAGCGCGACCCCTGGAACGTCTTCTCCTGGCTCGAGACGGACCACGCCGGTACCCCCTCCCACGTCGGAAACTGCCACGTCCCGCCCAACGGGCAGAGCGGCTACGACTACAACAACAAACGGCGCGTGCTCTCGTGGGCCGACAACTGGGCGCATTTCCCCGACCTCCGCGCTCCGCCCCGCCTTCTCTCCAGCCACGAGTGGGGCAACAGCCACTTCGGCTACATGAAATGGCTGCTCGAGCGCGTGCCGAAGTTCCCCGGCCACACGCAGTACGGCTACAACAACTGGTGGGTCTACATCGCCAACACCGACCTGGACCTGCCCGAGCTCGAGCGGCCCGACGCTTCCCGTTTCGTGCTGCCCGACGGCATGCCGCCGCCAGCCCCCCGCCCCACCGAGAAACGCTGACCCGCGCCGCGCGTCACCCGCCCCGCGCCGCGATCCCGCATTCGGGACAGCGCCCGCTCTTGTTTCCCGTCAGGTCATAGCCGCAACCAGCGCAGTGCCCCGAGCGCGGTCGGCGCGGCCGCCACGCGACGCCCAGCGCCGCGAGCACCGGCCAGGACACGTACGACCCGAAGTTCAGCGAGAACAGCACGTAGGTCGCCAGTGAGCCGTTCTTGGCGATCGCACGCCGGTACGAGCCGTGCGAGGCGATCGACGCGATGCAGATCGCAAACGCCACAGCGATCCACACCGCCAGCCACGCTCGCCGCGGCACACGCAGCACGTCCAGAACCCAGCCCGACAGCGCCATCACCGCAACCCCGGCGGCCAGCACGTACCACGCGATGACCCGGACGTCGCCCCCCGGCGACGCGAGAAAGAGGATCCACAGCCCCGCCAGCGATCCCACCCCCCAAACGCCGTACTCGTCTCCCGGATATTCGAGCGCCGTGCGGCTGATCACCGCCCACAACAGCGGCGTCACCCAGCAGTAGAACCACATCCGCCTGCGAACCACGCCGCGCGCCTCCCTCGGATGCGGCCCGGACGCCGCCCGTGACGCACGCCTCAGCGGCCCTGGAACCGCGCAAACCGCTCGGCAACCTGGCGGCGGATCGTGACGTCCACCGCCTGCGGCAGCCCGTGGCCCGCCCCGGGAATCACCTCCACGAATGCGTCGCTGCCCAGTCGTGCCAGCGCGTCGCGCAGCTTGAAGAACGCCCCTTCCAGGTAGAACGTGTCCGCGTCGCCGCAGAACAGGTGCAGCTTGCCGGCCAGACGCGGCCCGAGGGTCGCCCACTGCGTCTCCACCAGGTTGCGGATGTCGTACTTCCGCCACGCCTCCGCCACCGCCGCGTCGATCGCCCCGGTCTTGCGGTCCCACAGCGGCCGCGGCCGGCCGTCCGCGCCGCGCGGACTGAACACCGCCTCGAACGAGTAGAGCTGCCCCCCGCGTCCCAACACAACCTCCATGTCCGAAAAGTCCTTGTACCAGATCGGCGCGCCGAACTCGGCCCGCGCCAGCGGTCGCCGCGAGCCGTCCCGTTCCGTGAAAAAGTTGTCGCTCGGGTCGTAGATGTTGATCCGCTGAAAGTCCGTGAAATCCACCGGGTCGGGCGACGTCGACCAGCATCCGCCGAACGTCTCCGGGTACGTCACCTGGAGCCACAGGCTGCTCCACCCGCCCGACGAGTGCCCGTTCACGTAACGCGCGCCCGCCTCCGCGATCAGCCGGAACTGCGACTCCACGTGCGGAATCAGCTCCTTCACCAGCGCCTCCCCGCGCGGTCCGTTGTTCGCCGAATCCGCGAACACGTGGTGCCCGCTCGCGCAATCCGGATCCAGGTACACCACCACCATCTCGACCCCCGCCGCCGAGAACCCGTCCGTCCGCGCCATCCACCGCGCGTGCGTGATGTCGCCCCCGAAACCCGGAATGACGTAGAAGGCCGGAAAGCGCCGCTGCGGCTCCTCCTCGTAGCTCGCAGGCAGCCCCACCGCCGCTTGCATGAACACCTCTCGACCGAAGAAACGCGACAGCAACTCGCTGCGCAGCTTCACGTACTTCAGCGTGGCGGTATCGCGGAGCTGCGCCGCCGGGACCTTCCGATTGATCGTCAGCGACAGCGACGACGGCTTGGCCGGGTCGTGGTCGAGCGTCGCTACGTCGCTCGTGCCGTTGCCCGCTCCGTTCACCACCCGGTGCGACGTACCATTCAGGTCGATCGCCGCCTGCACGCGGTACCGGCCCGCCGGCAGCTCGTCCAGCCGCCCGGGATAGCCCAGCGCCTTGCCCGCGTCGAACGCAAGCTTCTCGCCCGGCTTCCATCCCGACACGTCCAACGCGTAGAACGGCTGCGTGTTGAACCAGTCCGGGCCGTCGATCGGGCGCCCGCGCTCCGATCGCGTCGTCATCACATATACGCGCCCGCTGTAGGGCTGGTCGCTGGCCGCCGCGTCCAGCGTGATCTCGATCCGCGGCGCCCCCGTGCCGCTCGATCCCCCGACCGGCGCTTCCGCGCCCGAGCTCGCCTCCGGCCGCGACGCATCCGCCGCCGCGTTCGACGCGCTCAGCACGGGCTCGATGCAGCCCGTCATCGACAGCAGGATCACCAGCAACCGTGCCAGCGCCATGCGCAGTACCTCCTCGTCGGACAACGGGCGCGCACCGCAAAGCCGCGCACTCTTCAACCGTCGCGGCCGCACTCCGCTAGCCGCAGTATACCCCCGCTGGCTTTCCCACTGCCCGCGCCGCGCCACAGCCCACGCCAGCGGCGGCTAAAATGCACCGGCCGGGCCAGTAGCCCAACCGGCAGAGGCAAGGGTCTTAAAAACCCTCCAGTGCGGGTTCGAGTCCCGTCTGGCCCAATGGCCCGTTCGCATCCCCACGCCGTGCTTCGCGCCGCTTCCGTCCGCTAACCGGCGCCGCGCCATGCCACGGCCGAATCTCTACCACCGTGCGACATTTCCGGGCACGCGAGATTGGCGCCGCCACGTTTCTTTCGAACACTTCGATCAACGCCCAGGGGGACAGCCGGGCAGGCCGCCGCCGCGTACGCGCGGCGCGCTGCCGCAAGGCGTGTGGATGCAGCCGTAAGTTCGGAGCCCGTCATGTTGAACGCGCGACGCCCACGTGGAGCACCAATGCTGAGGAACTGGACCCCCGCCGCGATGACCGCCCTGATCGCGGTCTCGCTCGTACCGGTCGCGCGTGCCGCCGGTGACCCGGTCGTGCGCATCGAGGAGGACTGGGAGCTGGTTCTCAACGAACCCAATGGCAGCGCCACTTCCCCGCAGTTTCACACGATCATGTCGCCCAACCCCGACCTGGAATCTTACTACGCCCAGGTCACGTGGAATTACCGCGAGACCCCGGAATTCGCCAGCGGCGGCATTCAGCTCCAGAGCTGGATCGGCGACGCGCGCCTGACGCGCCGCACGGCGGAGTACGGCCGGCTCAGTACGGTCGCCGAGACGATCACCTGGACGCAGGTGCTCGAGCTCAAGGCCGGGGCGCTGTCCTTCGACGTCAGGGACGGGCAGTCCACCACCTGGGGCCCGTTCGGACGCGACTTGCGACTCGACGACAGTTCCAGCCTCGACAGCCTCGACTCCTACGACTCCTCGGTGTCGGTGGAAAACTCCTGGATTTCGTACGGTTCGAACCGCGTCGAATCGCTCGTGATCAAGCGCGTGCGGCGCATTCACGCCAGCGGCCAGGTCGATACCGACAACGAGCCCAAGGTTGTGTTCGAGCTGGAGGAGTAACCCATGCGCCCCAACCGCCACGACTGGAATCCCACCCGCAGCCTCCGGCCGCGCGCCGCCGCGCGCCGCGGGGCGGCCGCGGTCTTTGTCGCAATGTGCTCCGTGCTGCTCATCAGCATCGCCGCGCTGGCGATCGACCTCGGCATGCTTTACGTCGCCCGCACCGAGTCTCAGGTGTCCGCCGACTCCGCCGCGATGGCGGCCGCGTGGCGCCTGGTGGATGAGAACCGCCTGCGCGGCGACTCGGCCTCGGTCTTCGAGGCCGCCCGCGCCGAAGCCCAGCGCGTCGCCGCTTTGAACAAGGTCTTCCGGGTCGCCCCGTACGTCGATCCCAACAGCAGCAACAGCCCGGGTGGCGACGTCCTCCTCGGTCATCTCAGCGACCCGTCCAACCCGGCCGAGACCATGGACACCGCACAGCCCAGCCTGTTCAACAGCGTTCGCGTACGCATCCGACGCGACGATGAGCGCAACGGCCCGCTCCGCAATTTCTTCGCCGGACTCTTCGGCCACCTCTCCACCAACGTGCTCGCCGACGCAACCGCGACCCTGCGCGACGGCGTCGTCGGATACCGCGTAACGAACGAATCCGGTAACGCCGACCTGCTGCCGTTCACCCTCAAGGTCGACTTCTGGAACGACCTGCTTTCCGGCGCTCACCACAGCGGCGACAACTTCTCCTATGACCCCGACACCGGCGCCGTCTCAAGCGGCCCCGACGGCATCTTCGAGCTCAATCTCTATCCCGGAGCCGGCGGCGCCCAGTTGCCCCCCGGGAACTTCGGTACGATCGACATCGGACCCCCGGGAAACAGCGCCGCAGACCTCGCCCGCCAGATCCTCTACGGCGTCAGCGCCTCGGACCTGGAGTACTTCGGCGGCGAGCTGCGCCTCGGCGCCGACGGGACGCTCGACCTCAATGGCGACACTGGGCTCAGCGCGGGCGTCAAGGACGAACTTATCGCCATCAAGGGCCAGCCGCGCGCCATCCCCCTCTTCACCACCGTCTCCGGTCCCGGCAACAACGCCAACTTCACGATCACCGCGTTCGCCGGCCTGCGCATCATGGACGTCAAGCTCACTGGCGCCATGTTCCAGAAGGCCCTCATCATCCAGCCAGCTTTCGTCGTCGACGACGCCGTCATCACGGATGGAAACTCAAACTCCAGCTACCTCGTCTATGAACCCGTTCGGCTCTCGCGCTGATTGCGACCGCGAGGTCGCGAGCCGGCTGCCGCCCTAGCCCCGATCCAGCGACAGGATGCGCTCCACCGTGCGCGCCGTCGCTCCGCGGCGCGCGACGATCGTTTGCCGCGCTGCCAACCCCATCCCCGCCCGCGCCGCCGGATCGCGCAGCAGCTCGCCCACTCCGGCCACGAGCTCATCGGCGTTCCGCACGATCCGGCACCCCCCGGCCGCGAGGAGCAGCTCGACCGGTTCGCGGAAGTTCTCGTAATGCGGTCCCAGCAGCATCGGCCTGCCCAGCGCCGCCACCTCCATCACGTCCGAGCCGCCCATCGGCACCAGCGTCCGACCCACGAACACCACCTGCGCCAGCCCGTAGAACTTGCGCAGTTCCCCGATCGTGTCCCCAAGGTAGACGTGCCGCGACGGGTCGTCGCAGACCGGCGCGCGGTGCGGAGCCCCCGTGCTGCGCCGCAGGCACACATATCCACGCTGCGTCACCAGCTCCGCCACAGCCTCGAACCGCTCCGGCTTGCGCGGTACCAGCACCAGTTGCAGCGCGGGAAAGTCGCGCAGCAGCCGTCCGTACGCCTCCAGCAGTACCTCCTCCTCGCCCGGCCCGGTGCTGCCGGCCACCAGCAGCGGCGCCGTCGTGTCCATCCCCATTTCCAGCGCCAGCCGCTCCTGTCCCTCCACGCTGTCCTGAATCTCCGCCGCGTCGAACTTCATCGAGCCCGTCACCTCCAGGCGATCCGGACGGACTCCCAACTCGGCAAAGCACGCCGCATACGTGGAGTCCTGCGCCGCCACGTACGCGATGCGGCCGAACATCCGCCGTGCCACCGCGCGCAGAATCGGCAGCCGAAAGCGGCGCATGCTCCGCTCCTCGGTGATCCGCCCGTTGGCGATCACGATCGGAATACCGCGGGCCGTCGCCACTTCGATCAGGTTCGGCCAGACCTCCAGCTCCATCAGGACGATGATTGTCGGGCGAACCCGCTCCAGCACGTTCCGCACCGCGAACGAGAAATCCAGCGGATAGCGCAACACCAGCAGCCCCGGATACAGCGACCGGGCACGCTCCAGCCCCGTCTGCGTCGTGCTGCTGATCACGACTGCGGTCGCCGGCGATCGCCGCTTCAGCTCCGCCACCAGCGCCGGCGTCGCGTTGATCTCCCCCAGCGACACCCCGTGAATCCACACGCAACGCCCCGCCACAGGACGCGACCCGCACCGCCCCAGCAGTTCCGACAGGCGCACCGGGGACCGGCCACGCGTCAGACGCCGATAGATCAGGTACGGCCACCCCACCGTGAGCAGCGCTATGAAGTAGATCAGGTCGTAGATCAGCGCCATGGACTGGGCATCCGCAGCCGCGGACGGTGACGCACGCCCCGGCGGCGCGCCCCGCCGGTGCAGCCCCCGCCGCGCCCCCGTGGACTAAGGCGGGTCGGAAGGCTTCCCACCCGTCTCCGATTCAGGCTCGCTACCCGGCTCCGCCTCCGCCGGCGCCGTCGACTTGGACGCGGCACGCAGGTGCGACCGGAATTCGACGTGCGCCGTCAGGTACGGGCTGTGCTCCCGCCCCGTTACCGCCGCCTCGATGTTCTCCAGCGCCTTCTGCATGTGGCTCTCCGCCGCCGACGGCTCCGCCCGCGCAAGCAGGTAGTACACCGACGCGAGCTGCGCCTGCGGGACCCACGCCACGTTCGCCGGCCCCGACGTGATCAACTTCTCGTACCCGTCCCGGGACTTGTTCAATGCCTTCGGCGCCTCGTCCCGCGCCGTCGCGATCCGCTCCTCGATCTGCTTCGGATCAAACTGGCTCCCGGGCAGCAGCTCGGTCAGCCGCTCCATCACCTTCACGTGCCGCGACAGGTTCACCACCCGCTGCGCCTGCACACGCCCCACGAACGCGTACGCCGCCGCTTCCGCGCTCGCGCCGATGCGATCCGTCCGGTTCAGGAACTCATCGCCGGTCATGATCTTGAGCCGCTCGTTGGTGCGCTTCGGGTCTTCCTCCCGCTGCACGGTGCTGGCCCGCGCCATCCACTGCCCCGTGACGCGCTTCGACGCCTCGAACGCACGCGCGGCCTGGGCGGCCGCCTCCAGCGCGGCGGCCTCCGCCGTGTACGACTTGTTCAGCAGCTCGCTGATCCGTTCAAACGACGCCTTGATCCGCGCGTCCAGCTCCTCGATGTTCTTCCGCGCGTTCGCTCCGGCTTCCCCAGCCGCCGTCCCGCGCTTCTGCACAAACTCGATCTGCCGCTCGATCTCGCCGCGCGACTTGGCGTATCCGCTCTGCTCGATCTGCGCCGTCTCCAGCTCGAACTCCAGCTCCGCCAGCGGCTTCACCGCCTCCCCGCCTTCGATCTCGCCCCGCGCCAGGTCGTCCCCCAACTTCGCCCCCCGCAGCCCGCCGAACCGAAGCTCCTCCTCCTGCTGCTGCCACGCACGCAACCGCGCGCTCGCTTCGCCGTGCTCAACCCGGTAGGCCGCAAACTGCGCGTCGTCCCCCGCGCTGAATCCCTTTTGCTCGATCGCCAGAAGCCGGTCGCGCGCCGCCGATAGCTCCCCCTGCACTCGCTCCAGTTCCGCACGTCGCTGCGCCACGGCCTCCGTCAGCTCGCTCACCCCCTGCGCGGCCTTCTTCTCCGCCGCAGCAACCTCCTCCAGGTCCTTTCGCAGCCCGGCCACCGTCTCCTGCACGTCCAGACCCGCGAACAGGTCGACGTCGCCTCGCTCGTACTTCTGTGCCGACGCCAGACGGATCAGCTCCGACTGCTGCTCGGCGAGCTCCTTTTGCCGCGCCTCCGCGTCCTGGAGCGACAGGCCCGCCTTCGCCGACAACACCATCCCCAGGATCTGGTTCACGCCGATCGCTTCCCCGTCGGTTCCACGCGCGTCGTTGGCGTGCTTCTCGGCCGACTTCAACAGGGCCGCGTTGTCCGCCATCCACTTCTCCACGTTCGCCACCGCGCCGCGGATCGCCTCCGGACCCAGCCCGATCGCCTTCAGCCGCGTCGGCAGCCCGTTCCGCTTGTCACGCGACGTCGCTGCCCCGATCGCCTGGTTGAACGCCGGCGCCAGCCCCTCGAACCCCGCCTGGTACGCCTGCACCAGCGCCCGCACGTCGCTCTGCTTCAGCCCGGGCAGGTCGATCCGCGCCGCCAGCTCGCCAATCCCGGTCGCGAACAAATCCAGCTCGCGGCGCGCAAGCTCCGCCGTCAACTGCGCTTGTCGCGCGCTCGCCACCGCCGGCGAAACCAGCGCCCGCGAGAACAGCCCGCCCGCGATCACCACAAGCACAATCACGGCGCCCACCACAATCGGGGGTTTCACTTCGTTACTCCGTCTTGCCGCTTCCGCACGACGTTCACAACCCGCTTCACCCGGTCAGGTGTTCGCGGGACCTCCGTCGAGCTTCGAAAGGCGGGCTTCGAAACCCGCTGTGTAATCCAAGCCGGTACGCCCGTCAACACGCGTCCGCGCACGCGCGCATCGCCCATTCCCCTTCCTCGCTCGGGTGACGCCGGCACGCAACCGCGTCGATCGCGGCGCCCCGGCGTCAGCCTGCCGGCCCACGGTTCGCGTCCAAGGCCGCCGCCGAATCCGGACGCTGCGCCGCGATTCTGTCACGTCGTGCCAAGTTGGCATGCGCCGGCAAAAGCCGGACGCCGCGGACCGATGCGTAACACCTTGTCCAAATTCACGTTGCGCACTGCGCCGTCCGCACCCACACCTGGCACGGGGGTTGCGGGGTCTCGCCGTTAGCAGTCCGCATGCCCCCCGGGGGCGTGCGCGGTGACACCGGTTTCGGAGCTCGTAGAAACGGCCGCGTCGGCGCCAGCTTCTGCCGCGCGGCACTTGATCCACGGAGATTTCTCGATGCCAGCCAAGCAGATCGCATTCGACATGGAAGCTCGTGAAGCCATTCGCCGCGGCGTGCGGCAGCTTGCGCGCGCGGTGAAGGTCACGCTCGGGCCCGCCGGCCGCAACGTCGTCCTGGAAAAGTCCTTCGGCGCGCCGACGGTCACCAAGGACGGCGTCACCGTCGCCAAGGAAATCGAGCTCGAAGACCCCTACGAGCACATGGGCGCCCAGATGGTCAAGGAAGTCGCCAGCAAGACCTCCACCGTCGCCGGCGACGGTACCACCACGGCCACAATCTACGCCGAAGCGATCTATGACGAGGGCCTCAAGAACGTCGCCGCCGGCGCCAATGCCATGGAGTTGAAACGCGGCATCGACCTGGCGGTCGACGCCGTCGTCGAGGCGCTCAAGGGCATGTCGGTCAAGATCAGCGGGTCCAACCAGATCGCACAGGTCGGAACCTGCGCCGCCAACCAGGACACCGAGATCGGCAAGAACATCGCCAGCGCGATGGACAAGGTCGGCAAGGACGGCGTCATCACCGTCGAAGAGGGCAAGAGCCTCGAAACCACCGTCGAAGTGGTCGAGGGCATGCAGTTCGACAAAGGCTACATCTCGCCCCATTTCATCAATAAGCCTGAGTCGATGGAAGTCGCCCTGGACGACGCCTACGTCCTCATCCACGAAAAGAAAATCACCTCCGTCAAGGACCTCCTCCCACTCCTCGAAAAAATCGCCAAGGCCGGCCGCCCCCTGCTCGTCATCGCCGAGGACGTGGAGGGCGAAGCCCTCGCCACCCTGGTCCTCAACAAGCTCCGCGGCATCCTCCAGTGCTGCGCGGTGAAGGCCCCCGGCTTCGGCGACCGCCGCAAGGCCATGCTCGAAGACATCGCCATCCTCACCGGCGGCAAGGCCATCTTCGAGGACCTCGGCATCACCCTCGAAAAGATCGAGCTGGGCGACCTCGGCCGCGTCAAGCGCTGCTCCATCGAAAAGGAATACTGCACCCTCATCGAAGGCGCCGGTAAGGCCGAGGCCATCAAGGGCCGCATCGAGGCCATCAAGAAGGAAATCGACGTCACCACCAGCGACTACGACCGCGAGAAGCTCGAGGAGCGCCTGGCCAAGCTCTCCGGCGGCGTGGCCCAGATCAACGTCGGTGCCGCCACCGAAGTCGAGATGAAGGAGAAGAAGGCCCGCGTCGAGGACGCGCTCCACGCCTGCCGCGCCGCGGTCGAGGAGGGCATCCTGCCCGGTGGCGGCGTGTCGGTGCTGCGCTGCGATGAGGCGCTGGACGCCGCCGCCAAGAAGGCCAAGGGTGACCAGAAGACCGGCGTGGATATCGTCAAGCGCGCCCTGCGCGCCCCCATCCGCCAGCTCGCCGAGAACGCGGGCGTTGACGGGTCGATCGTCTGTCAGCGGGTGACCGAGGAGAAGGGCAACTTCGGCTGGAACGCGCTGACCCATGAATACGGCGACATGATCAAGATGGGCGTGATCGTGCCCACCAAGGTCGAGCGCGTTGCCCTCCAGAACGCCGCCAGCGTCGCCGGACTGCTCCTCACCACCGACGCCATCATCAGCGAGATCAAGGAGAAGGAAGAAAAGAAGGGCGGCGGAAGGGGCGGGTTGCCGCACTAAGGGCGGCTAACGGTGGCTTGGACTTGACTTTCCGGTGGGTTCACGCCATACTACCCAAGCTGACCAGCGGTCAGTCGCTCTTTGACAAGTTGATAGCGCTGGACATCGTAACGAAACAACTCTGTTTTTCGTAAACCACGAAACAGTAGCAAATAGTTCTTGAATCGATCAAACGCCCGGATGTCACCTAAAGAGCGGTGACATGCCGGGCGTTTTGTTTTCGCGAATCGACCAATACCACCTCGTCGAAATCCACCGAACGCCACGGATGTCACGTGAATCTGTGGCACAACGGGCGTTTTCTTGCATTGTCGCGAGAGCGATTCCATTGCGCCACGCTACTGGAGAAACGCAATGCGCTCAAACACCGAGATTCTCTGCGCAAAACATCGCATCGTGGCATGAACCTTCGGGACGTGCGCGCATTGTGGGTGCGATTGATGCCGAACCACGTCCACCTGGCCCTCTGGCCGCGCGGCGGCGCCCTGCGTGTGGCGGCCGTGCTCGCGGCCATCAAGTCGCCGGTCAGCCGGCGCGCGATCGCGTGGGTGACGCGCGAAGCGCCGGCATGCCCGTCGAAGATGCTCGCTGCCCAACCCAACGGCACGAGAGTTCAGCGTTTCTGGCAGCGCGGCGGCGGCTACGACCGCGCAGCGTGAACGGGTCTGACGTGGCTCCGTTCGTCGACCTGCTCACCCTCGGGAGTGGTGCGCCCTGCGCCCCCTGTGCCGGGGACATGAATGCCGACGGTAGCCTCAACGGCTACGACATCCAGGGGTTCCTCTCGGCACTGATCGGCGGGGGCTGCTGACCGTCCAGACGGATGTGACCCTCGATCCGCGCCGAGCGCGTCCCTCGAAGCCCGCCCTCGCGACGCGACCGCACGCGGTAGCGCATGTGCTCCCGCCGCGCCGGAGCCCGCGCCTTGACATCTCGAACGTCCGACGCCCCGCCGCCGAGCTCCGCTCCCCGCGTGGACCTCTGCACTTGGGCGGTGCGCTCCGGCAGCTTCCTGCGCCAGCCGCTCGCCGGTTGACTTCGTCCACCGGCATGGGACGATATCCGCGACCGAGGTTCGTCCCATTCGATCGACCCGTGGTCCGGACGGTCTCTGCGCCCGTAGCTCAGCAGGATAGAGCAGCGGTTTCCTAAACCGCAGGTCGTAGGTTCGAATCCTATCGGGCGCGTCACGGCATCTCGCCGCGCCGCGTCGTGGTTCGTCGCGCACACCCAGGGTGTGCCGTTTTCTGCCGGAGGTTCGCAATGTTCTCAAGTCGTCGTTCCGCGCGGGGGCTCGCGTTTCTCGGGGTCACGCTGGCGACCGTAGCCTGCCTGCCTCAGGTGGCGTCATCGAGCCAACCGACCGACGCGCCTGGCACCTCGCGTTCGCGATCGGAGAGCCGATCGCCGACGCTCGCATCCGCGAACTCGCCGTTCACACTCACGCAGCAGGCGCCCAGCACGCAGAAGGCGCCGCCGGAAGCGCCGCGCGCAAACGAGCCGAAGCGGGAAGCCGGCCGGGCGCACGGCGACGGCGCGTTTCACTACCGCGAGATCAGCAGTTTCTTCAACATCCGCGAGGCGTACTCGAACGTAGCGCAGGGCGAATGGGAGTTCGAGACCGAATTCGGCTGGAAGACGGTCTCCGAAAGCCCGGACGCATACGGACCATCGTTTTCGCTGAAGTACGGCGTCACCAACACCTTTCACGTGGAGCTGGAAGTCGACCAGATCGTCCTGGGGCAGGGTGGCGACCAGGGTAACGGCGAGCTGGCCTTGATCCTCTTCAACCAGTGGTGGAAGGAATCCGAGGGCGGCGCGCTGCCGGCTTTCGCTACGTGGGGTGAGATGCGGATCCCGTCGGGGGAAGGCTCGTCGGGCGTGGATGGAGAGCTGCACTTCAACCTCACCAAGACCCTGCTGCCGAAATTCCGCGGTCACCTGGAGGGTTTCGTGGAGACCGCCAACGGTGCGCGGGGTGGTGAGGATGCGGACTCGCGACGCGCGTTTCAATGGGGTGTCGGTCCGGGCCTCGACTACTCCTTCAGCGACGACACGATCGCCGCCGTCAATTACCTGATGCGCAGCAGCGAGGAGGACGAGCATCACAATCAGAACATCCTCCAGTTCGGTCTGGCGCAGCGCGTTGCGCAGCATCAGCACCTCAAGCTCGCGGTGGACGTTGGACTGGATGGCGCCGACGAGACGCCCAACCTGGGCGCCAAGATCCTCTGGTCAATCGAGTGGTAGTTGCACGCCATGCCGGCCGCGAAGTCCGGGAGCGCTGACAACGTCGTCACGGGTGATCCGTCGATTCTCGCGCGAGGCGTCACGAGCGCCGGGCCGGGCCGGCGGCGGACCGCCCGACGTGTCCGGCAGGCTCGCGGCGCATGACCCCGCCTTGGCAGGCCGAATTCGCCATCGCGGACGACCTGGCGCGCCAGTTGATCGACGCCCGCTTTCCGTCGCTGGCGCCGGCGAGGCTTCATCCGCTGGGTGCGGGCTGGGACAACAGCGCGTACGTCGTGAACGGCGAGTGGGTGTTCCGGTTTCCACGCCGCCCGCTGGGGGTGGAGTTGCTCGAATCGGAGCTGCGCGTCCTGCCGCTGCTGGCGCCGCACGTGCCTCTGCCCGTGCCGGTGCCGTGCTTCAAGGCACACGGCGACGAACGCTACCCGCATCCGTTCGCCGGATATCGGATGCTGTCCGGACGGACCGCCGACGCAGCCGAGCTGGACTCCGGGCAGCGCTTCGCGGCCGCCCCGCGGCTGGGCAGCTTCCTGCGCGCGCTGCACGCCATTCCCGCGGGAGAGGCCCTGGCACGCGGTGCGCCGGGAGACACGCTCGGACGTCTACGGCTCGACCGGGTGGCGGGGATGGTGCGCGAGCGGACGGCGCGCCTGGTCGCGCACGGGCTGATCGACTCGGACCGGTACTGGAGCCACGTGCTGGACGAAGCGCCCTACGACCGCACGCCGGCGCGCGACACGATCGTCCACGGCGACCTGTACGCGCGGCACGTCCTGGTCGACCGCGCCGGCCTGCCCTGCGGCGTGATCGACTGGGGCGACGTCCACGTCGGCGATCGCGCGCTGGATTTCACCATCGCCCACGCGCTGCTTCCGCCGCAGGCGCACGCGGCGTTCCGGGCGGCGTACGGTGACATCGACGAGGCCGGCTGGTGCGCCGCCCGGCTGCGCGCCTTGCACATCTCGCTGGCGATCGTGCTCTACGGGCACGAGACCGGCGACGAGCCGCTGCGGCGCGAGGGATGGGTCGGACTGCGGTTCCTGGCGCGGGACTAGGCGTTCGAGGCGGGCGGCGGCGCGTCCGCCTCGCCCGCGGTGCGCTGGCAGGTCCGGAGAATCCGGGCGCGCCGCTGGGGGTCCAGGTCGCCGGTCTCGAGGGCGCGGCGCAGCTCGGCCAGAAGCCGCTCATCGCCGCCGAGCGCCTCCACCCTCGCGCGGCACGTTGCGCAGCGTGCCACGTGTGCCGCGACGCGTCCCTCGGCCGGGCGGGCTGCGTAGTCATGCAGCCGCTCATCCGCGGGGCACCGCCGGAACCACCACATCGGTCCACTCCATCGCGCGCGGCCGCCGCTACGCGCGACCGCCTGGTGCGAATGCTAGCCGGCCTCGCCCAGCTCGGCCTCCAACTGCCTGGCAAGCTCGCGCAGGCGTGACACGAGCTCGTGCTTGAGCGCATAGAGCCGCGAGGTCGACATCCCCAGCTCGCGCGCCACGCGCTGGGCCGGCTCGCCGCTCACCGCGTAGCGCTCGAAGGCCAGCATGTCGCGCGGTCGAACACGCGCGCGGAGCTGATCCAGGCAGGCGCGGAAGCGCTCCTGCCGCTCGAGCGCCGTCCACTCTCCGTCGGGTTCGATCGCGTCGGCGGGCGGGGACACGTCGTCGATGGGCGTGGAGGCGAGCTCGTGGCGCTCGCGGTGGCGCTGAGCGAGGATTTCATGGTTGACGATCGTCCGCAGGTAGGAGCGGAAGCGTCCCAGCGAGGCGTCGAGGCGGAACCCGCCCCGGACGGTCGACACGAAATTGCGCATGACGCCTGCGACGACGTCCTCGGCGCTGGCGTCGGAAAGCCCGGCGCGGCGCGCGAAGCGGTATACGACCGGGCCGTACAGGTCGAAGAAGATCCGCCAGCGAGGCGAGAGCGGCGGCTCGTGCGCGAGCTGATCGATCAGCGTGCGATGCGTGGTCGGGAAGCTCGAGCCGGGCTCGCCCATGAGGTGGACATCTCCGCGGGCGCGCCGACACGACCGCTCGGCGCGTGGCGGCGGCGTCTCGCGCCGCCGGGGTATAGTGCGCCGGCGCGACGATCTTCGCGAGAAGGGTGGGCGGTTCCGGTCCGGGCGCGGCGCAGGATCGCGCGCGGAGGCAAGGTTGTGCGCGGGACGAGACTCCGCCTGCGGTAAGATTCGAGGATTGGTGTCCGCCATGACTCTGAGGCTACTCACCCCGCTGTCCGCAATCGTGGTGGGCGTGGCCCTGCGTATCGGGTTCTGCTGAGGCCACCCGCTGGGTGGGCTCGGTACGGGCCTGATCATCGCCGGCCTGTTGGCGCCTGCGGCGCTGGCTGCCGCGCAGTTCCTGTGGCGCCGCTGACGGCCCCGCGCCGCCTGGCAGGCGACCTCGCTGGATGCCGCGGCGACCTGGGCGTCAGGCGGCGGGCTTGCGGTCGCAGGGTCGGCGAATCACGATGGTCGGCATGTCGGACCTGATCGTCAGCGTTTCGGGGGTGCGCGGGATCGTGGGCGAGTCGCTCACGCCAGGAGTGGCGCTCGAATTCGCCGCCGCGTATGGCACGTACCTTGGGGGCGGGCGCGTGGTGCTGGCGCGCGATTCACGCCCGAGCGGCGAGATGCTGGCGTCGGCAGCGGCGGCTGGTCTGGCGGGGTGCGGGTGTGACGTAACGCTGCTGGACGTGGCCATGACCCCGACCGCGGCCTACACGATTCGCAGCGGGGGATACGCGGGGGGGATCATCGTCACCGCCAGCCACAACCCAGGGCAGTGGAACGGGCTGAAGCTGCTGGATGAGCAGGGACTGGCGCCCGATCCGCGGCGTGCCCGGGCCGTGGCCGACATTCGCGAGCGCGGTGCGCTGGGCTACGTCCGCGATCGGTTCGCACCGCTGGCGCGCGACCCGGACGCTGGGCGACGCCACGCGGACGCGGTGCTGGCCGCCGTGGAAGTGGACCTGTCAGCGTTGCGCGGGATGCGGGTGGTTCTGGACTGCGTCAACGGCGCGGGCGCGGTTGTCACGCCTGAGTTTCTGGGGCGGATCGGGTGCGAGGTCGTGGTGCTGAACGGCGAGCCGCACGGTCGCTTCGCGCACGAACCCGAGCCGATCGAGGCGCACCTGGGCGGCCTGTGCGGACAGGTGCGTGACGCGCGGGCATCGGTGGGCTTCGCCCAGGATCCGGACGCGGACCGTCTGGTGGCGGTGGACGAGAACGGGCGTTATGTGGGGGAGGAATACACGCTGGCGTTGTCGGTGTGGTCGGTGCTGAGCCGGCGTCGCGGGCCGGTGGCGGCCAACCTCAGCACGTCGCGGATGATCGACGACGTGGCGGCGCGGTTCGGGGCGGAGGTGCACCGGACGCCGGTAGGCGAAGCCCACGTCGCCCGGGCCATGCTGGCGCATGGCTGCGTGATCGGGGGCGAAGGCAATGGGGGAGTGATCGACCCGCGCATCAGCCTGGTGCGCGACAGCCTGAGCGGGATGAGCCAGGTTCTTCAGCTCATGGCGTCCAGCGGGAAGCGGCTCAGCGAGCTGGTGGCCGCGATACGTCCATACGCGATGCTCAAGGAGAAAGTGACGGTCGCCCCGTCCCGTGCAGCGGCGGCGCTGGAGCGTGTGACGGCCGGGTATCGCGGCGCGTCCGCGGGCGGCGCGACGGTCAACACGGTCGACGGGGTGCGGGTGGACACGCCGGCCGGCTGGGTTCACCTGCGCGCGTCGAATACGGAGCCGATCATGCGGGTGATTGCGGAGGCGGCGTCGCTGGAGGAGGGGCGGCGGCTGGTGGCGGAGATCCGCGCGCTGGCCGGGCTCTGAGCCATTCGTGGGCGTTGGACGGGAACGTGGACCTCAGGCCCGGCAACGCGGTACGCTAGGTGCGGAGGCAGCCATGAAAGTCAAACCCATTGCCGAGCACGCGCAATCGGATGTAACCATGCCGGGCGCTGAAGGCGCGAGAATGCGGATGCTGATCGGGCCGGCGGACGGCGCGACGCGGTTCCACATGCGCCACTTCGAGGTCCGCCCGGGCGGCTTCACGCCGCACCACCAGCACGACTACGAACACGAGGTGCTGATCCTGCGGGGCGTCGGCACGCTGAAGAGTGAGCAGGGGGACCGTGCGTGCGGGCCGGGGGACGTGGTGTGGATTCCGGCCAACGAGATGCACCAGTTCCGCAACAGCGGCAGCGAGCCCCTGGAGTTCATCTGCCTGATTCCGGCGCCGCGGGACTGCTCGCGGTGACGGGGTGCGGTCCGGTTGCGGGGCGTTGGGAGATGATGTCGAGCCGGGGGTTCTTGGGCCAGCCGGAGAAGTGCAGCTCGCTTCGCCCTTCGAGGAGTGCGACGAGGTAATCGCCGACGAACGTGCGCCGCCAGCCGCGCAGCAGGCTGGGGCGGGCGTCGTCGGAATCGGGCCGCCCGTCTTCGAGGAACGCCACCAGATCGCGCAGCTTCTGTCCGATGCCGACCAGGTCGTGTGCCACGCCGTTTTCGTGGCACAGGGCGCGCGTGACGGCCGAGAGCAGGTCGACGGTGGCCTTCATCATCGGGGAGTCTTCGCGGGTCTCGACGGGCGCGGGCCATTCGGCGCGGGGAGTTTTCATCGCGGCGTGAATCACGGCCAGCGCCTGCTCGGCGGCGTGTCCGCCGCGCGACTGCGGGAAACCGCGGACGATCTCGACGTCGCCGGGTGAGGTCGGGCGGCGGCGCGCGAGCTCGACCAGGACGTCGTCGCGCACCATGACCCGGGCCGGCCGGTTCCGCTCGCGTGCCCATTCGTCGCGCCATTCCAGCAAGCGCGCCAGGATCGCCAGGCCGAGCCCGTCGAGGCGTCTGGCCCCCTTGACCTTGTAGACGCGGTCCTCCACCGGCTGCTTGTAGAACGCCGCATCCTCGAAGCGGTGGAACTCCTCGGTCGCCCACCGTTCGCGCTGGCGATCCTGCAAGGCGGCGGCCAGGCGCTCGTAGGCGGCCGGCAGGTGCGCCACGTCGTCGACGGCGTAGCGCAACTGGTCGGGCGTGAGGGGCCGGCGGAGCCAGTCGGTGAGGGTCTGCCCCTTGGCCACCCGTTTCCCCAGCACCTGGTCCACGAGCCGGACGAGGCTGAGCGGATACCCGAAGCCGACGAAACCGGCGGCGATCTGCACGTCGAACACGTTTCGTGGCGGGCGGCCGGTGGCGCGCAGGCACACGTCAAAATCCTCCTTGCCGGCATGAACGATCTTGAGCAGGGAGGGGTCGAGGAGCAGGTTCCAGAACGGTGTCAGTTCCGCGCCGTTTCCGGGGTCGATCAGCGTCACCCCGTCGGGGCCCGCGACCTGGACCAGGCAGAGGATGGCGTCGTAGGTGTCGTCGCGGATGAACTCGGTGTCGAAGGCGAAGCGGCCGGCTTTGCGCAAAGAGGCGCAGAACTCGGCGATGCGGGCCGAGTCGGTGAGAATGACGGGCGTCTGCATGTTGGATCGCCGATCCATGCCGCAGCGTCAGCCTCGGCACGCCCGGCGCTCCGCCGAACTTACCGGCAGGCGCCGATCATAGACGTGGACGGTACGGATGGTCACGGCCGCGAGCCAGGCCATGGCCGCGCCTACCAGCGTAAGCGCCGCCACGTGCCAGGCCCAAGCGTCCGTGCGCATCCCGCGCATCAGCAGGACGGCGGCCAGGAGCAGCAGGGCGAAGACACCCACGAAGCGCACCTGGACCATCATCGGGTGCGGAAGGAGCCGCCGCGCCCGGCCGAGCAGGCACGCTCCGCAGCAGTCGCGGCCGTCGGTCCCGGTGTAGAGGGGTGCGCACGCTCCGCAGAGCGGGCAGCAGCGGGGCGGCGCGGCGTCCGGTGCGCGCAGGGCGTCGGAGAGCTGGCGATAGGCGGTCGCGATCTCCACGAAGCGATCGTGAGCGTCGGGCTGGTCGCGGTGCAGGTCGGGGTGGGCCCGCAGAGCCAGGCGGCGGTACGCGCGGCGGACATCGTCCAGCGCCGCCCCCGGAGGCAGTCCGAGCCTGGCGTAGAGCGAATCGATTCCCGTTCCCATGGCGCGATTATACGCGCTCGCGCGCGCCGTGCGCCGCCGCCTTGCCGCCAGCGTTCGGCACAAGGAATCGCCACAGGTAGTACGCCGGAACGCCCGCGATCAGGATTCCGGACCAGACCAGGGCGTCGCGCGGCGAGGTCCGGACGCCCAGGATGGTCATGCCCAGCGCCGAAGCGACGAACAGCCCGGGAACCCAGGGATAGCCCCACACACGATACGGCCGCTCCGCGATCGGCCTGCGCACGCGGAGCACGAAGACGCCCGCGCCGGCCAGTCCGTAGAAGAGCCACATGGAGAACACGAAGCTGTTCGACAGGCGCTGGAACGACTCGAAGTAGTAGACCGCCGCGACGGAGAGCGCCAGTTGCGACCAGAGCGACACGTCGGGGGTGCCGTGCCGAGGATGGATGTGTGCCAGAATGCGGAAAAGCAGCCCGTCGCGGGCTTGCGCGAACGTGAAGCGCGCCCCGGTAATGATGGAGCCGTGGGTGGAGCCGACCGTGGCGACGACGACCAGCAGGGTGACGGCCATGGCGGCGTGTGCTCCCAGAAGCCGCTCGAGCACCAGCGGCGCCACGGTGTTCGTGTTGCGCATGGCCTCCAGCGGCAGCACCCACAGGTAGACCGCGTTGACGGCCAGGTAGAGCCCGGTCGTCAAGAGCGTTCCCAGCAGAAAGATGCGCGGCAGGTCGCGCTGCGGCCGCAGAATCTCGCCTGCGATCGCGCCCACGTCGGACCAACCGTCGTAGGTCCACAGGACGGCGGCCATACCCAGCGTGAGCCCGTCCAGGGGAGAGATCGGCGCCGCCGTCGGCGCGAAACCGCCGTTGGCACGTCCCGGCAGCGCGACCGCGACCGCCACGATCGCGGCCAGCGCGACGACCTTGATGATCGTGAGTACCAGCGCCATGCCGCCGCCGATGCGGACGTTGAGCGTGTTCACGGCGGTGAGCAGGGTCAGCACGACGGCCGTGGTGTGCGTTGTGCTCCAGTTGACGCCAAGCAGGCGGTGGAGGTGGTCGGCGCCAATCACGGCGATGGCGGCGGCGGCGGCCGGCTTCGTGACGAGCATGTACGTCCACCCGAAGACAAACGCCGGCGCCGGCCCGTACGCCTCGCGGATGAACACATAGGTCCCACCGGAGCGTGGGAACATGGTGGCCAGCTCGGCCCAGGTGAGCGCGCCAAAAAGCGAGATGGCGCCTCCAGCCGCCCAGAAGACCAGGATCAGGCGCGGGTCACCACACTCGCGCGCGAGGTCCGAGGGCGCGCTGAAGATGCCGCTGCCGATGATGATCCCGACCATGATCGCCACGGCGGTCGGCAGTCCCAGGCTGCGGCACAGCTCGGGGTGGGTTGGCACGCGGGGCTCCGGGCAGCGAATGCGCGAGTCGCTGGGACGACGGTTGGAGGCGCCGGAACGCGAGCATGGTAGCGGTACCAAGCTCCGCGGCGACCACGAGCACGGCGATGGTCCGTACATGCGAGGACTCGCCCCCGTTGCTTGCTAAAAAAACTGCATTTCGCTTGACTCCGAATCGGCCGTGTGCTAAATTTTTAACAGTCTTCACACGACGTTCCCTTGCGAGGGCGTGATGTCGCATCCGACCCATGACCCACTCAGCCGGCGCGAGCGGCAGATCATGGACATCATTTATGGCCTGGGCGAGGCCACCGCCGGCGACGTTCACCGCGGCCTGCCCGATGCCCCGAGCTATTCGGCGGTGCGCGCCCTGCTGCGCGTGCTGGAAGGCAAGGGGCACCTGACCCACAGCCGCAGTGGGCTACGCTACGTTTACCGCCCGACGGTGCATCGTGACACCGCCCGCGTTTCGGCACTGCGTCACCTGGTGCAGACGCTCTTCGACGGATCGGCCGAAGAGGCGATGGTGGCGCTGCTGGACCAGTCGCGCTCGCAGCTCTCGGACGCCGAACTGAATCGCCTGGCCCGCATGATCGACGAAGCCAGAAAGCAGGGGCGATAGCATGGCGTTGGAAACGGTGCGCTGGGTTCTGCTCGGCGTGATCGACATGACGCTGCGCGGCGCTGTCGTGCTGGCGGTGTGCGCGGCGACCGTCGTGGCATTACGGCGCTCGTCGGCTGCGCTGCGGCACGCGGTGTGGTCCAGTGGACTGATCGCGATGGCAGCCCTCCCGCTGGCGGCCGTGCTGCTGCCCGCGCTGCGCGTGCCGCTGCTGCCGGAAATCGCCTGGTTGGCGCGGCCGGCGACGGCGCAGTCACTGGCGGGTGCGCGCGGGAACGTGGCGCTTGACGGCGAGGAGATGAGCGGCGCGCACGCGTCGCCGACGGAGGTCGCCGCGGAGCCGAGCGTATCGGATGCAGGCGGCGACGTGGGTCGCGGATCGGTCTGGAGCGGGACCGACTGGGCGCTGCTCTTGCTGGCGGGATGGTCGGCGGGGTTTGCGTGGTTTTCGTGGAGATTGATTCGGGCGATCGTCGTGGTGCGGCGCCTGGTGCGCGAGGCTCAGCCGGCGCCGGCGCTGGTACGCGCCCTGGCCTGCGAGGTGGCGCGCGGGATGGGTTGCGCGCGGCGCATCGACGTTCGGCGATCGCCGGCGCTCAGCGTACCGGTCACGTCGGGCTGGATCTGGCCGAGGGTGGTGCTGCCGCGGGGCTGTCACGAATGGCCCATCTCGCGGTTGCGGAGCGTACTGGCGCACGAGATCGGGCACGTTGCGCGGTTCGACTGCGTGACTCACTCGCTGGTTCAGGCGGGCTGCGCGCTGCACTGGCTCAACCCGCTGGCGTGGCTGGCGGCGCGGCGCGCCCGTCTGGAGCGCGAGCAGGCCTGCGACGACCTGGTGCTGCGATACGGGACGCGCGCCACGGACTACGCCGCTGACCTGCTGACGATCGCTCGATCGCTTCCGCGGCGCGGCGCGCTGACGGCGGCCGTGGCGATGGCCAGCCCATCGGACCTTGAACGACGACTGGTGTCGGTGCTGACGCCCGACTGCGCGCGGCAGGGGCTGCGCGGCGGCGTCGTGCTGCTGTCGGTGATGCTGACGGCGGTCGTCGTGTGCACGGCCGCCGCGGTCGACCCGTGGCGCTCGGACTCCGGCGCGGGCATCCGCGCAAGAACAGGTATCCAACTCCAAGGACAAGAAAGGGAGTCTTCCATGACACGAAGTCTCATCAGCGGGCTGGCGGCGGCGGCGCTGGTCACCGGCGCGCCCGCCCAGGAACGTGACCGTCCCTCGCAGGAGCGCGGGAATCCGCGCGTCGAGCGAGCCGAGCGCGGCGTGCGAGGAGAGCGCGGCGATCGCGCGGGCGGCCTGGACCGGATGTTCGAGCGCCTGGCGCGCGAGCTCAACCTCGACGAGCAGCAGCGGGCGCGATTCGACGAGCTGGTCGCCGAGCAGCGCGAGCGCATGCGCGCCGCCCGCGGGCAACGCGAAGGCGGCCCCGAAGGCGAGCGCGGCGACGGGGTGCGACCGGAAGGCAGGCCGGAGCGCGGGCGATTCGGGGGCGGCGACCCGATGGCGCAGTTCTATGAAGAGCTCCGGCCGCTGCTGAACGAGGAGCAGGTGGCCAAGCTCGACGAGCTGCGGGCGGACATGATGCGCCGGCGGGGGGGCGATCGCGGCGGGATGTCGCGTCGGATCACCGAGGAGCTGCCGGCTGAGCTGGGGCTGGACGAGCAGCAGCGGGCGCAGTTCGACGAGCTGGCCGAGACGCTGCGCCGCCACGAACGCGAGCAGTTCGAAGCGTCGCGGCCGATGTTCGAGCAGATGCGCGAGGCGCGTGACGCCGGCGACGAGGAGAAGATGCAGGCCCTGCGGGAGGAGATGGAGCGCTCGCGCCGCGACCGTGAAGGTCCGGTCAACGAGTTTTTCGACGGGCTGGAGAGCATCCTGCGAGACGATCAGAAGCAGCGCCTGGCGCAGTACCGCGAGGAACTGTCCAGTCGCGGCCGGCGCGACAGCGGCACCGACGTGCGCAGCATCCTGCGTGCGGCACGGCGGCTCGAACTGACGGACGAGCAGAAGGACGCGCTGCGGGACATCGAGCGCGAGGCGGGCGAGCAGGCTCGCGAAGTCCGCGGCGACCGCGAGGCCGGCGCGAAGCTGGCCGCGGAGGTGAAGGAGAAGGTCGCCAACCTGCTGGACGATGAGCAGCGGACCCAGTTTGAGAACAGCCTGCGGCGCGAGGGACGCCGCGGTCGCCCGCAGCGCGAACCGCGATAGGGGCGGGTCGCGCCACAGTCCGCTGGCGCGTGCGGCACCCGTGCACAGGCGGCGTGCGGCACAGCGTCTCACCTGGAGGGGCCGTCAATCGGCGGCCCCTCCTCCTGTCTGGTTCGGCGACGGGCAACGCCCGTCACGCGGGGTGCGCGAGGGCGGCGCCGATAGGCGCAGCCCGCAACCGCCGGTAGGATGCTTTCCCCATGGCGTCGGGTTGAGCCTGCTACCACGTCGGACGCGCGCACGGATTCCGGATGGTGACCCTGCTGCAAGCTGCTGATTGGCCCGTGTTGCAGGCGCTGTCGCGCAACTGGGCCATCGTGGTGATGGTCGCGACGTTCGTCACGATCGTGGTGCTGGCGCTGCTGGTGTTCTGCAAATACGTGCGCATATCGCTCAACATTCTGCGCACCACGCATCCGCCGCTGGCGCGCAATCCGCTCGACTTTGCGCCGGTGCGCGGCGAGCGGGTCAGCTTTCCGGCGTTCGACGGGCTGCGTCTGGAGGGGATGCTGGTGCCCGCTTCGGCGGGTGCGCCGCGGCGCGGGATGGTGGTGTTCGCCCACGAGTTCTGCTCCGACATGCAGTCGTGCGGGCGGTACTGCCAGTCGCTGTTGGGGGCCGGGTTCGACGTGCTGGCGTTCGATTTCCGCGGGCACGGGCTTTCCCCGGCGGAACCGGGTTACGAGCCGCGTCAATGGCCCACCGAGCGCGAGGTCTACGACATGCGTGGGGCCATCGCGTTCGCGCAGCAGTGGCTGGTCGCGGGCGGCCGGCCGCGCGAGCTGGGGGTGTTCGGGATTTCGCGCGGCGCCTGCGCGGCGATCCTCGTCGCGGCCGAGGAGCCGGGCATCGTCGCGATCGCCGCGGACGGGGCGTACAGCACGGATACGACGATCGAGCACTTCATGAAGCGCTGGGCCTACATATTCGCGAAGGTGCGGATCGTGTACGAGAACCACCATCCGGCGTTCTGGCGGTTGTTGCGCTGGGTGATGATCCGCGTCGCGGGGCGCGAGTTCCACTGCCGCTTTCCGTCGGTGCGAAAGGCCATCCAGCGCATGGCGCCGCGCCCGATGCTGTTCATCCACGGCGAGCGGGACTCGTACCTGCCGGTGGAGCAGAGCCGCCTGCTGTACGCGCTTGCGCCGCAACCGAAGTCGATCTGGATCGCGCCCGGGGCGCGTCACAACCAGGCGGCGATCCTGCATCCCGAGGAGTACGCGCGGCGCGTGACGCGGTTTTTTGAGAGGCATCTCGCCGCCGAGTGCGTTCCGCCCGAGTCGCGGGCGTCAACGCCGGCGACCGCCGTGGATGCGGTGGCCTGCGCCGGTTGATCGCCGCCGGGCACGTCGGCGATCGCGCACCCCCACATTCGCGCCCCGGCCGATCACCGCGGCCGGAACAGGGCGTCATCGAGCGGGACGTCGATCTCCAGTGCCGCCAATGCGGTGGGTTTGTCCCCGACCGGCTCACCGTCGAAGGTCGCGGTCCATTCGGTGGGCAGCGTCACGCCCCGCACCGTCTTCCATTGGGAGAACGTTTTGTGGACCGTGCCCACCTTGGCGCCACCCCCACGGCCGACGTAGGTTGCCGACAGGATGCGGCCCGTTGCGGGGTCGATGCCCAGCGTGGTCAGCGTGCCGTCGAACGCGCACGCGACGCGCTCGACCGGACGGTCCCCGACGGACGCGGAGCGGACGCTGGCGGCCACGAAGTCGGGCGCCTTACGGGCCCGCAGGATGGCGAGCGGATGATGATTGCAGGCCCGCGCGAACGCTCGAATCTGGGAATCGGCCATGGGGCGCGGGTCCCCGCCGAAGAAGAACCCCTTTTCACCCGCGCGGGCGTGCCCCCACGCCGATTCGTTCCAGGTGCTCTCCGATCGCGCGCGGTCGGGGAACGCCAGGATGAGCGTGTCGCTGGCGGACACGTCCTTGCCGCGGTACTCCTCCGTCCACTCGATCCGCTGCCGCAGGGTGCGAACCGCGTCGATCCGCTCCGCGCCGCCGGCGGCCTTGACCGCCAGCTCGATCAAATCACGTCCGCGCTTTCGTGACGCGTCGTCGGCCCCGGGCGGCGCGTCATCCTTCTCCAGCAAGGCCTCGGGCGCGCGCAGGAACCCTGCGCGGCATTGTTCGGACGCGAAAATGTAGAGCCGGCTGTCGTGCACGGTGAAGATGTCGCAGCGTCCCTCGCCGCTGAGCGGGCCCATTCGCGCGCACGCGCCGCCGAGCTGAATCTCGTATCGTTGCGGCTCGCGCTGGAATCGGGCCAGGTTCTCCGCGCTGGAGAAGAGGTACGTGTACGCGCCGTGACGCACGGCATGCTCGGCCTTGCCTTCCAGCTCCTTGCCGCCGATGAGCTCGACTGCGTCCACGCGCAACGTGCGGCGGTCGTCGGCGCCGCCACCGGGCTGCTGCGCCAGGCAAGGTCCCGCCAGCAGGGCGATGGCGCCGATCCACGTCCAACCCGTACGCGTCATGCTTGTCTCCCGTTGTCGTTCGTGTAAACCCAGGTTGCTGGTTCCCCGTTCCTGGTGCGTCCACCTACTTCTTCTCCGCCGCCACAGCGGCCACGTGCTTGAGAAACACGGGGTTGTTCTTCAGGAAGTACTCGAATGCGTCGTCCCATTCCTGCTCGCCGCTCTTCCAGCCCAGGCTGACCAGCCGCACGCGCGTCCCTCCCCCGTCGGCCGGCTCGAAGGTATAGGCGCTCCACGTCCCGCCCTTCTGCACGTTCGGGAACCGGGGCGGCGCGCTGCCGCTGACGGAGAGCATCTCGAAGGGCACGTGCGCCAGCACGCGGTTGTTCGAGTCGGGCCAGAACGCGTAGCGCCCGCCGGGTGTGAGCTCGACCAGCGGGTCTTTGCCGCCCAGCTCCCGCAGGCCCTCCGTCGTCGCCAGCAAGTGCCAGGTCCGCTCGACCGGTACCGGCAGCACCAGTTCGAATTCCTGCCGCTTCTCCGGACCCCGCACCGCGGTCACGCGAATCTCCCCGTCCATCCAGCTCTTCGACTCCGCGGTCGCGAGGGGCGCCGCGGCTGGTGTGCGGCCTTCCTGGCGCGCCGCCGTCAGCCACTCGAGCACCTTGCCCCAGGCGCGGTCGAAGTACGCGTACCCCGCGTCCCAGTCCTGGCCCTCCTGCCAGCCGAGCTGCGTGAGCCGCACGCGCGTCCGGCCCTGGCCCGCGGAGTCGAAGCGCACGACGACGAAGGTCTTGGCCCGCGCGTTTCGCAGCGTGGGCACGGCCGGCGGGAAGTTCCACTCGAACGCCAGCATCGAGCGCGGGACGTAGCTCAGCACGCGGCAGCCTTCCGAACCGCGCAGGCCGCTGGCGTCCGGCTCCGTCATGCCCATGTACAGCTCGTAAGCGCCGCCGAGCTTCAACTCGATCCTGGAGTCGGGTGAGAAGAAGCTGGCGACGCCGGCCTGCGTGGTCCACGCCGCCCAGGCGTCGTCGACAGTTCCGGCAACGGTCGCTTCCTTGCGGATGATCCGCTGCGTCGGCGCGGGTGGGTGTGCCGCGGCATCCTGCGCGGCGTTGACGGGCGCGGCTGCCAGCACCTCGATTGCGGCCGCCAGCAGCGTGATGGACGCTGGGCAGT
This sequence comes from uncultured Planctomycetales bacterium, assembly GCA_964401365.1. GTDB lineage: Bacteria > Planctomycetota > Phycisphaerae > UBA1845 > Fen-1342 > CAYNYG01. The sequence goes on along the minus strand of CAYNYG010000031.1, from coordinate 6,761 downwards.
TCGCAGCATTGGCGGGGCGGCGGGGTTCGAAGCTGGTCGGGTCTGCGCGTCGGCTCACGTGATTCTCCTGGTGCGACGGACTCGTCGCGGGCCGGGTTCAGCCGGTGGGGTCGTGCCCCGGGCCGGGTTCGCCCGGATCCAGTTCGCGGCGGTGCAGCCCGGGTCGGTGAGGCGACCACGTCGTTCCAGCCGCCAGAAGTCTCTCGATGTAGTCGCGAAGGTGGGTGACCGCCGCGTCGTAGGCGCCGAGATTGCGATAGGCGCGGGCGAGCATGACTGCGCCCTCCATGGTCGTGAGGACGAACACGGCCAGGGCCTGGGGGTCGGTGTCGGGCGGCAAACGGTCGGAGGCGGCGCGAAAGCAGTCCGCGACCGCGTTGAGCCAGTTGTCGAAGTTCTCGGCGATGAGCGTGCGCGCGTGGGGGTGGCTCTCGCACAGCTCGATGGCGAGATTGCCGATCGGGCAACCGTGCGAGAACTCGGTCACGACCAGCATCTGCCGATACCCGGCCAGCAACCCGAAGACGCGCTCGATCGGGTCGTCGATGCGGTCCCAGATGGGCGCCAGCACCTCGGGCCACAGCAGCTTTTTTCGCTTCTCGAGCACCGCGGTCAGCAGGTCTTCCTTGGTGGGAAAAAAGTAGTAGAGGCTTCCCGGCCGCGCGCCGGCCTTGCGGCTGATTTCGGCGAGCCCGGTATTTCCGTAGCCGTGGAACGTGAAGAGATCCATGGCGGCGTCGATGAGGCGTTCGCGAGTGTCGCGGGCTGGGGCGGTCATGGTGTTAGTTGGTCAAGCAACCAATTTGGTTGGTCGCTCAACCAATATACCGCGGGCGGCTGAAATCGCAAGGTAAATCGGGCGCAATCGGCGCTCAGGTGCATTCGTGGGCCGATAACGGGTGCGGCGGCTGGAATTCGTGCTATAATTCACAATGTCGCTGTTGCGACCCTGAGGGGGCAACTCGGGACACCCCCAGGCGGTTCGCAACCAGCTATCGCTCCAATCTGAGCGGTGGGGGGGGAGCGAGGCAAGTCCAAAAAAAAAACACGGATATCTCCGCACGCGGAGCGCGACGCGCCCCCAAGCCGCCGCGCCGCGTGCGGCGTTGCCGGTTCCTCCCCCGCGCGGTTTGAGATCGGGTCCATGACCCGGGAGGCTCGCATGCTGTGCTTCAATCGTTCGCTTGGGATTGCGCGTTCCGCGGCGATCGCCCTGGCCGCCTGGGCGATCAGCACCGGGAGCGGCGATCCGGTCGTGTTTCAGTCGGGACTGGCGGTAAAGCCCTTTTCGGGGACCGCGGCGGGAAAGCCGCCGATTGCCTCGCCAAAATTCAGCGTCATCGACGCGCCCAACGGCAAACATGGGGGCATGATGTATGTGTCGCAGCTGGGCGGCGCTGACGTGGTCCAGGTCCAGCCCGACGGGACCGTGGTCCCCTACACGATGCCTTGGGGACCTTTCTTGAGCGGCGCGGCCGGTGTGACGATCGACGGCGCGACGGCGGATCTCCCGGCGCCGACGATGGGGCTCTACGGTGGGTCGGCGCTGATGTTCGTGGCGGAGGTAGGAGCCCTTGGGGCGGTGAACCAGATCAACCCCGGCGGTCCGTGGTTTGTGTATGCGCCGCCGCCCGTGGGTACGCCCGGGTCGGCGGGTCTGGTGATCGATCGGACCCCGGGGTTCGCGTACGGCGGGTTCATGTACGTCTGCGATTGGGGCGGGGATGGGACAGACGCCATTCTGACGGTGTTCCCCGGAGGGTTCGTCGTGCCGTTCGCGCCGCTGCCGGGCCTGGATCCACGCTACATGACGATGGACTCCACGGGAGGCGCGACCGGGTATGGGCCCAACGCGATGTGGGTCAGCTCTTACAACACCGGCGCCGTGTTCGCGGTGACGCCGGGCGGAGTCGCGATGCCGCCCCTGGTGGTGCTGCCGCCCGGTGTGGAGGGACTGTCGTTCGGACTGGGCGACGCGGTCTTCGGCACGGATCTCTACGTGGCGAACCTGGTGCAAGGCACGATCGACCGCGTCAGGCCGGACGGGAGTGTGATTCCGTTTGCGGCGGGGTTTGCCGGCGCGGCGTATTTGCAGTTTGTGAACAGCGGGCCGTACGCCCGCGGCGGGAACCCCACGCTCTACGTGGACGACGGGCTCGATTCGATCTGGGTGATCGAGGTGGCGGCCGAGAAGCGCGTGCGGCCCACGTTCTCGATCGACTATCAGGGACCGCCGAAAGGCACACCCGATGCGCGGTTCCAATTCCCGATCACCGAAGGCGACATTCTGCTGTCCACGGCGGCGTTCGGCGGTCCGGCGCCGGAGATTTTCATCAGTGCCGGAATGGGCCCGCCGGGTCCGGGACTGGCGCTGCCGCTGCACCCGGCCTCGGTGGGATTGCCGCCGGGCGTACCGGGGCACGTGGAGCTGGATGCCCTGTCGTACGGCCGGGAATCGCGCCTGGGCGTGGGCATGCCCGGGATTCCGGAGCGAATCTACTGGTACTTCTCGGTGGACGAATGGGCATTGGGCGTGCCCGGCTCGCCGAAACCTCCGAATGTCTGGACCGAGGGCGCGGCTGGAAACACCGAAGCGTCGGCGGACGTGTTCGTGGATGTTCCGCCGATCGGTCCGGGTCCGTATCCGCCGGGACCGATGTGGGGCAACACGGACTGTTACGACGGTGACGGAGTCGCACCACCCGGGCCGCCGTTGACAGGGCTCGACCTGACCGAGCCGAACCCGCCGATTCCGGGTCTGCCCGACGACGGCTCAACTCTGGACGCGTTCGACGTGGACACGGACATGGTGGAGACGTGGCCGGTGTATTTCTCGCTCGACTCGAGCTACACGATGGACGTTTTCGAGGGCGTACCCGGCACCGCGTCCGCGGTGATGAACGGGCCGTTCGTCGGCGGCGACGTGCTGGTCAGCGTTGCTCCCGGGGCGCTGCCGATGATCTTCGCCCCGGCGCCGACGCTGGGGCTGGATCTGTTCGCCCCGGACACGGATGATCTCGACGCGCTGATCCTGTGGGAGAACGGGAACGGCGTCTACGACCCGCCGTACGGCCCGTACTCCTGGATCGACGGATCGACGGACATGCTGCTGTTCTCCGTACGGCGCGGGTCCACGACGATCGGCATGCCGGACTCGTTCTGGGGCGCGCCGATCGAGCCGGGCGACATCCTGCTGCCGCCTCCGGGACCGTTCATGACGCCGGGGATCTGGATTCCGGCGGAGATGCTGGGCCTGGCGACCCAGCGGTCCGGGACGGGAGCGCTCGGCGACGACCTGGATGCGGCGGACCTGGCGATCTGCCTGCCGTGCGACGCCAACTGCGACGGTTCGATCAACGGGTTCGATATCGAGCCCTTCACGTCGCTGCTGGACGGGACGGGCATGCCGTGCTCGCCGTGCGCCGGCGACACGAACGGCGACGGGTCGCTGAACGGGTTCGACATTCAGGGATTCATTGACTGCCTGTCGTAACGGTGTGGGATTGAGGCCGGCGGGGGCGCCGTTTCGCGCCCCCGCCTCTCCCCGCCGCGTTACGAGGGCCACCCCTCCGAGCAGACCGCAGGCGGATTCCGAATCGCGCGCCAGGCGGGGGATTCTCCATTCCCTCGCCCCCCGCTTGTCAAGCCCGAAACCGACACGTTGACGCCGGCGCGCCGCGTTCAGGCCTTGCCGTGACAGGTCTTGTATTTTTTTCCGGAGCCGCAGGGACAGGGATCGTTGCGGCCGACGCGCGGCATGGTGCGACGGATGGGATCGACCCTGCCGTTACCGCCGGCGCCTGCGGCGGCGTCGCGGTCCTGCTGCTGTTGCTGCTGCTGCTGGGCGAAGCCGGCGTTGGTGGCGTCGCTCTTTTGCGCCTGCGCGCCGCCGTAGGCGCCTGCGCCGGCGGGCGCGGAGCGTGCCTCGACGCGGCGCTGGGCCTTGAAGATCAGGTCGGTGACGCGTTCGCGGACGTTGCTGAGCATCTCGTTGAACATGCGCGTGCCTTCGCGCTTGTACTCGATCTTCGGGTCGCGCTCCGCGTAGCCGCGCAGCCCGATGCCGCTCCGGAGGAGGTCCATGGAGTACATGTGGTCCTTCCAGAGCGAGTCGTACATGGAGAGCAGCACGTGGCGTTCGAGTTCGCGCAGCTCGTGGCAGAGCATCTCGCGGCCGCAGACGATCAGCCGCTCGCGCAGGTCCGGCCCGTCGGCGAGGTTGTGCCGCTCGGCCACGCTGCCGAAGCGCTGGCGGGCCCAGTCGCGCAGGGCATCGCCGGTGTGCGTGGCAAGGGCGTGGTCGATCTCGTTGTCGAGGCGGCCGTTCTGAAGGAACTCGCGCTGGAGCCCGCGCAGGTCTTCGAAGATCTGCTGGGGCGTCTTACCGACGAAGTTGTCGAGCGTCCAGTCGGCGCGATAGCGTGCGTTGGCCCAGGCGACGATCAGCGCGGCGACGTGGTTGGCGTTGGACTTGCCGACCGCGATGGCGAACTCGATCGCCTCGCGCGGGGGGTAGTCGATTTCGCGTTCGCGATAGGCGGCGCGCATGCGGCGGCCGATCTGATCGATGGCGGCTTCGCGGGTCGCGTGTCGCAGGTCGTCGAGGGCGATGGCGACCTCGAACTTTTCGCGGGCCCAGTGCGCCAGGCGTGCCTTGGGGTAGATCGGGTCGACGTAGGGTTCGAGCGCGGAGAGGTCGGTCTCGGCGATGCGGTCGAGGGCGGCCTTGACGATCTCGTCCTGGAGCTGCGTGGGATCGAGCTTGCGCACCTGGTTCTGGGTGTAGGACAGGCCGAACCTGGCGACCCACTGGCACAGGCCGCGGACGTCCCATTCCTCCGGGTCGATGTCGGGGTCGATGTATTCGCCGAGGGTGCGCTGGATGCTGGAGCGCAGCTCGTCGCTGGCCATGTCGCGCACCTGGCTCTGGACGACGCGCAGGTCGCTGGTGTCGAGCTTGTCGGCCGGGACGGAGACCTCCAGGTGCTGCGCGGCCCACTCGGAGATGCAGAGGGCGGGGTACTTGGGATCGAAGTAACGGTTGACGGCATCCTCGACGGTGTGGTCGATCATCTGCCAGATGCGTTCGCTGAGCCCGCGGCCTTCCAGCACGGCCTGGCGCATGGAATAGAACGTGCGTCGCTGGTGGTCCATCACCTCGTCGTATTCGAGCAGGTTCTTGCGGATGGCGAAGTTGCGTTCTTCGACCTTTTTCTGCGCCCGCTCGATGCCCTTGTTGATGCGGCGGTCCTCGATGGCCATGCCCTCTTCGAAGCCGAGGAACTGGAGCATCTTGAGGGTCCATTCGCCCATGAAGAGCTTGAGCAACTCGTCTTCGAGGGAGAGGAAGAACCGCGAGCTGCCGTGGTCGCCCTGGCGTCCGCAGCGCCCGCGGAGCTGGTTGTCGATGCGGCGGCTCTCGTGCCGCTCGGTCCCGACCACGTGGAGCCCGCCGAGCTCGGCCACGCCGGGCCCGAGCACGATGTCCGTGCCGCGCCCGGCCATGTTGGTGGCGATGGTGACGTTGCCGTGCATCTCCTTGGCGCCCTTGCGGACGACCTCGTGCTGCTGGCCGGCCTTGGCGACGATCTCGGCCTCGCGAGCGTGGTTTTTTGCGTTGAGCACCTCATGCTCGATGCCGTAGCTGCGCGTGAGCATCTGGCTGAGCCGCTCGGAATTTTCGACGCTGATGGTTCCGACCAGCACGGGGCGGCCGCCCAGGCGTTGTCCGAGCAGCGCGCGGTAGCCGCGCTCCATGGCGGCCTCGTCGCCCTTGCCCTGGTTGAACTCGGACAGGGCGGTGTCGATGACGCGCAGCTTCTCGACGGCCTCGGCATCCGCGGGGTCGCGCTTCAGGGCGGCGCGGTACTGCCGCTGCGCGACGCGGAACATCTCGAAGATGGCCCAGGGGTCGGCCGGGTGTCCGTGCTGGCTGTAGGAGCGGATCTCCTCGACGATGGCCTCGTACTTGTTGTCGGTCGTCTTGTAGATCTTGTCGTTGTAATCGACGCGTCGGATCGGGCGGTTGGTGGGGATCGAGATCACTTCGAGCTTGTAGATCTTCATGAACTCCTCGGCCTCGGTCATGGCCGTCCCGGTCATTCCGGCAAGCTGGTCGTAGAGCTTGAAGAAGTTCTGAAGCGTGATGGTGGCGAGGGTCTGGGTCTCCTGCTTGATCGTGACCTTTTCCTTGGCCTCGACGGCCTGGTGCAGCCCGTCCGACCACTGGCGGCCGTGCATCAGGCGGCCGGTGAACTCGTCGACAATGATGACCACGTCGTCCTGGACGACGTACTCCTTGTCCTTGTGATAGCAGAGGTGGGCCCGCACGGCGTTGTCGATGAAGTGCGGCCAGTTCATGTTCTTGCTGTCGTAGAACGTGCCGATGGCCAGCTCGGCCTGGGCGGCCTTGGCGCCATGCTCGGTCATGTGGGCGCTCTTGCGGTCCATCTCGACGACGAAGTACTGCGTGTGGCCGATCGCCTCGGCCTCGTCGGACGACAGCCAGAACGGGTCGGCCTTGAACTTCTTGATCCCGTCCTTGAACTTGGGCTCGCTCCTGGCCTCAGGCGGGGGGTTCTTCTCGAACTCGCGCACGCGCTCCGCGGTCTCGCGGTTGGCGGCCTCCTGCTTGCGGATGAGCATGCGGGCGATGTTGTCGGCCACGCGGTACTTGCTGACGTCGTCGTGGGCCGGGCCGCTGATGATGAGCGGGGTGCGGGCCTCGTCGATCAGGATCGAGTCGACCTCGTCCACGACCG
>CAYNYG010000030.1:0-47864 GCA_964401365.1 uncultured Planctomycetales bacterium | reverse complement strand
GCCGGCCGCGCGCCATGAGCGGCGCCGCGCTGGACGCGCAGGCGGCGGCCGCGGTCAAGCTGCGGCAGGCGGCGGGCGGGGACGTTGAAATCATGATGAACCGCAAGACCGGCACGCCGCGGATGATCCGCGGGGCCAGTCTTCAGCCGGCGTCGAAGGCGCTGGTGCCCGGCGCGCGGCCTGGCGAGGCGGCGGCGCGGGCGTTTCTGAAGAACAACGCGGCCCTGCTGCGGATCGAGGACCCGGACACGGAACTGGTCCTGACGCGGGTGGAGACGGACAACCTTGGGCTGACGCACACGCGTTTTGCGCAGTACCACAACGGTGTGCCGGTCTGGCCGGGTGAGCTGTCCGTTCACACGGACGCGGCGGGGAACGTGAACGTGGTGAACGGCTGGTACGTGGCGACGCCGCGGATCGACACGACGCCGGCGATCCCGGTCGAGCGGGCGGTCGAGCTGGGCCGCATCGCCAAGCCGCAGGCGTTCACGGCCGACGTGACGGGAGCGATGCTGATCGTGCACGTGCTGGACGGGTCGGCGCCGCGGCTGGCGTGGAAGTACGTGCTGGAAGAGTCGCTTCACTCGCGCTGGCAGATGGTGGTGGATGCTCAGACGGGCGACGTCATTGACGCGATGCAGCTCGTGGCGTGCAACAACACCGCGGGCAGCGGGGTGGACCTGTTCAACATCAACCGCTCGCTGAACGTGTGGGACGAGGGCGGGCAGTTCTTCATGATCGACACGAGCAAGCAGATGTTCGACGCCGGGGCGTCGGACCCGCCGGCGCTGAACCAGATCAAGGGCGGGATCGTGATTGTGGACGCGCAGAACCAGGTGTTCGACAACGAGGGCAACATCCAGGTGGCGCAGGTGACGTCGAACGACCCCAACAACTGGAGTCTGCCGGACGCGGTCAGCGCGTCGTTCGCGCTGGGCCAGACCTATGACTACTACCTCGGGCGGCACGGGCGCAACTCGCTGGACGGGCAGGGCGGCACGATGCTGGCGCTGGTCCGGTATGACCAGAACCTGTTCAACGCGTTCTGGAACGGCTCGATGATGCTGTTCGGCACGGCGGAGCCCTTCGCGGGGACCATCGACGTCGCCGCGCACGAGATGACGCACGGCGTGACGCAATTCACGGCGAACCTGGTGTACCAGAACCAGTCGGGCGCGATGAATGAGTCGTTCAGCGACATCTTCGGCGAGTCGTGCGAGCGGTTCGTGTTCGGCGAGAACGACTGGCGCATCGGCACGGCCCGCAACGGACAGGGCATCTCCGTCGCGCTGCGCGACATGGCCGATCCGGGTTCGGTGGAGATTCAGGCGGGCCTACCCTACCCGTCGAAAATGAGCGAGTTCATCCAGACCGACCAGGACAACGGCGGGGTGCACCTCAACAGCAGCATCTTCAACCACGCGTACTACCTGACGGTCGAAGGTCTGAACGGCGGGATCGGCATGGACAAGGGCGAGCAGGTCTTCTACCGCGCCCTCACCACGTACCTGAACCAGAACTCGAACTTTGTCGACGGGCGCGTGGCGTGCGTGCAGTCGGCCCGCGACCTGTTCGGCGCCGGATCGGCCGAAGAGCAGCTCGTGGCGGCCGCGTTCGACGCGGTCGAGATCTTCGACGACGGCGGCACGACCCCCCCGCCGCCGGACCGCACCCCGGTGGAGGGCGTGGACGGGACGGTGTTCCTGTTTGACAGCGGCGGCGGGTTCTTCCTGACGCGCTTCGACCCGTCGTTCGGCGACGACGCGAGCGAGACCAACATCCTGGCCGTCACGCCGGCGTCCCCGTTCACCAAGCCGGCGGTCACCGGCGACGGATCCCTGGTGGTGTTCGTCAGCGACGTGAACGACGTGTGTCTGGTGAACATCGACGGAACGTCCGAGGAGTGCCTGGGCGTACCGGGGACGGTCCACAGCGTGGCGTTTTCGCCCGACGGAACGCGCTTCGGGTACATCCTGCTGGACCCCGAGACCGGCCAGCCGGAGAACGTGATCAACATCAGCAACCTCGAGTCGGGCGAAGACCAGTCCTTCGTGCTCGAAGCGCCGGCGACCGACCAGCAGCCCGGCAACCCGATCGTTCTGGCCGACGTGATGGACATCACCGCCGACAACCGGTTCGTGGTGTACGACGCGCTGAACCAGATCGACTCGGTCGACGGGAGCCAGGTCCAGCTCTGGAGCATCTTCGCCCTGGACCTCGAGAGCGGGTCGGCGTTTTCGCTCATCGGCCCGTCGCCGGGCGTGCAGATCGGCAACCCGTCGCTGGGCAGCACCAGCGACAACTTCCTGCTGTTCGAAGTGGCCGAGTTCTCGGAAGACCTGACGCAGGTCCTGGGCACGACCGTCTACGCGGCGGACCTCAACAGCGGCGAAGCGGTGGCGGTGGTCGGCGGTCCGGGCAGCGTGCTGGCCAAGCCGTGCTACACGGGCGATGACCGCGCCGTGGTCTTCTCGGCCCCGGACAGCAACTCGCCGATGGGCGTCTCGCTGTTCGCCGTCCCGCTGGCGGAGAACCGGATCAGTCCGGCCGGCGACATCCAGGAGTGGATCTTCTTCGCCGACTTCGGCGTCGTTTATCGTAACGGGACGTTCGTGCCACCGGCCTCGACGGGCGCGATCGCCGGCGCGGTCAAGGCGGCCGGCAGCCTCGACCCGATCGGCGGCGCGACGGTCGGCATCGCCGTGAGCGGGCAGGACGCGGGCAGCTTCGTCGTCGGCGACGACGGTCTGTTCACGCTCAGCGACGTTCCCGCGGGCCAGTATGAAATCACGGTCAGCGCCGGCGGGTTTGAGTCCCTGCGCTCCATCGTTGAAGTCGTGGGCGGCCAGACCACTCAGAAGAACTTCGTGCTCCAATCCACCGGTGGCGATACAGGCGGCGGCGGTGACACCGGCGGTGGTGACACCGGCGGTGGCGGTGGTGACACCGGCGGTGGCGGCGGCGACACCGGCGGTGGCGGTGGAGATACCGGTGGCGGCGGCGATACCGGCGGTGGCGGTGGAGATACCGGCGGCGGTGGAGATACCGGCGGCGGCGGCGGCAACACCGACATCGAAACCGGTGACGTCGGCAGCGGAAACACCATCGGCGACATCAACGTCTGCACGCCGGCGTCGGCCGGGCTGATCTCCCTGTCGATCGTGGGAATGGCCCTCACCCGCGGGCCTCGCCGCAAGCGCAGCTAGCTGTTTCCCCCCCCCTTCCCTGACGCGCCGGGCCGAGGACCTCCTCGGCCCGGCGCTTTTTTTGGGGGAGCCCGCACCGGATTCCTCTCACGCGCACCCGTCCATCCCGGTTTCCTTCGCCCGAGGCGGCCGAAGGTGTAGATTCCCGCATCCGGGCGGGGCGTTGGACAACTCCCTGCACCGTTCGCCTTGAAGGCGGCATGAACCGTTGCTTCGCGGAGTGCCTGATCGGGGGCGAAGTCCGTGCGTCTGGCACCGGACGTCGGCTCAGGGCGGATCATCGAGTTCATGCCTTCTTGCTTGACATATAAAACAACCGTATTATTATTGCGTCGTGAACGGCGTGGACTCAGAATCTCACGCGCACGGGCATCGTGGCAGACGGTGGCTACGCCGCGTCGGTGTGGCAGGCTTCGTCTTCTTCCTGGCCAAGGGGCTGCTGTGGCTCGGCGTGGGTGTCGCCGTGCTCGACGGCTGCCGAACCGACTGAGGAGCGCACATGGAACTGGCCACCACCGGCGCGGCGGGAGCGACGATCATGTCGCGGCTCAGGGACGAAACGGCGCCGCATCATCAGCGGGCGGAGTCGTCGGCGCTGGAACAGTCGCTGATGGCGGGGACGCTGGCGCGGGCCGGCTTTGTGGCGATGCTGGCGCAGCGGCTGTGCGTCCACCGCGTGCTGGAGCGGCGGCTGCGGGAGTTGGCGGAGCGAGACGCGCGCATCGCGGAGATCGTTCGGGCCGAGCAGGCGCAGGAAGCCAACCTGGCGGACGACCTGCGATTCTTCGGCGTGGATCCGGTCGCCGTCACGGCGTTGCCGACGACGCGCGCGTTGACGGCTGGAATGGAGCGCGCCGCGGACGAGACCCCTGCGGCGCTGCTGGGGTTCCTGTACGTGTTCGAGGGAAGCAAGAACGGGGCACGCCACATAGCGCGGCGGATCCGTGCGGCGTACGGGCTGGAAGGTGCGGAAGGGCTGCGCTATCTTGATCCGCACGGAGAGGCGCAGCGTCCGGTGTGGGCGGCGTTCAAGGCGCGGATGGACGCGGCGACGTTCAGCGGCGCGGAGCAGGATGCGATGCTGGCGGCGGCGAAGCGTGCGTTCGACGGAGTGGCGGCCATCGGGGACGAGATCGTCCGGACGGTGGCGAGCTGAGCGTGCGGGTTGGTGCGGGGGTGGGCGTAAAAAAGCACGCCGGGACATGAGCGTCCCGGCGGCCTGCGAGGATGTACTTGGAGTTGGGGTGGGCTACGCCATGCGGCGCTTGATCGAGCGGACGACGGTCAGACCGAGGACGCCCAGCAGGGCGGCGCCGGGGGCGGGGATGACGATGCCCGAGGCGTCGGTCTTGCAGTTGTCGATGACCCAGAAGTTGCCGGTGTCATGGACGATGACGTAGGCGATGTAGTTGGTGCCATCCCAGTCGACGCGGAGGGTGCCCGGGCCGCTTTCATTGCCGTTGATGAAGCGGAGGTTGGCGCCGCCGACGTCGCTGTCGAGCAGGTTTCCGCCGGCGTCGTAGGCTTCGAGGTAGAAGTCGCTGTTGCAGGTGTAGCCGACCTCGAAGTAGGTGGCATCGGCGTTGTCGATGCTGATTTTGCCGTCGTTGCCCGACCCGTCCAGCGCCGAAGTCACTCCGACGTCGTCATAGACCCAGTAGTACCCGCCGTTGTAGACGGTCCCGCTGGGCCACGACGAGATGTTGTAGTTGTTGGTCGACGCACGGCGCGTCACCAGGGGCGCGCCCGTCGAGCTGCTGCCGAAGGTCACGCCGGAGTAGAAATCGTTGATGGCCTGGATGTCGCCAGGGATCTCTTCGAAGGTCATGAGCGTGTCCGCCATGACCGGCACAGCGAGCAGAGCACCCAACGCGCAGCAAAGAAGCTTCTTCATCGTTTTACTTCCCAATGGGCCCTCTTGAGGCCCGGTTGACGTGGATCGTGCCCGCGGTCTTCCGATAAGACCGCTCGAACACCCTCCTTCGAAATCCGCGGTGAGAATCGGATTCGATGCGAATACTAGGCAGCGCCGCGCGCGGCGTTCAAACTCGCCGCTGCGGATTGCGCGGGCGGCGCGAAGCACGGGCCGATTATCGGCAGGCGTCGAGGGAGTGGGCGCTGCGACGGAGTCAGATGCAGGCGTGCGCGCACCAGAGGCAAACGAACGCGACCGACCAGGCCAGCAGCTCGACCAGCTCGCGTGTGAAGCGCCGCACGCGTACGCTGAGCATCTGGTACGCGAGGTAGCGGCGCAGCACCAGGCGGCCGGGGTCGTCGCCGGCCAGCCAGCCGTGCAGGGTGCGCAGACTCACGAGCAGGTAGAGCGCGGTGTAGACCGCGATGAAGGCGGCCAGCAACGTGCGGAAGGTCTCGAAAGGATCGCCCAACATCACGCACGCGCTCGCGTCACTCGACCGCCGCCTTGACGACCACTTTGTGCACCGGCGCCGGCGCGTCGAGCATCAGTCCCGGCATGTGGGCCTCGTGCGGCCAGAGGAGCATGAACATGCCGGCGTGAAGCGTAACCAGATCGCCGTCGCCGTCCAGGAGCAGGACGTCCCTGGCGTCGTCGTAGGGCGCCTGCACCCGCATGCGGGCCAGGGGTGCCAGTCCGATGCGTTCCGTGCCGGACGCGACGAACTGCACGTCGCAGTACCTGCGGTGCGCCTCCCAGACGCAGCCGGCGCGTGGCCGGGTCTCGTAATGCTGAACGATGGCGTAGAGACGTGAGCCGTCGATCGGGTGATACCCGGGGCGCAGCTCGGCCAGGGGAGCGGAGGCCAGGAACTCGAGTGCGGCAGCCAGGCGCGGAGGCAGTCGGGCGTAGGCCGAACGATGCTCGAGCTGATCGACGATCATGGGGGCATCCGCGGGGGCACGGAAGCGGTGCGGCGGGCGCATTATCCGCGCGAGGCGGTCCGCTGCCAAGATGACAGGCGGAGCCGGGACGGCGCGCGGAATCCGGGGGCGTTTCGGGCGGTCCGATTCTCTCGGAACCTCTTACGTGCGAATGGATTACATCGAGCGCGGCGGGTACGGGGGTGATGAGGCGGGGATGGCACGAGGATTGCGAGGGCCATGGGAATCGGTAGAAGTCCGGACCCGCTTTTCGTTGACGGGTGCCGTAACCATTGTCATACTGTTGCGTTACGAGTTGAGCCAACTCGGGAGTTGCGTCGATGAAGTCATATCCGATTCGGCCGTTGGGAGAAAAGGTGCTCATCAAGCGACACGACGCGGAGGAAAGAACCGCGGGCGGGATCGTGCTGCCTGACAGCGCCAAGGAGAAACCGAAACGGGGGACGGTGCTGAGTGTTGGGGACGGGAAGCTGCTGGACACGGGATCGCGGAAGCCGCTCCAGTTGCGAGCGGGCGACAACGTGCTGTTCACGAGCTATGCGGGCACGGAAGTCAAGGTCAACGGCGAGGAAATGCTGATCATGGACGAGAGCGACGTCCTGGCCGTTCTGGAATAACACGATGCACACGACTCTGGCTCCGGGCGAATTGCGCAAGGCGGTGATTGACGCGGTGCAGCTCGTCAACAAGAACTCGGGGCGGGCGGCCGTCCGGCTGACGTACGGCGAGCTGAACGCGCCGGTTGATTTCGTGGCGAACTCCGGGAGCTTTCAGGGCGACCGGTTCGTGTTCACGGCGGGGTTTGAGACCTACGACGGCCAGATCGACGAGCTGGTGGGAATCGAGGCGCAGGTCATCAAGCACTGAAGCTTGGCGGAGCCGGGAAACGATGGGATTCGACGTGCGGCGCGGGCCGGAGGGTCCGCGCCGCACGCTGCATTCCGGGGCGCGGACGGGCGGCGTGCGGTCGGACCCGGTGGTCACGAAGCGCGGCGGGTCATGACGCACGAGGAACTGTCGGCGGCGGGGTCGCCGGTGACGCGCGAAGCGTACGCCCGGTTGGCGCGCTGGGTGGCGATGCTACTCGACGAGAACACGCGGATGAACCTGACCGCGGTCCGCGATCCGGTCGAAGCGTGGCGGCTGCACGTGGTGGACTCGCTGCGGCTGCTGCCGCTGGTCGAGTCGTTCCGGCCTGCGCGTCTGATCGACGTGGGGTCGGGCGGCGGGGCGCCCGGGCTGCCGCTGGCGTGCGCGTGCGAGGCGGTGGAGGTGACGCTGCTGGAGGCGACGGGCAAGAAGGTCGCGGCGCTGGCGCGGATGATCGAGGGGTTGGGGCTGCGGAACGCGCGTGCGGTGCAGGGCCGCGCGGAGGTGGAGTCGCGCCGGGCGCCGCTGGCGGGCGGTTTTGACGCGTTGACTGCGCGGGCGGTGGCGCCGCTGCCGCGACTGCTGGGTTGGGTGTCCGGGCTGCTGCGTCCGGGGGGACGGGCGTGGCTGTTCAAGACCAGCGCGGCGGGGGAGGAGCTGGCGGCGGGGGCTGCGGCGGCGCCGTCACGGGGACTGCGTTACGTGTCGGAGCACGCGTACGTACTGCCGCGAGAGACGGCGGCGCGAGTGATCGTGGAGTACGAAGCCGTGTGACGCGCGGCGTCAGGGGTTCCACAGGGCGTCGATGAAGGGCTGGATGTCCTGGGCGTTCAAGGAGCCGTCGCGGTCGACGTCGCCTGGGTAGATGGGGCTGTAGCCGTAGGTCGAGGTGTAGGCGTTGGGGTCGCTCAGCGCAAGGACGAAGGGGGAGATGTCGAAGGCGTTGACGGAGCCGTCCCAGTTCATGTCGGCGGTGGAGGCGGGAATGCGGTCGAGGGTAGCGGTGCCGGACGTGACGACCATGCTGCCGACGATGAAGGCGGGGTCGATGACGACGTCGGTGAAGCTGAACCAGGCGACGTCGGCGGCGTTGATGCCGACGCCGACGGTGACGCCCACGTGGACGTTGACTCCGCCGATGTTCCCGTCGCCCTCGAAGCGCTCGTTGGTCAGTTCGATCGGGTGCGCGCCGGAGGGGTTGTAGACCTCGCCGTTGAGGGCCTCGGAGGAGCCGGGCAGGAGCGCTTCCAGGACGTCGGCGAGGGGGGTAGGGCTCGGATAGAGGAGCTGTAGCAGCCCGCTCTCGCCCTTGACCATGGCGTCGAGTTGATAGCGATACCCGAACGCGTCATCGATGGTCTGAGGCGAGCTGTCGCGGTACTGGTTGGATGCGTTCTTGAGCTTGACGCCGGTAAGGTCGATCACGGCCGATTCGTCCGCGAAGGCGCACAGGGGGAAGGCGCAGAGCGCGAAGGAAGCGGGCCAGAAGCGCAGAGCCAGGGCGAAAACAGGTCGCACGCGGAGTCTCCTTGTCTCGAGAGAGTGCGCCCATTGTAACACGGCGGCGGCGATTGGAAGGAGCAAAACGCGGGGCGCGGCGCGCAGCGGCTGGGCAAGCGGAGTGGATGTGGACGAGAAAAGAGGGGGACGCTATAACGCGGGCGCACGGATTCGCGCGGGTCGGGTCGGGAGCCGGCGCGCGCACCAGAATGTCGGGCCCCCCCCCCCGCAGGAACGTCGGGCGGCGCAAGGAGGCACGCCCCGGAAGGAGCTGTGCGCATGTCGGATTCACCCTCCCAGCTTCGGGCCGCCAGCGTGGCCGACTACGTGTTCACGATCGACGGCCTGGCCGCGGACGCGCTGAGGGTAATCTCATTCGAGGGCACGGAGGGCATCAGCGAGCTGTATCGCTTCCGGGTCGAGGTGGCGTCGGACGACATGGGGATGGTTCCGGCGGACCAGATCGGGAAGGCGTGCGCGCTGGAAATATCGGGCTCGGCGGGGAAGCGCTGGGTGAACGGGATGGTGCTGCGTTTTGCGCGGCTCGGGTGGGGGCGGACCGTGGCGCGCTACGGCATCGACGTGGTCCCGACGCACTGGCAGCTATCGCGGCGGGTGCAGTCGCGCATCTTCCAGGCGTCGAGCTGCGACGACATGACGGTGACGGGGATCATCAAGAAGGTGCTGGAAACGGCGGGCATCAGCGAGGACTACTACCGCTTCGCCACGCAGGCGACGTACAAGACGCGCGAGTTCGTGGTGCAGTACCGCGAGAGCGACCTGGACTTCATTTCGCGGCTGATGGAAGACGAGGGCATCTTCTATTTTTTCGAGCACAGCGACAGCGGGCACAAGATCGTGTTCGGCGACTCGACCACGGCGCACGTGGCGACGCCCAACGCGGCCGAGTTTCCCTACGTCGAGCCGGGGATGGGAGTGACCGAGGCGAACCGGGAATACGTGTACGCGCTGCGCGACCACCAGGAGGTGTCGTTCGGGGCGGCCAGCCTGCGGGATTTCGACTACCTGCACCCGAGCACGCCGGTGAAGCTCACCGCGCAGGGCGACGTGTTCACCAACCTTCAGTTCATCGACTACGCGTCGGGGTTCGAGGGCGAGCCTTCGGGAGGCGAGCTGGACCGGACGACGACGGTGAGCGTGGAGCGGCTGGCGCAGGTGCGGCTGGAGGAGGCGGCCTGCCACCGGCAGATGATGCAGATGTGGACGGTGGCGCGCGGGTTGCTGCCGGGCTTCAAGTTCACGCTGACGGACCACCCGGTGGAGGCGGTGAACGCGGAGTACCTGGTGACGCGGCAACTGGTGCGCGGGCGTCAGCCGCTGGACGGGCAGGTGGCCGACGAGAACGACCCCGAGTTCGAGTCTGAGGCGTGCGCGGTTCTGGCGACGGTGCCGTTCCGCCCGCGGCGGCAGACAGTGCGGCCGTTGATGAGGCCGCAGACGGCCAAGGTGGTGGGACCGTCGGGGGAGGAGATCTACGTCGACAAGTTCGGGCGGGTGAAGATCCAGTTCCACTGGGATCTGATCGGCGGGGCGGACAAGGACAGTTCGTGCTGGGTGCGCGTGAACCAGGGCTGGGCGGGCGGGGGCTACGGGGTGATGTTCATCCCGCGCATCGGGCAGGAAGTGGTGGTGGATTTTCTGGAGGGGGACCCGGACCGGCCGATCATCACGGGGCGCGTGTTCAACCAGGAGCACCTGCCGCCGTACCTTCCGGACAACAAGACACGCAGCACGATCAAGACGCGGAGCAGCCCCGGCGGCGAGGGGTTCAATGAGATCCGGTTCGAGGACAAGAAGGACGAGGAGCAGCTTTTCATGCACGCGCAGAAGGACATGGACGTGCGCGTGCTGAACGACTCGAAGGAGTGGATCGGGCGGGACCGGCATCTGATCGTCAAGCGGGACCGGATCGAGCTGATCGAGGGCGACGACGGGTTCACGGTGAAGGGCGACCGCGCGGGATTGATCGAGGGCAACGAGTGCCTGACGATCAAGGGCGACCAGCTCGAGCAGGTGGACGGCGCGTATCACCGCAAGATCGCCAAGGACGCGTTCGACAAGATCGAGGGCGAGTCGCACGTGGAGGTGGTGAAGACGCACTCGCTGAAGGTGACCGATACGGCCAGCGAGACGTACGAAGCCGACCAGAACGTCAAGGTCGGGGGCGACTGCGGGCTGAAGGTGACGGGCAAGTACAGCGTCAAGTGCGACGACAAGGTGTCGATCGACGCGTCCGAGGTTCACGTGAAGGCGTCGGGTGCGATCGCGATCGACGGGGACACGATTCACATCAAGGCGGGCAGTACGCTGGTGCTCGAAGCGGGCAGCCAGCTCTCGCTCAAGGTGGGCGGCAACTTCGTGGACATCAGCTCCAGCGGCGTGAATGTGGTCGGCAGCGCCGTGGGGATCAACAGCGGCGGGTCGGCGGGCTCGGGCGGCGGGTGCTCGGCGGAGGCGCCGGCGGAGGCTACCGCGCCGTCGTCGCCGCAGGCGCCGGACGCCCCGCCCGAGGCGCTGGAGGCGGACACGGACGAGGCTGGGCAAGACGTGGAGCCGGCGCCGGACCCGTCGGAGATGCCGGCGCTGTCGCCGATGGCGGTCGTGCTGACGACCGCCGCCGAGTCGGGGGCCGTCGTGTGCGAGCCGTGCGAAGCGGCCGAACAGGAGGAGGAGGAAGCGGGCGGTGGCGGGGACGGTGCGGGAGGCGGCGGCTCCGATGGAGGCGGCGGGGCGGGAGGACCGGCGGGCGATGGAGGACCGGCGTCGGCGGTGCGCGGGTCCGCAGCGGCGCCCGGCGCACCCGCGGCGCCGAGCGCGCCGTCGATGCCGGGCGGATCATCGTACCAGGACGCCGGTGGCGTGCTGTCCGGCGCCGGGCGCTGAGTCGCCGGCGAGGCGTGACCAGCGCGGCGCCGGGCGTGTGGAGTCGGATGTCTGATCAGGCGGCCGTCCGCGCGGCGGCCGGCGGATGGAAGTGAAATGGAAACGGGCAAGCTGGTCTTCGACACGCCGCACTTCGCCCCGGACAAGGAGGAGTTTACGGCAGGCGACCAGGTGGCGATCCGCGTGTGCCTGGAGAAGGCGGTTGAGCAGGACGTGGGGGCGACGGTGCGGTGCGGGGCGTTCCGCCCGGAATCGCGGCGGTTCACGATCCGGGCGTGGTCGCTGCGGCCGGAGTCCGAGCTGCGGTTCGAGGTGGGCGACGTGGCGGGTTCGCACCCCGTGGAGCTGACGGACCCGATCGGCGCGGTGGAGCTGTCGCGCTACCGGAAGTCGAAGCTGGTGCGGATCAAGGCGGTGTCAATCCCGCTGATCGGGTTCGACGATCCACCGTTCGAACCGAACCTGGCGAGCTTCGAGCCTGGGGGAGAGCTGCTGGTTCGGGTGCGGTTGTCGGAGCCCGTGCCGCGCGGGGGAGAGGCGGAGGGGGTGGCGGCGGCGGACGTGGTGAGCGAGGCGTTCGACCCTGGGGACCACACGGTTGAGGTAAGGGCGGCGGAGACGCGTGGGAGCATCCGCGTTCGGCTGCGTGAGTCGCTGGAAGATGACCAGTATGAGGTGGGGTTTGGGGACGCGTTTCAGGACGCCGATCTGGATGCCGACCGCTCGCGCGCGGTGTTGCGTGTACGAAGGGTGGCGCGTGGACCCGGGGGGGTGGCGGGACCACCGCTGACGGCGGCGGAGCGGGAGCGTGGCGTGCGGGCGATCCTGTTCGAGCGGCCGTACGTGCGGGCGTATGCGGTACTGGATGGGGCGTCGGTGAAGGGTCTGGTGAAGAGGCTGGGTGCGCACAAAGGGGAGCACTGCTGCCTGTTCAGCGGCGAACTGCCGGCGGACGTTGTGGCGGCTGCGCCGCACCTGGTGCGGCTGGGGGAGGCGGACGAGCTGACCGGCTGGGTGCTGTCGGAGGGGTGGGGCCGGCATTGGGGGGTTTTCGCGCTGGCGCATGAGAGCACGGACTTCAAGGCGGTGCGCAAGCACTTTCGCACGTTCCTGATGGTGCGCAAGTGGGACGGGCAGAGCGTGTACTTCCGCTACTACGACCCGCGGACGATGCGGCTGTACCTGCCGACGTGCACGGCGTCTGAGGTGGAGCACGTGATGGGCCCGCTGCGGGCGTACGTGATGGAATCGGACCACGCGGACGTGGCGCTGCGGTTCACGCCGGGGATCGAGTCGGCGCGGGTCGAGCGGCTGGAGCTGGCGGTGCTGGCGCGGCGCTGAGCCGGTTGAACCACGATTGGAGGCTGGTTGATGCTGGTGATCCGCGAGGCGCAGTGGGCGATCTTCGAGGAGCACGCGCGGGAGCATTTCGTGGTGCGCTGCCGGATGGAGATGGAGCGGCGTCACCCGCGCGAATGCGAGCAGCTCGGCCCGGCGCGGCTGGCGCGGCGGGTGCGCGAAGCGGTTGCCGTGGCGGGGCACTACCGCATCACCGACGAGAGCGACGTGACCGAGTTCGTGGATATGACCTTCGAGCGGCAGGACGCGTTCTGGCTCATGCCGTGGGTGCAGCGCGTATTGACGCTCGACATGCCTGGGGAGCGCAAGATGGCGCTGCTCCAGATTGCCGCGGCGCGGCAGGATGAAGAGTCGATCGTGCGCGGCGGCGTGCGACGGTCGGGATGATCGGAGCTCGACCGCGGGGTGACGCGGGCCGCTCCGGCGGCGGCAGTTGAGAGAGGCAGAGGATGTCGACGCAACCAGCGGGCCCTGTGACGGGGCAGACGGGATCGAGCTCCACTTCGACCGCGGCGACCACCCCGCCGCCGCCGTCCTGGGAGGTATCGTTCGCCTCGCCGGCCATCGTGAACGAGAAGGAGACGTACGAGATTGGGGACCGCGTGCGGGTGGCGGTGCGACTGGCGAAACGTCCGGACCGCAGCGTCCATTACGAGCTGCGCGCCCCGAAACTCACGCCCAAGAAGCACTCGGCCATCATCAAGGCCAATCCGCGGCACCGCACCCGGGAGTGGGAGTTCGAGATTCCGATGCCGCATCCGTTGCCGACCGGCACGGCGCCGCAGACGTACGACATCGAGCTGGTCGCGGTGACGCGCTGCAAGGTGCGCGGCACGTCGCGGATCCAGATCAAGGTGAATCCGCCGGCCCAGGTCGAGTTTGCGCAGAGCGTCGTGCGACCGCAGGGCGAGGTGGGGGTCTACCCGGGTGAGATGGCGCGGCTGACGGTCAAGTCGAACCGTCCAGCGCCCGCGGACGGCATCAAGGTGGAGCTGCGCAGCGACTGCTTCCGGCACGACAGCATTCACCCCAGCACGGCGTACGAAGCGCTGATACCGGAGGGTCAGGTGGAGGGGACGGCGGTCGCGATGTTCTATCCGGACGGCGAGGACGCGGGCAGCACGCAGGAAGTCACCGTTCGGCTGGGGGTGCCGACGAAGGCGCCCTTCGTGTTGAAGCCAAGCGGCCTGCACGAGATCAAGGTTCCCATCCGCGCCCTGCCGCGCGTCAGTTTCTCGTCGCCGGAGGACTGGATCGACCCGAAGCGGGACGACAACACCTACTACGCGGGCGAGACCGTGAAGCTCAAGTTCAAGCTCAGCGGGCCCGCGCCGCGGATCGGGGCCGGCTTCTACGTGCGCTGTCCGGCGTTCGGAACGCTGGACCGGCCCAGCCTGCTGATTCCTGAGAATCAGACCGAGCTTCAGACCGACGTACAGTTTCTGCTGGGCGACGCGGCGGATCAGGAGATTGGGCTGACGCGGCCCATACCGGCCCGCGGCTGCCTGCTGGCAGCGGACGAGTCCGACCGGGTACGCAAGATCAAGGTCGTGCCCGGCCCGGTGATTCGCTTCCGGCGCCAGAATTTCTGGATTTCGCCCAAGAAGGACCAGTATCTGGCCAAGGAGTCGGTCGATCTCAGCGTCAAGCTGGAGGAGCCGGCCAAGGTCGACGCGGTCGCCAAGATCGTGAGCGCCGCGTTCGGCGGCAAGGCGTACTTCGTTCACATTGCAAAGGGGCAGACCCAACCCGAGCGGCCGATCAAGGTGCGCCTGACGCATGGGTATTACAAGCTGCGGCATGGGCGACCGACGACCGAACCGGGTGAGATGAAGCTCGAGCTGCGCCCGGTCCGCGGCTGCCAGCCGAGCGACGACCCGGCCAACATGATCAAGAAGGTCACGGTGGTGCCGGCCTCACCGCATCCCGTGTCCAACCCCGGCCAGAGTTGCGCGCTGAACCGTGGCAAGCCGCCGGCGCCGGTCCCGTGCAACCAGCACCGGCTGTTGATCAAGGAGCTGAGCGGCGACGACACCCCCGTGGAACGCGGGCACGACTCGCTGGGCACCTGGGAGATTGTGGCCTCAGCGCAGGCGCACAAGATCCACCTCGACGCGTTCACCTCCAAGCCGACGATCCAGATGATCTGCGGGGATCAGCGCGGCGAACTGGTGGAAAAGAAGAGCTCCAGCTACGACCGCTTTCACGTCAAGTACGTGGAAATCTCGCACGACCCGGCCGATTACTACTGCGCGGACGAGTTCTATCACCCCAAGGGGGACTGCCAGCACCCGATCGTGGTCGTGGAGCGCCAGGAGCAGGCGGCCATCGACTGGGCCCTGGCGCGCGGCCCGGGGGAGGGGCTGGTCACGGGACTGGTGAAACGGCTGAAGGACCGGCGCTTCAACATCCTGCGGATCGAGAACGTGGCGATCGGGTTCCGCGACCTGCGCGGCAAGGCAAGCTCCGGTGCGGCGCTGTGCAAGTTCAAGATCGAGAACTTCCCGCAGAAATACGGCAGCACGCTGACCGAGGCCGCCATCAGCGTCATCGAGGCCAGCGAGGGCGCCGACATCGCCGCCCAGGTCCGCTCGGGGCTGACGCCGGTGTCGGGCAGCACGTTTCGCATCCGCGACATCCTCGAGATGGTGCAGACGATTCTGCTGCCGCGCGTGCGGCTCTACCAGATCCGAATGGAGACATGCGGCCTCCCTGATCCGAGTGGAACGGTGGCGCCCACGCCCGCCAGCCAGTTGCTGGCCGACATTGAGGTGTACCCGTCGGACGAGTTCTGCCTGTTTCTGAACGTCACGCCATTTCCATCGGTCAAGTTCGGCACGTCGGGCACCCGGATCAACGAGCGCGGGCAGTCGCAGCCCGCAGGCCCGGATCCCAGGTCCGAAGCGGCGCGGGTCGAGCAGCGCGAGGGGATCCTCGGGTCGATTCCGCTCAGCTCCGCCTCGGTCAACGCCTATCAGCAGGGCAGCCAGCCGACCAGCGGCGTGGCCGTCGGGCAGGGCATGACCCAGTCCACTGCCAGCACCGGGGGCACGCTGCCGGGCGAGGCCGACCCGGGCGGGACGCCGGAATTCGGCACGCGCTCCGACATGGTGGACGACCCACACCTGGGAATGGTCTGCGTGGCGCAGACGAATTACCGCGTGATCACGTCCGACACGCGTGTCGCGACGCCAGTCCGCGCGCCCGACCCCAAGACGCGCCGATTTCACGAAGTCACGGCCGTTGATTACGGGGTGGACCCGAGCGAGACGCCCGACAACGGGGCGTGGAACGTGTTGCGTTGCGGTTTGGCGCGGAACGGGTATGTGCCGGAGGAGCACTTTCCGGTCGGCAAGGCGGTCGAGGCGATCATCTACGCGGTCCAGCACTTCAACGACCTGCTGGAGACGTTTCAGGGGATGCAGGCCTCGTGGGGCTGGGGCGTCAACATCGACTTTGGATTCCTGGAGGGGCAGTTTGCGCTGCGGCTTGGTTGGAAGGAGTACACCGACCACCGCGTGTTCCGCTGGTGGCAGATCGACGTCAACATGACGCTGGTGCGCGTCGGCATCGAGCTGTGGGTGGGCGTGCGGGCCCGGGCGCTGTTTCTGGTCTTTCAGTTCGTCGTCTACCTGCGGATCGACGGCGCCGCGCGGGCGGACTTCTACCGGGAGAAGCGCGGCCCGGACGGCGGCACGCTGGGAGAGACGCGTTTCGAATGCATCCCCTCGGCCCGCTTCGGCGCGCGCATGATCCTGGTGCACCCGGACGTTCTCACCGGCGACGCCGCGGTCAAGACCGGCTACAAGTGGGTCTTCAAGTTCCCCGACCCGGAGGCCGGCTTCAAGGGCGTGCTGTGGGAGGGCTACTTCCTGGGCGTGGCGTTCGAGGTGACGGTTCGCAGCAAGGCCTTCCGCTGCTCGAAAGTAAAGGAGTGGACGCTGGTGGAGGGGAGTTCGCCGGACCTGCCGCACAAGGAGGGCATCCTGTTTCCGCGCGGATCGGATACGGGACTGGCGCGAGCCGCCTGGACCAACGTGCACTACCTCAAGCACGTCTGGCGGCGCGTGTTGGGCGAGTTCGGCCGGGTCCAGCAAGCCCTGGAGAAGTGGTACACCCTCCAGTTTCAGTTCCTGAACCAGCGCCTCAAGAGCGAATGGGAGGGACCGGCGGCCACCGACGAGAACCTCCTGTGGCCCTGGACCGACGACCATGGCGTGAACCTGGTGTCGAACAACAAGCTCTCGACCGAGGAGTCGAGCCTCTGGAAGGCGCAATGGGAGAGATTCCGCGCCGCGGTCGACAACAACTTCGGCTGGTTCGCCGGCCGGCAGTACAAGCGAATGCTGGTCACGCACGAGCTGCGCTCCGATCTCATGGATGCCATCGCGAAGAACGAAGCCGCGGTCGTCGAGGCCAAGAAGGCGATCCGGACGATTGTGACCGACTACCTGGACCGGCTCCGGCTTGCGCAGGCGGAATGCAATCGGGCGGACGAGGAGGAGCGGGCGGTGCAGGAATTCGTGCCGAACCTGCTGAAGCTGGCGAAGGGGTGGTGCGACGTCGGCGCGCCCGGAACGCACCTGGGGCGCGGGGAGGTGCGGCGCATCGCGGACGAGGCCGTGGCGCGCTTCGACCTGAAGTATCTGATGCGCCTGCTGAAGCAGACGGAAGGCTGGAAGGCGGGCCGGGCGCTGCGTAAGCCTTCCCTGCCCTGACGGCCGAACCCGGCCGGCGTTAGCCCGGGCGGGAAGCAACCACGGCCGGCGAGCGTCCCCCACGGAGACTTTACGGTGGCGACCAACTATTACGTGCTCGAGTGCGAGACCCACGGCTGCGACGCCGAGTTCTGGGTGAACGACGTTCCGGTCGTCCGCCGCGGCCCCGAGATCGGGTTCTACTTTGGAGGGCCGGTGAATGAGCTGATTCTGTCCGGCGTGAACGAGCTGTCGATGGTCATCAAGCCCGGCCCGACGCCGTCCGAGTCGAAATCGGGCGCTGGGGGCGTGAAGACGGAATTCAGCGCGTCGAGCGAGAAGGTGTGGGCGCGGCTGGCGGTGTATCCGCAGGGCGCCACGGTGGGCGGACCGGACGGGCGCGAGCTGGTGCGGGCCGACTGGCCGATCAAGGACGAGAAGAAGAAGCGCGACGATTTCCGGTCGCTGCCGTACCCGATGGTGATCACGGAGCGCGTGGAGCTTGCGAGTCCGTTCGGGGAGTGGACCTGGCTCAAGTCGCCGCGGCTCAAGCTCGACGACGCGACCAGGCGCGAGGTGTTGCAGTTCCTGACCGAGCTGCGAACGCGCTTCGCGACGGGCGACCCGGATCCGTTCATCCGCGCGTCGTCGATCCGCCTGCGCGAGGTGATGGGTTCGTACGAGATGTCGCCCGCCGCGCGAGTCAACCTGATCCGTTCCGCGATCCGGCAGGAATCGAGCCAGCCCGAGTGGGGCTTCGAGCCCATTGAGGCCAAGGAGCTGGACCTGCGCCTGGTAGGCGGCGAGCGGATGGTGGAGTGCGTGCGGCGTGACTGGAAGCCGGTGCTGGCCCAGAAGCCCGACAAAGAGGGCAACCAGAGCTTTTACGACATGATGGTGGGCCGGGTCGACGGGAACTGGCAGATTCTGCGGTAGCGTGGGGGGCGGATTTACGGCTCGACGAGTCCGTCCTGCGCGGGGTCGGCGGGGAACTGGCGTTCCATGGCGTCGAGGTAGCGCCAGGTGGCGACGATCTGCTGCGTCACCACGTGCGGGTCGAGCGAAGTCCCGCGGTAGCGCCGCTGGCGCGAGGTGTACTGCTCGGCGGGCGTGCCGTCCGGTCGCGCGTTGATCCGGTAGCGCCTCCCGTCGAACACCTCGTAGAGCGGAAAGATGCCGCACCCCACGGCGAAGCGGACCAGGTCCACGCTCTCATCCGGTTCGGACTTCCACCCGGTCGGGCACGGCGAGAGCATGAGCAGGAAACGGAACCCGCGGGTTCGCCGGGCCGTGCGGACCTTTCGCAGGAAGTCGTCGCGGTGGGCGACGGACAGCGTGGCGGCGTAGGGAATGCGGTGGGCGGCCATGATGGCCAGGATGTCCTTCTTGGGCTCGGACTTGCCGCGCGGGGTGGTCGAGGTGGCGACGCCCTCGGGCGTGGCGCTGCTGCGCTGCCCGCCGGTGTTGCCGTAGATTTCATTGTCGTAGCAGATGTAGATGAAGTCCTCGTTGCGTTCGGCCGCCGCCGAGAGTGTGGCCATGCCGATGTCGTACGTCCCGCCGTCGCCCGCCCAGCAGATGACGGGGCGGTCCTCGGCGTTGAGGGTCGCGACGGCGCTGAGACCGCTGGCGACGGCGGCGGCGCTGGCGAACGTCGTGGCCGCCACCGGCGCGCCGAAGGCGCTGGTCGGGAAAGCGCCGGCCGTGACGATCCCGCAGCAGGCGGGAATCGCCAGCAGCGGCACTTCGTCGCCCAGCGCCTGCCGCAGGTACTGAAGACCGATGGACATCCCGCAGCCGGCGCAATTGGTGTTGCCCGGGCGCAGGATGGCGTCGTGCGCGTCGCAAGCGGGGATGGGAGCGGAGGCGGTCACGCGGTCACCTCCTGCCAGAGCGGTTCGGCGGCCGAGGTGCGACGGTCGAGATCGGCGAAGATGCGCTCGATGGCCTCGGGGGTGACGTCGCCCCCGCCCAAACCGACGATGTAGTTCTGAATCACGCGCTCGGGCTCGCGCAACGTGGCCGCGACTTCCTGCCAGAAGATGCCGCCCGACCCGGGCGAGTGGTT
This sequence comes from uncultured Planctomycetales bacterium, assembly GCA_964401365.1. Taxonomy (GTDB): domain Bacteria; phylum Planctomycetota; class Phycisphaerae; order UBA1845; family Fen-1342; genus CAYNYG01. The sequence continues at coordinate 28,401 of CAYNYG010000030.1, read as the reverse complement.
GCGGTCGAGCACCCCGACGCGGGTGGCGCCGTTCAGGGCGGCTCGCAGCGCGGCGCGGGGGAAGGGACGGAAGAGCTTGCAGTTGACCATGCCGACCGGGTCGCCGCGTGCGCGGCGCTGCTGAACGACGCCGCGTAGCGTACGCGCCATGGTGTTGCAGGCGATGAGCACGCGGTCCGCGTCATGCGTGTGGAGGGCCTCGAGCGCGCCGCGGGGTCGGCGTCCGAAGATCGACTCGAACTCATCCAGGGCCTGTTCCAGGACGGCGGGCACGCGTTCCATGGCCTCCTGGATTTCGCGCCGCATGAGCTGGGTTTCCCTCGGCCAGGTGAGCCCGCCCAGCGTGGCGGGGCGGTCGACGCGCAGCCGGTGCGGCACGTTGCAGCGCGGCAGGAAGCGGTCGACGCTGTCCTGGTCTGGCAGGTCGAGCACCATCTGGGTGTGCGAGATGACGAAGCCGTCCATGGCGATCATGGCCGGCAGGAGAATGCGCGCGTCCTCGGCCACGCGGAACGCCAGCAGGATGGTGTCGACCAGGTCCTGGTGCGAATCGGTGTAGAACTGGATCCAGGCCGCATCGCGCAGGGCGAGGCTGTCGCCCTGATCGACCCAGATGTTCCAAGGCGGTCCGAGGGTGCGGTTCACGGCGACCATGACGATGGGGAGACGGAAGTACCCGGCGGCGAAGACGTTTTCGGTCATGTACGCCAGGCCGTTGGCGCTGCTGGCGGTGAAGCTGCGTGCCCCGGCGAGAGAAGCGCCGATGCAGACGGCCATCGCGCTGTGCTCCGACTCGACCGGGACGATTCTCCCGCGGGTGAAGTCGAACCCGCGCAGGAATTCGATGATCTCGGTCTGGGGCGTGATGGGATAGGCGCCCCCGACGCACCCGCGCGAACGCCGATTGGCCTCCCCGGCCAGCGCCAGTGCCCGCCCGGCGGCGTGGTTTCCGGTCAGCAGCACCTGTGCCACGTCCGACTCCTCGCGTCCACCGTCACAACTCCGTCATGTAAATGACGCCCCGCGGGCACTGCGCCGCGCAAACGCCGCAGCCCTTGCAGTAGTCATAATCGAAGCGATACCCGTCGCCGTCCCGCATCAGGATGCCTTCGGGGCAGGAGTTGAGGCACGAATCGCACTCGTTGCACACGCCGCAGTGGAAGCAGCGCTGCGCCTCGGCCACGGCGGGGTGGTCGTCCGGCGCGTCGAAATAGCCGCGCCGCACCTCGACGAAGCTCTTGCGGCGCTCCAGCGGAGACACGTTCGGGGCGGTCCGGGCGGGCGCGTGCGCGAAGATGTGGGTGCGGATGAACTCGGGCCCGGCGACGGTCGCGTCGGGCGGCGCGAACAGGTCTTCGCCGGTGAGTGTCTGGTGCAGGTGAAGCGCGGCGCGGCGACCGTCGCCGATCGCGGCGGCGACCGACCCGTCGCCGGTGGCGAAGTCGCCGCCGGCCAGCACCGGCGCCGCCGTCACGCCGAGGAGCGCGCCGTCCTGATGCAGCTCTGACCCCTCGGGCAATATCGACAGGTCGCGCCCCTGCCCAAGCGCGAGGATCACGCGGTCGCACGCCAGGTCGAACTGCGCGTCCTCGGTCGTCTCGGGCACTGCCTGGCGCCGACCGGAAGCATCGGGCTCGCCGAGGCGCATGCGAGCGCAGGTGAGGAGGGCGCCCGCGGCGACGCGGCGTATGCGCAGGGGCATCATCAGCTCATGCAGCGCCACGCCCTCTTCCAGCGCCTCGTCGACTTCCTCGCGGATGGCGGGCATCTCCGCCCGTGTGCGGCGATACACGATCCGCACGCCGCTGGCGCCGAGGCGCAGCGCCGTGCGGGCCGCGTCGACGGCGGTGTTCCCGCCGCCGACCACGATGACCCGCTGGCCACGAACGGCGATCTGGTGGCGCAGCGCGCGATCGAGAAACTCAATGCCCTGCATCGCCACATCGTGCGCCGCGGGTCCGAGGTCCAGCGCGCGCGCCTCCTGCAACCCCGTCCCGATGAAGACGGCGGAGTAGGTCCGCGTCAGGTCGAGCAGCGCCGCGCGTCCCACGCGCCGCCCGGTGAGGAACTCGACCCCGTGGGCCCGCAGATACCCGATCTCAGAATCGAGCACGTCGCGCGGCAGGCGGTACGGCGGGATTCCGGTTCGCAAGAGACCGCCGGGTTCGTCCCCCGATTCGTACACGGTCACCGGGTAGCCCAGCCGCGCCGCGTGATACGCGACGCTCAGCCCCGCGGGTCCAGAGCCCACCACGGCCACGGGGGTGGTGCGCCAGGGGTGCGTGGGCGGCGGCCGGCGTCCGTGCTCGGCGACGAAGCGTTCGAGGTCGCGGACGTGCACGGACGCATCGAAGCCGGCCCGGTTGCAGGCTTCCATGCACGGGGCGGGGCAGACGCGGCCGCAGACGCCCGGCAGCGGCGACGTTTGCAGAAGAATCTCCAAGGCGCGGTCGTAGTCGCGCCGGCCGGTGGCGGCGACGAATGCGCGGACGTCATTGCCAGCCGGGCACGCGTGTACGCACGGGGGCGTCAGTTCCCGGCGGTTGGGTTGGCGTGTGGCCCACGACCCGGTACGAATGCCCGGGCGGCTTCCGACCCGCGCGTCGAACAATCCCGCCACAGGGGAGGCCGGCGCCGGCGGCGCCGCTTCCGGCGCCCGGCCCGCGACCCTGGAGAGCGTGACGCTTTCGTAGGTCGCGCGGGCGGCCGAGAGGTCGGAGTCGCGGAAACGCAGCTCCTCAAGGGCGGCACGAACGGCGTCCCAGGGCAGGTCGAGCAGCCGCCCCGCCGCGCCGAGCATGGCGGTATTGACGATCGGAACGGTCCGCGTACCCAAGCGATGCGCGATCGCGACCGACGTCGCGTCGACGGTAGCGACGCGTCGCCCGGCGAACGCCTCGCCGAGCGCGTCGGGCGGATCGGCGGCGTTCACCAGCACCCAGCCGCTCGGCTTCAGGCCCGCCAGCACCGACGGGCCCAGCAGCGTGCAGTCCATGACGATCACATGGTCCGGCTCGCGCACCTGATTGTGGTTGGTGATTTCCCGATCGTCGATCCGCACATACGCCTGGAGCGGAGCGCCCGACCGTTCGGCGGCGTAGACCCCGAACGCCTGCGCCTGCTTGCCGCGAAGGAAATACGCGGTGGCGATCAGCTTCGCCAGCGTCACACCCCCCTGCCCGCCCCGGCCGTGAATGCGGATTTCGACCATGGTGCGGCTCCGTTGGCGCGGCCTACACCGACGTGTCCGGTCGGACCTGTGCCAGGGATCACGCAATCGGCGTGCCAGCCCGTCGGGATTCGGGGGCGCCCGACGGTCGGACACGGCGCCGGCCCGTCGCGCTCGTCAAGGCCGGGGAGCGTCAAGCAATCCCGCAACGACCTCGACCGCGCCGCGCGGGACGTGCGGGTCTTCCGCGAGCCATTCGCGGACCGCGTCCCGTCCGCGCGGGTCGCGGCAGACGGTCAGAATGCGGCCGATGGCCCAGCGGACCTGCGGCAACGGGTCGCGCAAGAGGTCCTCGACGGTGGCTGCGCTCCAGCCGTCGAGTTCGATCGGCGGCCATTGGCGAGGGTCTGGGGGCAGAGGGAACGCGGAGAGCGGGCCAGCGTTCAGCCCGTCGAGGCGGCGCAGGCGTGCGGCAATCGGGCCCGCGTAGGCGACTCGAAACGTCAGCTCCAACTCCACACGCGATCGCGTGGGCGGGTCCGTTCGCAGCGTCGCAATCAGCACGAAGCGCGTTGCGCGCGCCGCATGGGCCGGCTCCGCGACCGTCGTGCCGCCGTCGACGAAGCAGTGGAACGACTCGGGCATCAGCGCGAGCAGGCGCGCGTCGGATTGCCTACCGGCCCAGGTCGTCCAGACGCGCTGCGCCGACCCGTCGGCGCCGATCACGCTGAAGCGCCGCTGCAAGCGAAGCTTGAGGATCGAAAGCGCGTTGCGGGTCACGGCGTCCCGCCCCGAATTCAGAAGCGCCTCGATCAGGCGGAGGTCGTCGCCGCTGGCGCGATCGCCGGCGGCTGCCAGCAGTTCGCAGGCGCGGTTTAACGCCTGAACGGGTGGCACTGCGTCGCGCAGCAACCAGTGGAGTTCCGCGAGCAGCGGGTCGGAGCCGCGGGCGCGGAGCGCCGCGCCGACCACGGCGGCGGTCAGCCCGAGCGCAGCGATCCACGAAATGACGCGGCGGGCCATGCGCCAAGTGTACGGGATGGGTGGTCGCGGGCGGTCCGGGGGCAGCGCGCGACGGGCGCGGGACAGCCCGGCGGGGAGGCGCGGCCGGCAAACCCGATTCCACCGGGCAGGCAGGGCACAAGGCATGCGAATGCGGTCCGTGAACGTGAACGGAGGGTTGCGGGAATTGGCGCAGCGGGGTGTTGGATTCGGCGCAATCGGTCTGGGCGCGCGGATTCGCGCTCGCGCTTCACGAGATGGAGCGCGCGGAATCCGCGCCGAGCGGAATGCGGCTTGCTAGGGAGTGTTGGCGTGCGGCGCGCCCGCGGCCGGCACGGGCCCGGAGTGCGCGTCCGGGCCGGACGATCGTCAAGGTCAGGCGCCGCGGGCCGGCGCAAGGACGGTCGGAGTCAGCGATGAGCGTCGAGTTATTGCTGGGCGATGAGGCAGTCGGGTTAGGGGCTCTACACGCAGGGATCGCGGGGGTGTTCTCGTATCCGGGCACGCCGGCGACGGAAATCCTGGAGTTCGTGCGCGACCGCTCGCTGGGAACAGGCCGAGTGGCCGCGCGCTGGTCGGCCAACGAGAAGGTGGCGTACGAGGAAGCGCTGGGGATGTCGTACGCCGGGCGTCGCGCTCTGGTGGCGATGAAGCACGTGGGTCTCAACGTCGCGGCCGATCCATTCATGAGTTCGGCGCTGACGGGCGCGCACGCGGGGCTGGTGCTGGCGGTGGCGGACGACCCTGGCATGCACTCGTCGCAGAGCGAACAGGACAGCCGGTACTTCGGCTGGTTCGCGAAGACGCCGGTATTCGAGCCGTCGAACCAGCAGGAGGCGTACGACCTGACGCGGCAGGCGTTCGACCTGTCGGAGCGCTGGCGACTGCCGGTGATGGTGCGGCTGGTGACGCGATTGGCGCACAGCCGCTCGAACGTGCGGGTGCTGGCGGCGCCGTTGGGGGACCCGCCGCGTGTGCGTGAGCGTCCGAGCGCGACGACCTGGACGCTGCTGCCGGCCAACGCGCGTGCGCGGTTCCAGCGGCTGCTGTCGATGCAGCCCGCGCTGGCGGAATTCGCGGACACGTGCGAGGCGAACCGGCTGACGCTGGGCGGACCGCGGGGGATCATCGCCTGCGGGATCGCGGTGAACTACGCGCGCGAGGCGCTGCGGGGCGACGACTCGTGGACGCTGCTGAAGATCGGGACGTATCCTCCGCCACTGCGGGCGATCCGATCGCTGGTGGACCATTGCGACGAGATCTTCGTCTTCGAGGACGGATTCCCGTTTGTCGAGTCGCAACTGCGCGGCCTGCTGGGGCTGCCGGGCAAGCGGCTGCGCGGCAAGCTCAGCGGCGAGGTGCCGCAGTCGGGTGAACTGACGCCCGACGTGGTGGCCGAGGCGCTCGGAACCGCGCGGGTCCGAGCGAGGCCGCGTGAAGCGGTTCCGGCGCGGGAGGCGGCGCAGGTGATCGGGACCTGCCCGGTTGCCGGTGGGTGCACGTGCGAAGCCGAGACTGAGTCGGGATCCGCGGTGCCGAGTGCGTTGCCGGGACGAGCGCCGGTGCTGTGCCCGGGATGCCCGCACGCCGACGCGTTTCGCGCGCTGTCGGCGGCGACGGAGTCGTTTGCCACGCGGATGCTCTTCAGCGACATCGGGTGCTACACGCTGGGCTACTTCCCGCCGCACGAGACGGTGCACACGTGCGTGGACATGGGGGCGTCGATTTCGATGGCGCACGGGGCGGTGCAGGCGGGGGCGTTTCCGGTGCTGTGCACGATCGGGGATTCGACCTTCACGCATTCGGGGATGACGGCGCTTCTGGACGCGATCCGCGCCGACGCCGACATGACCGTGCTGATCCTGGACAACAGCGTTGTGGCGATGACGGGCGGACAGAGCACGATGGCGCACGGCAACGAGCTGATTCAGATCCTGCTGGGGCTGGGGGTGCGGCGCGAGCGGCTGCACGTCATCGAACCGCATCCGCGGCGGCACGCGGAGAACGTCGAACTGCTGTCGCGCGAGATCGCGCACCGCGGACTGTCGGTGATCGTAGCCGCCCGCGCGTGCATTCAGATCAAGCCCGCGGCCAGGCCGGCGGAGGCGCGCGGCGAGGCGGTGACGCCGGGGGCGCCGGAACCGCAGGCGGCGGCGGTCGGGAGCTGAACGTCGCGGCCTGCCAAGACCCGGGCGGCGCGGCGCAACACGTGGAGCGTGGAGCATGGAACAGGACATCATCCTGGCAGGCGTCGGCGGGCAGGGCATCCTCACCATCGCCCGAGCCATCTCGGCGGCGGCGCTGCGCCGCGGGCTCACGGTCAAGCAGGCCGAGGTTCACGGAATGTCGCAGCGTGGCGGGTCGGTGCAATCGCACCTGCGCATCGCCGACCACGAGATCGCCAGCGACCTGATCCCGCGCGGCCGCGCCCATCTCATCGTCTCGGTGGAGCCGCTCGAGGCGCTGCGCTACCTGGACTACCTCGGTGAGGACGGCGCGCTGGTGAGCGGCAGCAACCCGGTGGTCAACCTGGCCAACTACCCGGCGTTGTCGGAGCTGACCGAGCGCATCGCGCGGCATCCCGAGCACGTGCTGCTGGACGCCGAGAAGCTGGCGCGGCTGGCGGGGTCGGCCCGCGCCGCGAACGTGCTGCTGCTGGGGGCGGCGTCGCCGTACCTGCAAATCGGGTTCGACGAGCTGGAGGCGTCCGTCGTGGCGCTGCTGTCCGACAAGGGCCCGCGGGCGGTGGAGGTGTCGCTGGCGGCGTTGCGCATGGGTCGCAGCGCTGCGCTGGCGTATCGCGACGGGCTGGGCCGGGGACTCGACGCGGCCCGCGTGCAGGCCGCGGTAGAGCGATTCAGCCGCGAGGAGCTGTTGGGCGAGTCTTCGGCGCCCGGGCCGCAGGTGGAGGTCGAGGCCGGGGAAACGCTCGGCGCGTCCGAGCGGGCGGCGGTGGCGCGAATCCTCGAGCGCGCAGAGCGGCACGGGCGTACGCAGCTCTTCGAGCACGAAGTCTACATGCTCATGGAGCTGGTGGGCGCCATCTCGCCGCCGCGATATCTGTTCGTGCGGCGCGGGGACGTGGTGAGCGAGTCGGCGCTGAGCGCTTTTCGCGGCGATCAAGTGGTGCTCAAGATCGTCTCGCCGGACGTGGTGCACAAGTCGGACGCGGACGGCGTCAGTTTCGTGCGGCGCGACGCTCCGCTGGTGAACGCCGGCGTCGAGCGGCTGATCGCGGCGCATTCGCGCGGGGCGCGCGTGGAGGGCGTGCTGATCGTGGAGTTCGTGGAGGAGGCGCGCTCGGGCTTCGGCAGCGAGCTGTTCGTGGGAATCCGCGCGACGCGCGAGTTCGGCCCGGTCATGGCGGCCGGGCTGGGCGGGGTGGACACCGAATACATCGCCGGCAAGATGCTGCCCGGCATCGCGGTCGCCAAGGCCGTGGCCACGCAGGTTACGGCCGAGCGGTTCCTGGACCTGTTCCAGCGCACGGCGGCCTACGAGCTGCTCTCGGGCCAGGTCCGCGGCCACCCGAGGGTTGTATCGGACGGGCAACTGCTGCGGTGCTTCCGGGCGTTCCTGATGGTTGCGCGCGAATTCTGCCTTGCCGGCGAAGGCCCGCGCCTGGACGAGCTGGAGGTGAACCCGTTCGCATTTCGACAGCAGCGCCTGGTTCCGCTCGATGGGCGCGGTCGTCTGGGAACGCCGACCAGCGCCCCACCTGCACGGCCGATCGAGAAGATCGCGCGCCTGCTGGAGCCGCGAAGCATCGCCGTGCTGGGCGTATCGGCGACGTCGATGAACCTGGGCCGGATCGTGCTGAACAACGTGCGTGCCGCCGGATTCCCGGTGGAGCACCTCTACGCCATCAAGCCCGGCGTCGAGAGCATCGACGGGCTGCGCTGCGTGGAGAGCGTCGCGGCTCTGCCGGAGACGGCGGACCTGCTGGTGGTGGCGGCCACCGCGCCGCACCTGCCCGGGCTCGTGACCGAGATCGGCGCCAGCCGCAAGGTCGAGTCGGTGATCCTGGTCACGGCCGGCGTGGGCGAGACCGAGGGGAGCGAGGCGATCCGCGAAGAAACGCTGGCGGCAATGCGCGGCATCCGGCAGCGTGACGACGGGGGTCCGGTGTTCGTCGGCCCCAACAGTCTGGGCATCCAGAGCCGACCCGGGCGATACGACACGTTCTTCATCCCGCCGCACAAGCTGCATCCGCGCATGATCGCCAACGCCGGTCCGCGGCGGCGCGTCGCGATCATCGCGCAGAGCGGCGCGTTCATTCTCACGCGACTTAACAACCTCGAAGTGCTGAATCCGGCGCTGGCGATCTCGGTCGGCAACCAGTCGGACCTGACGCACTCGGACCTGCTGCGCGGCGTCGTGCGGCGTGACGACGTGGACGTGGTGGGGGTCTATGCCGAGGGGTTCAATGACCTGGACGGCGCGGCGTTTCTCGAAGCCGTCGCCGAGGCCACCGCCGCCGGCAAGCTGGTGATTTTCTACAAGGCCGGACGGACCGAGCCCGGGCGCTCGGCGGCGGCCGGGCACACCGCGTCGGTGGCGGGCGACTACGACGTGTGCCAGGCAGCGGCGGCGCAGGCGGGTGCGATCGTCGTCGATACGTTCAAGGAGTTTGAGCAACTGGTCGAGCTGGCGGGTGCGCTGCACGGGAAGCGCGTGGAAGGGCGGCGCATCGCCGCATTGAGCAACGCCGGCTGCGAAGTGGTGGCGATGGCGGACGCGATCCGCGGCCCGCGCTATTCGGTGCGCATGGCGGCGCTGGACGAGCCGTCGCGGGAGCGGCTGCGAGGCGTGCTGGCGGCGCGAAAGCTGGACCGGCTGGTGAACGCGCGCAATCCGCTCGACATCGGCCCGATGGCGGACGAAGCGGCGTACGAGGGCTGCGCGCGGGTACTGCTCGAAAGCCCGGAGGTTGACGCGCTGGTGCTGGCGTGCGTCCCGCTCACGCCGATGCTGCGCACGACGCCGGAGGAGATCGCGCGGGGCGGGTCGCTGGTCGAAATCGTCCCGGCGCTGCTGCGCGACTACGACAAGCCGCTGTGCTTCGTGGTGGACTGCGGGACGCTGTACGACACGTTCGCCCTCGCGGTGCGCGAGACGGGCGTGCCAGTCATGCGCTCCGTGGACCAGGCCATCCGCTCGATGGGACGCTACCTGTGCCACCGGACGCGGGACGCCGGGCTGCGGCACGACGGACCGTCGAGACCGCCGGCGCACCGCCACGGCGAGGCCCAAGCGGCGTTCGAACCCGGCGCCGTGCCTAGCTGACCAGTTCGCGCAGGGGCGCGCCCAGCGATCACCGAACCACGGCCACGGGCGCAGGGCGCCCTCCAGCGATTCGCAGGCCGCCGGCGCCAGGGTGGTCGACGCGCACCGATGCCTGCGATCGACGAGGATCACGTGGGCGCGGTGCGGCGCGGGCGCGCGCATGTGCGGCGAATCACTGGAGCTTGCCGGGTCCGAACGCGCCTGCGATCTCGTCGAGGGTCACGCCGAGCGTGGCCCGCGCCAGGGCGTCGAGGTCGGGCTGCGGGCCCTCGAAGTGGAAGGTGCGGTGGATGTGGGTCAGGGACTGCCGCGGGACCAGCTCCACCGCCGGCGACGACGTTTCCAGCTCGTAGAACGGGCCGAGCGGGGGCTTGCCCGGCGCCGGCGGGCCGTCGTTGTAGCTGTTCACGACGTCGCCTGCGTAGGGATCCTGCTGAATCTCCCACATGGAGTTGACGTAGTCGACTGCGTCCTTGGGCTGGTTGAACTGCACCAGGGTCAGCACCTTGCGCTGCGCGTCATAGCTGCCGCACAGGGGCGTGGCGCGTCGCGGCGAGACCCCGATCTTGCTGCGGTACTGGCCGTCGGCCTTGAAGAAGAGCACGCCCTCGCGCACCACGAGGCGCTCGGGGGGGACCTTGCCGAAATAGGCGTCGTTGACGGCCGGGCCGAGGTCGGCATCGCTGCCGCGGCGGATCGGCACGACCACGGTCGACGCGGGCGAGTGCTTGTACATGCAGAGAATCCAGATGCTGAGCAGCCCGCCCGACTTGGACCAGGCCGTCGCGCCGATGTTGGTGATGGTGTTCTCGGATTCGTACGCGACCATCTTCACCGGACCGGGATCGAGCCCCAAGCACTCCTCGACGCGGTGCGCGTCGAGCAGGCGCACGGTGCGCTCGATCCGCAGGTCGAAACGGGTCCCGCTGTAGTTCTCCAGCGTGGCGTTCTGCTCGAAGGCGACGCTGCGCTCCCCGCGGGAGGTGACGCGGTAGGCGGCGGTGTCGATGATGGGCGGCGTCTGCCAGGCTTCGAGGTCGAACTTGTCGCCCTTCTTGAAGAAGATCGCGAACTGCCCGCCCTCCGGCCCGAGCCAGAAGCGTTCTTCGCCGCCGAGCGGGTTGATGTGCTTTCGCACCTCCCCCGACTTGATCAGGTCATAGTTGATCCAGCCGTAGCTGAAGCCCTTGTCGCCGGCGGCGGTGCTGGTCATGACGCGACCCTGGTAGGCGGGCGCGACGGCGACGCGCGGACCCTTCTCGTCTTTCCCGAGCACGACCACGTCGGTGTGCTTGCGGAGGAAGGCGACGTCTTCGCCGAAGTTGCGCGGCGTGGACGACGCGCAGCCGGTGAGCATGGCAAGGACTCCGAGAATGACCGTTGCGGCGGATGGAAGTCCGATTGAGTGAGTCAAGGGGTGTCCTCCGAGTTGACGAGGCGAGCCTCGCCGGTCTGGCGGCGAGTGCGTCAGGCGCCGATCGCGTCCGGTGGCGGGTCGTCCGCACGGTCGCCCGCCATGGACCGCAAGGGCCCGGGCATTCCGGCGCGCCGACCTGCCGCGCCGCGAGTATAGCGCGCCGCGTCTGGGCGTGCCACGCTGCGCGGGCTCGGGTTTCCCGGCTGGTCAGCGCCGCGACGGACCGATACACTCTGCGGCCGATTTCACCCGAACCGGGATGGCAATGAGTCACTTGAATCGTACGCACCGTTGTGAGTCGAGCGGGCGCGCGTTGCGAACCGCGATGCTGTGCGCGTGGGGCGCGGGCAGGTCGCGATACGGCGCGCTGGCGGGCGCGGCGCTGGTTCTGGCGGCGGGAGGCTGCCAGGCGCCCGCGCCTGGGGGCGACCCCGTTCGCCCGCAGCAGTCGGCGTTCATGAAGATGATGTTGCCGCGCTCGATCGAGGTTCAGCGCTACCTGACGCGGCCGATCCGCTATGAAGGGACGGGGCCGGCCGACGCGGTCGAGGTGATCCTGGCGGCGATGGACCCGGCCGGCGACCCGATGAAGGCGGTGGGGACGTTTCTGTTCGAGCTGCACACGGTGCGGCCGGCGAGCGGCGACCCGGCCGGGGAGCGCATCGGGCTGTGGTCGGTGACGGTGGATTCGCCCGAGGCGATGGATCGGTTCTGGGACCGCGCGGTTCGGTATTTCCGCTTTCCGCTGAAGCTGGACGAGCCGGAGCTGCCACCCGGCGAGTACATCCTGCGCGTAACGTTCATTTCGCCCTGGGACGACAAGCTGTTCGCCGAGTATCGCTTCACGCAGTCGGCGGCCTGACGCGGGGCGCTTCGGACCGGCTCCGTCGCTCCGGGGGGCGGCTGCGGCGCCGCCCGGCACTACGCCAGCGCTGCGGCGTACGCGTGCCGGACCGCCTGCGACCGCTGCGGGCCGCGCCCCCCGACTGCGAGCATGAGCACGTCGGCCGAGCGATCCGGAACGGCGCCGACGTGGCGAGCCAGCGCGAGTCGGTCCAGCTCGGCGTCCTCTTCGGGAAGGGCCTCGGAATCGAACCCACCGAAGGCGGTGAAGGAGGCGTAGGAGCGGTGGTCGTAGAGCCCGAACTGGGCGACGTGCCGGTCCCACTCGTCGACCGTAAGCAGCCCGGCGCGCACGGCCTCCTGCAAGTCGAGGAACTCCTCCGTCAGCGTGGGCACGGTGAGCTCGGTGCCGCCGAAGAGGGTGAGGAAGAAGGCCCCGCCGCCGACTCGGGTTCCACCCTGTCTGCGAGCCATGACAAGCTGGCGTGCCAGCGTCGGCCGACGGAGCTCACACCCGCCGAACACGGTGACGAAGACGCGCTTGTTCGGATTCAACTCGCCTTCGTGCCCGCCGAAGATGCAGAAGTGGAACATGGCCTGACCTCGTGACCGTTGGCGGTCCAGCGGGTATTCGCGGCCGCGCGTGGAATATTCGTCGCGGCCCGGGCCGTCGGCCGCTGCGTGCTCACCCGGGCTGCGTCGCGGACGCCATCACTCGTCGCAGGGCCGGAGCGCTGCGATCCGGCGGTTGCTGGACCGATAACTGCAAATCGGCGGCGATGGAGGCGGCCGACCGCTGGAGCTCTTCGGCCCGCTGGGCGGCAGAGTCGAAGCACCGGCGAACCTCGCGGAGGAGCGAGTCGAGCCCGAGCACGATCGCCTGGCGCCCGGCGCGTACGATCGTACTTTCCAGGGACGGGCGCAGCATGCGGTCCACCGCAAAAGGCACCGCCCACGACACGAGCATCAGCATCGCCGAGTGCATCGCGAAGTCGAGGCCGAGGAACGGCGCCCGTGCCGCGGCCGCCAGTCGAAAGCCATTCACGACGTGCACCGCGATCCACGCGCCTGCGGCAAAGGGCGACGCCACCATCAGGAAGCCGGTCACACGCCGCGCGTTGCGTTGAAGTTCTGTACCCGGTTGGGCCAGCGCGGCGCGCAGCCGATCCTGCATCTCGCGCACCAGGGTGTCGGGCGCGGCGCGGACGGCGCACTGGATCGTCTCGCGGACGGCGGCCGGGGGAAGACCGGCCGCGTAGAGCTCGTTCTCGGCGACCTCGACCGCCGAAGCCAGCTTGCCGCGGGCCCACTCGTCCCAGAGATCGCGCGTCAGGTAGGTCAGCTCGGACGGGGGCGGCGCGTCGTCGCGGACCGGGTCGGGGTGGCCCGCGGAAGGGCGCCGGTCCGGGTCGGCGTGGCGGGAAGGTGCGTCGCGAAGCAGGGCCAGACTTCCGCGCACCAGGGTCCACGCGCTGCCGCGTTCGCGGGCGGCCAACCGGCCGGCCGCCGACCGCATGGGCCAGTCGAGACCTGCGATCAGCGCCTCGCGGACGGCGGCCCACTGCGCCTCCCAGGCGTCGCGGGCTGCGCGCCAGCGAACGACGTTCCCGACGCTGTCCGCAGCGGCAACGAGCACGTTGCGCAGTTCATGCAGGCGCGCGTGATGGCCGAGTCGTGCGAGTTCGCGCCGCCCATGCTCGTCGGACACGGCGCGCACCGCGGCTTCAACCTGCTCGAACTCGTCGGGGGACGGGAGGCCGCGGCGGATCGCGGGCGCGGCGCAGCAGGTGGCGAAGAGCGCCGGGGGATCGAAGCCCGCGCCGCGCAGGATCCGCTCGAAGTCGGCGCGCTGTTCGAGGCTGCCTTCGTCCCAGCGATTGAGCACGAAGACCCAGCCGTGCCGGGCGCGGCGTTTCAACAGCACGCGCCAACCCACGTCGTCGCGGTAACGCTCCGGGCTGACGACGTAGACGACCAGATCCACCAGGGGAAGCCAGGCCATCACGGCGCGGCGATTGGAGGCCAAGGTGCTGTCGGCGTCGGGTGCGTCCACCCACAGCACGCTGCGTTGGTCGTCGTTGTCGTGCCGCTCGACGCGCACCTCGCCCAGCGGCAGCTCGGGCGGCAGATCGGCCAGGGCGACGCCGCGGTGAACGTAGAGCGTCAATTCGCGCGACGTCGGGCGCTCCACGCCGGTGCGCGCGATCTCGCGTCCCGCGAGGCGGTTGAGCAGGCTGCTCTTCCCGACACCCGTGCCCCCGAAGAACGCCACCACCAGCGGGCGGAACTGGCCGCGGGGGAAGAGGTCGGCGGAGGCGTGGCGCTCGACGGCGTCGAGAGCGGCGGCCTGCGCGCCATCGAGGAACCCCTCGGCGGCCGCCTGTGCGAACCAGCGCCGCGCCGCGTCGAAGTGGCGCGCCGGTGCGTCAGTCATGCGGGACCTCCCAGGCGTGCAGCGCCTCGTTGGCGGCCCGGACGCGCTCCACGGTCATTCGGAAGAGCCGCGCGTCTTCCAGCGTCGCGCCCACTTCGCGCAGCTCGCCGGCGAGCATGGAGTCGACCAATCGGGTGCGCACCCGCTCGAATTGCCGGTCGCGCAGCTCGTCGGCGATCGACTGCATGTAGGCACCCATCGCACCCTCGGTCAGCAGCGACATCAGCCCGAACATCGCCGGGGCGAACAGCAGGTCGTTCAGGTGGGCGCCGCCCAGCTTGATCGAGATGGCGATGGAGGCGGCGTCGGCGGTGAAGCGTGCCGTCCGCAGCGTTGCGAGCAGCGCCGGGTGCTGCTTCAGCGCGTCGTAGAGTCTCCCGGCCGTTTCCTGGATCTCGCGCTGGATCAGCTCGTGGTGCGCCTGGGCGGCGACGCGGAAGCGGGCGCGGATTTCCGCCGCGGCGGACTGGAGCCTGTCGGCCAGCGCGCGCCACACGGCCGGCGCGTGGGGGGCGTCGGCGGCGCGGCGCGCGGCCTCGCACGGCAGGTGCGTCAGCAGGCGTTCGGCGGCGTCGAAAAGCACGCACTCCTCGGCGCTCAGGCGGGCCTGGTCGGGTCGCGCCCCGCGCCACCAGCGCTCGCCCGCCGCGATCAGCTTCCGCGCCGGCCAACTGACGACACCGCGCACGCGGGTCATCACCGGGCCGAGACCAGGCAGTTCGAGCAGGTTGAGCAGCTCGGCGGTGGCGCGGCGAAAGCTGTCATAGCGGTGCGGATGATCGAGGTAGTCGCGGCGATAGGTCCGCAACAGCTCGTCGAGCGAGGCGCGGCAGACGCGATCCCACTCGCGCAGAGCGACGTGCTCGGCGCGAACCGGCGCCAGCCACGCGTCCCACTCGCGGACGAGCAGCGCCCGCGCGCCGGCGGTACGCCGCTCGGCGGCGGCGCTGCGCGCCAGGCGGGCCGTGGCGTCGCGCAGCGCCTGCGCCGCGGGCGACGAATAGTCCGGCCCGGCGCCCGGCTCGTGCGGCAGCGTAACGAGCTCCACGCGCGCGCGGCCCGGGGCGAGTTCGGCGAGGCGCTCCAGCAGCGCGCGGCGAAGGACGGACTCGGCCTCGGGCGTGACCTTGTTCAGACATACGACCAGGGGCCGGTCCAGCGGCTCGATCAGCCGGAGCATCTCCCAGGCCGAGAGGTCGGCGTATTTCTCCTTGCTCAGCACGACGACGTACGCGTCCGCGAGGGCGGTCGCCTCGTAGACGCTGCGCCGGTAGTCCGCGGACGCCAGCGAATCGAAATCGGGGGTGTCCCAGACGACGCAGGGAAGCATCAGGTCGCCGGCGCTGTCGCACCAGTCGACCTGCGACAGGCAGAAGGCGTCCAGACGGTCGCGGCTGAGCGCGGCGGGATCGACGCGGAGGTACCCGGGGAAGCAGGGCTCGAGCCAGCCTTCGTCCCCGTCGTGCGCGCCGATCCAGAACGCCTGGGCATGGACGGTGAACCCGGCCAGAGGGCTCACCGCGGCTGCCGCGCGGCCCAGGAGCAGGTTCACGACCGTGCTCTTGCCGGTCTGGGTGGGGCCCAGGACGGCGATCTGGAGCGGGCGTGCGGCATTGGCCGCGCAGCGGGCCGCCTCATGGCGCAGGACCGCCTCGGCCAGGGTCAGGCTCGCCGGCGTGCCGCGCGGGTCCAGGCCGACGTAGCGGGCCAGCAGTTCCGAGACGAAGCGGTGCAGTTCGTGGATGGCGCCGCGCGCGGCGGCGTCCGTCGCCCGACGTGGTTCCGCCAGCGTCATTGCGCGGATATTCTGCGCGATGCGTGGCATATTTCACAGGCGAGGCCAGCGCCGCGGCGTGCGCGGCGCACGAGAGGCGCGGCGTGTTCGCGCGGCGCGCCCGGTGGAGCAGGTCATCATGAGCAAAGTCGCGGTGATCGTACTGGCCGCCGGGGCCGGCAAGCGGTTTGGCGGGGACGTCAAGAAGCCGTTTGCGCAGCTTGACGGGCGGCCGATCTTCCTGCGGTCGATCGAGCTGTTCATCAGCCGCGACGACGTGGGTCAGACGCTGCTGGCCGTTGCGCCGGACGACTATGACGTGGTGAAGGAGAAGTACGCGGCCAACCTGATGTTCATGAACATCAAGCTGGTGAGAGGGGGCGCGGAGCGCTACGAGTCGGTCCGCGCGGCGCTGGCGGAGGTCGACCCGGCGGCCGACCTGGTGTGCGTCCACGACGCAGTCCGGCCCTGTGTCGCGGAAGCGTGGATCGACGCGCTGTTCGCCGAAGCGGGCAAGACGGGGGCCGCGATCCTTGCGGCACCGTTGACGGCGACCATCAAGCGCGTGTCGCAGGCACGCGTGATCGACGAGACCGTCCCACGGGAGGGGCTGTTCGAGGGACAGACGCCGCAGGTGTTCCGCCGCGACCTGCTGGTGGACGCGTATTCGCGCGTGTCGGCGGGTTTCCACCCGACGGACGACGCGCAGGTGGTCGAGCGCACGGGGCACCCGGTGTCGGTGGTGGTCTCGGACCGGCGCAACATCAAGATCACGACGCCAGCGGACATGACGCTGGCATCCCACATCCTGAAGGGCATGACGCGCCGGGCGAAAGAGTCGGGCATGCGGAGCCCGTTCGACGAGGCCCAGTGGTAGTCGCGGCGGATCGGTCGGCCCCGGGAGGGGCAAGTCATGCCCGGGAGCGGGGGCTTTACTCCCCGCGTTTCGAGGGGCATAATGCCCCGTCGATGGTTCGCATGCCGATCGGGCGACGGGGCTCTGGACACATCGAGGGATCGTTCTCTCCTGCTGCCGCGGCCGCGCATGTCGAGGGCCGAGCGTAGGCCACTTTCAGGCGACCCCGAAAGTGAAAAGGCGGGTCGCGCGAGTTGCCCAGGCAGGAGTCACGAATGGGCAAGCGGATTTACGTAGGGAATCTCCCCTTCCGGACGACCAGCGAAGACCTTGAGCGGCTTTTCGGCGCCCATGGCACGGTGCAGAGCGCGCAAGTGGTCAATGACCCGGACACGGGCCGCAGTCGCGGGTTCGGCTTCGTCGAGATGTCCTCGGACGCGGAGGCCGACGCCGCCATTGCCGCACTGAACGGGACCAACCACGAAGGACGCGCGCTCACCGTGAATGAGGCCAAACCCCGGCCGCGCGGCGGGGGTGGCGGTGGCGGCGGCGGCGGATACGGGCGCGGACGCGGCGGATACGGCGGCGGGGGCGATCGGGGCTACTAGCCTCGGACCTCCCCAATCTGTCGAGTACGACGCAAACACGATGATGGAGCGTGGCGCGCGAAATGCGCGCGGCCGCGCTGGGTGGCGGGCGCGCGCCCGGCGGGCCGAGGTCAGGCCTGCACGCTGGCGAGGAACGAGTCCATGTCCTTGAACGGCTGCATGCGCTCCAGCAGCGTCGTGATCTGCTTGGCGGGCGGCATGTCGTAGACGCGGCGGCGGATCTGGTACATCTTCTGGAGGGCGGCGGGGGGCAGCAGCTTCTCTTCCTTGCGCGTGCCGGACTGCTTGATGTCCAGCGCCGGCCAGATGCGCTGGTTGGCCAGCTCGCGGTCGAGCTTGAGCTCCATGTTTCCCGTGCCCTTGAACTCCTGGAAGATGAACTCGTCGCCGCGGCTGCCGGTCTCGACCAGGGCCGAGGCGATAATGGTGAGCGAGCCGCCGTGTTCGATCGCGCGTGCGGAGCCGAACATCTGCTTGGGCTCCTGAAGGGCGCGGATGTCGAGCCCGCCGGTCATGGTACGGCCGCTGTTGGAGACGGTGTTGAACGCCCGGGCAAGGCGAGTCAGGGAATCGAGGAGGATCAGGACGTGCTGCCCGGCTTCGGCCATCCGCCGGGAGCGTTCCATGCAGAGACGCGCGACGCGCAGGTGGGAGGCGACGTCGCGATCGTTGCTGGACCACACGACCTCGCCGTGGACGTTGCGGCGCATCTCGGTGACTTCCTCGGGGCGCTCGTCGATGAGCAGGACGATGGTGTAGACGTCCGGGTGGTTCACGCTGATGCCGTGCGCCATCTGCTGGAGGAGGACGGTTTTGCCGGTGCGGGGTGGGGCCACGATCAGGCCGCGCTGACCGCGACCGATGGGGGTGAGCAGATCGACGATTCGCATGCTGAGCGGACCGCCGGGGGTGTCGAAGCGCAGGGCGGCGTGCGGGTCCACGGCGGTCTGCTCACTGAGCTCGGGCGGCGGGGTCCACTGGGCGGCGTCGATGCCGTTGATCTGAGTGATGCGGGCCAGCTTGCAGGAGCGGTTGCCGCGGTTGACGGGTGCGGTGGGGCCGCCGACGTGCTCGCCCCCGCGCAGGGAGAACTTTCGAATCGCATCGGGCGACAGATAGGGATCGTCGGCGCGCGGGGTGTAGTTTCGTTTCGGGTCGCGGAGGAAGCCTGCGCCCTGCTCTGCCAACTCAAGGACGCCATCGCGAAACCCGTTGGGCGACGACGCCGACGTGTGAGGTTCATCCATTTTTTTTTCCGTGGTCCGGCGTCGCGCCCGGCGCGGCGGACCCAAGAGTTGCCGGAGCAACCCGGCTGAGAAATAGCGGGCCGAACACTTCGTGCTCTAATTCGGGACGCCCACAATTCCAATCCCCCCCAGTACATCGAATTATATGGCCGTCGGCGGACGCCGAAAAGCGCGTCGGGTGCGATTACCGCGGGCGACCGCGCCGGCGCGAGGAAAGTCGACGGATGAGCTGGCCGGCCAGTCGAGGGCGAGGCATAATGTGGGTACAGGCCGATCGTAGCCCCGCCGGAGCACGCGCATGAGAACGTACGCTGCGTTGGTTATTGGACTTACGTCCTGCGCCGTGTTCGGTCAGAATACCGCCCCAGCCGCGGGTCGAACGACCACGGGCCGCGGCCCGGATGGTGCCGCGGCGCGGCCTGCGGGTCCACAAACGACGGCAACCGCGCGAGTTGCGCGCGCGGCCAGGCGCGCGACGACGATGCGCCGCGTCGCGCCGGTCGCGCTGCTGGGCGCACAAGTCCCCAAGTTCGAATTCCGCGAGGAGCCGCTGGGCGACGTGCTGGAGCAGATCGCCGCGCGGCTCCGGTGCAACCTGGTGGTGCGGTGGAACAAGCTGTCGGCGGTCGGGGTCGAGGCGGAAAGGCCGATCACGGCCCGGGGCCGGGATGTGTCGGTGGCCCAGATGCTGCGGATGACGCTGGAGGCGGCCGGGACGGAGCAGGGGAAACTGGCATTCCGCGCCGACGAGGAGATGATCCTCGTATCGACGGAGGCGGATTTCGCCGCAGAGCTGATCACGCGCATCTACGACGTCAGCGACCTCGTGGTGGGCGACGAGCGAAGTCCCAGCATCACCACTGGCCGCATGCACGACGTGCCCATCAGTCTGCAACCGGCCGTTGCGCAGGGGGCGGTGGCGCAGGCGCCGGTGATCGGGCGGATCAACAGCGGGCTACGGCTGCGCGTGGTGGATAACGGGACGGGCACGGGAGACGAGGACGACCCGAGCGGGCAGCCGACGCGGCTGGCGGAGCTGATCGACGTAATCAAGACGACGATCGCGCCGGAGACGTGGGACGTGAACGGCGGGACGGGCACGATCCGCGTGTTCCGGAATCGGCTCATCATTCGGAACAACGTGTTCGTGCACCAGGAGATCGCGGGCCCGATCGCAGGCGGCGGGTGATCCCCTTCGGCACGTCGCTTCGATTAGGATGCCGAAGCGATGTGCGCCTGCATCATCTTCGACATGGACGGGGTGCTGATCGCGTCGGAGCCGGCGCACCAGGCCAGTTGGCGCGCCCTGGCGAAGCGGCACGGTCTGACGCTGGCCGACGGCGTGTTCCGCGACCTGTTCGGCCGGCCTAGCCGGGACATCATCCGTGCGCTGTGGGGCGACCTGTCGGACGCGGAAGTCCGCCGCTACGACGATGAGAAGGAGGCCGTGTTCCGCGAGCTGATCCGCGGACTGGTGCCGGTGACGGTCGGCGCGCGAGAGCTGGTGGTTGCGCTCGCCAGGGAGGGGTTTGCGCTGGCGATTGCGACGTCGGCGCCGCCGGAGAACGTGGAGCTGGTGCTGGGCGAGACGAAGCTGGGCCGGTATTTTGCGGCCCGGGTGCACGGATTCGACATCGAGCGCGGCAAGCCGGCGCCGGACTGCTTCGTTCTGGCGGCGGAGCGTGCGGGGGCGCAGCCGGCGGAGTGCGTGGTGATCGAGGATGCACCGGTGGGGATCGAGGCGGCGCTGGCGGCGGGGATGAAGGTGGTCGGGCTGGTCGGGACGCATTCGGAGGCGCGGCTGTGGGACGCGGGCGCTACGTGCGTCGTGGCGGACCTGGGGCAGTTGAGCGCGTCGACGCTGCGGGAGCTGCTGTCGGGCCCGGGTTGATGGGCGGCGGGGCGGCGCGCGGGACTGCGCGCGAAGGCGCGGTTTGACTTCATCATAGGGGCGGCCAACACTGCCGGGCATGGGCTGGATCTGGTGGGCTGCCGTCGGCGTGAACTACAGCGTCGCCGCGGTGTTTGTAGCGTCGGTGCTGCGACGGCGCAGCGAGCCGATGAGCATGCTGGCGTGGATATTCGCGATCGTCACGCTGCCGGTGGTGGGGATGGTCACGTACGTGCTGCTGGGAACGGTACGCATCCGCCGCCGCGCGGGGCGGCGACGGCGACGGGTTGCGTCGCTGATCGACCGTGCGCGGCGCTACGCGGAGACCCGCGCGCGCCAGGCCGAGCAGGACGCCGAGGCGCGTCTACCGGCCGACATCGCCAGCGTGGAGCGGCTTCCGCGGCGGCTGCTGAACGTCCCGGCGACGTTCGGGAACGACGTGCGCGTGTTCGAGGAAGCAAATGCGACGTACTACGCGCTTGAGGCCGCGATTCTCGAAGCGCGCGAGAGCCTGCACCTTGAGTATTACATCTGGCAGCCGGACCGGACCGGGGTTCACTTCCGCGACCTGGTGGTGCAGAAGGCGCGCGAGGGGGTGGAATGCCGGGTGCTGCTGGACGCGGTGGGCTCGTGGGCGGTGAGCAACGCGTTTGTGAAGCCGATGGAGGAGGCCGGCGCGCGGGTCAGCTTTTTTCTGCCGATCAACCCGCTTCGCAAGCGCTGGAGCGTCAACCTCCGCAACCACCGCAAGATCGCCGTGATGGACGGACGGACCGCCTTTCTGGGGAGCCAGAACATCGGGGACGAATACCTGGGGAGGCGGGCGCGGCTCAGCCCGTGGCGCGACGCGCATCTGCGCGTGCGCGGCCCGGCGGCGCTGTTTGCGCAGCAGACGTTCGTGGAGGACTGGCACTTTGCGACCGGGGAGGACCTGCTGGCCGACCGCTATTTCCCGATCGCCGAGCCCTGCGGCGAGTCGATCGTACACATCGTCGCGACCGGCCCCGACCAGGACGCGAGCGTGCTGGATCAGGTGATTTTTGCGGCCGTGTCGGTCGCGCGGGACGTCATTCGCGTGGCGACGCCCTACTTCGTGCCTGGGCCGGAGCTGCGCATGGCGCTGAAGCACGCGAGCTACCGCGGGGTGCGGGTGCAGTTGGTGCTGCCGACGCGGCACGATGCGCCGCCGGTGCTCTGGGCCGGGCGAAGCTTTTACGCGGAGCTGACGGCGGCGGGGGTGGAGGTTTACGAGTACGACGGGGGCGTGCTGCACGCGAAGATCATCACGGTGGACGACCGGTGGTGCATGCTGGGATCGGCCAACATGGACGTGCGGAGCTTTCGGCTCAATTTCGAGATCACGGCGCTGATCTATGACCCGGGCGTGGCGGCGCAACTGGTCGCCTCGATCGAGCGTGACCGAGGGCGCTCGCGGCGGATCACGCGGCAGGAGGCGTGGAACCGCCCGCTGCGGCAGCAGTTGATCGAGGGGGCGGCGCGGCTTCTGTCGCCTCTGTTGTGAAGCGTATCGCGGCTGGAGTCGGCGGCGGCGGCGGACGCGTGGGGCGTTGAGCCAGGGAGGTTTCAGGCGCGGCGAGAAGCGGGAAGAAAAAATGGCGACGCGAGGTCAGCACCCGGCGGTCCCTCGGAGCACATCAGCCTGACCGCTGAGGATCGCCGCGCGTTACCGCGGTATCCGGGCTCTCGCGGAATTTGCCGCTCGTTCAGAGTTCGACCGCTCGGTTTAGCGCCGTCATGGGTTCGGCGCACCCGCTTTGCCGTTGGGACGTTACCCTCGGCTGTGCGGAATTCACCGCTCGGCTCCGCCGATCACAGTTAAGCGAACGACGGGTGCCTCTCGTCGAGCTTGGCCATCCTTCAGAGCTTGCTCACGGTCGAGCCCAGCCGGTCGCCGCAGCGACCAGCAGCTCCCACGGACTTTTTGTCCCTTCAGCACATGAGGGATCGCGATCCACTGGACGCGAGCTTGGCCGACTCGCTACGGGCCGCCCTCAGGGTTTGGTTACCCTCTCGACGGTTTCAGCCCGACGATCCCGCGCCGGCTTTTTTTCACGCCGGCAGCGCTCATGGGATTCACCCTTCGGAGCTTTTCTCCTCCGGTGGAGTACCCGGTGCGTTTCCGCCCGGGAGCGCCCACGTGCCGTTTCCCGCGCCAGTATCTCCCGCCGCAAAGCGATGGGCCGGCCCAACACGGTTCGGCTTCTGGGTTTCTGCCTCCGCCGGAGTCTCGCACGCAGCGCTGCATGGTTAGTGCCGCGCCACGCCGACGGCTCCCATGGGCTTCTGCCTTCCACGGCGCATCAGCACGGGCCTTGGCCGGATTTCGCCGGCACTCCTCCCGCGGGCTTTCGAGTCGCGCACGAATGCGCGGCCTCGCGGCCCCTCGGAGTTTCGATCAACCCGCGCCCAAGCCACCCGGCGACTCGCGCCGCGCGGATGACTGGCCGCCATAGGCTTTCTGCACCGGATCGCACCGGACATTCGGCCGCGCGCCGCCCTGGCTATTGAATTCACCGCCTGCCGCGTCCAGCGTTACCGACGACCGCCGACAGGCTTCGAGCGTTGCTCCGCGACCTACCAGAGTTGCCCGGTCCGACCTGGGGTGCTGAGTGTTTCAGCGACCTCAACGTCGCCAATATCAGAGTAACGCGAAAGTACGATAAAGTCAACGGAAATGCCATCTGCGGGCCGTTTCACAATGTCACGAACCTGGGTTGCGCGCTTCGCAGGTCGCGCAACTCTTGGTTTCGCAAGCGCCGTCGCTGGCGCGTGCGCTTCGCAAGAATCTCACCGTTTTTTTTCACATCACAGGTTGTCCACGACTCACCCACTGGGCGTTCGCGGCCTATCATCCGCCCCTGTCAAGCCCGGAGACTCGTCGATGTCCCGATTCTCGACCGCGACCTGGGTGGGCCTGATTTCAGGCCTGGCCCACGCCAACGACGGACTGATTCTGCCCGCCGTGCTCTCCGACCACATGGTGTTGCAACGCGAGGCCGACGTCGCGATCTGGGGCACCGCAACGCCAGGACAGGTGGTGTCGGTCTCGGCGGAATGGCACCCACCGGCAAGGCAGCAGGCGAAAGCCGACCCAAACGGGCGTTGGCGCGTCACGGTGAGAACGCCGCGGGCCGGGGGCCCGTACGCGGTCACGGTCCGCGCGGGGAGCATCGAGCGGCGCATCGCCGACGTGCTCATCGGCGAGGTGTGGCTCTGCTCCGGTCAATCGAACATGGAGTGGCCACTGGGCGCGGTGAACGGCGCGGAGGAGGAGAAGCGTGCGGCGGACCGCCCGCGCGTGCGCTTGTTGCAGGTGCCCAACCGCATGTCGCCGGAGCCGCGCGACGATTGTGCGTCGACGTGGCAGGTCTGCACGCCGGACACCGCGGCAGGCTTCAGCGCCGTGGGGTACTTCTTCGCGCGTCGGATCGAGGAAGGGCTGGATGTGCCGGTGGGGGTGATCTCGGCCGACTGGGGAGGGACGCGGATCGAAGCGTGGATGAGCGAACGCATGCTCGCGCCGTTCGAGGGGCAGCGGGCGACGCTGGCGGCGCTGCGCGCCCAGCGCGACCCTGCGGAGCGCGAACGGCGGCGAGAACGGCAGGAGTCGGCCTGGTGGACCCGGGCCGAGGAGCAGGCCGGCCGGGTGTGGATCAAGCCAGACTTCGACGATTCGGGTTGGAAGCCGCTGGTCCAGCCGGGCGCGTGGGTCGTGGACGGGCTGGATCGGTTCGACGGACTGCTGCTGTGCCGGCGTTCGTTCGACCTGCCGGCGTCCGCGTCAGGGGCGAGCGCCACGCTGGAGCTGGGTCCGATCGACGACCGCGACGAGACCTGGGTCAACGGGGTGCGCGTGGGGGCGATGCGCGGCAGCGGCGCATGGGCCACGCCGCGGCGCTACGACGTGCCGCCGGGGGTGCTTCGGTCGGGACGCAACGTGGTGTCCGTGCTGGTGCTGGATACGGGGGGCGAGGGGGGGCTGACGGGCGACGCGTCGGCGGCGGCGCTGCGCGTGAACGGGGCGAGCGCGCCGGTGCCGCTCGCGGGCGAGTGGCGGTATGAGCGCGGCCCGGCGATGGCGGCGCTGGCGCCGCTGCCGACGTCGTTCGACCATCCCAATGCGCCGACAGTGCTCTACAACGGGATGATTGCGCCGCTGCTCGCATTCCGCATCCGGGGCGTGCTGTGGTACCAGGGCGAGTCGAACCGCGGGAACGCGTCGGAGTACGCCGAGCTGTTCCCGGCCATGATTCGCGGATGGCGGGAGGACTGGGGGCTGGGCGAGCTGCCGTTCTACTACGTGCAGATCGCGCCGTTCGCGTACGGCGACGATCATGGACAGTCGGCGCTGCTGCGTGAGGCGCAGCGGAGGGCGCTGGCGGTCCCGGGCACGGGGATGGTGGTGACGACGGACATCGGCGACGTGCGCGACATCCACCCGCGCAACAAGCAGGAGGTCGGGCGGCGGCTGGCGCTGTGGGCGCTGGCCCGGACGTACGACCGGCCGGCGGGCGAGTTCAGCGGGCCGCTGTATCGCGAGATGACCGTGGAAGGCGCGCGTGCGCGCGTGCGATTCGACCATGCGGACGGGCTCCAGGCGCGCGGCGGGGCACTGACGCACTTTGAGATCGCCGGCGCGGATCGCCGGTTTGTCGAGGCCGACGCGGAGATTGACGGACCGACGGTGCTGGTGTGGAGTCCGGGCGTCCCGCAACCGGTCGCGGTGCGGTTCGGCTGGAGCACGACGGCGGAGCCGAACCTGTTCAACGCGGCGGGCCTGCCCGCCAGCCCGTTCCGGACGGACGATTGGGAGTGAGCGTGCGCGGCCGGCGTGACCGTCCCCGCCCCCGCGCCGCGGCGGCGCTCAGAGGGAACCCGAGACCGCGGGGCGCGCCAGCAGGCGGTGGACGGACGCCATCACGGAGTCGACCGTGACGCGGGTCATGCAGCGATGGTCGAGCGGGCAGGTGCGGAGCATGCAGGGCCCGCACGCGACGGGCTCCTGGAGCTTGATTTCACGGGCGTAGCCGGTGTCGGTCCAGGCCTGAAAGGTGGGTCCGAAGATGGTCAGCGTCGGCACGTCGAACGCGTTTCCGTAGTGCCGCGGGCCGGTGTCGTTGCAGACGAGGAGCTGCGCGTCGCGCACGAGCACTTTCAGCGAGCCGAGCGACGTTGCCGGTTCGGTGCAGCAGACGACGGGGCAGCGGGCCTGGGCCGCGATCTCGCGCAACAGCGCTGCTTCGGCACCCGCGCCGACGAGGACGGGCCGCAGTCCGACGTCGCGCGAGAGGCGATCACAGGTCTGGGCGAAGCGATCGGCGGGCCAGCACTTGGCCGCGCCGTAGGCGGCCCCCGGATTGACGATGGCGTAGGGCAGGTCGTCGAGCGCGTAATGGCGCTTGAGCTGGCGGCCGTCACGCTCCTGCTCGGGCGTGACGCCCAGTCTCAGGCGCGGGCACGTCACCGCACAGCCCAGTCGCCGCGCCAGGGCGGCGTAGTAATAGAACATCGGGGTTGGCAGGTAGTCGCCGTTTCGCCGAGCGGGCCACAGACGCTGCGTGAGCAACGCCGAGCGGCCGTCGCGGGCGTAGCCGATGCGGCGCGGGATGCGCGCCAGGGCCGCGACGAGCGCGGAGCGAAACGAATTGCTGAGCAGGAGCGCCGCGTCGTAGCGATCGCGGCGAATGTCGGCGACCAGCGCCGCCAGGCCGCGAGGCGGTGCGGCGTCGCGGCGGCCCCGCGTGGGCCAGAAACGCTCGCCGTCGTGCCAGCCACCGCCGGCGACGATCTCGGCGACGTAGGGCCGCATGAGATAGGTGATCTGAACGCCGGGCAACCCGTCGCGCAGCGCGGCCAGGACCGGGGTGGCCAGCACCACGTCGCCGACCCAGTTCGGCAGCACGACCAGCAGGCGCCGCAGGGGCGGCGCATCGCCGCGGTTCATGGCCGGGAGTGTAGCGGAGCGACGCGCCCGATCGCACGAGCCGTACGCGCGGCGGGGCGTGCGGTGGGGACCGCGACTCCGCGCGCGTTCGGCAGCGACTCGGGACAGCGATCCGGGAAGGGGAAGTCGGTCACGGCGCGCGCGAACGGCGGGATCAGACGGGAAGTCCAAACAGCCGTTTCGGGATCAGGTTCAAGAGCGCAGCGAGCGCGTCGCTGGCGACCGTGAACAGGACATCGAGCAGAAAGCTCATGGGTTTGCGCCCGGCGCGTGGTTGCGCGGTGCCGGCTCAGAATCGGAACGCGAACCCGACTCCGGTGAAGGAATCGCCGGCCTCTCGATTCAGGCCCGAACCGGCCCGGACGTCGATCTGGACGTCGTCAGTCCGGTGGCGCCGCCGTGGTGGCCCGCGGTGGGCGTTCAATCGCCGCCGGTCCGAAGCGACGATCTCAGGGCAATGTCCATGGCACGTCCCTCGGCCCCGCGCCGTGAAGCGGGAGCGGTGGATTCTGGCGGCGCGACGCGCGTAGCGCGGAACGAAAGGGCGACAGCCGCCATCCGAACGTCAGCAATGCGCCGATCCGCGGCATGGCGAGCGCGCGCATGACCCGGCCTCGTGCGTCGAGGCGACGCAGCTCGCCGAACCAATCGGCGGCGGCGCTGGGCCACGCCGGCCGACGTCGATGGCGTGGATCGCTCGGCCGACCCGACACCGCTCACGAAGTCCGGTCGCGCCATTCCTGTTCGAGGATCGCGTAGACGGCCGAATCGCACCACTCTGCCTTGAGCCAGTAGTTCTCGCGCAACCGGCCTTCGAGCCGGAACCCGAGGCGCTCGACCACGCAGCAGGACGCGACGTTTCGCGGGTCGCAGTCGGCCCAGACGCGGTGCAGGTGGAGCGTGCCGAAGGCGAAATCCAGCACGGCCGCGACCGCCTCGCGCGCGTAGCCGTTGCCCCAGCGATCCGGGTGGAGCACGTACCAGAGCATGGCCTCACGGTGCTCGGGCCGGCGGATTTCAAGCCCGCAGCGGCCGATGAGCGCGGCCGACGCGAGCGGGACGACGGCGAGGTCGTAGGTGCGGCGCGGTTGGGCGTGCTGCTCTCGGACCGCGTTCGCGATGTATTCGCGCGACTGCTCCAGGGTCTGAGGATCGAACGCCATGAAGCGCGTCACGCGCTCCTGGCGCTCGATTTCGTGCAGCGCGCCGGCGTCGTCGGGCGCCAGCTCGCGCAGCAGCAATCTGGCGGTGTAGAGCGTCATGTGGCGGGCCTGGTGCGGAATGGTCGAGGTCGTGGTCGCATCCGTCGTTCATCGCGCGGTGGAACGGCGCCGGCAGGTTCCCGGAACCGGGGGGCCGGCCGCCGGCTGTCGCGTCCGGAGAAGCCGAGGAAGGACCGCCAGCCCGCGCGCCGTCCTCCGCGGGTCGTAAGCGTATCAACCCAGCGGCACGTGGGCGTCGACGTAGCGGCGCTGCGCGCGCTGCGCCTCGTCGTCATCCGCCACGATGTCGCTGTGGCAATCGTGCTTCTTGCCGCGCTGCGCGAGAAAGGCGACCTGCTCGGGCGTCAGCCCCGGCGACGGGGAGGCCACCTTCAGGGGCACGTAACCCTCGGCCTTGCCGCTGGCCCAGTCGCTGATCTCCTTGCTGATGCGCATGCTGCACCAGTCGTGGCCGCACATGGCGCAGAAGTCGGTGTCGACTTCCAGGTCTTCGTCGTGCAGCGCGCGGGCGGTCTCACCGTCGAAGGCGAGCTCGAAATGCAGCGGCCAGTTGAGCGCCGCGCGGGCCTTGCTCAGGTCGTCGTCCCATTGCCGCGCGCCGCGGATGCCGCGGGCGATGTCGCCGGCGTGCGCGGCGATCTTGTAGGCGATGCAGCCGGCCTTGACGTCTTCGGCCTTGGGCAACC